>CAYRYU010000115.1:0-3317 GCA_964428355.1 uncultured bacterium
CAAAAATAAATCTATATTTATTTTCGCAAAATCTGTACCCGGCACCCACTATCGTCGGCTCCCTTCTCCATGGGAAAACGTCGTCCCGCCAAACCGTGTAAAAATTCCCCTGTGCGGAAAAATTCCCTTGAAAGATAATAAATTATTTATTGTGCTCGCTTTCGTTGGATCGTCACCTCCTCGATTGCCTTCAGATACTGCGGGGGGCTCGAAAAATCCCTGATGGAATCGTTGTTTTCATGGGGATAGATAGTGGTCTGACCCACCACGAACTTCGGAGGATGGGGTGGAAGGAAATACAGCTTCAGGGTGCTTCCTTCCGAGGCAGCCTGGACCCTGGCATTGGCCAGGGCATCCGAGGGATTCCTCGTCTCGAAGATCGTGGCAGCGACATGTTCCATCTTTGCGGGCCGGGAAAACCCGATTTCGAGGAGATCCCCGAAGTCGATCTGGTTGTTCCGATTGGCATCCACGTATTCCGCCGAGGTCACGAAAAAGCCCTCAGGAAGATAGCGGGCAACCACCTCATCCTCGAAAACGCCCCGGTTTTGAAAATCATTGACCCGGTTCGGCCCTATCGAATACAGGATTCCGAGCTTGGCATCGTGGAGATACGGATTTCCCCATGGATCAAGGGGTGGAGCCTTTTCAAAGTAACGCCCTATCATGGTTCCCAAGAAAAGCGGGGTGAACGTTCCGACTCGGAAGGGGGTTTCCTCCCGGATGTTGTAAAGCCTGACCGTCTTCCCCAAATCATCGAGATCCACCTTCGCCCGGGTAACCTGGGCGTCCAGAATGCTGTCCCGATACTCCTTTATCGCATACATGAGGATGGTCGCGATGATGAGCAGGACGATCATCAACTCGACCAGGGAGAAACCGTTCCGGAACTTCAACGGATTCACCAAGCGCAATTTCCCCACTGTAATCTATTCAACTTATTCCAATCCTTTACAAAGTCAAGAAAAATAACCAACGGAAGACGCCACAGAGGCACAGAGGACACAGAGAATCCAGGTTCTGGAAACCCTCCGGGGGTTCGCCCGAAGGCTCAGTGCCTCGGTGGCTCGGTGGCATTTCTGTTCGATTCCAGGCATTTTTCAATGCTTCTCCACGATCAGGCCCTGGAAGTCCTCCTTCTCGGGCACATCGAAATCCAGGTTCACCAGGTGGGGGGTTACCAGGATGATCATTTCAGATTCGGTGCTGTCGATCTTGGAATTGCTCAGAAGATTTCTCAGAAGAGGAACCTTGTTCAGAACGGCCGGGCTCTGCTGCTGATTCGAGGAGTTCTGGGAGATCAGCCCGCCAAGCACCACGGTCTCGCCATCCTTGATCCGGACGAAGGTGTTCGTGGTGCGCTCCGACCTGGTGATCTGGCCGTCGGTGTTGATCTGATCGACCGAATCGACGGTGGTGTTCAGATCGAGGCTGATTTCGTTGTCTCTCGAGATCTCGGGAGTGACATCGAGTTTGATTCCGACCTTGACGTCCCTGTATTCCTTGTAGGTCTGGGGAACATATCCCAGATACGTCGATGACGCGTTCTCATAACGGAAGTAGGGAACCGGATAGACCTTCCCGATACTGATCGAGGCCTTCTTCTTGTGGACAGCCCGGATCTTGGGGCTGGCGAGAACCTTGGCCTTGTTGTTCTTTTCGAGGAAGTCCAGGGTGGCGGGAAGCTCGATCGAGGTGGGAATGCGGTTGAGATCGTTGAGTGCGATATTGTAGTTGTCCAGGCGGATCCCGAGGGCTTTTGCGCTCTCCCTATTGATCTCGACGAGCTTCAGCTCGATGACCGCCTGCTTCACCTTCTCATCGATGCTTTCGATGATGTTCTGGATCAGGTTCAGGTTTTCGAGGGTGTCGTAAACCGAAAGGGCGTTGATCCGCTCGTTAACCGAAAGATTCTTGGTGTCAATCTTGTCGGCGAGGGCCTTGGTTCCCTCGATGAGGGAGATGATCTCCTTGGGTGCGGCGTTGACGAGCTTGAAGGTGCGATACTGCTTCGCCCCGAAGTCCTTTGCGTCCTTCTTCGTCATGATGACGAACGTGTTCTCGTTGTGGGGCACCTTCACCAGGTCGTTGGTGGTCACCAGAAGATCGAGCAGCTCATCGAGGCTGAGGTTCTCGACGAAGAAGTTGACCTTCTTGTCCTCGACCGACTCGTGGATGATGAGGTTGACGTTCATCATCCGGGAAAGGGTCTGGAGCGCATCCTTGAGGCTCAGGTCCTTGAACAACAGTTCCCGGGCCATACGGTCGGATTCCTGTCCAAGGCTGATGACGGTAAGTTCCTTTCCCTTCAGGGAATACTGGAAATTCTTCTGTAAAAGAAGGGTTTTCAGGACTTCCCGAAGGGGAACGTCCTGGGCGTTGACAGTGAACTTTCCCTTTACTCCGGAATCCGCCGAGATGCGGAGGTTGAACTTCATAGCCAGGGCATTCAGGATGCTGAGCAGATCCTCGTTCTCGAACTGGAGGCTGATCTTCTCGTCCAGAACGTTCCTCGATGCCGCAGGGACTTCATAAGACTGGGGAACCGCCGGTCGGGCCTCGGCGGGAGAAACCCCCTTTGCCGCCGACGGTGCGGGAGAGGGCTCGGGGGAAGGACGAACCGCGGCTCTCGGACTCTCGACGAGCATGAGGTGACCGTCCTCGATGCGCGCCGCGCACCTGGTGGGCTGCTGGAAAACCAAGGTAACCCGTGTGACATCGGGATTGGTGGAAACTCCGCTGATGCGTGCGAATTTCACCTTGGGGTGCGGAGCGAGCACGATTTTGGGAGCTCCCTGAAAGGAGTAGAAGGGAATATCGAGCGTCACGACTTTTTCCCCCGACTGCTCTAGAGCGACATCGGAAATCTGATGCATGGGAAAAAGGAGGAGCGTCTTCGCATTGCTCGTCTGGATCGACGAGTCTGAAAAGACCTGAGCTCCGAACGCGGTTGGGGGGAGTCCGGTCAGGATGAGAACCACGACCATTCCCAGAATCTGATGTCTCCCCGACGGCGTTCTGTGTGCCATTTTGCTACTCCTTCATTATGGAGGAAAGGCCGGATTCTTTTCCGGCTTCTTCCCTTCGATGACTGGGGCTCGGATCACCCGCCACAATGCCGGAGAGCCCCGAATTCTCTTGTCGTCGCGCCGAAACGGCGCATCCCCTTGAAAAGGGAAAACATTCCATAGTCCTTCTATCGACATTCCCGAAGCCAACTATGAGTCACATTTTCCCTCGGGAAAAACGGAGGACGACGCAGGATGCCACAGAGGCACAGAGAACACAGAGCGGAAGTCCATCGGGAAAAACGGAGG
>CAYRYU010000115.1:3417-7915 GCA_964428355.1 uncultured bacterium
GATGCCACAGAGGCACAGAGAACACAGAGCGGAAGTCCATCGGGAAAAACGGAGGACGACGCAGGATGCCACAGAGGCACAGAGAACACAGAGCGGAAGTCCATCGGGAAAAACGGAGGGCGACGCAGGATGCCACAGAGGCACAGAGAAAAAATGGGGGGATTGAAAAGGAGGAAAAAAGCCACCGCCCAGAAAATCCCGGTCGCGGAGTCCTCTGTGGCTCTGTGGCTCCGTGGCTTCCCTGGTTCCGAGGATCCGGGGTCAGGAGCCGCCGGCGGTACCCAGATCGGACCCGCCCCCGGTGACGACCTTGGCCATCCGGAAGATCGGGAGATACATGGCGACTACGATGAACCCGACGATCGAGCCCAGAACGACGATGAAAGCCGGTTCCACCATGGCCGTCATCTGGTCGATCAGGAAGTTGATCTCATCCTCGTAGAAATCGGCGACCTTTTCCAGCATCTCGTCGAGGTTTCCCGACTCCTCGCCCACCTCGATCATCTGGGTGGAAAGCTCGGGCATGATGTCGACCTTCTCGAGCGCTTTCGCGATGGGAACACCGCCCTCGACGTCATTCACGACCTTCTCGAGCGCTTCCGCGATGACTCTGTTGTCGACGGCCTCGATGGCGATCTTCATGCCGGTGATGATCGTGATTCCCGATTGGAAGAGCGTCGCAAGGTTCCGGGCGAAGATGGCGATATTGTATTTCTGCGTCAGGGACCCGAATAATGGAACCTTCAGCTTCCAGGAATCGAAGAAATATTTCCCGGCCGGGGTCTGGTTGACCTGGTAGATCGCGAGCAGGAAGATCAGGAAGCCGGCGATGAGATTCAGGATGTTCTGGGCGATGAAGGAGCTGGTGTTGATGACCACCTGCGTAGGCCACGGAAGTTCCTGGCCGAACTGCTGGAACAGGTTTGCGAACTGGGGGATGACAACCAGCATCAGGAATGCCACCACTCCCGCTGCAACAACGGTTATGATCGCGGGATAGGTCATCGCCGCAAAAACCTTCCGGCGCAGCTTGATCTGCCGCTCCAGAAGCCCGCTGAGCCGGTCGAGGACCATGAACATCCGGCCGCTTTCCTCTCCCACCCGGATGAGGTTTATGTAGAGCAGGCCGAAGACATCCTCGTTCTTCCGGAAGGACATGTTGAGCGGAATTCCACCCTCGACGTCCTCGCGCATCTGCCAGACCATCTGGCGGAAACGCCAGACGGACATCTGCCGGGCGAGGGTCCCAAGCGAACGAAGAACCGGAATGCCGGCTTTCGTCAGGGTCGCGAAATACTTGGTGAACAACAGGAGATCGGAGAGCCCGATGCTGTTGTAGAAGGGATTGAGATACGACAGGATCGACCGGTTTTCTTCCCCGATCCCCTCGGACATCCTTTTCTCTGCTGTGTTTTTTGCGGGTTCGGCCATTCCACTCTCCTACCAGGGGTAGTCTGCCCCGTCGATCCGGAGCTTGACATTCTTTTTCTGTTTGGCGTTGGGAGCGGCAAAATCATAGTTCTCCCAAACGGTCTGGGTCGCCAGGAAGGCGTTGTCCGAGCAGTTCACGTCGGGAACCTCAACCTGCACGACCACGGTCGAGGGTGGTACGGGGAGGAGAAGCAACCCCTGTGGGGATTCGTTGAGATATACCCCCCGCAGCACGTTCAGATCGGTTGGGTAGACCATCTTGTCCTGGAAGTGTTTCGAAATGGCTTCCCTGACGAGAATGAGGTTCTGCTTGAGAGTCGCCATCTTGGCGTCCTTGGTGTAATCGGCATAGTAGAAGGACCCGATCCCGGCAAGGATGGCGATGATCGCCACAACGATAACGAGTTCGAGGACGGTGAAACCGCGGGAATCAGTCGCCCGCCAGAAGGGGAACGACCTGCAGCGCGGGTCCCTTGAAATCGATGACCTTGCGCAAGCTCCGGAATCCCTTTTTCGAAAGCTGGACCTCACCGAACTCCCTCTGGATCTCCTTGATGCGGAAGACCCCCTGTTTGTTGGTCTTCACACTCATCCCATCCAGTTTAACAGTAACTCCCTCCAGGGGCAAGCCCGTCCGCCCGTCGATGACTTTTATGGAAACCGCCGGGGTCAGTTCCATCCGATCCATGATGATCCTGGGAACGGGACCGGCCTTGAGAAAGCGTTCCACAGGGCCTTCCAGGATCCGGTAGCCGTCGGCGATCAGGACGAGGTTACCGGCGTCCCCATCGACGACCAGTTGCCCCAGACGGTTGGTCTGGTAGATTTTTCCTCCCATGAACAGGGCCGCGCCACCGATCCCGGAACCCGTTTTCCCATCGACTATGTCGATGCGGGAAAGGCGGGGAAGGGCGGGCGCTGTTTTTTCCGTGTTCGTGGTCGCGGGAGGGGCGAGCGATGATTCCTCCGACTGGTCGGAATCGGTCGGGGCCTTCCTGCGGGGGTTCTTGGCTACGAAATCGACCTGGACGAGGGGATCCCTGAGGAATCCGTCATCCAGCAGCTTTGAAATGACCTTTGCAGCTTCGTAAGGTTTCAGGCCAGCAACACCGACGGAACCGAGAAGGGGATAGTCTATGCTCCCGTCGCTCTGAACAGGTCTCTCCACGGTCAGATCGGATTCGCCTTTGACCCAGACCCGGATTCTGTCACCGGAAACGATCGCATCCTGGGCAAAGGCAACACCGCAGGCAAATACCCACAAAACTGCCAGGGAAACCAGATGCTTTTTCATTTCATTCCGTTCAAATGGGTTTCTTCCTAACCAATCGACACATCTTCCAGGTTTCCTTAACGTCAACTTCAACTTCCCAAAAAAACGGCCCCGGGACGTCTTGATTTATTGGCAGGAAGGCCATCCACAGATTACGCAGATGGGCGCAGATTCGAGCCGGGTTTTCGCATCTGTGGAAATCAGCGAAATCTGCGGATGGAAACTGACGCGACGGAGCGCGACAGGCGGCAGGTTTCACAGATGGCCGTTCCCTTGGAGCTGGACACGATCAGGCGCGCTTGCGCGTGGAAGAACAGGGGATGTTGAGTTCGGTGCGATACTTCGCCACCGTCCGGCGGGCGATGAAGATCCCGTCGGCTTTCAGTCTGCTGACGATGTCGGAATCGGACAAAGGTTGATTCGGGTTCTCGAGTTTCACGAGATCGTCGATCCGCTTCTTCACCGCCTGTGTGGAAATGTCCTCGCCGCTTTGCGTTCGCGCTGCGCCCGAGAAGAAGAACTTCAGCTCGAACAGCCCCCTTGGGGTCTGGGCGTATTTCCCGCTCGTGGCGCGGCTGACCGTCGATTCATGGACACCCGCCATGGACGCGACATCCTGGAGAGTGAGGGGCTTGAGATGAAGAAGGCCGAAATCGAGGAAGTCCTTCTGGACCTCCACGATCGCCTTCGTCACGTTCAGGATGGTCTCCTTCCGCTTATCCACGTACCGAAGGAAGGAGCGGGCGGCTTCCAGCTTGTTCCGGATGAACTCGTAGGTGGCTTTGTCGGTCCGGTCCTTGTTCTTCATCGCCTCACGATAGAGGAGGTTGATCCGGAGGCGGGGCAGGTCGCGTTCGTTGAGGTGGACGAGATACTCCGCATCGATCTTTTCGATGAAAACATCGGGGGTGACGTAGACGTCGTCGACCCCGCCAAAGAAACTCGCCCCGGGCTTGGGATTGAGCGCCTTGATCACCTCGACCGCGGCCGAAACGTCCTCGATATCGAAGCCGGTCACCTTCGCGATGTTCTGGAGCTTGTTGGTGGCGATCTCATCGAGGTGTTTCTCGATGATCATGGTAACGATGTCGTTATCGTAACCTTCCTCCCGTGCCTGGATCAAAAGGCATTCCCGGAGATCGAACGCACCGACGCCCGGGGGATCCATGCCCTGGAGGGCTTTCACGACCTTGGCGACAACGGCGACCTCCACCTTCAACAGGTCCGCGATCTGGTCGCGCGTGTGCCTGAGGTATCCGTTCCTGTCGATCAACCCGACGAGGTACTCTCCGATCTTGATCTCGGTCGGGTTGAGGTTGGCTTCGTGAAGCTGCGTGGTAAGGTGCTCCCGAAGGTTGTTCTTCTTGGAGACGAAGTTCTCGAACTTGGGGTCTTCCTCCCCGGTGGAGCCACCCCCGGAGGAAACCCGGATCTCGGAGTTCTCGCTGTCCTGAAGGTATTTCTGCCAGTCGATCCCGAAATCGGTCCGGCCCGAATCGGAGAACTCTTGCGAAGGAGGGGAAGCAGGAGGAATCTCCTCGGAAAACTTCTCGAGGGGGACCTCGTTTCCCGAAGGTTCCTTCTCGTCGATCTCCACCACGGGATTGGTTTCGAGGACCTCGAGGATCTGGTTCTTGAGCTCTATCGAATTCAGCTGGAGGATCTTGATCGCCAGCTGCATCTCCGGAGTCATTCGGAGTGTCTGGGTCAGTTTTTGTGTCAGTCCCAGTTTTACGGAATTGTCCATTGCATCATCCCAGTCGCCGGATTCCCCGGACGCAGCACCGGTGGGTT
>CAYRYU010000115.1:8015-14532 GCA_964428355.1 uncultured bacterium
GTTCTTGCGGCCCTTTTTCACCTTGGGGGCGGGAAGATTCTTGGGGTTGCGGGTGTCGAAAGGGTTGTCGTCATCCTCTTCGGGGCGGAAGACCACGACGGTGACGCCCAGATCTCCTTCCCCATAACGGCCGAACCGGAAGATCTTCCGGAACTCGCTTCTCTTCAGGTATTCGTGGATCGCGCGTTGGAGTGCCCCCGTTCCCTTCCCGTGGATGATCCGGACCTTCCCGTGATCGGATGCCTTCGCGCTCTTGAGATACTGCTCCGTCAGCGTCACGGCTTCATCGGCGCGAAGCCCACGGAGATCGAGCTCGGGAGGAAGATAGGCCCGGGGTCCTGTCAGGGGGGGAGGAGCGGGCTCGGACTCCAGAAGAAGCTTGGTGGGAGCCTTCCTCAGCTCCGACTGGGGAACGGTCATCCTTTTTCCTTCGAACTCAACGGTGACCCGGTCGCGGCCGGGTTCCATTTCCACGAGACGGCCGGGAACGAGCATGGTTCCCCAGAAAACCGCGTCCCCCAACCTCACCGGGCCTGCTTCCCGTGCAGCAGTCGAGGCTTCCCCGCCTTCGTCCTCCAACCGGTCGAGCAGGGCCTTCACACCTTCGCGGCCTTCGCGGGCCGCCGAAAGATCGGCCGATGGAAGTTTTTCGCCCGCACGAAGCCTCAGATCATGGATAAGAGTCTCGAACTCACGGATCTTCTTGCGGAGATCGGATTCGTATTTCTCGGAAAACTCGTCCCGTTTCTTGCGTCGGAACTCCTTGAGTCGCTCGAGGGATTCATCGAGTTCACCCTCCTTTTCCGCGATCCGGCGTTCCCGCTCCTCGCATGCCCTTCGCAGGGACTCCGCCCTGCTTTTTTCGGTTTCCAGGGCCTCGAACAGCTCGGCTTCGCGGGAAAGGGCCCCCCCGCGGAATCTCGCGAGCTCGGCGAGAACCTCCTCGGGAAGGCCAAACAGCCTGGCGATGGCGAGAGCGTTGCTCTTTCCGGGAACGCCCATCGAGAACCGGAATGTGGGACGCAGCGTCTGGTAGTCGAACTCCATCCCGGCATTCATGAACCCGGGAGTGGTGAAGGCGATTTCCTTGAGAGCATCGAAATGGGAGGTGACCATGGAAAAAACGCCCTGGCGGGTCAGCTCCTTGAGGAACCCGTGGGCAAGCGCCGCACCCTCGCTGGGGTCGGTTCCCGTACCGATTTCGTCGATCAGTACAAGGGACTTTCCCTTCGCGGCCCCGGTGTAGATCTCCTTGAGGCGCGTCAGGTGGGACGTGAATGTCGAAAGGTGGGATTCGATGCTCTGGGACTCGCCTATATCGGCCAGGACCTGGTCGAAAACGGGAATCTGCGAATCTGCCCCTGCGAGTGCATAGAAGCCGCCCTGGAGCAGAAGGGAGTTGATTCCCACTATCTTCAGGGCCACAGTCTTCCCCCCGCCGTTCGGACCCGTGATCACGACGCAACGGCGTGTAACATCCATTTCCAGGTCGAGTGGGACGCAGCCCGGGTGCAGAAGCGGATGACGGGCATTCTTCAGGATAAGGCGCCCATCCTGGGGAATGACCGGCCGGTAGGCATCGAACTTCACGGCAAACCTGGCCCTGGCATTCACCTGGTCGAAAAAGACGATCGTCGAAAAGAGCTCCCTCAGGTCCGTGCCGGCTTCGCGCAGGGCTTCACTCATCGAACGGAGGATCCTGAGCACCTCCTCCTTTTCGTCGATCCGGAGGCGCACAAGGCGGTTGTTCATCCCCAACATCTCGAGCGGTTCGAGGAAGAGGGTCTGGCCCGACCCCGACTGGTCATGGACGATCCCCTGGATCTGGCCCTGTTCGGAGGATTTCACGGGAACGACGTACCGGTCATTCCGCAGGGTGTAGAACCTGTCCTGGAAGATGTCGGATCCCGAGCTGAGAAGCTCGGTCAGCCGTTTTTCGATTTCCTGGCGGGTCTTGACGAGATCACGCCGGATGGTGGCCAGACGAGGGGAAGCGTCGTCACGGACTTCGCCCTTCTCGTCGATCGAGTCCACGATCATCTGGTGGATCCTCGAGAGGGTCGGGATGAACCCGGCACGTTCGCCGAGCAGCCCGGGCCGCATCACGCCGGGTCGGGACGAATCGAGCGTGAACGCCTTCCTTAGGGCCTTTCCGACTTCGATATCGGCCCTGATCTTCAGCAACTCATCCCCGGTCAGGATATCGGAGCTCTTCTCCAGGCGCTCGAGTTCGGGGCGGATGTCCCGGATTCCGTTGACGGGGATGCTCCCCGAGCCTTTCAGAAAGGACAGGAGATCCTCGGTTTCGTCGAGGTTCCGTTTTATCCGGTCGGGATCGCGAAACGGCAGGATCTCCATGATCCCATCCTTCGCAGGCATCGAGCCGGCAAATCCCGCGATCAGGGAAAGCACCTTTCTCCATTCGAGGTTCTCGAGAGTCTTCAGTTCCATATTCCGTTGAAACCTTTCAGAAAGCGTGGAGGGAGTTCACCACAAAGAGACGAAGAACACGAAGATCACAGAGAAGAAACTTGGCCGCGGGGGAATTCCTTCGTGAACTTTTTGTCCTTCGTTCCTTTGTGGTTTTCCCTCGCCTGCCAGACGGTGACCGTCTACTCCACGGTGGCCGTCTATTCCACGGTGACCGTCTATTCCACGGTGACCGATTTCGCGAGATTGCGGGGTTGGTCGACATCGAGGCCCCGGAAGTCGGCGACGTAATAGGCGAAAAGCTGGAGCGGGACCACGGTCAGGATCGGGGACAGCACTTCGGAGCATCTCGGGACGAACAGGACATGCTCGGCGAGGTGGACGATTTCCTCGTTGCCCTCGGTTGCGAGGGCGATGAGGATTCCCGAACGGGCCTGGACCTCCTTGAGATTGCTCACGAGCTTGTCGTAAACCGTCGACTCGGTCGCGACGGCCAGGACGGGAAGGTCCTTGTCGATGAGGGCGATGGGGCCGTGCTTCATTTCGCCCGCGGCGTAAGCTTCTGCATGGATGTAGCTGATTTCCTTGAGTTTGAGCGCACCTTCGAGCGCGGTGGGGAAGTTGATTCCCCGTCCGAGGAAGAGGAAGTTCCGCGCGTGCTGGAAGCGTTCGGCAAGTTGCCTGATCGGCTCGACGTTTCCCAGGATCCGTTCGATGAGCTGGGGGAGGACCTTCAGCTCCCGGATGGTTTCCTTGACGAATTCGGGAGCGAGAGTACCACGGATCTTCCCGAGCAGGAGGGCGAGGAGGGTTATTGAGGTAAGCATCGCGATGTAGGCTTTCGTCGACGCCACACCGATTTCGGGCCCGGCATGGATATAGACGAGCCCGTCTACATCTCGGGTGAGGGAGGAGTCCTTTGCGTTGACTATCCCGAGAACCTTTGCTCCCCGTCTGCGGGCTTCGCGGACGGCGGCGAGGGTGTCGGCGGTTTCCCCCGACTGGCTGATGGCAACCACGAGCGTGTTGGAGTCGACCAAAGGCGACCGGTAGCGGAACTCGCTCGCCAGATCGCACTCAACGGGGACCTTTACCAGCTGCTCGATCAGGTATTTTCCGACACAACCGGCATAGAAAGCTGTTCCGCAGGCCACCATCACGATCCGTTGAGTCTTGAAGATGTCGGGGCCGGAAAGGCCCAGCTCGGTAAGGTAGATCCGGCCGTCTTCTTCGGATGTCCGACCGCCGATGGTGTTCCGGATCACCTGGGGTTGTTCGTAGATCTCCTTGAGCATGAAATGGGAAAAACCGCCCTTCTCGGCGGCGACCGGGTTCCAGTCCACGACCTTCGATGCCTTCTCGACAGGGGTTCCGTCGAGCTTGAAGAACCGGACCCCGTCCCGGCTGATGGTCGCCCCCTCGAAGTTGTCCAGGTAGACGACCTCCCGGGTGTACTGAAGGATTGCGGTCACGTCAGAGGCGATGAAATTCTCTCCCCTTCCACGGCCGACGATCAGGGGGCTTTCCTTGCGCGCGCAGACGAGGCGGTCGGGATGATCCTTGTGGATGACCGCGATCGCGTAGGCGCCCTCGACTTCCCGAAGGGCTTCGAGAACGGCTTTCTCGAGGTCGCCCCCGTAGTGGGACTCGATCAGGTGGGCGAGAACCTCCGAATCGGTTTCGGAGGAAAACCTGTGGCCCCGGGAAACCAGGTTCTGCTTGAGTTTGAGGTAGTTCTCGATGATCCCGTTGTGCGCCACCATGAGTGAATCATGACAATCCGAATGGGGGTGCGCGTTGAACCCCGAGGGCCTTCCGTGGGTCGCCCAGCGCGTGTGGCCGATCCCCTGGGAGGATGAAGACCCGAAATTCGTGACGAGAATGTCCCTCAATGCCCGGAGCTTCCCGATATCCTTCTTGACAAGGATGCGGCCTTGTTCCAGGACCGCTATCCCTGCCGAATCGTAGCCCCGGTATTCCAGGCGGGTCAGACCTTCGAAAATGATTTCGTTGGCGGGTTTGTCACCGATATAACCGATTATTCCACACATGGGAAAAGGGTCCTTTCATGGGAAGGGGGGAAAATGGGGGCCGGGTCAGTATTTCACCTTTCCCGGCGCGGGAGCCGGTTTTCCGTCGTCCTTTTTGGGAGGTTCGGGAGCGGGCGCGGGGGGAGCCTCAGGCGGTTCCCCGCCCAGGGCCTGCAGTTTGATGGAAGCCTGTTCCCCGGCGGGTTTTCCCGCGAACCTGGTGGCCGCGGTTTTGAGGGTCTCCTTCGCGAGGGGGACATCCCCCACCTCGACCAGGAACTGGGCGAATTCGATGTAAGCACCCACATCGTCAGCCGCGGCCGCAAGGTAAGCCTGATACTGTTCCCGGGCCTTTTCGTTGTCCCCCTGTTTCCGGGCCAGCAACGCTTTCAGACGTGGAATGTCCGGTCCGGCCCGGTACTTCTCCGCGATATTCAGATGCTCTTCCGCATCGCTCACGAGTCCGTTCGCGATCAGGCATTCGGCGATAAGGGTCCTCGATTCGTAGGAGTCGCGGTTCCTGAGAACCTGGGAAGCGACATCGAGAGCCTGACCGGTCTTGAAACCCGCGAGGAGCACCTTGGCATTGAACATCTTGTAATCGTCGTTGTCCGGAGCGGCCTGAATGACGAGGCCGAGTTCGGCGGCAGCATTGTCGAAAAGCCCGTTCTTGAAAAGGATCTTTGCTTTGACGAACCGGGCATAGGAGTTGGCCTGATCGACGCTCAAAACTTCGTTGATCATTTCGGAGGCCTCCACGAGTTTTCCCTCGTCCAGGGCGATTTCCACCAGGGGGATCTTGGCTTCGGGAATGTTGGGATCGATCTTGAGAACCTTCTTGAAGATCTCGGTGGCTTCGGCGCCCTGGCCCTGTTTCCGCTTGCACTCGGCAAGGTTCATCATCGCGAACACGTCTTCCTTGACCGCAAGGGCTTTCTGGTAACTTCCCTCGGCTTCCTTGTATTTCCCTTCCCGAAGGAAGGTGTCTCCCAGGAGAAAGAGGGACTCGAAGGAATCGGATTTGGCCGCGACCGCCTTCTCGAGCCAGGGTCGGGCACCCGCCCAGTTCCGCTGGTTGAATTCGACGACGCCCCGGAAATGCAGCGCCCGGGCATTCTTGGGTTCCTGCTTGATGATCTTGTCGAGGGCGGTTGCGGCGGAAGCATACTCCTCCATGTCGATCGATGAGACCGCCTCGTCCAGCAGGGTCCTGGGTTTCTTGGGGGGAGGTTTCACGTTTGAAGGACCGGAAGGAAGCTTGGGGGTATATCCACTGTATTTTCCGTCTCCGGTTTCGGAGATCACTTCCTTGGGAGGACGGGTTGTCGTCTTGGTTTTCTGCTGGGCCGCAACCTCTGCCTGGGCCGCCTGACGGATCTGATCCCGGAGTTGTGTGTAGCCCGGGTTTCCCGGATTCCTGGCGACGAGGATCTCGGCGTGCTTCAGGGCAAGGGAAAACTGTTTTCCGGCGAGATAGCAATAGATCAGGTAGTACCGGGCCTGGTGGTGGTCCTGGGACATGTCGCAGACTTGGCCGAGGTAATCCGCGGCGGCGGCATATTTTTGCTGGGCATAAAGCCTCATTCCCTGGTCGTAGAGCGAAGGAACGAGATCCTGGCCGGAAACCGGGCCGTTGAGCGAGCCGAAGAGAGTCAGGGCGACCAGGGCAATCCGGACCAGCGTCGGGTGCACCCGGCCATCGCGGCCGGAAGAGGGGCAAAGGGAATTCCAGGACTTTCCCGGGACTCTTTTCATATGATCCCCCGTCATGTGATTCGAACCAGAATTGGCATCATCCGGAAAGACCATCGGCATTTCGGTGGAATTCCGATACCCGAGTAGGATAGCAGCCCCCCGAAGTCGAGTCAAATCCGCCCCCACCCTTCCCCTCCTGTCTTGGGTCCAATCCGGCCAGGAAGCCCATGCCACCGTGGCACCGAGACACGGAGGAAGCCGGATTCTCGAAACCCGCACAATGCCAGAGAACTCTGTGGCTCGGTGCCTCCGTGGCCGGGGGATCCGGAATCGGTCAGGGGAGGGGGATGATGCGGGCGCCG
>CAYRYU010000115.1:14632-17568 GCA_964428355.1 uncultured bacterium
CTCCGTGGCCGGGGGATCCGGAATCGGTCAGGGGAGGGGGATGATGCGGGCGCCGTTTTCGGTTCCGACAAGGAGCCTGCCGCTCCCGTTCAAATTCCGGGAAAAGCAGAGGCACCGGATCTCCTGAAGGAGCCCTCCGTTAGCTATTTTGACGGGATTCGAGACCCTTCCGTTCTCGAGCGCTTGGAGCCCGTTGTCCGTTCCGAACCAGAAACGCCTTCCGTCGCTCACGATCGATTTCACCGGGAAAGTGAGGACCCCCTCCTTGCGCCCGAAGACCTTCCAGCCGTCTCCGGCGGGAACAACCACCCCCACATCGGTTCCTGCGACGATCTTTCCCGCTCCGTCAGGCACAAGCGCGAACGCGGCCTGGGCAGGGAACTCCTTTCCCCCATTCCAATTCTGGAAGGAAGCCCCCCCTTTTTTCGAGGGATCGAACCGGCTCAGTCCCGTCGACTGTCCCACCCAGATCGAATCGCCACTCTCGACCATGGCGAAAACCTCCCCGGGAAGAAGCCCGTGCTTGACCTTGATCCCACCGAAGAGACGAAGGGTCTTTTTCCCATACTCGTGACCGACGTACTGGTCGATTCCCCGCTCCTCGTAACCGATCCACAGCCGGTCCTTGCCATCGGCAAGAAGGCAGGTGACCAGTTCGGAAAGCATCTCGTTCAGCCTGGGATGATATTGCGTCCATTCCTTGCCGTCGAACCGGAAAAGGCCCTGCCCGGCAGCCGGATTTCTGACCCCGAGCCAAAGATGTCCCTGATAGATCAGTGCGCCGGGAAACTCCTCGACCTTGAAGGGAGAGTTGCTCCGATCGAACCACGACTTCGTTCCGTCGGGCTTTTCCCACAGGACACCGGCTCCGGTTCCCCAGACCACTCCTGCTTCACCGGCCCAGATCGAATCGATCCGGGTTTTCGACAACTTCTCGTCGGACGGAAGGGTGACCGTGATCCCCGGGAGATCGAAGGTGTCGGCGGCCCCGCTCCGCAGAGGAAGAAGAATCGAGATCAGAACAACGAAAATGACCGCGATGGTTCGTCTTAAGTTCATGGATTTCCGCCTTTTCGAGTCGTTGGTTTTCCGCTCCCGCGGAGGGGATGGGTTTCGGAGAAAAAAAAGGGCGGCACAGCCGCCCTGGAACACAGATCTCAGGCTCCCCCTGTCATCAAGGTCAGGGAACAACGGTGTCGGGAAATCCACTTCCTATTGCGCGCGGGTTCCCTCCGTTCCGCCGATGTCACGGTTGGAGGTCTTGGAATCGGCCACCTGGAGGTTGTAGATCAGGGCGCGGGATTTCTTTTCACCCGTGGTGTTGGCGTTCTCCCAGACCCTGTACTCGATCTGGTACCATCCAGGTTTCCGGAAGATGTGCATGAATTTGAAGTTGGGATCGAACTTGTACGGATCGCCGGAATTGACACGCTCGAAGTAGTCCGCGGTACGGACGTTTCCGGTCTGGTCCACGAACTCGAGCTGCTCCGGGCCGACTCGGTTCAGTGATCCGTCGAGAGAATAGACCGTGATCCGGGTTTTTCCGATCCCGCGGAAGGAGGTGGTTCCGTCTATGTTGTCGTATCCGCCGCCCCCGAGCTGGACGCGGGTGTCCTCGAAAATGGAGGGTCTTCCCGTGGTGGAGCCATCCGGAATCACCGCCAGCGGTTCGATCTTTCCATCTTCGCGTTCGATCGAGAAGTCGTTTTCGGCGAGGTTGAAGTCTCCCCCGAACTCGTTCGGGCGATACTTTCCGATTGCCCCGGTCCTCTTGTTCCTGATCACGAGCTTCTCGGTGGCTCGGAGGTTGTCGTCACAGGGGACGGCGATCTTGATTTCCCCGTGGGTCTGAGGATCCTCGATGGTCATTTCGGGGATGGGAGGGGAAGCGGGAGTGTCGTCCCGGATGATGATTCCGTCGCGGGTGTTTTCGGTAGAGGGGTTGACCGTCGTCATGTTCCCGCAGCAGTCCGCGACCACGATCTGAAGGACCTGCTTGGATGTGAAAGCATCGGTGTGGCTCTGGTCGCAGGCGCAAGTGGAGTACTTCGCGGGAAGGATCAGGCGTTTTTCGGCGAGAATCCACTTTCCCTTCTTGATCGCGATGCCCTTCTTCTCGGTCACCCATTCCTCGTGGACCTTGGGGTTGTCCTTCTCGAGCTTCTGGGGGCCAACGCAGTAGGAACCACGGTCGGAATCATAACCGGCGGGAGCGAAGCGGTAGAAGGTGCGATCGTTCCTGATCTTCATGCTCTCGGGGCTCTGGATGGCCTGTTCGAGAGCGGTCAAAGCCAACATCGCCTTGGCGGCGGCCCCTGTTTTGCGGATGCTCAGATCGGCCTTGAGGTTCTGGAACACGGTGCACTCGGCCATGGAACCTTTCTGCCAGGCCGCGTTCAGCTGTTCGGTGTTGAACTTGGCATTCTTTCCCTTTCCGTCAAGGCCAAGGGTGCAATAGACCACGCCCATTTCCCAGGATGGAATGCTGTTGCTGCTCCAGGCGTTCCCGTAACGCGTGGTCACATAATCGATGATCTCGGTCGAATTCTTGTTCTTCCAGTAGGGGTGGCCGTTTGCATACCATTCCGGCTCGCGGCCCTTCTGCGCGCCGCAACAATAGGGACCGAATTCATAGTTCGAACGGACGTAGAAGAAGTGGAGGTAGGGAAGGTTGTAGGTTGGATGCTCGTTGTCGCCGTAGAAGGGGTTCTCGACCTTGTAGATGTCGGCGTTTCCAAGGTAGTATTTGAACTTGGCGTTCATCTGGTCGGACTTGGCGTTGGCCTCGACGTTGTCATCCTCGTATTCGATCGTCACGCCTCCCTCGAGAAAACCACCGATCGAGCCGTGGTATGTTTCCCCGCGAGAATCCTGGGGTTTCCCCTCGGGTTTCTTGTAATCCTCGACGTAGCAGAGGGTGTACGCGGAGCAGGGCC
>CAYRYU010000115.1:17668-20094 GCA_964428355.1 uncultured bacterium
CCCTCGGGTTTCTTGTAATCCTCGACGTAGCAGAGGGTGTACGCGGAGCAGGGCCCAAGCGTCCAGACCGGCTTGTACGGATCGGGAACCGGGTTTATCACCTCACCCTTCTGGAACGCATCATCTGCGGGAGCCGCGTTGAGGGTGATGGCTCCCTTGAGGACGACGTCAGGGTCGGGAAGATCGGCGGAATCGAAATCGCCTTCCGGATACCCGGGGCCTTCGGGAGCCGGCGTGGATCCGGAACCGACATCGATCTCGGCCCGTTCGAAAGTGAGCTTCATCCCGACCTGCTGGAGGATCGAGGATTCCGCAACCTGCGTGTTTCCCTGGACCCCCGAGTCATAGACCGTCGTATGGCGGTTGACAAAGACCTTCTTCTCGGACAGGCCGTCCGGGGCGATCGCCTCGAGGGCGAACCGCTCGATGAACGGAACCACTTCGGCTTCGAGATAGGTCTGCTTGAAAAACGGTGACCAGGGATCCACTCCGGACTTCCCGGTGACGTTCCCACCATCTGTGTCGCCCGGGCTCGTCTCGAAAATCCACTGGTAGCGAACATTCCGGAAGACGTAGTATTTCTTCGGTTCGACCGTCCAGTCGGCAACGATGAAGGGGAATCGGTCACGCGTGGTGCCGTTGTTCTTGTAGATTTTCGCCTTCCGGCCGTCGAGGACGTTTCCGTGAAGGCGCTCGACTGGAGGGGGTTCCATCCAGGGACACCAGACCGCGATCGATGCTTTTGGGATCGTGATCATCTTCGCGGGACGCCGAACCTCGTTCGTTTCCATCGTGATTCCCGAAATGAGGGTGATCCGACTGGGGAGGAACTTGTCATCGTTAGGCACCTTGGAACAATCCGTAGCCCAGGCGGCCCCTCCAAGCAGCCCGACACAAAGGACCAAAAAAAGAACTCGCTTCCCCGAAAGATACATGGGCCCCCTCCTTTTTCAATTCACCCTTGAAAGATCGCTCCGCTCGAGGACTATTCCTGATGATGGGAAATCGTCACGGCGAAGCTGATGATGCAAAAATCATTCCATCTCCTGGAGAGATATGGGGGAGGGGAAGGTCTCCCTGCAATCCTCCAGGATTTTTCGGCCTTTCAACCCAACCAGAGACCAGGGTGATCGGAAAGGGGGAAGGAGTAAATTTTTCGACGGATGTAAAATTTTTTTTACAAACCCCGTCCTCGAATTCTTTTCCAGGGCAAGGAGTCCCCCGTATCACCGGACCCTTCTTCGAGACGATGGAAGGAATCATTTGTTGATCTCTTTCTCGTTGGCGACCTGGGTTTCAAGGCGCTCGATCGTTTCGGAGATGAAGGCGGAATCGGGATGATTCGGGGAAAGAGCCTGGACCTCCCTCAACAACGTCAGCGCCCGATCGGCATCGTAATACAGCCGGTATTCCCGTACCACCATCGGATCCTCGTTCGAAAAGGGGTTCCCTGGGAATCTGGTTCCCACCCCGCAATAGATTCGCGCTAGGCGGTACCGGGCATCGATGGAGCCTGCCCCGAGGGACACCGCAGCCTCGTAGTTTGCCACCGCATCGGTAAGGTTCCCCCGCATCTCGTTGAACAGTCCCTCGTTGAGGTAGACCTCGGGGTTTTCGGGGTCGAACGTCCTGACCGCCTGGAGATGGGCTCTTGCGCTCATATCCCCGTTGTTCGCGAGCAGGAGGGGGATGATCCCCAGGTGTGCCCCGACGCAATCCTTGTCGATCCTGAGGGCTTGGTTGAAGTAATTCGAGGCCGCAATCGGTTTCCCCATCTCGACCATCATCTTCCCCATCCTGACGTTGTTTGCGGCCGATTCGGGATCGGCGGAATAGGCTGAATCGAACTGGGTCTGCGCCTCAGTCTTCTTTCCAAGCTTGAGCAGGGCAAGGCCGTTTCCCCACATGGCCCTGAGACCTTTCGGATTGTTCTCCAATGCCTGCTTGAACCAGGCCATTGCGGCTCCAAAACGTCCCCGGGCGAGTTCGCACTCCCCGAGAGCGGCGAGAGCCTGGAAGTTTTTCGGATTCGATTTCAGGTAGCCCTTCAGAAGGGTCTCAGCCGAATCGAATTGGTAGGGCTCGACGAGGAAGAGGCTTCTCGAATATGCAATTCCTTCCTCTTCACCTAGAACACCCTTCCTGAGGTCCTTGAGTTCGGAAAGCATATCCCGACCTTCCTTGAGGCGGGTTTCGCCATAATCCATGATCGTTATCCCCGTTCTGGACAGGATATCGGGGTTCCCCGGCTGCCTCTTGCCCGCCTCGAGGAACCGGTAGATCGCCTGAACCACCGCTCCCTGGTTTAGAAAGTCGATCCCCTGGCGGAAAAGCGCGGAGGCCTGAGGGTCGGAAAGCTTCGGCATCGTGATGGCCGGGGGATTGGAAACGACTCCGGCGGCAGGCGTACCGGCGGCAGGCGTACC
>CAYRYU010000115.1:20194-21639 GCA_964428355.1 uncultured bacterium
CCGGCGGCAGGCGTACCGGCGGCAGGCGTACCCGGCTGGGAAGGCCTTGGAGGGGTTGCGGGTTCGGTTTTCTGGGGATCGCCCTTTTCCTTCCCGGTTTTTGCGCCTTTCTGGGGACCCGCATGAACCGCGGAAAAGAGAACCCCGATGAGGAGAAGACTGAAAACAGAGAGAGCCGCGGATCTTCGAACTTTGAATCCGATCATTTTCACAATACCTCCTTATTTTTCCCCGGGCCCCCGGCCCGTCGGATCATTCCCGGGGGATGAAACGTCCCCAACGGGGAAAACGCCTTTTCCATCGATGTATTCCAGCCAACAACGGGGTTCTTCACCATCCACGGAAGCGAACACCTTCCCATCCATCGTCCCGATCAAAAGACGGTCGTCCGAAGAAACCGCGAGGGACTTCCACCCTCGCTCGCGAGGCGCTTCCGCCACGGTTCGGGCTGACCATTCACCGGGGCGGCCGGATGAAATCCTGAAAAGCGCACTGGGACCGACCGCCCAGAGATCGCCATGCCAGACCGTGAAAGCCTGGATGTTTCCAAAGGTCCCCTGGACCTTTTTCTCCTGCCCCGAGGGAGGGAAAAAGAAAACGCCATCCTCCCCCGTTCCCACGAAAAGGAACGGATCCCTGGGGATGAGAACATTGACCTCGGGGTTAACCCAAAGTCCGCCCGGGCCGCCTTCATCGGTCGGATACCGCCACTCGCGAATGCTTCCGTCCCGGAAAAGGAAGATTCCGCCGGATGTTCCGAGCCAGGCTCCCGGAGAGGCTGGAACGATGTCATTGACCCAGGAATCGGTCAGCCCCTCCTTTTGGCCGATAGGCCGCCAGGTCCCTTGGTTGAGCCAGGCTGCCCCGCTTCCAACGGAACCCAGGAGAAGTTCGTCCTCCCCCAGATCGAGGAATCCGTGGAGGTAGGCCATGTCCTTGCCCGGGCTGGGGGTGAATGGCCTCCATCCGCCGGTTTCGAGATCGAACTGCCACAGGCCGTCTCCGGCTGTTACCGCCCACATACGGTTTCCATCGGGGACAATACGACTGATTCTGTTTCCAGGGGAAGCGGTGTCGGGGGATCCAACGGGAAAGCCCTTTTTCCCATCGAACATCCATACCCCGCCCCCGAAGATGCCCAACCAAAGCCTTCCCTTCGCATCGACAGCCATCGACCTGATTACGGTGGAGTATCCTCCATGTTTGAAAACGGTGTTTTCAGCGAGCAGGGCTCCCTGAAATGAAAGCGAAAAAGCAAGCAGGGGAACGAGAAATGGAAACCAGGCAGGGAGACCGCTTCGATTCGCCCGGGCGGTTTCAGGCAGCAGTGACCTCGAGATGATGTGTTTCATTTCCAGGAGGGGAAGGGAAAAGTCGATCCGGCTTTCCGGCGGGGATCACGGATTCTTCCAATGGTCAAGGAAGGTGCCCTCCGGGACTACGCC
>CAYRYU010000116.1:0-2279 GCA_964428355.1 uncultured bacterium
GCTAAAAACATGAAGGCCCCGCAATCATTGCGGGGCCCTTCGATCGCTGACCTTCATTCAGGGATTGGTATCGCAGGAGGAGCCTTCGACACACCCGATGTTGCAATTCGACTTGATCAGAAGATCGGGGCAGTTTCCACCGCTGCAACTGCTTGAAGTATTGCAACTTCCGCCGGAGCAACTGCTTTCACATCCACCGCCACTGCAGCTCCCGCCCGAGCAGCTGCTTTCACATCCACCGCCACTGCAGCTCCCGCCCGAGCAGCTGCTTTCACATCCGCCACCACTGCAGCTCCCGCCCGAGCAGCTGCTTTCACATCCGCCACCGCTGCAGCTTCCACCGGAGCAGCTGCTGGAAGATCCACAGCTCCCACCCGAGCATGATCCGCCGCCGCATGCCGAGGCGAGGCCCTGAAGGGATCCGCCCACCTTCTCAATGATTCCCTTCGCCTTGGACATCATATCCTGCAACTTGGAGGCATCGCATCCAGTCAAGGTGAGGGACACGACCATCATCGCCACCATGAACAGACAGCCCTTCACGAGTTTCTTCATACTTTCCTCCTGAATTTCTTTCCGTTTTGCTTTTTTCTTTTCGAACCCTTCAGAACAATATACGCGCATTTTCAGGCGAGGTTCAAATATTTTCACGGCGGAAGTTTGATCTGGGTACGACGGTTGATGATCCAGTTGGGATGCCGTTGAAGCCGGCCCTGATACTCTGACCGGACGGAGGTCCTGAGTTTCGTCGCAGCTTCCATGGGCTTCGGCATCGAAGACTGGCATTTAACGACGATATCGTAGCAGGTTGACCCGAGAAACTTCGCTGGGGAAATGGAAAACTCCACGACGTTTTTCGCCAGAACCGCGACTCTCGGCTTCTTTGGGGCTCCGGGGAGCAGGGAATTGAAGGTGACCGTCCGTTTCAACTCGCGTTTTCCCGGCTCGTAAGAGTATTCGATCAGGTTCACCGGATTCGCGCTCCCCGAGTATGCCGGCCCTGAGCCAGCCCCAGGGAACGCGGGGAAGGAGTAGCTGACCGTCTGGGTGTCGGACGCAGTCAAAAACCTTGAACTGTCATCGAAACAGAGGGCCTTCAGATCCCTTTGGACCTGTTCGAGTATGAGCCGTGCCGCCGAAAGGGTCTCTATCCGGTCGAACCCTTTCGTTGCACTCTTCTGGGAGAAAAGCATGAAGTTCATCAACGGTAGCAGGATCATCACTCCGAGAGCAGCTACGATCAAGGTTTCGACGAGCGTCATGCCCCGGCTGCCCATTCTAATCATATTCAGCCCCCACGATCTTTTCCAGGATCACGCTTTCCCGACGCGTGAAAAACTTGGTTTTGGGGGCAACCTCCACGTGTACCTTCATCAGCCTCAGGGAAGGATAGTGCTCGATGTCGATGAGCCGTCGGAACTGCTTGTAATCCTCCGGATACCTGATCATCGAACCGTCTTCCCGCTGGATGTCATCCACATCAGCCAAAACGCCCAGTTGGAGCCGGGTTGCGAGGGAATTCCCCGGAACGCTCAGGATGTCGTTCAACTCCTCGTATCCCATTCCTCCAACCCATTCCACGCCCTCCTGGGCAAGAGTGAAGGCGATTGTCTCCCTGTAGGCATCCATCGTACCCCGGTTCGATGAAGAAAAAACGGAAAACAGGAACACCAGGCCGGCCATAAGGAAGATCATGGCAACGAGGACTTCCATGAAGGTGAATCCCCGGCCAGAACTCCCCGAAAATCTATGGATTCGCGCCAGGATCATCGAAGATCATCCTCATTGCACCGAGCCTTCCGGCAAGGGTGGTGGAATAGGAGGTGGAGTCGGAAAGGGTGGTGTTGTCATACTCCAGGGAGTTTTCCTGGGAGGAGGAGAGGGAATCCAGGTCAAAACGGTCCGCCGCGAGGTTTCCGACCACGGTCGCCCTTCGACCGCAAAACCGGACCCAAGAGCGTGGTGAACTGGGGTTCCCCGGATCGAAATCCTGGTTCAGGGCGATCAGGGATGCTTCGATCTTTCCCTCGGAATCGACATTCGCCTTGATATTCCCCATGTATGTGAAGAGAATCAAGGGGCCATCGGTCGATGAACACTTTTCGAGGCTTCCGCCGATGTTTATGTCCCCATAGGAGATGATCACCCCTTTGCCCTGGAATTTCGTCCCCTTCGGGATGGTCAATCCGGCAGGCGAGGAGACCTGGAAAATCCCTTTCAGTTTGAGAATCTTGTTCTTCGGATCGAAAAAGTGGCTGGCGAAAAGTTCCGTTCCGGTA
>CAYRYU010000116.1:2379-7542 GCA_964428355.1 uncultured bacterium
GAGAATCTTGTTCTTCGGATCGAAAAAGTGGCTGGCGAAAAGTTCCGTTCCGGTATCGAACCGATAGGAGCGGACCAGGAAGGCGGAAAATGGAAGGAAATTCGAGTATTCGACCTCCCTGTCGGTTCTACCCCAGAAGGGTGGATTGGGGGTAGTCCCAGGGAAGTTCCTTGCCCCGGAGAAACTGGGTTTTTGCGTCAACTGAAACGATTCGCACGGCTGGGACATAAGCGGCATTCCCTCTCTTTCCTGGAGGAATTTCACCACTTTGTACATCTCCTGGGTTTCGGGTTTGCTGGAATCCCCGATAACCTGTTGAAAAACGGAGGGGCTGAGGTATTCGACAGTGGTATCGAACTTGCTTCCGATCTGGGAGATCAGCTGCTGGTTCACCGCGGGATCGCTTGAAAACTGTGAAAAGTCGAGCTTGAAAACAGCTGTCTGCCAGAAGCGCTGACGCAGGTTGCCCTCTATCTTGCCACAATAGGAGAACTCGGTATCCTGCGGACCGAGAAGATGGATGGGTGTCTCCCGGTTCCTTCCTCGCGCGGAAACGGATGAGTTGTTGAAATAGGAATCGTATGCCTTTCGGGTTGCCTGGGGAAGGGCGGCCGCCCAACCTGAATTCCCCACGATGGGTTTGAAATCCAGTGTTATGGTCGCCCGGACGTTTTTCACGTCGATCCCCGCCCCTGGGAAACTGCTTTGGGCCTGGTTCACAGCGTTCTCTATCTGGGACGTGATCTGGGGCATCAGATTCTGGGCCTTGAGTGTGTTCCAATCGACCGTCAGTGCCGTTGGGCCCGGGGGATCGGGAATCAGGGGCTCCATGGCGGCGGTGATGTTCAGGGCGGAATACTTGTTTTTCCTTTCGGGGTCGTCCTTTTCCGCGCAACCGAAAAACGCCTTTCCCGGCCGGGAGTTGTCCAGATGGCGGATGACGAGCTTCCGGGAGTCGTTGTTGACCGATTTTCCCTGGGTGGCTTCGTACTCGTTCCAGGCATCCCGGATGAAAAGAACGTAATCGTTCATCGCGCTCGAAGTGTAGCCCTGGCCAGGTCTTTCTCCAGGACGGCTGCGAAGACAGGCTTGTTTGAGGTCGAAATCAAAGGTGAAACTCGACGTTCGCCGTTTCCCGGTGGGTCCGATGGCAATCCTGACCTCGAATCGCAGGGTTCCCTGGAACTCCTGTCCGAAAGCGCTCTTTTTCGTCCCCACGGATAGCGTCTTGTCCACATTCCGGATGGAAATGGTCAGGGAAAAATCCACTTTCCCAGATCCTGCCATCTTTCCGGCGATCTCCGAGGTTTTTTTCAGTTCGCCCAGGTCATAGGTGATAGGGACCGGACTCCCTTTGGCTGAATCGATCAACCCCTTGAGCTTGGGATCTGCGGAAAGCCGCTTGTCAAAGGTGGCGCGCCACTCGGCCACGGCGCTCTCGGCGATGAGGCGGGCGATGTCATCCCGGTAGAACACCTGGAAGATGTTTTTCGATTGAACCGTCGAAAAAAGGAACCAGCACCCAAGTGTGAAAAGCACACACACCATGACGACGGCCAGGGGAAAAATCAATCCCGACCGTCTTTTCTGTGCGTGGAAAGGAGTCCCCACCTCTCGATAGCGGTTTCGACTCATCATCCTCCCATTTCGGTTCAAGCTGTGTTTCATTCTAGACATCCGTCACACCCCCTGTCAAATCGCCTGCCTTCCCCGTTTCCAGCTTTCTTGTCGGCGGAGGGAAGTGGGGGTACAATGGGAATTTGGGGTGGGGGAAAGCCGTTGAAGATCGAAAAGGTCCTATGCAAGAGCCTTGTAAGGAAGAGCCATCCTTCGGTCTTCGCCTGGATGGATTATTCCCTCAACCCCTACCAGGGATGCTGGCACGATTGTCGGTATTGTGACGGGAAGTCCGAGCGCTACCACATGCACGAGGATTTCGGGGAGCGGATTCTGGTTAAAGAAAACGCCCCGGAACTTCTTCTCAGGTTTCTGCGATCTAAGGGGTGCGCATCGAAAAGCGATCCTCACACAGGTTCACTCTTCGGAGAGCCCGACGAAAGAAAAGCCCCCTTCGTTCTCTTCCTCGGGGGTGGGGTTTGCGATGTCTACCAGCCCGCCGAGGAAAAGGCCGGCATGACGCGCCGACTGCTCCAGATCTCATACGATCATGGAGTCCCCGTTTCGATTCTCACCAAGAACACCCTCGTATTGCGGGATCTCGACCTCCTTTCCCGGATAAACGGCGAAACCTCCGCGGGAGTCCACTTCAGCATCACGCTCGCTGAGGACGAGGTGCGGTCGGTCTTCGAACCTCGCGCCAGTCCATCCCTGGAACGTTTTCAGGCCATCCGGAAGTTCCGGGAGTCGGGGATTCGGTCTGGAGTCTATTTCCTCCCCATACTCCCTTTCATCGGGGACACTCCTGAAAACCGGGGCAACATTTTTTCCAATGCCCGCAGTTCCGGCGCCCAGTTCGTCTATTCCGGCGGCCTGACCTTGAAGCCGGGCCGGAACAAGGCAGAGTTCCTAACCGCCCTCGAAACGATCCGTCCGGAGCTTCTTTCGAGATACCGCCGCCTCTACGGCAATGAAGACCCTTTCGGTTCCCCGGACAGCGCGGCCTGCCGGGACCTAGGGGTGGGAAATCCCGAAGTCGCAGGGTTCAGGGACAGCGTGGAGTCGGGCCTGGACTACTTTCCGGCCCGCTTCATCCCCGCCGGCCGCCATCGGGCCAATCTCCGCATCTCCGAAGTGTTCCAAAAGACCGCCTTTCTCGAGCGGGCCGTTTTCCACAACCATTCACGCGCCCGCTCCTTTTCCCGAACCGCCTTTTCCCTCGAAGATCTGGAGGAGGACGTCGTCACCTTGCCAAAAAGCCGGCTTGATGAATATCTTCCGGGGGAGATGGGCGACCTTGCGCGGGAACTTTTTTCCGCCGACCGGTCCCCGGCGTTCGAGGCTCTCGAAAAGAAGGCTTTCGAAAGTGTCGGAGGCGGAAAAACCCGCAGGAGAACCTCATGAACGCGATCGAAGTCCGGAACCTGACGAAATCCTTCGATGGGAAGACCAACGCGGTCGAGAGCCTGAGCCTCGAAATCCCCGAGGGATCGGTTTTCGCGCTCCTCGGGCCGAACGGCTCGGGGAAAACTACAACGGTCCGCATCCTGAACGGGATCCTGCTCCCCTCTTCGGGGGAATCCTTCGTTCACGGACTTCCATCCGCCCTTCACGTAAGGGAGATCCATGCGATGTCGGGGGTGATGACCGAAACCGCGCAACCTTATGAGAACCTGGATCCGGAGGAGAACCTGGCCTTTTTCGGCCGCCTCCAGGGGCTGGGGAAAGCTGAGATTTCGAGCCGTGCGGCCCACCTGTTGGGTTTCTTCGATCTATCCGGGGTCCGCGGACGCAGGGTCAAGACATTCAGTTCCGGGATGAAGAAGCGGCTGCTCCTCGCAATCGCCCTTCTCCACAAGCCCAGGGTCCTGTTCCTCGACGAACCCACCTCCGGCCTCGACCCGGAGGCATCGAAGAGCGTGAACGACATGATCCGCCGCATGGCGGTAGAGGAGAAGGTGACAACGTTCCTCTGTACGCACCAACTCCGATACGCCGAGGACACGTGCGACCTTTTCGGCTTCATTTCCCGGGGGAAACTGACCGGGTTCGGAACCCTCGCGAAACTCATGGAACAGAAGTCCGGCTCGGTCACTCTCGAGATACGTGGGGAGGGACTTTCCCGGGATTTCGACGGCTTCAAAGACGGACCAGGAAGCTGGAAGATCCCGGTGAAGGGAGACGCAGACGCCGCGGAGATCCTTGGCAGGGCGGTTTCGGGTGGGGCAAAGGTGTTCGAGGCCAGGCAGGTCAGGATGTCTCTTGAAGACCTGTATTTCGCCTTCCGGAAAGGGGGGACAGATGCGTAAACGTCTTGGAGCGATCATCCTGAAGGACCTCAAGGCGATTCTCCGGAACCGCCAGATCTGGATTCCGATGGTCATCCTTCCGCTCATAATGTCGGTCTTCATGCCCTCGATGTTTCTCTACGGGCTCGAGAAGGGGGCGAAGAAGATGAACGACATCCAGCCGATGCTGAAGATGATCCCTGCGGGAATCGAGTTCGAAAGCAACGTGGGGAAGATCTTCTATGTCATCCTTAACTTCATGTTCCCGCCCCTTTTCCTGATGATCCCTCTAATGGCGGGAAGCATCATCGGCGCGAGTTGCCTGGTAGGCGAAAAGGAGGCAAAAACCCTCGAAACGATACTCTACACACCGATTTCCCTCACCGAGCTCCTTTTGGGAAAACTCCTCGCGACGTTCCTTCCCTCATACACGATCACGCTCGTTTCCTTCGGCCTTTTTTCGGCGGTGGTGAATTATGGGGGGGGAAGTTACCTTTCGGAGGCATTTCCCAACGTGAAATGGATCGTACTGATCGCCATGGTATGCCCCGCGGTCATCCTGTTCGGCCTCTCTTCGATGGTTATCATTTCGGCATATGCCTCGACCTTCCAGGGAGCCCAGCAGCTTTCGGGGTTCGTGGTGATTCCTTTCCTGATGCTGGTCGTCGCCCAGACCTCGGGAGCTTTTGCCGTCCAGACATGGCACCTGGTGGCCACCGCCCCCGCCCTGCTCCTCCTCGATTACCTTCTGATAAGTTTTGCCGCCCGGCGCCTTACCTACGAGCGCCTCCTGGAGTGAAAGAAGCCCCCCGTTTTCCTGTGAGGGGTGCCCTGAGGATAAAATCTTCACCGGAAGTCCACGGAAGACCGTTTCTTCTTCTCAAGATTCATGAAAAACCAGAAAAACTTCCTGGGGAAGGAACGGCGATGAAACTTCAGAAATGGATCATTCTCCTGGTCATTTTTATCACCCTTTCGGGGAGTAGCTCGGGAGCCTCGAATTCACAATTCTGCCTCCTTTCGAAGGAGCCGGTCGAGTATCTGATCATCACCTCGGCCGAGATGGCCCCGATTTTCCAGAAGCTGGCGGAATGGAAGACATCCAAGGGGGTCCCTGCACGTGTGATAACCCTTTCTTTCATATGGAAAAACTATCCGAAAGGCGACAACCCCCGGAAAATCCGTGATTTCATCAGGGACGCAGTCGCCAACTGGAACACGAGATACGTCCTTCTTGGGGGAGATACCGGAAACAAGG
>CAYRYU010000116.1:7642-10455 GCA_964428355.1 uncultured bacterium
TGGGTGAAGAAAGCCATGCTCGTGGGGGTCGACCTTGATCTCAAGACCGCATCCGAAGAAGGATGTGATCAGATCGAACGCGAGTTCCTGAAAGGGTTCCAGGTCGAAAAATTCTACCAGGGGAAAGGAACCGACAACTCTAAGATCAAGGATGGCTTCACAAAAGTTTCCCCTCACCTGGTCTCGGTTTCCGCCCACGGCGGCAAGAACGGCCTCGAAGTATGCGGTTGGTTCGCTAACAAGGACGCGGACGACCTGGCGAATCCCTTTCCTTTCGTCTACGTTTCCATGTCGTGCCTCACCAACGCCTTCGATGAGGATTCCCTTTCCGAACACTTCATGAACAACCCGAAGGGTGGAGCGGTCGCCTTCTGGGCATGCAGCCGGTATGGCTGGTACAACTCGAACAACGAGGGTTTCGGCCAATCGGAGCTCTTCCTCAAGGAATTCTTCCGGCAGCTCCTGGTCGATCCGATGGGCACCTCCAATTCCCTGGGAGAGGTCATCTTCCGCGCACGCACGAAGTATCTTTCCCTGGCGAAGGAGGGGGATTATTACCAACGTTGGCTGACCTTCGGGATGAACCTCCTGGGCGATCCGGAAATGCCGGTCTGGACAGAGGAACCCAGGGAGATGATGGTCAAGCTCGAGCAGGAGGGCGATTCGATCACCGCCACCGTAACCGACAAGGATGGCCCGGTCAGGGGTGCCCGGGGCTGCATTCGTTTCGAGGACGCGACGAGCCTGAAACTGACCCTTACCGCGAGGAACCGCATTCCAAGGGAGTGGACGGTTTTGTTCCCGGTTCCTGCGGGGGTTTATGATGTCCAGCACTCCGATTCATCCGGTAAGATCCGGTTCACCGCCTGTGGAAGGCTGAGCGTGATCCAGAGCCGGATCTCCGAACTCGTATCGCTCGATTCCGCCCTCAATGACCTCGAGAATCATCTCAAGACCCTCGACAAGAACGGAAAAACCCTGGCGAAACTGACCTCGGATCATCAATACCTCCTTTCCCGACTCGAGCAGGCCCGAAAGGAAATCCAGTCCTTCCTGGTCCGCCTGGTCGAAGAAAAGCGCTGGCTCGAGGTCGGGGAAACCCTCACCGGGGCGAAATCAGCACTCGAAACCAACCCCGCAGCCCTCAACCAGGTCCGATTCATCGTCAAAACCCTCTCCGAAAAAATCCAGTTCGAACAGGTCCATACTCCCGATTCCGGGGAGGAAAGCGCGGGATGCCCCGCGGGAATCCTTCAAGTCATCGCGGATCTGGAGAAAACCCTCGAGGGGATGGATCCTCCGGATCTTGGTATCCAGACCGGGAACCTTCTGGTCACATCAGATCCTTCCGATGTGGAAATCTACCTCGACAACATCCCAAAGGGGAAAACCCCGTGCACCATCGAGGGGGTTCCCATCGGGACACACTCTCTCAAAGCGGTTTCCCAGGGCTTCGTCGTAGCGAAAAGAACCGTGGCGGTTTCCGGTCCCGGTGAACTCAAGGAACACATCCTTCTGAAAGCCAACTGCTCCGTGAAGGGTAAGGTCTCCCTCCCCGGGGAGGGTCCCGCCGCCGGGGTTCTGGTCCAACTGAAAGAACACGCCCTCGGGGAGGGGTATGAAGTCATCGCAACCGCGACAACCGATGAAATGGGAATCTACCGTTTTTCCGGATTGGGGAGGAAGGATTTCAGGGTCGATTTTTCCCTTGAAGGCTACAATCCGGAAGAAAAGCCCTTCTTTTTCGATTCATTTCCGGATCAGGGCTTCAATCGAGTCTACGACTTCACGCTGATTCCCCTGTGCACTATTTCGGGGAAAATCTCCGACCCCCAAGACGTAGAGATACGCTTTTTCAAGGACGGGATCTGTACTGAAATCCTTCCTTTATCCGAAGACGGCTCCTTTTCCATTCCAAAGGTTGCCCGGGGTTCTTGCGGATTGGGCGTTTCCAGACCCGGCCACTGTCCCTGGCTGAAAACCTGGGAAAACAGCAAGGGGGAGGACCGGGATTTCGGGGAGATCGTCCTCTCTCCAATCATACGGGTAAGGCTCTGCCTTATTCGCGCCGGACTGGCTTCTTCGTTGGAGATGAAACCCGACGGCCAGGGGTTATACACCTGCAAGGTGACTCTTCCCGCATATGCCACAAAACCTGTAGGTTTCTATTTCCTCCTCAACAAGGACTTGGGGGAGGCGGGCTGCTCATGGGCATTCGACCCTGACTCCCCAATCGGAACGGATTTCCGCCAGCCGATGAACATCTTGAATGTTCCCCAGACCAAAGAATACGAGTTCCGCTTCGATTCCCGCAGGAGGCCAATCTTCTTTCGGACGGAAAAGGATACTTCCGGAAAGGAAATCTGGATTGTCCCCTCCGGTATGGAGGACCCGCCCCCTGGACCGACGATTTCGCGGAATCCTGACGGCTATTGATCACTGGGAAACCTGACCGGATTTTGTCCTGACGATCGTCCTGCAAGCGCGAGGCAGGCTGGGCGGGATTCCCAACCGGGACTTCTCCGAACCAGTTGCGGGGTTGTGGTATTCTTGGCCATGGAAAGAAACCGGGGAAAAGGGTTGGAGATTTCGGCCTTGGGGAAGGCGAGCCGGTATTTTTGCCTGGCCGTCTTCCTTTTTTCGACAATGGCACAGACTTTTGCGGGGGCTTCGAAGACAGCGCCTCTCGGGCACGGTTACGAGTTTGCCGGGAACGGCAAGCGACAGGAACCCGAGCAGGCTGCGCTCTGGCAGACCGAGACTCCGCGCACGGATTTTTCGATTCTTCACCGGAGCGAAGCCCGGGATGCGGC
>CAYRYU010000116.1:10555-21332 GCA_964428355.1 uncultured bacterium
CCAGGCCATGGCCGGCCAGGATGGAAATCGACGAAAAGGGGGCTCTCGCGGGAGCAGGCCTGGAGTTGGCATGGACGAACGATCTCCTGGAGCTCTACTTTCTCCACGTCCAGGGGTCCGGGATGCTGGAATTCGGCCCGGAAGACCGGAAATGGATCGAATGCGCCGGGGGAAACGGGCATCGTTACGTGAGTCTGGGGAGACTCCTGGTCGACCGTGGGGAAATACCCGCAGAATCGATCTCCCTCCGGGCGATCCGGAACTGGATGGCAGGTCACCCGGGAGAGCTGGTCCCGATGCTCTACCAGAACCCGGCCTACACGTTCTTCCGGTGGGCGGACTGGCCGACACGCGGGGCGGCGGGGGTTTCCCTGGTCGCGGGCCATTCGGTCGCGGCTGATCCGAAGGTGTTTCCCCTCGGGTCCTGCCTGCTGGGGGAGGTCCCGGAGCTCGACGGGCAGGGCGTATTGATTGGCTATTCCTGGCGTCTCCTGTTCGTCCACGACACGGGTCGGGCGATCAGGGGCCCCGGTCACCTGGACCTGTACCACGGAATCGGCCGCGAACTCGGTGACCGCGCGGGAGACCTGCATCATTACGGTCGAGTCTGGCTTCTCCTGCCTCCCGATTAGGTTCGGGCCTGTCTCGCCCAAAGGATGCGGCTTCGGGGAGGGCGGCTTGGATCGGGGGCTCCGGGAGCTCCTATTTGCCGGGAAGGAGCTTCACGAGGTTGGCCATTTCGATTGCGCTGACCGCGGCATCCCAACCCTTGTTTCCGGCTTTGGTTCCAGCCCGCTCCACCGCCTGTTCGATCGTGTCCGTGGTCAGGATCCCGAAGATCACGGGAACCCCCGTCGAATCGGACGCGTGGGCCACCCCCTTTGCGGCTTCGGCGCAGACGTAGTCGAAGTGCGGCGTCGAGCCGCGAATAACCGCACCAAGGGCGATGACGGCGTGATATCTGCCCGACTGGGCCATCCGTTTGGCGATGAAGGGAATCTCGAACGCTCCCGGCACCCACGCGGTATCGATATCGGCTTCACCCACCCCATGTCGGCGCAGGGCATCGTTTGCACCTTCCACGAGCTTTCCCGAGATGAACTCGTTGAAACGGCCCGCGACGATCCCGAGCTTGAGCCCGGTTCCGATAAGATTTCCCTCAATGCGAGACATGCTTGTTTCCTCCTTGCCGGACCTCGAGAAGGTGTCCGAGCTTTTCCTTCTTGGTTTTCAGATAGGCCTCGTTTTCCCGCTTCGCCTCGATCTCGATGGGAACGCGCTCCGTGATTTCCAGACCGTATCCGTCGAGCCCCTTGATCTTCCGGGGATTGTTCGTCATCAGCCGCATCCGTGTCACGCCCAGTTCGCGCAGTATCTGGGCACCGATCCCGTAGTCGCGCAGGTCGGGCTTGAAACCGAGCCGCTCGTTGGCTTCGACCGTGTCGCAGCCGCCTTCCTGCAGGCGATAGGCCTTGATCTTGTTCACCAGCCCGATTCCACGCCCCTCCTGCTGAAGGTAGAGAACCACCCCCCGTCCCTCTGATTCGATCATCTCCATGGCACGTTCGAGCTGTTCCCCGCAGTCGCAACGCCTGGAGTGGAAGATGTCCCCGGTCACGCAGGAGGAATGGACCCTCACGAGAACGGGTTCCCCGGTGGAAACATCCCCCTTGACCAACGCCACATGTTCCCGATCGTCGAGGAGGTTCGAGAAGCCCACGAGCCGGAAGCTCCCGTGCACGGTAGGAAGATCGGCTTCGGCTTCCCTCTTCACGAGACGGTCCCGGGCATAACGGAAGGCGATCAGGTCACGGATCGTGATCAGCCGCAAACCATGTTCGCGGGCAATGGCCACGAGATCCGGGAGCCGTGCCATCTCTCCGTCTTCCCTGATGATTTCACAGATCACGCCCACCTCGGGACTTTCTGATAACCGGGCGAGATCGACGGCGGCTTCCGTATGACCCGCCCGCTGCAGAACGCCCCCCGGCCTCGCCACGAGGGGGAACACGTGGCCGGGCCGGCGGAAATCCCCCGGAACCGAACCGGGGTTTGCAAGTGCCCTGAGGGTTGCCGCGCGCTCGGACGCCGAGATTCCGGTCGTGGAAGCTATATGGTCGATGCTGACTGTAAAGGCGGTCCCATGCGGGTCGGTGTTCCTGCGCTGCATGGGCGATAGATCCAGCCGTTCCGCGATTCGGGTGGAGACTGGTGCGCAAACCAGTCCTTTCCCCTTGCTGATGAGGAAATTCACGGTCTCGGGAGTTGCCCGGTCCGCGAGAAAGGTGAAATCACCTTCGTTTTCGCGGTCCTCATCGTCACAGACGATAACGATTCGTCCCTCGGAAAGCTCCCTGAGAGCCTCTTCGACGTTGCTGAACATCATGATCTCCTTTGCCTCTACCTATTTGGCCCCCGGGGTTGGATGAAACCCAAGGATTCGAGCAAGCCCTCATCCATTGTCCTTTTTCCGTCAGGGCCGAGCAGTCTCTCGACATACTTCGCGATCATGTCGCATTCGACGTTTACCGCCTCCCCAGCCCTCTTTCCCCCCAGTATGGATAGGGAGCTGGTGTGTGGGACGATCGAAACGGAGAACGATTCCCGGGACAGGTCCATCACCGTAAGGCTCGTTCCGTCGAGTGCGACGGAACCCTTCATCGCGACGAATCTCAGAAGACGGGGATCAACGCCTATGCAGAGCAGTTCCGCATTGCCAGCTTTCGCCCGGGATCGGATGACCCCGGTCCCGTCGACGTGGCCGGACACGAGGTGCCCTCCCAATCGTCCCCCCAGGGGGACCGCCCGCTCGAGATTCACCGGGGACCCGGTCCGCAGGGATCCGAGAGTGGTCGCACGAAGGGTTTCGGGCATCACGTCGGCGGTGAACCCCGTTCCATTGAAACTGCGAACCGTGAGGCAGACCCCGTTAACGGCGATGCTCGCTCCGATGGTCAGGTCAGTCAGGATGACACGCGCCTGGACGGTCAGCGAGCCGGGTTCCCCACCGACCGCGGGGCTCCTGACCGTGCCTATTTCCTCAACGATCCCAGTGAACATCAGCCCAGACCTTGCCTTACCGCGGTCAGTCTGAGGTCGTCACCTATCCTCTGGACGGATTCGAACTCCAGCTGCATGGCGTCTTCGAGCGAGGCGATTCCCTCCCCGGCAAAGGGGAAGCGGGCGGCCTTTCCTCCGATAACCTTTGGGGAAACGTAGAGAACGACTTCCTCGAAGAGCCGGGAATCGAGGAATGCCCCGTGGACCGCTGCGCCCCCTTCGACGAGGACCGAGAGAACCCCCCGTTCACCCAACTCCTCCAGGACTCCGGAAACCGTGATCTGGTCGGGGAAGGAAACCACATCCACCTTTTTTGCCCGCAGTGAGCGAACCCGGGAGTCGGGAGCACGGTCGGTGGTAAAAACCAGGGTAGGAGCGGTTCCATCGACGATCGCCGAGTCCGGCGGAGTTCTGCACGTGCTGTCGAGGACCACCCGGAGAGGATTCACCCCCCCGGAGGGAAGCCGGGTCGTGAGCGATGGGTTGTCCGCGAGCACCGTTCCGATTCCGACCAGGATCGCGTCCCTCCGGTGCCTGAGTACGTGCCCGTCCTCGCGGGCTTCGATCCCGGTAATCCATCGGCTTTCACCGGTGCGGGTGGCGATCTTTCCGTCGATGCTCACTCCGGCCTTCAGCGTTACCCAGGGCCGGTGTTCCCTCTGGAAGAAGAAGAATTCCCGGTTCAGGCGCCGGGCCTCATGCTCCAAGACACCGACCGTGACCTCTATCCCCGCCTCCTGGAGCTTCCGGGATCCTTTTCCCGCAGTAACGGGGTTCTCGTCGAGCGTTGCTATGACAACCCTCTTCACTCGCTCCCCGATCAGGAAATCGACGCATGGCGGGGTCTTTCCCTGGTGGGCACAGGGTTCGAGGGTGACGAAGACCGTCGAGCCGGCGATCTCCGCTCCCGCCTGGCGCGCCGCCAGGACCTCGGCGTGCGGCTCCCCGGCGCGAAGGTGGGTTCCAACCCCGATTATCCGTCCGTTCTTGACGACCACGCAACCGACCGAGGGATTGGGGGAAGTCTGCCCGACAGTGAGCTCCGCCAGCTCGAGGGCTTTTGCCATGTAGAACTGGTCGTCCATGGCCTTGTTCCTCCGATCGAAAAAAGCTCCCGGGTCTCGGGAGTTTCGGGGCAGGAATGAAAGCCAAACGAAAGCCGGAGCTTTCGAAGGTTTTCCTTCTTCCATCCAGACTTTACTGTCGGTTCCGGAATCACACCGGATCGGCCCCGCGCCTTTCGGCATACCTCTCGGGCGGGGTTCGCGGACTTGGCAACGGCCTCCTGGGCCCCGCTTCACCGCCGGGCGGGAATTTCACCCTGTCCCGAAGGAAACCCGGTCCAAAACGGATCGATTATGGCAGAACGCCTCTCCATTGTCCAGTTTTTTCCTGACCTACATTTGGGGGACACGTGTCCCCATTTAACGAGCGGAGACACATGTCCCCAGTTCCCAGCAGGGTGGCGAAACCTGTCACGGGCTGGGGTGTGGTATCATGGGTTGGAGTCGCCTTTGGAGGAACCGCCTTGCCCAGGGACCAATCATGGGATCATCTCCAGCCATACCAGCGCCCTGCCATCCGTTCGTCGCGTGAAGACGGAATTCTGGGTTTCGAGAACATCCGGGATGGCCTCGAAACCGGCCTCCCGCCTGAGAAGGGAAAAAGATGGCGATGGTTTCGTGGAACCATTGATCCAAGCCGTGTCCGAGATGCTTTTCTGGTCCAGAAGCCGTTCTTTCCCGAGCAGGTGGCGTCCCACTTCCTGGTCCGGTTCACGTTCCATCCGGGCGGCTTCTCGGTTGAAAACGGGCAGGAAACCGACGGCCTCGTGATTTCGGTGGAATCCCAGAGGTTGAAAGACCAATTTTACTCGATCTGGAAAGGTTTTCTCCACACCTACAGGGTCGTCTGGGTTCTTTCCACATGGAAAGACTACCGGGAACTTTCCGGACAGGTGGAAGGGCTTTCCCTCATCGCCCACCCTTTCCGGCCCGTCTCGCCAAAGATAAGGGAGTATCTTCTCGAGCTCCTGGGAGAGGCCTCGCTCGACCATTCCGGGGAGTGGTACAACTCGCTATTCAATAACTGCTACACCAATCTCCTGCGGATCATCAACCGGGTCTGGAAAGACAGGGTTCCATTCAAGCTCTCCCCGTTTCCTTTCCCGAACCCGCTTCTCATGGTTCCCACTTGGATTCCGGCGTATCTGAGACGCCTGGGGGTCCTTTCCCCCGAAGCGGGAATTCTCTTCGGGCCCGAGCCAGGCAGGGAGGCAAGAAGATGACAGTGCTCCACGCCGAAATCCTCGCGATCGGAACCGAGTTGTTGCTCGGGGAAGGCGTAGACACGAACTCCACGTTCCTGGCGGGCGCGTTGCGCGATCTCGGAATCTTCCTGCACCGGAAGACCGTGGTGGGCGACAACCAGAAACGACTCGAGGAATGCATCAGCCAGAGCCTCGAACGGTGCGGCCTGGTTATCCTGACCGGCGGCCTGGGCCCGACGGACGACGATATGACACGCGAAGCCGTCTCGGCGGTTCTTGGAGAGACTCCCGCCGAGAATCCAGCCCTCTTGGCTGCTCTCGAGGCTGTCTTCCGGAAGCGGAACCGCCGGATGTCGCCTACAAACAGGAAGCAGGCGTGGCTCATCCCGAGCGCGACGCCCCTCGAGAACCCCGTCGGAACAGCTTGCGGCTGGTTCGCCCGAAAGAACGGGAAGATCGTGGTCGCCCTTCCCGGGCCTCCCCACGAGATGAAAAAGATGTGGTTGGAGCAGGTGGTTCCGCTTCTCCCGGCTTCCGGATCCCGGCTCCACCACGTGACCTTCCACACGCACGGCGTCGGGGAAAGCAACGTCGCAGAGCTTCTCGGCGAATTGACCCTTCATGAGAATCCCAGTATCGCGACCTACGCCCGCCGGTTCGGGGTCGACGTCCGGGTCGCCGCGAGCGCCCCGGACCTGGAAGCGGCCAGGAAGCTCAACGCCCCCTTCGAAGCCCGGGTGGCGGAAATCCTTGGAACGAGTGTCTACGGCCGTGACGAGGAGACCCTCTCCAGCGCAATCGGTGATCTTCTGGTCCGGTCGAAACGGACGCTCGGGATCCTCGAGTCGCTTACCGGCGGACTCATAGCCGACACGATCACGGAAACGCCTGGCGCGAGCCGGTATCTCAAGGGCTGTCTGGTTCCATATCAGGAGTCCGTGAAAGAGGATTTCGGGATCCCCGGCCCGATGATTGCGAAATACGGGGTTGTCTCGGGTGAGGTTGCCCGGACGATGGCCGAAAAGGCCAGGGAGGTTTTCAGGTCCGACTGGGGATTGGGGGTGACCGGCGTTGCGGGCCCCGCACCCGTGGGGGAAAACCGTCCGGGGGTTGCCTTCATCGGCATCTGCGGCGGAGGGAAGACCTTCGTGGAGAAGACCGACTGGCCTGGAGAAAGGCGGCAGGTCAAGGAGCGGACAGTGAACATCGCGCTGATGTTCCTTTTCAAGGCATTGAGAGGAGATCCGCTGGAATGACGGAGCAGAACGAAGGATCGATCAGGTGCTTCCTGGCCGTTCAGATTCCTGCGGATTTCAGGAAAACCCTGTCCGAAGGATGCAGGAAGCTCGCCCCCGATTGGCGACTGACCCCATTTCACCAGCTCCACATAACCCTTGCGTTCATGGGAAGCGTTCCGGCGGACGAACTCGAACTTGTCCGTCTCACCGCGGAAAAGGCAGCATCACATTTTCCCCCGTTCCGGCTTTCCCTTGGATCCACCGGGTGCTTCCCCAATCCGCGTTCCCCGCGCATATTTTTCGTCAGCGCCGAAAGTCCGGTTCTCAGCGGGCTGGCAAAGGAGCTGCTTTCGGAGTTGAAACCCTACGCGGACCAGAAACCATTCAAGGGGCACCTGACCCTGGCCCGCATGAGAGACCGTCTCCGGCGGCTCCTACGAGCCCCACGAGGGGGCGAATGTGACCGAATAGCCAGGATGGCGCGGCCTTTGAGGGCACCCCCTCCCCCACCTCCACCAAACCCGCCCCGCCCGGAAGCGTGGGGTCCGGCTCCCGCTCCCAGGGGCCCGGTCCCCGGATTCGACCTTTCCTGGACGGTGGAAAGCTTCGACCTGGTCAAAAGCACCCTATCCTCTTCCGGAGCCGACCATGTCGTCCTGTTCACATTTCCCCTGAAAGGCTGACCCCATGCCTTCTCACAGCGCAACCCGATCGGATAAGGAGTTTGAAAGATGAATCGAAGGTTCCTGTCCCCATCAAGGTTTATCCTGGCCGTCTTTTTCATGTGTGCCCTGTCGACCTGTGCCACCGCACTCGATCGGACCTCCGTGATCGGAGGAAAACGAACGGTACTGGCAGTCATCAAGATCGGGGAAGCCTACAACCTCCTGATCGAATTGGCCCGGTCGTTCAAGGGGATGGGAAGCACCCCGATGAAAGCGCAAATGGCACAGCTTTTCGGGGTTGCAGCGAGGAACTTCGAGGTTTCCCGGGCAAATGCAAGGCGGGCGAAATGCTTTGCCAACCTCCGGATCATCCAGTCTGCCGTTGAGATGTACAACATGGACAACCCCCAGCTCCTCAAGACGCTCGATTTCTCAGCCCTTCAAGCGAAGAATTACCTGCGGGAGGTCCCTGACTGTCCGGAAGGTGGCAGATACTCGGCCTCGGAAAGCCTCGCGGAGGGGGGTTGCCCTACCTGCTCGATCCATGGATCGGTGAAAGATTTCAAAGGGACCCCGACGGAAGCTGAACAACCTGCGACAAGTGAAGCCGACCTGAAGACCCTTGAAAAGTCCGCATCCACTCTCCTGGAATTCCATGAACAGGCTTTGTTCCGGCCAAAGGGCGGAATCTGGGTCGGGCTCGATCCTCTCAAGGGGGGTGGATTTTTCATCGAGGCCGACTGTAAACCCGGCCCTCTACTCGATTTCCTAAAGCCACTCGGGCTTCCTCCGATCCCAGAACCGGTTTCCAAATCCGAAACCGAAATCGTCTTCAAGGTCGAATCCCCCACAGGCCCTGGAAAGCTCGTTCTGTCTAAGGACGGACTTCTCTTCGAGCAGTTCCGCGATCCTTCCGGATCGCTCGAGGATTCCTGGAAGGATTTCCTGAAGCAGGCCGATTCCCCAGACTCGACTTTCCTCTTGGAGGTCAGCCCTGGTTTGATCAGGGAGGGACTGGGCGGAAAAACTCCCCCCGCCGGCCCCTTCACCGCCATTCTTCCGGATCTTGTCGCCAAACAAAAAGGATTCAGGGTTGCTCTTGGCTCGAAGGAGGTGCTGCTGGCATTTTGCGTCGAGGATGCGAAAACGCGGGGAGATTTCAAAACCTTGGTGGAAAACCAGATCGGGATATTCAAGCCTCTTGGGGCCAAGCTGCTCCTGGATGCGTCGAATTCGGGGCAGATCCCGGAGCAGGCAAGGCCCCACCTCGCGTTGTTCCAGGAGTTTCTCAAGAGTGTGAACGCAATCGACCGGGACTCCTGGGTGGGAATCTCGGGCAATGGGCTGGGCAATTCGGCCTTTTCCGCAGTCCCCATCCTCGGGATTCTTTCGGCGATAGCCATCCCCAACTTCAAGAAAGCCCGGAGCAACGCCCGCGAAAAGGCCTGTTTCGCCAACCAGAGAGTCCTTCAGGGCGCGGTCGAAATGTACAACATGGATAACCAGGTAATGATGAAGGAACTCGACATAGAGACTTTGAGGAAGGGCTCTTTGCTGCACAGTCCCATAGAATGCCCCGACCGCGGGACCTATTCCTCTGTCGGTGACCTTTCCTCAGGAGGACACATTTCCTGCTCTGTTCACGGAGAGGTCCCACAGAACTGACATTCCCCCAAAAGGAAAACCCCGGCGAAGCGGTCCCGTTGCTCCGTCGGGGTTTTTCTTTGCGGCCCCGTTCCCGCCGGGGCGCCCTGGACCATGACGAACCTGGGGTTCCCACCATTTCAGGGCTTGGGAAGATACCGGTACACGAGGTTCATGATGATCATCCGGGTGTTATCACCCCTCCTCTGCACCGGGAGCAATTTCAGGAGTTCCTGCGCGATTTCCGGTGCTTCCGTCTGCGTCTTCCCAGCGGACATTTTCCGGGCCAGCAGGTCGAATCGGATGAGGTACCTTCCCATCTCGCGCAGATCCTGCTTGTCTGAAAGCGGGCCGTGGCCCGGGACCAGGATCCTCTCGGGACCCATTCCCATGCGGACAAGCTGCCTCCGCCAGTTGTCGTAATCCCCCTCGGCCATGAAGGGGTGGCAGCCGGTGAAAAGGATATCTCCTGTGAACAGGATCTCGTCCGTGGGGATATCGACCACAATACTGTCTGGGGAATGCGTGTGACCCAGATACCGCAGGACGACCTTGACCCCGCCCAGATCGATGGCCCTGACATCCGAGAAGGTCTCATACGGTGGGACGAGGGTGGTTCCCTCCAAATCCCTTTCATTCATGCCCATTTCTGCCGAGTTTTCCATCATCGATTTCGAGCGACCGAACATTTCGAGACCCTTTTCATGGGTGAGCAGGGGAGTCGCCGACCCGCTGAACACGCAGTTGCCCCAAGAATGGTCGAGGTGGTAGTGGGTGTTAACAACGTATTTTATCGGTTTGTCCGTGATCCTGCGGACATCCTCGAGAAACCGGCGGGCCTCTTTTGCCGAAGTCAGGGTATCGATGACGAGGGCACCCTTTCTTCCAACCACCAAACCGGCATTGGAACCGAACCTGTTCCCGTTGCTGTCTCCTGTAGAAGGCCAGACGTATGCCCAGACGTGCCGGGATAACTGGCGAAGCCTCATCTGTTCACCCGCGGAAAGCGTCGAACAAAAGCAGAGCACCATTATGACCAGGAAAAGAACCACTTTCGATTTCATTTTCTTCCCCCTTGAAAAGGTGGCGAATTCTAACACATGCGGTTTCCCCCTTCCAAACTGTTGGTGTTGGTTTCAAGCCAGAGCAGGGATTAAAATGGATATCTGTTTTGACAATTGTCGAAATAAATGATAATTTTACTTCGACGTTTATAAAAATGGAGCCGATATGGATATCGACACGGTACAAGCCATTCTTTCGGCAATGTCTGACAGATCCCGGCTGCTTTTGCTGCATGACCTGCTGGAAAAGCCCCGCTGCGTGGAGGAGCTGGCGGAACGGGAGGGACTTTCGGCATCGACCGTTTCCTTCCATCTTCGGAAGCTCGAACTTGCCGGAATCGTAAGGAAGACGCGCGAGCAATATTACTCCGTCTTCAACCTCAACATCGAACTTCTGAAGCTGTCCCTGGAACAACTGCTGGCTTTCGAGAACCCGATAAGGACCCTCCGGGAGGAGCGGGAGTTCGCGGCCCGTAAGATGGCCCTGGGAGGCCTGTTCCGGAACGGGACACTTCCGCGAATCCCGGTCCAACGGAAGAAGCGCCTTCTGGTTATAGGGGAGCTGGTCAAGTCATTCGAAACCGGTCGCAGATACCCCGAAACCGAGGTGAATGAAATCCTCCGAAGGTTCAACCCCGACTACTGCCTTCTCCGCCGCCTTCTTGTCGACGAAGGGCTTATGGGCCGAGAGCATGGAATCTACTGGGTCACGGAAAACCCAAATCCGGGGACGCCCGACCCGTTTTCGAAATCCGAGGGGTGTCCTCAAGGACCGCGCCCGTCGGGCCAAGGACGGGCCATCCGTGGCCCTGGCCCGACACTGCCGCATCCTGCGGT
>CAYRYU010000117.1:0-21158 GCA_964428355.1 uncultured bacterium
ACGTCCGGTGGTGTGGGAGGACGGTGGGGGCAACCCCACTTCCTACCCGATGCGGCTTGGGTGCGCCACCCCAATCTGGATCTTGAACAACGGTGACGGCCCGCCGTTCCGATGTTAGAATGGGCTCGTCGGGATCAGTCTCAACGGGCGAAAAATCAGGAGGGCCGCAATGAAAATCCCTGTTTGGGTTCTAGGCATGGTGTTGTCGATGGGTTCCGTTGCTTGGGCAGATGAGCCCCTGGTGCCCCAAACCCCGGTGCCCCCTGTTCATCCGCGGATGGAATGGAATGCCCGTCCCTTCCTTGCCGGGAAGATGCGTGTTCAGAACGCGATCAGGGGGATCGTGGTTCACCATTCCGAGGGAAGGGCCCCCAAGCCCGGCGAAGAGGCGACGGTAATCAGGAACATCCAGGATTTCCACATGAACGACAAGAAGTGGGGGGATATCGCCTACCATTTTTTCATCACCCCCGCGGGCGAGGTCTTCGAAGGCCGGCCTCTGAAATTCGCCGGTGACACGGGAACGGTTTATGACACCACGGGCTACGAGATGATCTGCTTTCTCGGCAGCTACATGAAGGAGTTGCCCACGGAGAAAGCGTTGAAGGCCTTTTCATGCTTTGCGATCTCGGAAATGAAACGCTTGAACCTGGACAAGGCCAGGATCTGGGGCCACCGAGACCTTGCTGCGACGGACTGCCCCGGAAACAGCTTGTACAAATGGTTCACCGATGAGTTCAAACCGAACCTGACGGATCTGCGGAATGGCGGGAACTGACCCTCCCGGGTCAGACGCCGGATGTCTTCTGGAGATGATACTTTATCGCGTTCGCGAGCCACTGGAGTTCCGGGCCCGTCAGGCCATTCCCGACCTTCGCGGTTCCCTTGTCAATCCGCAGGGTGATCACCCTGTCCGGGATGATCGTGCCTGAGCTCTGGTCACCGCTCTTGAGGGTCGAGGACGCCGTCACTACCTCCTCGATATCGCCTGCCCGGTAGGTGGTGACGCTTTTCCCGATGCAATCCGTGTGCTCGATCAGGACCCCGGATGGGCCCACCAGGAGCCGCTCCCGGGTCGTCATGGCCCGGAAGGCATTGAAGATCAATCCGCCGGGGAGGGTCAGCAGAAACAGGCAGAAGAGCCCCTGGGCGATCCGGAAAGCTTCGGGGGCGTTCTTTTCCACGAGGATGTTGTAGCCCATCGGGATGATCATCACTCCAAAGACGACGACCCCCACGAAGATTCCCATGAAGATCGTTATCCCGACCGAAAGTGTCATTCCCACCTGGGGAAGGATGAACCCGGCCTTTTCCCCGTGTGACTCGAAGAGGATCCGCCCTCCGGGGCATTTGGGGTCGAAACGGAGCTTTTCGCCCGTGCGGGCGACACGGTCCTGGAAGGATTCGTCGAGATGCTCCGGATCGCGGGTGACGACCTGGTCCCCGGTTGCGTCTTCGACGGGAAGCTGCATGCACTTTCCGAACTTCTCCGAGTCGGCCCTTGCGAGATCGTAATCCTGGGGACTGCAGAGTTCGAGTGGCTTGTCGGTCCCGGTCAGCTTGACGGGGAAGACCGTGATCTTGTTCTTCGAACCCCGGGTTTCCCTGCTCAGGACGATTTTCTTGAAGGCGTCGAAGCCGTATTCGGTGCTGCTTTCGTAGAACAGGATCCGCCACCATGTCCTCACCTTGCGGCGTTGCGGGTCGATGGTGTAGCCGGCCCTTCCGAAGACCAGCGCTCCCCCGACAACGGCGAATGGGAGACCGAAGAGAAAAGTGAAGGGAAGGGCCACGAGAGAGCCGGGTGCTTTCGCGAGCAGCCCGATGATCGGGCCGAACATGGTTCCAAGGCCTGCAAGAAGGAAAGGAACTCCGAACAGGGAAAGGCACCCGCCCCCCTTCACATCCTCGATCTTTTCAGGCCCCATGCTGTTTCCCCCTTCCTTCCCGGTGCATTTTTCGGTGTCGCAGGCTCCGGTTCAGGAGCCGAGGATGGCCTTCCGGAACTCCTCAATCGGAAGCTTTTCCAGGATCTGGCCGAGGCGCTGGTGTGGCCGGGCGTTGGCCTTGAACCAATCGATGACCTTCTTCGCGATCTCGAGTGCCTGTTCCGTGGTGATGTCTTTGACAAGCTCCTTCGAAAGGCGGGCGATTCCGCCTCCGTTTCCTCCGACCATCACCTTCCAGCCCTTGGGCATCCCCACATAACCCAGGTCCTTGATGCATGTCTCCGCGCACTGGTTGGGACAGCCGCTGACACCCATCTTGAACTTGCCCGGGAGTTCCATCCCGTGGTAGATCGAATCGAGTTTCATTCCCAGCGAAAGACTGTCCTGGAAAGCCCGCTTGCAGAACGTGGTTCCCGGGCAGCTTTTCACGCTTCGGACGCAAAGACCGATGGCCGCTCCGGGAGCCATCCCGAGATCGGCCCAGATCGGGTCCACGTCTTCCTCGTTGATTCCGACCAGGGCGATCCGCTCCGCACTTGTGATCTTGAGGGCCGCCAGCTTGTACTTTTCAGCGATGTCGGCAAGTTTCCGGAGCGTCCCGGGGCTGACGACACCGCATGGAATGTGCGGCGCAATTGCGTAGGTCTTCTTATCCCGCTGGATGATCACTCCCTTATCGCCGTCCTGAAGCATGATACCCTCCTGTGATTTCGAATCGTCCGATTATAGCATTCTATCCGGGAATCCGCCCAGGGATCCATGCGGCGAATTTCCGTTACATGGGGGGAGGCTTCTGGTAAAATGGGAAAGTCTGGGTCCCAATCCGGAATATAGGTCGAGGTGGCCCCTCATGCCGATCGCGATACTAGGACATCTTCTCGTGTTCTTCCTCAACCTGCTGTTTTCGAACGTTTCCGGGGTGCATTTTTCCGTCCCCAACCCATCGGACATGGCGGCTGAAGCCGTGCCCGGAACCGGGTCTCCTCCCCTGCAGCTCCCGCAGGCGAGCGTTTCGGGGTCTCTTCCCCTCGAACCTTCCTCCGTGGCCGGCTCAGCCTCCGTTGCCGTGGTGGCGGAGGCACCTCCCGCCTCGCACTCTCTCCTGTTCCCTGAAACAGCTTCTGGAACGGCTGAGGAACCACGGACCTCTCCGGCTTCCGCCCCCGAACCTGCGTCCGCTGCGAAACCCCAAAAGGTTTTCCCTGCCCTTTCCCCCGACTCCGTGGCGGCCCTTGAAAGAATGAAGAACTCCGGGAAACCGGGGGGAAACGCCCTCATCATCGAAATGCTCGGATTGAACAAGGACGATGCCGCCTGCTACTACCCTTTCGGCGAGTTCATGCACATGGGGGAACCCCTCAATTCCGGGAAACCAGACCTGACCGTCCATTACACGGCCGGGTTTGCGGCTTCCCAGTCGCTTGCCATACTTCTGGAAAAGGGGTTTTCGGTCAGCGGGGTGGGGGAGTGGTGGGAATCCCCCCTACATTGGGCCGCCCTCCGTGGGCGTCCCGATTCCGCCAGGATCCTCATTTCGCGGGGAGCCAGGGTCAACTCCCGGGACAGCTGGGACCGTACTCCCCTGCATTGTGCCGCACGCTCGGGCGACCTGGATACCGTCCAACTGCTTCTCGCCGAGAGAGGGGACCCTCTTGCCATCAACCGCGAGGGGCAAACCCCGATCCACATGGCCGCTTTCCGCGGTTGGGCGCAGGTCATCGACGCTTTCCTGAAGTTCAGGGTTTCTCCCGACATCAGGAACGGCCGTTGGCTTACCCCGCTCCACCTGGCCGCTTCCGAGGGGCATGTCGATGCCGCCAGGGTTCTGCTTGAAGCGCACGCGAACCCCAACATCGGGGATTCCGACCAGGCCACCCCGCTCCATTATGCCGTCCGGGCGGGCCGGATGGAGACCGTTGAGCTGCTTCTTTCCTACGGCGGGGATCCCTTCCGCGCAGATTCCCAGGGGAGGAACGCTTTCAGCTACGCGGAGGAACGGAAAGACCCGGGGATGGAGAAGCTCCTGAGCGACAGGCACCGCTGACCGCTTCCGGTCATTTTTCCACTCCCAAACGACCGAGGAACTCCGCCATCGAAGCATTCTTCGTTTCCTGTGTCAGCTCGCGAAGTGTCCTTCCCTTGGGGTCTTTCAGGTCCTTGGGGACCCCCTTCTCGAACAGCCGGGCGATCACGTTGGGCTTGTCGTTCAGGACGGCCAGTTGAACCGCTTCATACCCTTTCCCGTTCTGCTTTCGGAGATCGCATCCGCGGTCGATCAACAGAAGCGGGATCTGCTCGGAGGTGGAACGGGCAATTCCCCAGAGCAGAGGTGTGAACCCGAGCCGGTCCTGGATTCCAAGATCCGCTCCGGAACTGGCCAGAAGTACAACCGCTTCCAGACTCGATCCGGTCATTGCCTCGAAAATGGGCGTGCGGTGGTCTTTGTTACGTACATCGACTGACAACCCCGCCTTGATCAGGGGGGGGATGAGGTCGATGAACCCCCCCGCGGCCGCCTCGTGGAGAGCGGAGTTCCCGCTCATGTCCCGATCGTTGGGGTTTGCCCCCGCCCTCAGCAACAGCCGGAGGCCAGCGAGGTCTCCCTGTGAAGCGGCCTTGAGGATTGCCGGAACCGATGATCCGATGATCCGCGATGGATCCTCGAACTGGTCGCTCAATACCGGAAAGGTGGTGTCCTCGAGCAAAAAGATGCCCTTTCCGACCCTCTCTTCAGGCGGAACGAGCTTCAGGACACCGACGGCGGTTCCGCTCTTGTGCCACTGCGATGGAATCATGGTTCCGGATGCGGGAGTGCAGCCGATGGAGTTGAATATTCCGGGTGGGACTCCGGTGCAGCAGCCGTCCCAGTAGTATTTCGCGATCCTGAGTCCGAATGTGTCGATGGGGTTGGGGGCCCAGCTGAGGTTGCCCTTCACCTGGACACGCTTTCCAAGGAGTTCGGAAAACGAGCCGACAGGTTTCAGCTCCTCGAGACTCGTTTCTCGGGCTGCATCCGGAAGGGAAATCAGCCAGTGCCACTCGAATGCAGGGAGGGAGGAAAGATTGGCTCCCCCCGACATGATCCTCTCCTCGGGAGCCACGATCGCTGACAGTCCCTCCATCCGGAGGATGTAACCGTCCTCGGGACGGACCTCCACGACGAGTTTTCCCCTGGCCTTGACCGGACGAAGCCTTGCAAATGGAACGGGTTCGGGCATTTCCACGAGGACGAACTGTGTGAACTCGGGGCGGGGTCCGTAACAGCAAGTCTGAGTCGTTGCCATCAGGAGGAAGGCTTTGATCGAATCGCCCTCCTGGAGGGGATACATGAAACCCACCATGTCGAAGGTCTTCCCCGACAATTTTGCCACGGACTCGGGAATCTTGGGATTTTCGACCGAGAACGGCCATTTGGCCAGGGTAGAGAAGGGAAGGAAATCGGCGTCCTTTTGAACGGTGTTCTCTTGATACCTGACGGAGACATGCCCGGTCGTGTCGGGGACGTTTTCGAGGACCGGCGCGGTAAAAGAGGCAGCCTCTTCCGAGAGGGCCGGGGTGGTATGGAAAAGGCCCATCGCGGCAAGGGAAAGAAGAAGCGAAAAGGTGGCAAGTCGCGTTTTCATGAACTGAGTATAACAAATCGCTCAGGCGGGAGGAATTCCCGAGCCGTTAACCCCGATCGACGATTGATCTGAAAACATCTGCTGCTGCCTGGATGACAAAAATGTGGTGGATTTGGGCGGGGGGTTTGTGTTAAAAATATCTCCTCCCTTCGATCGGCCGGAAGGCCTGTTCGAGCGGGAATTCGAGAAAGAGCCGATCGGCCTGGATCCCTGAAGATCCGGTTCGGAGGCCTTTTGTCGTGGAAATGGGAAGATGCCATGAAGCCGATTGAAACCATAATCGTTCCGATCAAGCAGGTCCCGGACACACAGGCGGTCCAGATCGATCCGGAAACCGGCACCCTGATCAGGGAAGGGGTCCCCGCGATCATCAATCCCGAGGACAACCATGCCCTCGAGGAGGCGGTCCGGCTCAAAGAGCAGTTCCAGTGCAGGGTCCTCGTCCTAACGATGGGCCCCCCCCAGGCTGAAGAAGCCCTCCGGGAGGCGCTTGCCATGGGGGCTGACGAGGCGTTCCATCTTTGCGATCGGGCCTTCGCCGGTGCCGACACCCTCGCGACGGCCCACACGCTCGCGTTGGGAATCCGCAAGATCGGGAAGTTCGACCTGATCATCTGCGGTCGTCAGGCAATCGATGGAGACACCGCCCAGGTCGGACCCCAACTCGCCGAATGCCTCAAAATCCCCCAGATCTCCTTTGCCACGCGGGTCCGGTTCGAAGGCGATGAACTCCTGGTGGACTCCAAATTCGGAAAGACCCGGAGAGTCGTGGCCTGCCGCCCTCCGGCCCTGATCACGGTCCTCAAGGAGATCAACGAGCCGAGGATTCCCAGCGTCACCGCGATCCTCGATTCATACAACAACAAACCCCTCACGACCTGGGGAAACGACGCTCTTTTGGGAAATCCCCTCCGCCTGGGGTTGAGCGGATCCCCCACACAGGTCCGGAAGACCTTCACCCCCTCACATGCCCGCGAGGGAAAGAAATACGAAGGGGGCCAGGCCGAGCTCGCCGAAGGACTTTTCCAGGAGCTCAAGGGAAGGAATTTCATCTGATCCGGTTTTCCCGGATGCGGAGGTGCCTTGTATGCCGGTCGTAATCAAAGCCCAAAAATGCGTTGGATGTGCCATTTGTGCCCCCGCTTGTCCCTATGGTTCGATCATCGTCGAGAACAAGAAGGCGAGCCTGAAGGACGATTGTACCCAATGTGGAGCGTGTGTCGAAACCTGCAAGTTCGACGCCATCGCGATCGAGGGGGCCGGAGAACGGATCCGGATGGATGTTTCATCATTCCAGGGGATCTACGTTTTCATCGAACACGAAAAAGGGGGCCCGGCGGGGGTTTCACTCGAACTCCTGGGGAAAGCCAGGGAGCTCGCCGGGGAGTTCCAGAAGCTCGGCCGGAAGCAGGAAGTCTCGGCGATCCTCATCGGGGCCGATTCGGGACAGCAGCTTCCCCGGGAGCTGATCTCCTGGGGCGCCGACCATGTTTTGACGGTAAGTGGGGATGAGTTCGAAAACTACCGGACCGAGGTCTTCGCGAAAGCGATCGTCGAGGTCGCCAGGTTGAAGAAGCCCGAGATACTCCTTATCGGAGCGACCCCCCTCGGCCGTGACCTGGCCCCGCGGATCTCCAACCGGCTGCAGACGGGCTTGACAGCGGATTGCACGAAGCTCGACATTTGTCCCGATCAGAAGATTCTCCTTCAGACCCGCCCGGCCTGGGGAGGCAACCTGATGGCCACGATCGTGTGCCCGGACAACCGGCCCCAGATGTCCACCGTCCGCCCCGGGGTCATGCGGCGCATTGCCCGCGACTCGTCCAGGCAGGGAAACGTCGAGGAGATCCGGATCGAGCTGGGGAAGAAGGACATCCTTACCCGGATACTCGAAGTGGTTGCCGCCGGTCCGCAGAAGGTCAACTTCGAATCGGCCCGGATAATCGTTTCCGGGGGACGGGGACTCAGCGGTCCCGATGGATTCAAGATCCTGAAGGAGTTCGCCGACGAGTTGGGTGCGGAACTGGGCGCTTCCCGCGCCGCGGTCGATTCGGGCTGGATCGATGGTGACCACCAGGTCGGCCAGACGGGGCGGACCGTCCATCCGGAACTCTACATCGCCTGCGGTATTTCCGGGGCTATCCAGCATCTGGCGGGGATGTCCCAGTCCAAGTTCATCATCGCGATCAACAAGGACCGGAACGCCCCCATCGCCTCGGTTGCGGATGCCACCTTCGTGGGTGACCTTTTCAAGGTGGTTCCGGAGTTGACCAGGAAGATCAAAGAATACAAGGAGAAGGTTCAGTAGTGCTGCTCGGCCCAACGTCCGGGGAGGACTTCGAAAAGATCCGCCTCATTCCGGGTTTTGCCGGACACGATCTCGTGAAGGTATCCAAAACCGGGTCGACCAACGATGATCTGAAGTCTGCCTGGGAGCGCAAGCCGGGAATCTCCCGGATCCTCCTCGCGGACCACCAGACCGGCGGGCGGGGCCTGTTCGACCGGACCTGGATCGACAGGGCCGGACATGCCCTCCTGTTCTCCTTCACATGGACTTTCCACCCGGAAGGGAAACCCGACTTCCCGGTTCCGCTTGCCGCGGGCCTTGCCCTGTTCCGGGCGATCTCGAAGGAGTCCCGGAAGGACTCCCAGCTCTGGTTGAAATGGCCGAACGACCTTTTCCTCGGGACCCGAAAGATGGCGGGGATCCTTTCCGAGGCGGTTTCCGCTCCCGGAGCGGAGGGAGTCGTTATCGGAATCGGGGTCAACCTGGTTCCTTTCGGGATGACCGACGAAATGAAAGCCCAGGGAGCGGTTGTGCCGGCTTTCCTCCAGGAGGTCGCCTCCGATTCTTGCTTTCCGGGGTTGCTTTTCGGGATACTTTCGGAATGGGGAACGATCGCATCCCCGACATCCGACTCGTCCAGCCTCCTCGCTGAGTACAACCAGGCCGCGGGGCCGTTTTTCCGGGCCAGGTTTTCGCTGGAAACGCCCGCGGGGGAAACCCTGATCTGCACCCCGAAGGAGGTGACCCGAAACGGGACTTTGTGGGTTTCCGGGTCCGACGGGAAGACCCGGGAGTTTTCCTCCGTCCGGAGGTTGACCCTCTCGAGCATTGATTGAAGAGGGCCTTGCATGCTAGGGATGTATAGATAGCTCCGAAAAGCGAGAGGAAGGGAACTCCCATGGCCGAACGACTCGTCCTAGTGATCAACCCTGGTTCGACATCCACCAAGGTCGGGCTGTTCACCGGTGCAAAACAGCTGAAAACCGTCGAACTTTCGCACTCTCCGACCGAGGTTGCAGGGTTCCCGAAAGTCGTCGATCAGGTCGATTTCCGGGTCGATGCGATATCCAGGGCGATCGGGGACTGGGATGTCCCCCCTGGAAGGTTGGCGGGGGTTATCGGACGTGGTGGAACGGTCCGGCTGACCGAGGGCGGGGTTTATCGGGTGGATTCCGTTCTCCTGGAAGCCCTGCGTACAAAGGCACTTTTCGAGCATGCCTCGACCCTCGGAGGCATCCTTGCCTTCCACTTCTCCGGGGAAGGCTCGGTCCCAGCCTGGATCGCCGATCCGGTGACGGTCGACGAGTTCGAGGAGATCGCCAGGATCAGCGGTCTTCCGGAGCTGCCCCGCTTTCCCGTCACCCACCGGCTGAATGCGATGGCAATGCTTGGGGAGGTTGCCGCCGAGGCCGGAAAGACCACTGACCGGGTCAATGCGATCGTGGCCCACCTCGGGGGTGGGGTCTCGATCTCGGCTTTCAGGGCGGGGCGTCAGGTCGATGCCACAAATGCCTTCGACATGGCCCCATTTTCGGGCGACCGTGCGGGAAGCCTTCCGGTCACGGGCCTGATCGAACTTTGCTACTCAGGCAAGTATTCGAAGGAGGAACTGAAGCGCAGGATCAACGGGAAAGGCGGGCTGACCGCCCATCTGGGGACCTCCGACGTCAAGGAGGTCGAGGACCGCGTTCTTCGGGGGGATCCCAAAGCCGCACTCGTGCTCGAAGCCATGGCCTACGCGGTTGCCAAGGAGATTGGCGCCCTCGGAACGGTCCTGGAGGGAAATGTGGATTTCATCATCCTGACCGGTGGGGTGATAAAATGTGACCTGGTCAGGGAATGGATTTCCCGGCGCGTCAAGCATATCGCGCCGATCGTTTCCAGACCGGGCCAGAACGAGATGCTGGCATTGGCAAGATACGCCGCTTCAGCCCTCTCCAACCCCTCGATCGTCCGCCATCTTCCGGCCTGATTCGGGGTTCCCGAAGAAGAACCTGATCGTTCAGCTCATTCCCCGGCCGTGTCCTCAAGGACTGCGCCCGTCGGGCCAAGGCGGGCCATCCGTGGCCCCGGCCCGACACTGCCGCATCCTGCGGTTCGTCCTGGCTTTTCGGCCACATTCGCCCCATCGTGGGGCTCGTGACCACGGGAAAAAGAGAGAAGCCCTCCCCGTTTCTTCGGGGAAGGCTTCCTACTTTCCTGACCCTGTCCGGAGGGCCTTGGTCTACTTGGGGGGATAGTTGTTGAGGAACTTCTTGTAGGAACCGTTCTTGTAAGCGCTCCAGGGCTGCCAGTTGGTGCAGTTGTTGCTCATCTTGAGCATCACTTTGATATTGGTCATTGGATCGAAGAGGTCTTCGTTCGAACTCAGGCCATACTGCCTCCGGCGTTCGGGGCCCATCGCGCCCAGCATGTTGATCTGGTAGAGGCCATAGGAGTTGTCTCCAGTGCCGGCGTTTCCGTTGTGGGCCCGGGGGTTGCCGCCCGATTCTGCCATTCCAACCGCCCAGGCGGTGCGGAGTTTTTCGCCAGAAAGGCCTGCCTGCTGCAGCCATGCATACAGCGCCGGTCCACCCTTTGCCCCGGCGGGGGGAGTCGGGACATTGGTGTTGGGTGGCGTGGTTCCGGTGTTGTTGCCGGGGTTCGTGTTTCCAGTGTTGGTGCCGGTTCCCCCGGGGATCGTCAGTTCCCATCCGGGGTAGATGAGATTGGGGTTCTTCAGAAGGCTGGGATACTTCTCCTTGTTTGCTTCGACGATCTCCATGTAGCGGCTTCCGTCGCCGAGGAATCGTTCGGCGATCGTCCAGAGGCAATCACCCGACTGGACGGTGTAGGTGCTGCCTCCCTGGGTCCCGCCCGATTCCTTGCCTGTCTGGGCCTTGTCATCGTTTCCCGCGATCTTGACGTTCTGGATCTGGAGAAGTTTGTTGATCAACTCTACGAGCTGCTCCAGCTTTTTAAGCAGTTCTTCGACCTTGGCGGTCGCCGTGGCCGACCCGACCGTCGTGGGGGGCGTTTCGGTTGCGGTCGTCGTCGGTGAAGCGGTCCCGACATCCAGGAGGACTCCACCCGAATCGGCTGTGGGATCATGCCCGTTGAGAATGGAATTCATGTCTTCGGCCGTACAGGACGGCGATCCGGAAAACATCATGAGAACCGCCAGAAACAGAAGAATGCACCCCATCCGTTTTTCGGTCATAATGCCCCCCTTCATCGTTTCCCTTATTTTACCATCCGGCAGGGCGGAAGTTACAGGCATTTCAAGAAATCTTGGGGTCCATTCGAAAACCCGGGCGGGGACCATCCCGCGCTTCTGGCATTCCGAAATCGAAAGGGACCATTCGGCCCGACAAGGCTTTCGGAATGTGAAAGATTGCGCAAAGTGGCAGGAATGGGATGTGCGGTTCTGGGGTGAAGGAAAGGGCTTTTCGTGAGCCTTGATCTCGGTTAGAATGGGTCCGTTCAATGGTGCGGATCCCCAAAGGGAAAGAGCTTCCTTTCGTTCGTGGCATGTGAAGCTGGCCGATTCAACCCAAGAGGAGAAGGATCATGTGGGGGATTTCCATTTGCGCGCTCGAAAGCATCAGGATGGGCATTTCGGCCACTTTCTCCTTTCGGTTGATCGGAAAGAGATTGCTGACGATAGGGTTCCTTTTTCTCCTGTTCCAGACGGCCCTCTTTGCTGACACAATCGAATACACGGACACCCCCCGCTCCTTCCCGGGGCTGGAGAAAGCGCTGGGGGATGTGTTCGGAACCGCCTCCTTCCCGCCTTTGATCGAAACCCCCTTCACCTATTACCAGGTCGATGGCCATGGACCGGTTGAGATTACCTTCACCTTCCTGCATGATGGAGGCGATTTCCATTTCGATTTCGGGTTCTACCGGTTCGTGGAAGAAATCGGAAACATGGATGTTTCAACCGACGAGGGGAGGACTGCCTTTGCCCGGGAAGCCCTCCGTCCGGGAAATGCTGTTTCAGTTTTCCGTGACGACACCGACGATCCTGGCGTAAAGCGGACATTCACGGTACAGGGGGGGGACACCCTCGGCTTTTTTCTTGTTCCGGACGCGGCTCTCATTGAATTCCAGAAGGACCCAGGGAAGTTCGCAATCGAAGGGTCCGCCTCGAGAAGCTTTGGATGGAAAGGTCCGTATCGCTGGCCCCTTTTCAGCTTTCCTGATGCGAACCCCCAGGGAATGGATCAGATGATGGGCTTCAGCGGCTTTTCCCGGGTCTTTCAAAAGCCGCTTTGCATTTTCGCATGGGAAGACCTCACCCGGGCCGAATTCTCGGGAAACCTTTGTCCCAGCGATCGGTCTTTCGAGGATCTGGTTTTCTCCGTCGAGGGTGTTGCCGCCGTCGGCCAACCGGAAGCCTCTCCCGGGAAGTAAAGGCCAGTCTCCCTGGCGTCAGGTCGGGAGAACTTAGCCCTCCCGGCGAAAAGCCGGGCCCTGACCCACCCGACAAGGATGCCCACTTTCCATAAAGTGTCCAAGGATCCTCGCACGGGCATCCCCTCGAATTCCTAGGAGTGAGTGGGAACCGCGGTTACAAAAAGCGCAAAACCGGCCCCGGGATTACCAGGAAGACACGAAGAACACGAAGGCCACAAATGGACAGCGGCCTTTTCCTGATCGTCTTTGTGACCTCGGTGATAATTGTGTCTTTTTGGTGAAGCCAAGGTTCTTTATGCCTCCCTTGCTACTCACGGTGGGAACTGCCGTGCGCGGATTCTGACAAAAATCCGGGAACATTTAAGCGATTCCGGAGTATGAACATACGAAACCAATCTTTTGTCCTGCATTGCGAAAGTTCAGATGGCGACTGGTAGGTGGGAGCCTCTGGCACCGCCCGGGAAAACCGACGATGGACTTTTCGATGCGGTTACCAATAATCAGGCCGACGGGAAAACTGGGTGGAAGACGCCGACATTATCACGTATGTGAAACAGGGAAACGCGGGTTTGTATTCCCTTCTGGTGGAAAAATACCACCGGTCCGTCCTCAACTTCGTCTTCCGGATCCTCCGGGACCCGGCGGTGGTCGAGGACATCGGCCAGGAAGTCTTTCTAAGTGCTTTTGCCTCACTTCGGTCTTTCGACGAAAGGCGCGGCGTGGCTTTCTCCACCTGGCTTTTCACGATTGCGAGAAACAGGAGCCTGACCGAGTTGCGAAGGTTGAAAAGGGAGGTTCAGGTCGGGTTGCCCGACCTCGATGAGTTTCCATCCCAGGAAGCCCCGGTGGAACGGATCGTCATCGATCGCGAAGAGGCGGAACTGATGGCCGAGGCAATCAGGGGACTTCCTGAGCCTTTCCGAACCACCCTTGCCGAAACCCTTCAGGGGAAACCCATGGACGAAATGGCTCGGAAGGGAGGGATATCCCCGCAGACGGTCAGGAGCAGGCTTTCCCGAGCCCGGGAAATGCTTCGGGAGTATTTCAGAAGATGTTTTCGGGAGGTTGACCAATGAGCGATTTCGAGCCGTCCCCGGATTTCGTGGGAAGGACGATGAGGAAGGTCCTTGGTTTCGATGAAGCGCGCGGACGTAGGGCCGCGGAGGGGAACCTGGTGGTCAATCGAGGGTGGTTCTTGGGCCTCGCCGGAAGTGCGGTGGTTCTTGGTCTGTTCAATCTGGGTAACTTCTTTTTTCGGCTTCTGATTCCCGTCAACTGCCTTTGACCTTGTAGCGATTGAATCTTGGAGGGATTGAAATGATGCCCGTTCCACGAGTTTCCAGAAACAGATGGATTGCCTTTTTCGCGGGCCTCTCCCTTCCCGGGATGGGGCAGGTCTACAACGGAGACCTCGTCAAGGGGTTCTCGTTCTTCAGCATCTTCGCCATCGCGCCGGTCGTCTGCCTGAGGGCTGCCATGCTTTTTCCTGATTCCTTCCTGGTCGTCGGAGTGGGTGGGGCGCTGCTTTTTGCACTGGCGATTTATTTCGGAGCGGCGGTGGAAGCGTTGCGGTTCGCGGGAAGGTTCGGGGAGGAATATGAATTGAAGCCCTTCAACCGGTGGTATGTCTATCTCGCCCTCTGGATGGTTGCGACGTTCCTGGTCGGAAGCCAGGTTTTCGGGCATACCAGGGATGAAGTGGTTCAGTTGATCCGGATTGCGGGGGGGAGCATGGAACCGGTTGCGCAGAAGGGGGATTTCGTGATCGTCGACAAGACGGCCTATTCCCATGTTTCCCCTTTGAAGAACGACGTTGTCATCCACATTTATCCCGATGATCGGAGCAAGCTGTACATCAAACGGATAATCGGTCTTCCGGGAGAAACCATCCGGTTGGAAGATGGCCGGGACCTGCCCGTCCCGCATGGTTCGGTCTTCGTGATGGGCGACAATCGGGACAATTCCCTCGACAGTCGGACATTCGGACCCGTTCCGCTCGTGGATGTGTTGGGCAAGGCACGCCAGATATATTTCTCTCTAGGTGAAACCGGGATCTGCTGGTCCCGGATCGGGAAACCACTGGGTTCAGACTGAGGCCATTTCCCAATCAGAGACCCGGATCCACGGGTTATTCAAGGGCTTCCGGGCAATCAGTGCCAGCTCTCATCCCCAGGTTTTTCCCTATCGGGGGTCACTCGTCCCTCCCGACGTTTCCTCCGGGTTCTTCCCAATGCAGGGAGGTGGCGGGAAACCGAGGGGGGGGTACAATTTGCTAGAATTAGGGTGACGGGGCGAATGGATTTCGGGTCCGAGCTGGGGTATTGGCATTTTCCCCGCCCGGAGAAGGAGGGAATGTTTCATGTTCAAATGGAAGCGTTTTGTCCCATGGATTCTTATTTTCACCATGGTCTTCAACCCGATCCTCTTCGAGGCCTTCGCGGAAGAGCAGACCACTTCCCAAAGCATGGACGATGTCGCGAAGGAGATCGAGGATGCAAACAACCAGGTCCAGTCGATCGAAGAGGTCAAGCTGGACGTCTGGAAGAACATCGGTCTCGGAATAGGCGACGTACTGAATTGGCAGAAAATCGGAACCTACAAGGCCCAGATCGAGGAAGCCAACCAGAAGATCAAGCAGGCCAAGGAAGACGTCAAGCAGGCCAAGGAAGAGTTCGACAAGAACAAGGCCCAACACGACTCATCGGTAACCGATACCTCCGGGGTCAAAGCCTCAATCGAGAAGACGGCCCAGGCGAAAGCCGAGATCCAGAAGGTCCTCAAGGAGATTGGAACAAACCTGGCAAATCTCGGATCCATCCTTTCCACCGCCTCGACTCTGATCGGCGTCGCTGCCGCGATCTGTGCCGTTTTCGGCGTAGGAGCGGCCCTGGCGCCTATTTCAGCGGTTCTCGGGGTCGTCGCCTCGAGCATGGAGGCGACGGGCAACCAGCTCGTCGCAGCTGCTGAAAGCGGAGCCAGCATGGACGAAGCGTTCACCTCGGCCCTTATCGAAGGCGCGAAGGAAGGTGCCATAAGCGGGGCAGCCAGCCTGATCGGCGGAAAATTCGGGAGTCTGGCTGCCGGGGCCTTCGAAGGTGCCGCCCGATCGGTGAACGAATCGGTCAAGAACGGCGCATCACTTGATCAGACGATCACTTCCGCCCTCGTTGACGGGACCCGCGAAGGGCTCATCTCCGGGGTGACCGACTTCGTCGGCACCCAGGTCGGAGACATGGCGGGCCAGGCTCTCAAGGGGGCAACCACGGATCTTGTGAACGACAATACGGGGAAGGTTTCGAAGAAGATCATGGAAGAGGTCATCCCCGATGTCGTCGGTGGCCAGATCGGGGATGCGGCCGCCGACCAGACCGATACTCTTCTCAGGGACGGCATCAACAAAGACCCGAGCTTCAACCTCGACGAATGATCGCGGCACCGGGATCGGCCCGGTGGGCCCCGCGCTCACGATTTTGGGTCACTCCTGGAAGGCACGGAAGTACCAGTAGGGGTAGTTCACTTCGCTCTCGAGAAAAGAACTCGAGAGCGAAGTCGTTATTTCTAGAGGTTTTCCGAGGTCTTTTCCCGCCTCTTCATCCTGGATCTCGAGTTTGACCCACAACATCGGGATCTTCGGATTAGTCTCATGCGAATACACGCGAAAAGAGATTCCCTTTATCCCCTTGAATTCCACCATCCTGGATGGGGACGTTCGCGTCAGGATACGGTTTCCGGGGTCGTAGGAATACTTGACCAGCTCTATCGTCGGAAGTGGATCGAGATCGGTGGTTTCGAAAGAAAACCGGTAGAACTGGATTCCGTTGTCTCCGATCTGGATCGAAGCGGTCTTCTTCCCATCGATCGAATCGTTTCCGGGAAGAATGGGAAGTCTGCGCGTTTTCTCCAGCATCGTGGAATCGTCCGAGGCGGAAAACCTCGGGCAGGCGCAGGAGAAATCCCGCCGGAGATAGTTGATCGCGAGCCTTCCCTCCTGAAGGTTCTGGAGGTCGACGGTTCCCCGCATGAACATCGCCCGGACGTGGCGGATCACGTTGGATATCGCCCCCACCAGCAAAGAGATCAACAGAAGACCCACCGCGAGCTCGGCAATCGTGACGGCGCGTTTCTTCATCAGTAGGGCCTCCGCTCGTCGAAAACCATCGTCGAGATGCTGATCTTCCTCATTCGATCGGCCTCCGCGTCTGGAGCGTCGATCCGGACGGGAACCTTCCCCTCGTTCCAGTAGACATTGACAGTCACCCGGTACAGGTATTCCCCATAGGCCGATTCGTCCGCGCCGACTTTTTCGATGTCCACCTTCCGGTAGAAATATGCGTTCGTGTATTGATCGGAGTAGGTAATCGGGCTGCCTCCCCCGGGGAAGGAGCTCCAGATGGGGCTGTTCCCTGCCATCACCGCCACAGATTTTCCGGTCGCGGGGTCTACCAGCGAGCCTGACTGGGCCGCCAGCGCTTGGATCGCCTTCTCGTTCAGGGGATTCCCGTTGACCCACGAGATCGTTTCCTGGGCGATTTCGAGCGCCCTCAGATAGTTGATTGCCTTGGATGTTTCCACCCTCGATCCGGTTGCCATCCAAAGGAGGGGCGAGACCAGTACTACGAGCAGGAAGACGGCGACCAGGATCTCGACGAAAGAGAATGCCTTCATGCCGTCATTCCCCCCCCGGACCATGCCTTCCCGTGAACCCGGGGGCAGGTGGGGCAAGCGTTGCGGAAGCCGGGTTGCCCGATCGGATTTTCTTCAACTCCTTTTGGATTGAAACCGTTACCTCGGCTTCGACCTCGGCAATCTTCGTCATGGCTCTCAGGCCGTCCTGGGTTTGCTGTGAATCCTGGATCTTGAAATTCTCGTCGGGAAGGCCGTCGGTCTTGAGAGGCGGATCCTCGTCGAAGAAGGGGGTTGGGGAGATCTCCAGGAGATCGGTATTTCTGCCTTCCCGGTCATGCCTTGCCATGGTCGTCGGGTTTTGGGCTGGGACGTGATCCTTTTCCGTTCCTCTTTCCTGACCCTGTTTGACCCCAGGCGCGGAGACGTTCCTCCTGCCGCAACCTGGTGCCCAGGACAGAAGAACGGTTAGCGCCAATGCGAGGGCGGTTCGTGTCATCGGTCACCCTCCATGCTCACGGCGAAAAACGACCGGACCTTGCCGATGCTTATCCTGACCGGGTCGGGCGGGAAGTAGAGTTTCTCGTCGTGGACGATCCGGAGCGATTTGCCCTTGGGGAGGGTGTCGAGTTCGTTCAGGCTGTCCACGACCAGGTTGCCGAGGATCTGGGCTCCTTTTCCGTTCATGACGATTCTTCCCTGGTCGTTCGGCGAGAGGGTCGCTCCGTGGGGCCTGAAAACGGTGGCCTGCAGGGATGCCTCGATCTTCACGACCGACTCGGAACCGCCCAGGAAAAAGCTGCCTTCCGGAAGGTAGATTCGGAGGGAATCGTTACTTCCCTTCTGGAGCCTCTCGAGCGTTCCGATTATGCAGTGCCCCTTGAGCAGTATGATCAGCCCCCGTCCCCGGAAGGCGTTGACACCGGTCAGGTTCAGAGGGGCTCCATCCTGGGCGGAAATGAACATCAGGCCATCCAGGTCGAGAACCGGCTTCCCACCCTCGTCCACGACCCGGTCTTCGAGGAACGCCTTTCCGCTCGGGTATACATGGGATACCGTCCTCAGGTTCGTGTCGACCGAGGGAAAGATCTGATCGCCCTTCAGGGCTGTTCCGACCTGTTGGGGAACCTCGAGAGCCTTCTTTCTTTGAGGGAAGAAAAGGGAGTTGACGGGCTTGGAATCCACCGCGCGGCTCATGAGCCACTTTTCGATCCCGACCCCGAAAAGCTTTCCGACGTCCTTGTTCAGGAAGGTCTTGGGCTTTTCGTAGCGAAGGAATGAAAGGGGAATGACAGGAATGAAAACCCGGAAGCTTCCGCCCGCGAAGGACATGTCCTTCGTGAACTCGTCGAAGAACGCGATCTTGAAAAACCTCAGATAGACGGGGCCCTCGACGAAGGCGCCCCGGTCGCGGCTTTCGCCGAAAAGAAGCGGCATCTTCCCCCCGATGCATCTCTGGTAGTTGTAACCGTTCTCGGCGTTCTCGATGAAATATTTGAGCACCCCGCAGAAGGCGTCCACCTGGGCGAACTGCGTCGGTTTCTGCTGTTCCTGCACGAGGTGGGAGAAATCGGTGTAACCGAAATGGTACTTCCACGAATCGATGCAGGTCTTCACCATCGCCCTGAAAAAATAGGACTGGGCGGGATCGCCCCCGGTCTGGTTGTAGTCCTTGATGACTTCGAAAGCGACGGAGTTGGGGTCGTTCGAGTATGGCTGCGCTTTGTTCACGACCCCCATGTAGACGTCCTTCAGTTCGGGAACCTGGAAGAAGTCCTCGATCGAATACGGACTGGAAACCGAACTGAAAGCGATTGGGGGATTCTGCACCCAGAAGACATTCCCGTTGCTGGCGTCGGCCACTCCCTGGTTGATGGAGCCGAACTTCGTCTCCCCCGAAACGAGCTGGGCGATAAGTGCCTTGTCGTCTTCGAAATCGATGTCGAGAAGAATTGGAGGTGGGGTGGGGCTGTTTTCACCATCGGGAAACTCGGGGCATTTCGGGTAGAACCGGTTTCCCAGAAAGATCCGTGAGTAGGCGGAGTCCCGGGGAAGGATCCCTTCGGTGATCAGACGCCGGTCGGGGTTGTTCAGTGCTCCGCAGTAGCTTTTCACATAAAGGACGTACTTGTCGAAGAAGTCCCTCACGTCGAGGAACTTCACCTCACGTCTTTCCTTGATCCTGACCGCCTGCTTCCCGCCCCGGGATGTCGACGCCTGGGCAATCATCTCGATGTAGCCCGAAAACGATGGGAAAGGGGTCTGGATCTTTTCATGGGCTACGATCCTGATTGAGCCGTCGATCTTCAGATCGGAACCAAGGCTGTTCTTCGCGATCTCGTTGGCCATCGGAAGATCTGTCGCATCGAACTTACGCTCCCTGGTCCAGTTGACACCGAGGTTTCCCGGCCCCTTCGTCGCGGGGTCGGAAAAGATCTCGCGGAAGAGGTTTCCGAACTCGGTCGCGGGGTTGTTGACCTCGCTCTTGACCCGGGCGAGAATCTCCGACATCCCGGCCTGGGCAAGGCCTGTCAGGCGGTTCTGGTCCATCGTCTTGCCCAGCTGCTCGATTGCCCCGCTCTTGAAGCGGCTGAGGGCCAAAACGAGCCCGAAGCCGCAAATCACGAGCAGGATGAGGACGTAAAGGATGAACCCCCCGGGTTCGGCCCGCAGGCGGAACCCCAGGGCCGCCCGCAGGCGGAACCTCAGGGCCGCCCGCCAACCGACTCTGGGTCGGAGGCGTGGAAGTGGCAGCGAACGGAAACTCCTGCCTCGCGTCAAAAAACCCTCCTGCCCTGCCTTTTGGGAAGGTCCGGGAATCCGCTTCCGAAGGTCTCCTTGGATTATACCACAAAGCCTTAGGCATGGGAGTTCTGGGGACGTGATATCGAACCTGGTCTGGTATCACGTCCCCAGAACCCCGCGGAAGCGGGGCGAATTTTCTGCAGCCAGAAGATACTGAACGGACCTGACCGGATCTCAACGTCCCAGGGAAAATCCGATGAATTCAGCCATTTGATTCCCCTCGGGCAATCAATGCCCGGATTTTGAAGAACCTGTTGAAAAAGTATAGAGGGTCGGGGCAAGCGGAATTCCATCCTCCGAAACGAAACCCTGGGATTTCTTCGTGTTCAAGGAAAGCCGGTATTTCGTCCCTGGCTTGAGTTTCACCCGGAGAACGCATGATTTTCGGTCCAAGGTCCAGAAAGGCCTTCCCCTCGCTTCGGGAAAATCCGCTCTCGCGCACCAGGAATAGGTGGATTTCATTGGGCGGTCGAAAGTAACGCGGATTTCCTCCGTAGAAGGATCGACCTGCCGGGAACCGTTGGCGGGAGACATCACTTCGATATGGGGTTTTCGCGCTTCATCAGCAGCCTCGTCATGAACCTCCCGGAAAAGACGTACAATTTCGGGCATGAAGGAACCAAGATCGGGGTATCTCATCCGATCCGACTCAAACGAATGGAAACGGTCCGCGAATTTTCCAATCCAGAAAAAGCCTTGGCAGGCATTTCTCCTGATCTCCTCCCTCGCGGGTTGCTCCCCCCCGGTTTCCCGGACAAAGCGGGCGGCAGCCGCACGCACTAGGGTTTCTTCCACCATGGACTCCCATTCCCCACAGGCATGTTTGGCCAGGGTGGATTGGAACAACCTGAAAATCCCCGAGCAGGACGACTCAAGATCAGAAAGATGGGCTTGTACCACCGGGTGAACGAATGTATGGCCGAACTCGTGGATTACCGCGGAAAGCAGGGGAAACTCCTCGAAACTAGGTTTTCCCGTGCTGTCGACCTTGGAGACACCCAGGATGCAATAGGACTCGTTCTTGGCACCATCCTTGAAATGCGGTCCGAAGCACAGCCCGCCGTTGTTCATGCCCAGAATGACGCAAAACCGGGCGACCGGGGGGGCCCGGAAAAACCTGGAAAACCACTCACCTGGCGCTTTTCGATTGATGATTTTTTCCGCCTTCTTCGCCGTTTCTTCAAAAAGAGGGAGGTGCTTTCCAAAAAAGCAATGAAAATCGGAAACTCGCGAAAACTGCCGGGCCAATGCGAGGAATTCGCGAAGGCTTTCGCACGTCCAACGATCGTCGATTCCATCTGGCAAAGGGGAAAGCGGAAGGCGCTCCTGAAGATCGAAGCCTTCGGTGAGGTGAATGGCCAGGGTTATGGGGGCATCGAAGCGGATATTCCGCTTCAGGGAAAGGTTTCTTGCGTAATCTACCACCGGGTGGTTGCGGAATGGAGAAAACCAAGCATCGATATCAGCGTTGTA
>CAYRYU010000118.1:0-21145 GCA_964428355.1 uncultured bacterium
TAAGGAAACAGCATATCAGAAACAGGTCTCAGTAGCAACAGAAGGCCACCCTCGAATCCTGTTGCCAACGAGAGGTTCCCGGGTTACCACTCGGGTTGTCCTTCTCCCCTTCGGGGAGGTAATGGCCTATCCCCACCGAATCCCGCGGGAGGAAAGACAACCTCAAGTTTCATTCCCCCGAGAAGAACCCCCCCGACCGGAAAGGCCGGGGGGGTAACTGATTTTCGGAAACAGCTAGCTGCGGATGCCTATTTCAAAGGCGGGGCTTCCAGCTCTATGGTTCGGGGGTCGGAAGCAAGAGTGAAAGTCGCGACGGTCGAGGGGTTGGATAAGGGAGACGCGGGCTTGATCCTGGAATTGGGCAATAGATGGGACGGATTCCTCGCGAAGACGGTAAGAGAAACCAGGGCATCGGGCGGGAAGGGCTCGTAGGTTTTGCTGACGAAACGCACACGCAAACCCCTTCCATTGGGAACAAGGCTTCCCGGGCCCCAGTAAACAGGATTCTGTGTCCCGGCTCTTGCTTCGGACTTGAACTCCTGGTTCAGGACTTCGCCTGAGGAAGCAACAACGTTCACGACGGGAAAGACGGTCCCCTTCGAGGGATTGACCAACACCAGGGTTGCCTCAGATTCGATCCCGCCCTTGAGGTTTGGCCCGGAATCCTTCGCCAGGTCCTCCTTCCCGCCCGAACCGAGGAGAAGGAGGTGGCTCTGGTCCTTGAGACGCGAGATCATCGGCGCTATATCCTCGTCAAGGGGAAGGACAAACACAAGGGCATCATCGGAAAACGGGCACTGGCTCTCGAAGGAAATCTCGACCGACCCGTTGGCAGCAATTGGATCCCTGCGGTTGCTGATCGCGTACAGGGGGCCCCACATCGTGGTCAGGTCAGAGGAACCCGCTTTGGCAATTTTGGCCTGGTCCGGCATCCAGGTGGCACCTGGAAGTCCGATCACTACGATGCAATTGAACCTTTTGAGGGACCGGTTCTTCAGGGTCAGTTTGGCCTTCCGCGAAACAGGGGAGAAAACCGACTTAACCGTGATCGCCTGGGGCTTTTGGGTGATCTTCCCTTCCAGGACATGGATCAGAAAAGGGGAGCCGCGACCCTTGGTCACCAGACAGCGATATGTCGAATTCGCGGTTAGAAGCTCTTTTCCCCTGAGAACAACGGCCAATCCCTTGGTTTCCTTCGGGTCGACGATGTCCTCGGAACGATCGACTCCCGGAAGAGGGAGATTCGAAGCCTCCAGGACATTTCCGTCCGCGTCGAGAACCTGCATGGTGCAGAAGATTTTTTCGGAAAGTTGGTTGGTGACACTGAAAGGAATCAGGCCGGGAACCTTTTCCGCAGGGCCTGCCCAGAGCCCGTTTCCGACGAGGAGAAACAGGACGATTCCCAGGACTGTCGCACGGGAAAAGAAAAAAGGACGTTTCATGACGACCTCCCTCTGAAATTTTGGAAAGCTGACCCCGAAAGACCAGCAAACCACGATCAAAACTCGAATTCATTCACCCACCCTGGGATCAACACAAAGGCACAAAGGCATCAAAGGGGGAGAAGGGAGAGCAGGGGAAGAGTCTGGATTTTCCATGTACCCTTCGTGATCTTGGTGCTCTTCGTGCCTTTGTGGTGATCTCCCAAAGAGGGAGAATGAACGGTTACAAACCTCTCACAGATTTCGGGAAACGGCAAGCAGAAAGTGGGCAGATACCGGGAATCTCAGTCGAGGCGTTTCGAGAACCTCGAGACGGCCAGGGTCAGGATCCCGAACCCGAATGCCGCAAGGATGAGAGTCTGCTTCCAGATGATCGCCATTCCCGCGCCTTTAAGATACACCGCCCGGATGATCTCGAGGAAATACCTCAGGGGGATGATCCGTGTCAGCACCTGGATCGACGGAGGCATGTTGTCGATCGGGAAGATCAGGCCCGACAGCATGATCATGGGAAAGAGGAAGAAAAAGGAGGAGATGACGGCTTCCTGCTGGGTTTCGGAGATCGTGGAGATGAACATGCCCAGGCCGAGGCTGGTCATCAGGAAGATGCACGCAAGCCCCAGAAGGAGCCAGATGCTTCCGACGGGAACCACGCGGAACCAACCGATCGCCACGACCAGGATCAGGGCGAGCGTGATGAGGCCCGAGAAGAAGTAGGGAAGCGTCTTCCCGACGATGAACTCCCAGGACCGGATCGGGGTGACGATGATCTGTTCCAGAGTCCCCACCTCCTTCTCCTTGACGATCGAAAGGGCGGTCTCGATCATGGTCACGAGGAACAGGATCAGGCAGAGAACCCCGGGAACCATGAACACCACGCTCCGCAACTCGGGGTTGAACCAGACCCTGATCCGGGGCTCGATTCCGGGGACACCGGGAAGCCGTTGCCTGAGACGTGCGAGATTCTTGTCGGCGAACTCGCTCGCGTATTCCTGGACGATCTGGTTCACATAGGCGTTGATGATGCTCGCCGACATCGAGTCCGACCCGTCGAAAAGGGTCTGGACTCGGGCGGTCCGGCCACGCGCGAGGTCCTGGCCGAACCCCTTCGGAAGCCGCAGGACCACCTGGGAGATTCCGCGCTCGAGATGGGTTGTTGCATCCCGTTCTCCGCCGAGAAACCCGGTGAAGATGAAATACCCCGAGCCCCGCAAACGGTCGATGAACTCGCGGCTGGCGAAGCTCCGGTCCTCGTCGAGAACCGCCGTCTGGATGTGGTTGATGTCGGTGCTCGCCACGTATCCGAAGATGAACAGCTCCAGGACGGGCATTGCGAAGATCAGTCCGAGCATTCGCCTGTCCCTGAGGACCTGGGACAGTTCCTTTCGGATCAGGCGCCAGAGGCGCCGACAGCTTGCCTGCATGTCAAAGCTTCTTTTTGAAACTGAACGCGCTGAGGGTTACCATCACGAGGCCAAAGCCCAGCAAAATGAGCGTCGGCTCCTTCAGGATCTCGAGGGAGCTCCCCTTCAGGAAAAGAGCGCGCAGGATCTTGATGAAATGGGTCGCGGGAACGAAGTTCGGAACCCACTGGATCGCCTCGGGGATGCTCGTGATGGGAAACATGAACCCCGACAGGAGAACCGCCGGAAGCTGGGTTCCGACCATCCCGGCCATGTTCGCGATCTGCTGCGAAGGGGACCGGGCGGAAATCAGGAGCCCGATCCCGAGCGCGGCGGAAAGGAAAACCCCGCTCACCAGGATCAGGACGCCGAGACTTCCCTTGAACGGAACGTCGAACAGGAACCGGCTGGTGAGGAAGACCAGCATGACGTCGCCGTAGGCGATCAGGATGTAGGGGATCAGCTTCCCCACGACCAGTTCTCCCGCGCCGAGCGGTGACACGATCAGGTTTTCGAAAGTTCCCCGCTCCTTTTCCCTCACGATCGTCACCGATGTCAGGAGCGCTGAGAGCATCATCAGTACCACTGCTATCAGCCCCGGGATGATGAAGTTGTTGCTACGAAGTTCGGGATTGTACCAGTTTCTGAACCGGTTCTCGATCGGTATGAATTCGTGCTTCACCACCCCCGCCTTTCGGACGGCCTCCAGGCTGAGGAGGCTCGAAGCTCCGCTGAGAAGGGAGTTCACGTATCCCACTGCAGTGTTGGCGGTCGTGCTGTCCGACCCGTCGATGATGAACTGCACGGGGACCCTTCTCGATCTTGCCAGGTCCCGGCCGAAGTTCCGTGGGATGACCAGCACACCCCGGACTTTTTCGGTGTAGAGAGCGTTCTCGATCGGACCGTTGGAGTCGAAGAAGCAGACCACGTTGAAATACTCGGTGTGGCTGAACGCATCGATCAGCTTCCTCGAGGCCGCGCTGCGGTCATGGTCGATGATCGCGATCCGGAGATGCTTCACGTCGAGGTTGATCGCATACCCGTACAGGACGACCATGAAGACTGGAAGGACGATCGTTACCCCGAGCATCCGCCGGTCCCGGCTGATCTGCTTGAACTCCTTCCAGACGATCATGAACAGTCTGAGCAGCATCAGGCTTCCACCTCGATCTCGCTCTGGTCAGCGTGTTCGACGAGGGAGACGAAGACGTCCTCGAGCGTGGGCTGGATGCGGGCGAGCCCGGTAACCCGAAGCCCCGCTTCCCCGAGCCGCCGGCCGATGGCTTCCCGGGCAACCTTCTCGTCACGGACGAGGGCATGGAGTGTTGCGCCAAAAACCGCAAGCTCCCTGATCGCAGGCTCCCCGTCGAGGAGTTCGAGCGCATGCATCAGGGGATCGGCTTCGATCTCGAGAAGGATGTCATGGACATTGCCCTCCTTCATCTCGGCGGGGCTGCCGAGGGCGATCAGTTTTCCCCGGTATATCATGGCGAGCCGGCCGCAATGTTCCGCCTCATCCATGTAGTGCGTCGTGACGAACACCGTCGTCCCCTTCGCCGCCATGCGGTAGATGAGGTCCCAGAAGTTGCGGCGGGAGATGGGATCGACCCCGGAGGTGGGTTCGTCGAGAAACAGAATCGGAGGCTCGTGGATGACCGCGCACCCCAGGGACAGTCTCTGTTTGAGGCCCAGGGGCAGGTCACCGGTCATGCTTCCGCGCCGGTCACCAAGACGGGTCAGATCGTAGACCCAGGCTTTCCGCTCCGCGATGCGCGCGTGGGGAACGTTGTAGATGTCGGCGTAGAAGTCGATGTTCTCCTCGACGGTCATGTCCTCGTAGAGCGAGAACCGCTGGCTCATGTAGCCGATCGTCTCCTTGATCCGCTCGGATTCGGCCAGGATGTCGAATCCCCCCACGGTGCCCAGGCCGGAAGTGGGTTTCAGGAGACCGCACAACATCCGGATCGTCGTCGATTTCCCCGCCCCATTGGGACCGAGGAATCCGAAGATTTCCCCTCTCCGGACGGAGAAGGAAACGTCATCGACCGCGTGGAACTTGCCGAACGCTTTCACGAGGTTTTTCACCTCGACGGCAATATCAGTATGGTTCATGCGGTCGCGTTCCCCCCTCCCTTTTCCGAATTCTCGACCAGGGAAATGAAGACATCCTCGAGCCCCGGATGGATACGTCTGAAGGAGCAACCCTCGTGTCCGGCTTGTCCGAGCCGGTCCGACAGGAGAGGTATCGCGGCTTCGGCGGAAGCCACCTCCACGTGAAGCCGGTTGCCGAAAATCTGCGTTCCGAGGATTCCGGGGACTCCCGCCAGGGATCCGGAAATACCGGCCCAGTCGGGCCCCGAGATTTCGACCAGTTCACCGGGGATGCAGGTTTTCAGCTCCCGCGGGCTGGCACACCTGAGGACACGCCCCTTGTGGATGAAGGCGAGGCGGTTGCACCTTTCGGCTTCGTCCATGTATGGGGTGGAGACGACCAGCGTCATTCCCTCGCGGACGAGCCCGTAGAGAATCTTCCAGAAATCGCGCCGCGAAACCGGATCAACGCCGGTGGTTGGTTCGTCCAGGAAGAGGATGCGCGGCCGGTGGATCAACGTGCAGGTCAGCGCTAGTTTCTGTTTCATTCCTCCCGAAAGGTTTCTTGCCAGGCGGTTCCGGAATGGGGTCATGCGGCTCGCTTCGAGCAGACGTTGTTCCTGCCGGTTCCTTTCCTCCGGGGGGACGTGGAAGAGGTTGGCGAAGAAGAAGATGTTTTCCGCCACCGTGAGATCTCCGTAGAGGCTGAACCTCTGGGACATGTACCCGATGATTTTTTTGACACTTTCGGAATCCTCGCGAACGGAGATCCCGCCCACGAAGGCGTCCCCGGAGTCGGGGTCAAGGATCCCGGAAAGCATCCGGAGGGTGGTCGTCTTTCCCGCCCCGTCAGGGCCGACGAGGCCGAAAATCTCGCCCGATCTGACCTCGAGATCGAGCCCGGCAACGGCGGGAACGTCACCGAAGGACTTCGAGAGTCCCGAAACGCGGATCCCGTTTTCCCCGTCGATTCCGTTTTCCCGGATCTTTGCCTGGGTACCTGGCATCAGTTTCCTCCGGTCATCCTCATTTCTGCGGTGAAACGTGGATCACGGCGTCGCCTGGCATTCCGGGCTTCAGGTCGAGATCCGGGTTCGGAATCTCGATCTTGACCCAGAAGATCTGCTTTGTCCGCTCGTCACGCGTCTGGACATTCTTGGGTGTGAACTCGGGTTTTTCGGCCACCTCGACGACCTTCCCGGGGAACTTCCGGTCGGGCAGGGAATCGCAAACCACGTCCGCGGTCTGGCCGAACTTTATCAGCCCCACCTCGGTGGCGGGGATGTAGACTTTCATCCAAACGTTGTCCAGATCAGCGATCTGGACGACGGCCATCCCCGGAGTGACCAGCTCCCCTGGCTCGAGGTTCCTCTCCGTCACACGGCCGTTGATCGGCGAGGAGAGACGGGTGAAATCGAACATCGCCTGGGCGGTTCGAAGCTGGCCGCGGGCGAGGGCGACCTGGGCGCGCGCGGCATCGATGGTCTCGCGCCTTGCGCCGGCGAGAGCTAAATCCAGGGCAGCACTGGCTGCATCTAGCTGGGCCTGGGCGAACTCGACGAAAGCCTCCGCCTCGTTGCGTTCCTGCCCGCGGGCCCCCGCTTCGGCCTCCGCGAGCCTCTGTGAAGCGACCTTGACCTGGGCCTGGGCGACCTCCCACCGGGTTCGGGCCTGGTCAAGCTGTTGCCCTGGGGCGGCCCCCTCCCCCTCCAGCTTTTCCGCCCGTTTCATTTCCCGCTCGGCATCTGCCAGGGTCGATCTGGCCTGGGAGAGGTTGGCTTTCAACTGGGCGACCTGCTCCTTCCGGGGTCCTTCCCTGACGAGGCTGTTCCTCGCCTGGGCCTGCTTGAGGGAATAACCCGCGGCCGTGAACTGGGCACGCGCGCGACGGACCTCTTCGGGCCGGGTTCCGTTTTCCAGCTCCGCCAGTCTTGCCAACGCGAGCTCGAGGGAAGCCGAAGCCTGCTCGAGCTGGCCGGCGTAGTCCTCGTTCTCGAGGACCGCCACCTGTTGCCCCGCGCGGACCGGTTCACCGACACGGACCGCCAGGGATGCGATCCTGGCGGTCACCTTGGTGGTTATCTCGACCTCGGTCGCCTCGATGATCCCGTTCCCCGAGATTTCCCGTGAAACCGACGGAGTCTGGGCATGAACCTCAGTCCCCGCTGACCATGGAACCAGGTGCCAGGCGGCAACGACAGCGGCCAGACAGAAAAAACCGAATACCGGGTGGTTCTTCATTCTTTTCACGGCTTGTTCTCCTCCGAACGGGAACTGGTGTCGAGGCCCCTTCCCGCCCAATCCATGCCTTTCGCGAGCCGGAACTCAGCCTCGGCCATCCTCAGATCGGAAAGCGCCCGGATCTGGCCCTGGCGGGCCCGGGTCACGCTGGTCTGCGCATCCGCAACCTCCGTCACGGTCGACATTCCCGAGGAGTAACGCACGTGGGCGATCCGGAGCATCTCTTCTGCGAGCTCGAGGCGTTTGTCCGCCACCTTCACCTGGTTCGAAGCTGACTGGATGCGCGCGTGAGCCTGCCGCACCTCGCGCTCGACCTGGTTTTGGAGGTTCGCGGTCCCGGCTTCCTGCTGCTCCACGCCGGCCTTGGCGGACCGGACGCGGGCGGCGGCGTGGCCGCCGTCAAGGATGGGAACACCGGCGACAACCACGGCGGACCAGCGGTTGAGCTGGGTGGCGGTTTTCGGATCGTAGCGCTGGTAATCGGCGAGGAGATTGACGGTCGGGTTCCGCTCCCTTCGGGCTGCATTCAGCCCGGCTTTCGCGGCCCGGACCTGGAATCGGGCACCCGTGATCTCGGGTCGGGTCTTCAGGGCGAGGGTTATCGAGTCGTCGAGGTCGGGAAGGTCGGAGAGCGAGAAACTGGCCAGGAGGCCGTTTTCCGTGGCGACCCAGTCCCGGGGCGGAACCGCCAGGGTCTGCCCCAATGCGGCCCGGGCGGTCCTTACCGAGGCATCGGCCTTGATGAGGTCCTGGCGCGACTCTTCAACCTGGACCTCTGCCCGGAGCACGTCGAACTGGGCGGTTGACCTCGCCTCGAGCCGGCTTTTCGCCACACGGAGATACTCTTCGGCAGTTTCGAGGGCCTTTCTTGCCACCTCGACTTCGCGCTGGGCCAGCACCAGCTGGAGGAAGCTCCGCTCCGCCTCGAAGCAGACCACCTGTCGGGTCCGGGCGATCCCGGAGCAGGCAGCCGAGGCTCCATTCGATGCCTGGCTGACGGCTGCCTCGATCCGGCCACCAGAGTGGATGACCTTCTGGAGGGTGACCACGCCGGCCCTCTGGTCCTCCTCGCCCATCCTGATCGCGGGCATGCGGAGGATCGCGGGGAACGGGCCGAGGGTGGGAACCTCGCTCAAATGCACCTGGCGGGCTTCGGCCTTGAGCTGCCATTCCCTTCCCGATCGGATGTCCTGGACGGTCCCCCGGGCCTGCCTGGCTTTGGCCTCGGCTTCCCTGAGGGCGGGGTGGTTTTCCAGGGCCATCTCGACCGCTTTTCCGATGGAAAGGTCATCCGGGGAATCTTCCTCTCCAATGGCTGGAACCGCCCAACCGGACGCCAGCAGGATCGGGAAGAGCAAGGCCGGAACAAGACGCAGGATTTTCATGATGCCTCCTTGGAAGGCCGTCGCACCCGCTGTCGAGCCACGGTGCGGGGAGCCGGGGAGCCCGGCTTTTTCTCGAGTAGTCCGTTCAGGATGAGGTCGGGTAGGATCTTCTCCAACATCGCGGGAGTGATTTTTCCCGGGAAATCGCCTGCGATGAAACCCCATAGGACGAAGGTCCCGAACACGGTGCTGAACAGCAGGCGGGAAACCACTTCAGTATCGAGTTTTCTGAAGGTGCCCGATCTGATCCCGCCCTTGATGAAGTTCGCGAGTTTTCCCACCGCGACCTCGAACAGGGAATCCCGGAGGAAACGGGCGACTTCGGGGTTGAACATCGCCTCCCCGAAAGCGATCCGGCTGAGGTCCTTGATCTTGTCCCACATTCCGAGACGGTTCTTGATGAGTGCGCGAAAAACCGCTTCCTCCTTGCCGGGCCCGCTTCTGGAGAAGATCTCCACGGCGGGCTCGAGGGCGTACTTCACGAGGAACTCCTGGAGAAGCTGCTGTTTTCCGGGGAAATGCACGTAGATGGTCCCCTCGGAAACCCCCGCTTCGGCGGCGATTTCCCGGGTGGTGGTCCGGCTGAACCCCTGGCGGGCGAAGAGGGAGACGGCGGCATCGAGTATCCTTTGCCGGTGGAGGGCGGGGTCACGCGTGCGGCTTTTTCCGTTGCCTTTGGGCGGGGTCCGTTTCATCGTCGTCCGACATCCTTCGGGAGTCCGGCAATCCAAAATAATAAGTGAGCGCTCACTCATTATAACACCTGGTTGGCGGAAAAGCAACGGGGCGGCCCGACCGGCCGCCCCGTCGCTTTTCGGGGAATCTTCCGGAAGCGTTCAGAGATACTCCGAGCAATGCCAGACACCCCCGGCGGCTTTGGGCAACCTGCAGTCGGGGGCGTTCGCGCAGTTCATGCAGAGCCCCTTCAACTCCCCCGCACCCGCTCCCGCGTAGTCCTGGAATGCATCCGGATCGGCCTTCAGCGAGGCCTGATTCCCGGGGCGGGCGGAATGCTCTTCGCACTGCAGGGTCGGAGAAGTCGCCGACCGGAGATAGGCGCAAAATGAGGCGTGCTCACAGTTTCCGCAAAGCCCTGCGGCCTGCCCTTCGGCCTCCTGGCTGACCTCTTCCCGCGCCTGAGCCCTGGTCTCGCGTTCCGGGTTCCGGGTTTCACGTCGCGAATCGTTCCTGTCGTATTCCATGTTAAATTCCCTCCTGAAATTTTGTGTCAGACCTGGTTTCAAGAGTGTAATCGCAGGAACCGTGCCAACCCGGGCGGGATTCCGGGAATCAGCCCGTGATCGGCCTTTCAGTCAGCCACGCCCGGAAACTTCCTACCCGGGAACCGGTGAATTCCGTATCGCCGGGGTGTTTCTCCCCAGTCATCCATCCTTTTCCGGGGAAGGCGATTCAACCCCTCGAGCCAGTTTCTCCCGGAGGGTCTTCCGGTCGATACCCAGGATCTCGGCGGCCCGGGACTTGTTCCCCCGTACCGATTCGAGTACGTTACGGATGTACTCGCCCTCCACCTCCGCCAGGGTCCTTTCTAGCCCCTTTCGGTGTTGCACGGAAAACCGCATGAACGAAGGCAGATCCGCGATCTCGATCCCGGTCCCCTCGCTCATGACGACCATCCGCTGCATGACGTTCTCCACCTCCCGCACGTTCCCGGGCCACTCATAGTTCACGAGCAGCTCGAGAACCTTTTCGGAAATCCGCGGAACGGGCTTTCCCAGTTCACGGGAGAATTTTTCCAGGAAGCGTCGCGCCAGCAGGATCACGTCGGACCCGCGCTCCCTCAACGGAGGAAGGGTGATGTTTATCACGTTGAGCCGGTAGAAAAGATCCTGGCGAAAGGCACCCTTCTTCACGAGTTCGGAAAGATCCTTGTTTGTGGCGGCCAGGATGCGGACATCCACCTTCCGCGACCGTCTCGACCCGACCATGTAGATTTCCTTGTCCTGCAGAACCCTGAGGAGTTTCACCTGCATCGAAAGGTCGGTTTCCCCGATCTCATCGAGGAAGATCGTCCCGCCGTCGGCGGTCTGGAAGAAACCTGCGCGGGCTTCGTTGGCTCCGGTGAACGCCCCTTTGACGTATCCGAACAGTTCGCTTTCGAGCAGCTCGTGTGGAATGCCTCCGCAGTTGACGGGCACGAACGGAGCGGCGGACCGGGGACCGGTGTAGTGGATCGCCCGCGCCACGAGTTCCTTTCCCGTTCCGCTTTCCCCCGTGATCAGAATCGTTGCCGACGATTTCGCCGCCTTCGAGACCGCATCGAAAACCCTGACCATCTCATCCGATTCCCCGATCAGGCCGGAGAAACACGGCGGGGAATCCTGGGCGGGAGCGGCGGACTTCCGGTTCCGGATCTTCTGGAGAGCGCGATCGACCGCATCGAGCAGTTCGGCATTGGTAAAGGGTTTAGCGAGGTAGTCCTCGGCACCCATCCGGACCGCCTTGACAGCCCCTTCAACCGATGGGTAGCCCGTGATCATGACCACCTCGGTGAAACGGAAATTCTCCCTCACGTGGCGGATCAGATCCAAACCGCTGATCTTGGGCATCTTAAGATCGGTGATAACCAGGTCGACGGCCTGGCCCTCCAGGAAATTGATCGCGTCGGGAACGCTGGAGACGGTGAAGACGAGAAAGCCTGCTCCCGCAAGACTCCGCTGCAGCATTTCCAGGGTATCCGGGGCGTCGTCGACGGCCAGAATCGTGGGTGTCTTCGAAAAATGTTTCATTCAGTCCCCCCTCCGGGAATTCCCTGTTCACTCGCCTCGCATGGGAGGCTGATCTCGAACCGGGACCCCTTTCCGACCTGGCTTTCCACCCTGATGGTCCCGCCATGGGAGGAGATGATCCCGTGAGCGACCGCAAGCCCCAACCCCGTTCCCTGACCGACCTCTTTCGTCGTGAAGAACGGCGTGAACAGCTTCTTGAGAATGCTCTGGTCCATTCCTGTGCCGGTGTCGACGATCGCCAGGAAGACCCTTCCCTCCCTTTCTCCGGTGTGGAGAGCTAGCTTTCCGCCGTGGGGCATGGCCTGGAGCGCGTTAACCACCAGGTTTACGAGAACCTGGTTGATCTGGGAAAGGTCCACCGTCACCGGGGTAAGGTTTGGCGACAGGTGCCGCTCGATCTCGATCCCTTCCTTGAGGCAACGGGATTCGAGGAAATATAGCCCTTCCTCCACCACCTTGTTGATGTCGACGGCCACCTTCTTCGTGGGCATCTGCCGGGAAAAGAACAGGAGCTTCTTGATCACCTCGCGGGCATGCAATGTCCCCTTGATGATCTTTTCCGCATCCATTTCGACCTGCTGGGGAATTTTCGGGGTTCCCTTGATCAGCTGGGAGAATCCAAGGATCATGGCCAGAGGCTCGTTGAGCTCGTGGGCGACCCCGGCCGCAAGCTGCCCGATAGTGGCAAGCCGATCCGCATGGCGAAGCTGGTCCTGGAGCCGGACCTTCTCTTCTCCGGCCTGGCGTCTCTCGACCAGGCCGGAGACCTCCCGGGCGATCGTCTTGAGGAGTTCCTCCTCCTCCGGAAGAAAGGGGTTGGATTCTTGCGATGGGATCGCCCCGGAATACCAGACCTCGACGACTCCCCTCTTTTCGCCCCCCACGACGATTTCCGCGACCTGGGAAACCCCACCGACCGCCTTTCCCTGGGAAATGAACATCCGCGCGTCCAGGATTATCCGCGCCCCTGCCTGTTCCGGATACTGCCACGCGGGCGGGATCACCTCCACGATCTCCCTCAGAATGCCGTCGAGCGTGGTGCCGTTCTTCTCCGAAATCCGGGAGATGGCGTAAAGGCAGGTCAATTCCTTGATCCTCTCACGCAGGGCCCACTGGGTCCGGTGGATGGAAATGGCGATCCCGAAGCTCTCGACAAGGTTCTCGAGAAAGAATGTCTGCTTTCTCGTGAAGCCATCCTTTCGGGAGGATTTGAAAAGGAGGATACCCATCCGTTCGAAGCCGTCCATTACGGGGAGTATGAGAAGGGAAGAGTAGGAGTCGAGCTCCGAGGCGAAGGGAATGGTTTTTCCACCGGCCACCCCTTTTTTCAGGCAAAGGCTTCCAAGCGAAGGCTGAAGCGAGGTTCCCGCCCCTCCACGAGTCCGGACGATGCTGTCGAAAAGCCTGCCGAACCTGTCGTCCACGGATGGCGATTGGTGGGGAGCTACCCCGCTTTGTTTTCGTCCGGTCTGGTATGCCTGAGCCTGCGAAGCCGGCTCGGATCCGTCATGGGGCTGGGGGAATTTCCCCACCACTTTCTTGGCCGATTCCACCGGAACGGGCTCGATCGTGGAACTGAACCCCTTTCCCGAAATTGCCCGGAACCTCCCGAGCGCTCCCGCCCTCTGCTCGCGAAATTCGACCTCCTCGCATCCTGAATCAGCCTGTATCCTGAGAAGGGCCTCCCTGAGAAACTCGAGCTTTCCAGCGATCCTCCCGGCCAGGTTGAGAACGGCCTGGGAACAGGGTCTCTCTGGGTGAGCCACAGGATCGGAGGTAACAGTTCTCTTTCGTGACGGTTTCATCCCGGACATTCTCCCTTCAAAAGCAAATGAAAGTCAATCCGATCTGCTGGTGAGTTTTACCCCACCGCCGTGGTATAATTACCCAGTAACCTTTTCGAATCCGGGAATCGGGGAAAAAATGGACAAACAAGAAATCACCGAGATCTTCCGCCGCTACAAATCCGACAACGAGATCTTCCACGACCTCATGCCGATCCGGATGAGGGAAATCCTGCTGGTCGCCACGATCTACGATGCTTTCACCCTTGAACAGGACGGGTTGATAAGCGAAATGATCTTTTCCGAGTTCTACCAGCTGAACCTGTTCCATGCCCCCCGGATAACGAACGTCTCCACGGACGAGGACGCGCTCAGAAAGCTGGGGGAGAGGCATTTCGACCTCGTCATCATCATCAGCAGGATTCAGCGCGAGGATTCATGCGAGCTCAGCAAGGAGATCCGGAAGATCGCGCCCCAGATTCCCATTCTCCTCCTTTTGAACGACAACGCCGAGATCGGGGCCATCACGCAAAAGCGCGGACTGTTGTCCCATTTCGACAATGTCTTCGTCTGGAACGGGAATTCCGAGATCTTCCTGGCGATGGTCAAGTATATCGAGGACAAGCTCAACGTCCTCAACGACACCAGGATCGGCCTCGTCCGGGTCATTCTCCTGGTTGAGGACTCGATCAGGTATTTTTCGCGTTACCTTCCACTCCTCTATCAGGAGATCATGAAACAGACGCGGAGGCTGGTCAGCGAAGAGCAAAGCGACGCCATGACGCGGGTTCTGAGGCGGCGGGCACGGCCCAAGGTGATTCTGGCGTCCACCTTCGAGGAGGCCGTGCAGATGGCGGAGGCATTCAAGGATTTCCTCCTGTGCGTCATCTCGGACGTCGCCTACCCCAAGGAAGGAAAGATCGACGAGTTCGCCGGGATCAAACTCGCCAAAGAGCTGAAGCAGCTCTCCCCCGATCTCCCGATCCTGCTCCAGTCATCGGAATCGGAGAACGCCCATACCGCGAACTTCCTGGGAGCAGCCTTCGTAAACAAGGAATCCGAAAGCCTCGCCGCCGACCTCGCGCGATTCTTCTACGACAACCTGGGATTCGGGGATTTCATCTTCCGCAACGATCGCGGGCGCGAGATCGCACGGGCGGGAACCCTCGAAGACCTGAAGGCACGCCTGAACGAGGTTCCCGCCGAGTCGATCGTTTACCATGCCTCGCGGAACCACTTCTCGGCATGGCTCATGGCACGCGGTGAGGTCCAGATCGCCAAGGTCGTCTTCCGCACGAAAGTCACCGACTTCTCGAACGCCGAAGGCCTCAGGACCTTCCTGATCAACGTCGGAGACTGGATCAAGGCGGTCAAGACCAAGGGAAAGGTTATTCCGTTCGACGAAACCTATCTCGCACAGGAAAACCAGATCTTCAGCCTCGCCGAGGGTTCGATCGGAGGCAAGGGCCGGGGAATCGCCTTCGTGAACAGCCTTCTGAGCAACTTCGACCTGTCGGAGAAGATCCCGGACGTGAACATCCGGATCCCGAGAACGGCCGCACTGGGAGTGGACGAGTTCTCCTCCTTCATCTCCCGGAACAAGCTCGAGAATATCGTAAGGGAAACGAACGACTTCGAGCTGCTCAAGCGCCGTTTCCTGATGGGAACCCTCTCCCCCCAGCTCCAGGACCGCCTCGAGCGGTTCCTGGTCCACTTCACCGCCCCTCTCGCTGTCCGCTCCTCCGGGCTTCTCGAAGATTCGCTATCACATCCTCTTTCGGGTTTGTACCAAACGTTTTTCCTGCCCAACAACCACCCCGATCCTTCCGTCCGGCTCAACCAGCTCATGGAAGCGATCAAGCTGGTCTTCGCCTCGGTCTATTCGAAATCGGCCCGGATGTATTTCGAAGCGATCGACTACAAGATCGAAGAGGAGAAAATGGGAGTCGTCATCCAGGAAGTCGTCGGAAGGGCTTTCGGGGACTACTTTTTCCCGCACGTTTCGGGCGTTGCCCAGTCCTACAACTACTACCCCTTCTCTTATATCCAACCCCAGGACGGGGTGGCCCTGGTCGCGGTCGGACTCGGAAAATACGTCGTCGAGGGCGAGCAGTCTTTCCGTTTCTGTCCCAACTACCCCGCTCTCGAGATCCAGACCCCGGATGTCCTCGTGCGGACCTCCCAGAAAAGGTTCTTCGCCCTCGACCTGAGGGAGGGAAACGTGGACCTCTTCACCGGGCAGGACGCCACGCTTGCCTCGCTCGACCTTTCCCAGGTCGAGAAGGAGCAATTTTTCCATGCCTGCACCTCGGTGTGGGACGGAAACGACCAAATCCTCAGGCCCGGGCTCGAGGGCCATGGCCCAAGGGTCCTGAACTTCCCGCATCTGGTGAGATTCGACCGGTTTCCCCTTCCCCGCGTCCTCCAGGTTATCCTCGAGACGATCAAGACTTCGATGGAAACGCCCGTGGAAATCGAGTTCGCGATCGATCTGGAACCCGGCCGGAACGGGAAGCCGACATTCTACCTTCTCCAGATCAAGCACCTCCTCCGGGATTCCGAGGACTGCACCGTCGACCGCGACAACATCGACCCCAAGAGACTTTTCCTGATGACCGAACAGGCGATGGGAAACGGAACCCTCGAGGATATCACCGACATCGTCTGGATCGACCCCGACCGTTTCGACAAATCCAGGACAGGGGAGATGGCCCTGGAGATCGAAAAGCTCAACGACAGGCTGCGGTCGGAAGGGAGGAGATACCTCCTACTCGGGCCAGGGCGCTGGGGAACTCGTGATCCATGGCTTGGCGTCCCGATCAGCTGGCCCCAGATCTCCCACGCGAAGGTGATCGTGGAGTATGCACTCGAGGAGTTCCAGATAGACGCCTCCCTGGGATCGCATTTCTTCCACAACGTGACCTCGATGAACATCGGTTACTTCACCGTCCCCTTCGGCAGCCACGACTCGTTCATCGACTGGGAATGGCTCCGAAGCCGGCAGGTCGGCGGGAAGACCCCGCATTTCACGCATTCCCGGCTCGACACGCCGGTCAAGGTCGTCATGGATGGCAGGAAAGGAATCTCCCTCATCTACAAGAACACGAACTGACGTTTGAGAGGAGCTGACATGGAAAGACCCGTGCGCCCCGAGTGGAAAATCGTTGTGGATCTTCTGAGGGAAGTGGACCCCCACTTCTTCCGCCGGATCGTCCGGAAGATGATGAACTTCCTTTTCAAGCAGAACGTCGCCCGGGCGGAGGAGCTGATCCGCCAGTTGGACGAGGTCAACGGGGAACTGGCCCACCACATGATCGGAAGCGGCGAGAACCAGGCCATGCCCCGCGTGAAAAGCGGTCTTCTCGAGATGCTGATGGATGAAACCTTCGTCGTCGCTTCCCAGGAAATGACGGACGACGAGATCATTTCCCTCGTCCGCCTCTGGTTGAAACAGGACCGGTTACTCTTTCTGACGCGGATCACCGAACGGCGGGACTCCACCCTCAACGATATCCGGATAGCGTTGCAGCGGTTCGACAAGATGTTCGAGCGCCAGCAGGTTCTTCCGGCGGAAGAGGCAATGGGAATCCGCGTCGGACTCATCAGGAGGTTCTTCTCCGAAGACCTCGACTACATCAACACGACAAAGGATCTCGTACGGATCGGGGACTTTTCCTCCATACTTTCACGGACGATAGGACCGACCAAGGGAAGCGGGAAACTAGGGGGAAAGGCCGGGGGATTGTTCAGGGCGGAAAAGATCCTCGACGCCGCGAAGGAGGAGCACCGGGTCCTTTCGCACATCATGAGCCCCAAGACGTGGTATCTCACCTCCGACGTCCTGTTCGAGTTCATGCATTTCAACGCACTCGAGGAGATCTCGACGATGAAGTATCGCGAGGTTTCAGGGATCAAGAGGGAGTACGGCTACCTCAACCAGATTTTCAAGAACTCCTTCCTTCCCCCCGAAATCGTCGACGGGTTGAAGCTCGCCCTCGACGATTTCGGCGACACCCCGCTCATCGTCAGATCCTCCAGCCTCCTCGAGGATTCGAAACAGTCATCATTTGCCGGAAAGTACAAGAGCCTTTTCGTCGCCAACCGCGGAAGCCGGGAAAAGCGGCTCGAGGATCTCGAAGACGCGGTCCTGGAAGTCTTCGCGAGCACTTTCGGACCTGATCCCATCGAATACCGGCGGGAGCGGGGCCTTCTCGACTTCAACGAGGAGATGGGGATCATGATCCAGCAGGTCGTCGGGAAAAAGGTCGGAAGGTACTTTTTTCCGGCCTTTTCCGGGGTGGCATTCAGCCTGAACGAGTTTCGCTGGTCTCCCCGGATCCGCCGGACCGACGGGGTTGTCAGGCTGGTTGCTGGCCTTGGAACCCGGGCGGTCGACCGGATGGGTGACGATTATCCGACCCTTGTGAGCCCTGGAATGCCTGGGCTCCGGGCCAACGTCACCCCCGAGGACATCGTCAGATACTCCCAAAGAAACATCGACGTCCTCGACCTCAAGGCTGGAACCTTCGAGACGGTCGAGATCGAGAAGCTCATCGACGAGGTCACCTACGATTTTCCCCAATTGTCGAATGTGGTTTCGCTCCTGGCCGATGACAACATCAGGTCGCCACGCGGGATGGCCCTCGACCTCAGCGAGGGAAAGCCCATCGTCACGTTCTCCAACCTCCTCCAGCACTCGAGATTCATCAAGCAGATCAACCTGCTTCTGCAGGTCTTCCAGGAATCGCTGGGCTTCCCCGTCGACCTGGAGTTTGCCGCAGGCGAGGACCCCGACTCCCTGTATCTGCTCCAGTGCCGCACCCAATGCTATTCCGGCGGGAGAGACGCGATCTCGATCCCCAAGAACATCGCCGACTCGGACAAGCTCTTCTCGGCGAGGAGGTTCGTCACCAGCGGCCAGGTCCACCAGATAGAGTTCCTCGTCTACGTGGACCCGGAAGAGTATGGCTCCCTCTCCACCGTCGACCAGATGACCGCCGTCGGACACGCCATCGGAGAACTGAACTCCCGCCTTCCGCCGCGCAGGTTCATTCTTATGGGCCCGGGAAGATGGGGAAGCCGGGGAGATATCAAGCTTGGAGTGAGGGTCAACTACAGCGATATCAACAATACCGCGATGCTGATCGAAATCGCCCGCAGAAAACTGGGCCAGACACCGGACCTGTCCTTCGGCACCCACTTCTTCCAGGATCTGGTGGAATCCCGGATCAGCTACCTGCCTTTGTATCCCGATGAAGACGGGGTTCTGTTCAACGAGGCTTTCTTCCGCGACTCCCCCAACCAGATCGGAAGCATCATATCGGCCGAGAAACTCCTGGAAAAGGTTATCAAGGTCATCCACCTTCCGCGGATCCGCGAAAACACGACCGCCTCCGTGGTAATGGACGGGGAAAACGACCAGGCGCTGGCTTTCCTTTCCACCCCTCAACCCCAGAGCTGATCGGAAAGGGTTGTCACCTTCCTCCGTGTGATGATTTGAGGAACTCCCGAATCGGCTCGAATGGCTTCGAACCGAAGTTGGGGAAACCCGGTGAACCCCGCTCGAAGTTGTACGCATGAAGCCAATAGTCCAATTTGATCTGGACGCGATCGAACGGAAGCGCTTCCCCGCGCCTCGCGAGAGGCTTGAAAAACTCGCGCAGAACCGTGTCCCGGAACCGGTCGAAGATCCCGTTTCTTCTGTGGAGAGGCACCGGAACGATATCGTGGCCAATTCCGTTCATCTTCAGGAACCGCTGATAGGCACCACCCCCCTCTTCGAAGAATTCCGGCTTCCGATCCGTCTGAATTCTTTCGATGGAAATCTTCTTTTCCCGGAAGAAGGGAATGACGTCATTGTGCAGAACGGCAAGGGCAAACTCTCCACGGCGCCCGATGTGGGCAAGCAGGAATCCGAACAGACTCCCCGAATCCACTATCGCCTGGACGAAGACCTTGCCGAGTCCTGGAAGCGTTCCCGGGGAAAAGCATCCGTGGATCAGGAGTTCTCCGGGAGCCGGAACCTCCTTGTGGCGCTCGCGAAATGCGGGATTCCATTTCTCGATCTGGCTGATCATCCCTGGAGATATGCCCCGTTTTTCGCGGGAAACCCGCTCCTCGAAGGCAAGGAACCGTCGCGCTTTTCGCGCAAGTCCGTTTTTCGCAAGAATCTTCTGGACCGTCGGAGGAGAGATTCGGATCCCCTGCTTTTCCAGACGCTTTGAGATCGAAGAGCATGACAGCCCGGGAAACTCCGATGCAAGCGTGAGTATTTTTTCCTCAGTTTCCGGGGGGGGTTGCCTCGGGTGGGGCTTCATTTCCCGAGGTTTGTTTTCCAAGCCCGCCATTCCGAGGAGGCGGAACCGCTTTCGCCACTTGTAGAGTCTGGTCCTGTCGATTCCAGCTTCAATGCAGGTTTGCGAAACATTCCCAGATCTCTCCGCCCGTTCGAGGATCTCGAATCGCTTCCTGGCCACTTCACTCAAGAGAAGAAACCTCGTCTGATTGTTGCTTTGTTTATTTAAATTTTTGAAATTTCTATTCTTTTATTTAACAGAGTTTTTTACGAATTTGTAGTCTTTTTATATTGAATTTTATGATTTTAAGGATTTTTGTTTTACAGGAGCTCCAAATGCGGGATATTTTGAATCAGGCTACCGTGAATGTGGAGAGTTTTTCCCCAAAACATTTTCAGGAGGATATGACAGGAATGAACTACATCAAGAACGTTTACGATCAGGTGAAGCGCCGGAACCCCAACGAGTCGGAGTTCCACCAGGCGGTCGAGGAAGTTCTCGAGTCCTTGAAACCCGTTTTTGCCAAGCACCCGGAGTTCGAGGCCGCGGGACTGCTCGAGCGGCTCGTCGAGCCTGAACGACAGATCATCTTCAGGGTTCCCTGGGTTGACGACAAGGGTCATGTCCATGTGAACCGGGGCTTCCGGGTCCAGTTCAATTCCGCCATCGGCCCCTACAAGGGCGGCTTGCGTTTCCATCCTTCGGTGTACATCGGGATCATCAAGTTCCTGGGTTTCGAACAGATCTTCAAGAATTCCCTCACGGGAATCATGATGGGAGGCGGAAAGGGCGGTTCCGACTTCGACCCCAAGGGAAAATCCGACGGTGAAGTCATGCGCTTCTGCCAGAGTTTCGTAACCGAACTGTATCGCCACGTGGGCCACCAGACCGATGTTCCGGCCGGAGACATCGGAGTGGGCGGACGCGAGGTCGGGTACATGTTCGGGCAGTGGAAAAAGATCACGGGCGAGTTCAACGGTGTCCTGACCGGGAAGGGCCTCGATTTCGGAGGTTCGCTGGTCCGGACGGAAGCCACCGGATACGGTTGCGTCTATTTCACAGAAGAAATGCTCAAGGAGCGGAAGACCTCCTTCGACGGAAAGACCGTGGTGATCTCGGGATCCGGAAACGTCGCGATCTACGCGCACCAGAAGGCCACCCAGCTCGGGGCAAAGGTGGTCGCGATGTCCGACTCCAACGGTTTCATCCATGATCCGGAAGGAATCAACCTCGACACCATCAAGAGACTCAAGGAAGTCGAGCGCAAGCGGATCAGCGAATACTCCAAATCACACCGCAGCGGAACCTATCACGAAGGCTGCTCCGGCATCTGGAGCATCAAGTGCGACGTCGCCCTTCCCTGCGCCACCCAGAACGAACTCGACGAAAAGGGAGCTTCGGAGCTGGTCAAGAACGGATGCATCGCGGTCGCGGAAGGTGCCAACATGCCCAGCACCCCGGATGCGGTCAAGATCTTCCTCAAGCAAAAAGTCTCCTTCGGGCCGGGCAAGGCAGCCAATGCCGGCGGCGTGGCCACGTCGGGACTCGAAATGGCCCAGGATTCCCAATGGATGAACTGGAGCTTCCAGGAAACCGAAAACCGGCTTCATCAGATCATGGTGAACATCCATGCTTCCGCCAGGAACGCTGCGGAGGAATACGGAACCCCGGGCAACCTCGTCAACGGCGCAAACATCGCCGGTTTCATGAAGGTTGCCAGGGCCATGATGGCTCAAGGAATCGTCTGATCCGGTAG
>CAYRYU010000119.1:0-16517 GCA_964428355.1 uncultured bacterium
GGGTGGGATAATCAGGTTTTGGAGGACATGCGGACGAACATCCGGGGAAAGCTCCGGGAATTCTGGGATGCGGGTATCCGAGGACCGGACTTCGTCTGGGCGGCCACCGGGCCCGCGATGGAAGCCTACAGCAAGCATCCCATCGTGAAGAAGGCCAACGAGCCGGGGCCGATGACGGTCAGCGAGTTCCTCACCCATGTCCGCCGGATTGTGGTAGATTTCGTCGTCGGCCGCGTTCTGTCCGGCGACAAGGACGGCGACGCGGATACCGCCGCCGCCGATCGCCTTGATGAGCCGACCGCCTATTACCTCCTGCATCGCCATGACTTCGGCATGGACGAGGCTCCGGCCGGCGCGTGCATCCTCTACGCCATCTCCTGCGGGCTTTCGGATCGGGAGTTGTCTGGCACATGGGATCTCATCGGGTTTACCAAAGGAAAGACCGATGAAAACGAGGACGAGGAATCCGACGCCGACGCGGAATCCGATGCCGAAACCGAGGATGACTCCGGCAGCAAGGTGAAGCTCAAGACCTGGGTTCAGCGCAAGGGCAAATCCCTCGGCTTCGAGGCTCCCGGCGGCAAGCAGATTCCCCTCATCGACCGCGTCCATTGCCTGATGCATCTGTGGAGGGCGGGTGATCTGTCCAAGGTGGATGGCTATCTGGACGGCAACGGCCTCCGTCGGCATGAACTGTTCAAGCGGCTCCTGCAGTCGCTCATCGAACTTTCCCCCCACGGAAGCGAGGAACGGTCGCTCCTGGAATCCATCAGCAACCACGTCCAGGCCCGTGGCGCGGTGAAGAAAGAGGAATCGCTGCCATTTCCGAAGGAGACACCGGAAGGGGCCGAAGAGGGATGACGAAGAAACGAACCCGAACGAGTGATGAGCCTGCAGCACGGGTTTTGGCTCCCACGGGAACGGCGAACTACGAGCGTCTGGTCTCAGACATCTCCAGCCTCCTGGACCAGGCGCGGCGCACGACCGTCCGGGTGGTCAACAGCGTCCTGACGACAACCTATTGGGAGATCGGCCGGCGGATCGTGGAGTTCGAGCAAGGCGGAAAAGCCAAGGCGGAATACGGGGAGGAATTACTCGACAGACTGAGTAACGACCTGACGAGGACGCATGGCCGCGGATTCTCCATGCAAGGGCTCTACAAAATGCGGGGGTTCTACCTCGGTTGGCAGATTTCCCCGACACCGTCGGGAAAATTGGAGGCACGGGCAAAATGCCCGATTTTACCCGAGGTATCTGAGATTGTCCAGACACCCTCCGGACGATTCGAGGGGCGTGGAAAATGCGCTGCCCTTTCCGAGAAGCTTGAGATTTTGCAGACACCGTCTGCAAAATTGGTTGCACGGGCAAATCTCTCGGCGAAGGCGGACCAGGGGCACGATGAGAAATTCCCGACACTGTCGGGAAAATTTGAGATTCGGCAGACAGCGTCTGCCAAATTCCTTTCCGCCGCCTTCCCCCTCTCGTGGTCGCACTACGTGCGCCTGTTATCGGTCGAAAACCCTTTGGCGCGCGCGTTCTACGAAGCCGAGGCCATCCGGGGCGGGTGGTCGGTCCGCCAATTGGACCGCCAGATCGGCACCCAATTCTACGAACGCACCGCGAAGGCCCGGCGGCCAACGCTCGTGCTGGCCCATGGCCGGGAGGCAAGGCCGGAAGACGCGGTCACCATGCACGAGGAGATCCGCGACCCCTATCTCCTGGAGTTCCTCGACCTCAAGGACGAGTACAGCGAGAGCGACCTCGAGGAGGGGATCATCCACCATCTGGAGTGGTTTCTCCTGGAATTGGGGGCGGGATTCACCTTCGTCGCCCGACAGAAGCGCATCCGCATCGGAGACGAGTGGTTTCGCATCGACCTCCTGCTGTTCCATCGCCGGCTCAGGTGCCTCGTCGTGATCGATCTGAAAATCGGGAGGTTCACCCACGCGGATGCAGGGCAGATGAATCTGTATCTGAACTATGCCCGGGAGAATATGATGGAACCATGCGAAAACGAGCCGGTCGGCTTGATTTTGTGCAGCGCGAAAGACGATGCGGTGGTTCACTACGCCATGGGGGGTATAAAGGCCAATGTGTTCGCCTCACAGTACCTGACGGCCCTGCCCGACGAAGAAACGCTGCGGAACGAGATACTGACCACTCAGCGGGCCATTCGCGCCCGCCGGGAAGAGGAGAAGCACAATGGCTAAGCAACCGTGGAAGCCCTGGCACGAAGTCGTAAAACTGCGTGACGATCTGCGTTCCGGGGAACTGCCGATGCACATGTTCGCCGCCGACCTTTACGAAGTCATCATGCAGCGGGGCAAGCGCCCGGTGTATGAGAAGCCGGAACATTTCTTCGCCCTCACCTTCCCGACCTTCAATCTCCGACATCTCGTGCGGGACGTCGTGTTACGGCTGGCGGGGAAGAACGACAAAGCCGTCCGACAACTCGAACTGACCTACGGCGGCGGCAAGACGCACACGCTTATCACTCTCTGGCACATGGCCCATAACCCTGCAACCCTTCCAGATCTGCCCGCCGTTGCCGAGTTCGTTCAGGAAATCGGTCAAAAACCACCCCAATGCCGGGTGGCGGGCCTTTGCTTCGACAAGCTGGATGTCGAGAAAGGAATGGAGGTTCGAGCGCCCGACGGAAAGACCCGGACGCTCAAACACCCGTGGAGCGTGCTTGCCTACCAGTTGGCGGGAGATACCGGATTGAAGATGCTTCATGCCAAGGACAAGGCCGAGGAAAGGGATTCCGCACCCGCCGAGAACATTCTCACCGAACTATTGGAGCTGCCGGGCAAGGAAGGGCTGGGAACCCTGGTCCTGGTCGACGAAGTGCTGATGTATGCCCGGGAAAAGATTGCTCAGGCCGGCGATTGGCGCAGCAAGCTCGTGAACTTCTTCCAGTATCTGACCCAGGCTGCCGCGAAGGTCGACCGGTGCTGTCTGGTGGCCTCCCTCCTGGCGACCGACCCGCGGAAGAGCGATACGCTCGGTCGGGAAATCCAGGCCGAGTTGTATGACATCTTCCAGCGTCAGCGGGAAGAAGCCGTCGAGCCGGTCGTCAAAGAAGATGTGGCGGAAGTTCTTCGCCGCCGGTTTTTCACCCCCGAATCCCTCAAGGACCGGGAAGTGTTCCGACAGCACGTGGTCGCGGCCCTCAAGGGCATCGCCGCCCTCGATGAGCCGACGGTCAGGGAGGGCGGGGGAGCCGAAGAGCGGTTTCTGAAAAGTTTCCCCTTCCATCCCGATTTGACCGAGGTTCTCTACTCGAAATGGACCCAGCTTGCCCGTTTTCAGCGGACCCGCGGGGTGTTGCGGACGTTTGCCCTGGCTCTGCGTGAAGCGGAGCACTGGGACACCGCCCCCCTGGTAGGTCCCGCGGTGTTTCTGTCTGCTCCCGGGAAGGATGGGCTGTCCGAAGCACTCCGCGAAATGGTTGCCGTGGCCGACACCGAGGAGTGGGAAGGAAAAAAGCAATCCTGGACCGGCATTCTGGATCATGAATTTTCCCAGGCGCGACGGATTCAATCCGAGTCGGTCGGTTTGAAAAACCGGGAAGTCGAACAAGCCGTGGTGGCGACCTTTCTCCATTCCCAACCGCCCGGCGTATCTGCCCGCACGCGGGACCTGACTGTTCTTCTCGGCTCCGTTCGGCCCGACAAGATCGAATTGGAAAAGGGGTTGGCCCGCTGGGCCCAGGCGAGTTACTGGCTGGACGATCTTTACACCGCCGTCGCCAACGGGCAGCTTCCCGGTACCTGGCGGTTGGGAAATCGTCCGAACCTGACCCAGATGCATGCGGCAGCCGCGAAAAGCATTCCTGCGGACACCGTGCGGGCGCGGTTGCTGGACGACATCAGCAAACTGAAAACCCTCACCGCCAATGCTGCGGCAGCCGGAGTCCGCGTTCACACCTTGCCCACCCGTCCAAAAGACATCGAGGATGACGGGGCATTCCACTACGTGGTGCTGGGGCCGAATGCGGCATCGGAGTCTGGGAAGCCTTGTCCGGAGGCAAAGCGATTCCTGGATGAAACCACGGGCGCGGATCGACCACGGGTCTATCGAAATTCCGTTCTCCTTCTGACACCTTCCAAGGATGGCTTGGAGCTTGCCATGGCCCGAACGAGGGATTTCCTTGCCTGGTCGGTCGTTCGCGAAGATGTGAAGAAGCAGCAGAAAGATGGAAATGTCGACCCGGCCCGGGCCCAGACCCTGCAGATCAACATCGACAAAGCGAAGGGCAACATCCCCGATTCGATCAGGCAGGCCTACTGCATCGTCGTTACCGTTTCCGACAAGGACGATTCCCAGGCATTCAAGATAACGATCACCGATGATCCACATTTCAACATCATCAAGGCCGACAAACGTTCGCGAGTCCAGGAGATAGCTGTTACCGCCGAGGCTTTGCTTCCGGATGGCCCCTACAACCTTTGGCGAGCGGGGGAGTCGTCCCGGCGGGTGAAAGATCTGGCGGGAGCCTTCGCGCAGCTTCCGCATCTGCCAAAAATGCTGAAGGCAAGTGCCATTCTGGATACCCTTGTAGAAGGCTGCGAAAGGGGGATCTTTGTTTTGCGTCTGACTCGGCCGGACGGAACTTCAAGATCATGGTGGATGTCGAAGCCCGACGAAAATGCGCTTAATGACTCAGCTCTCGAGCTTGTTCTTCCAGAGGGGGCAGAACTTTCGGAACTCTCTCCCGAGCTTCTTGCGCCGAAGAAACTTCCGGGGCTCTGGTCGGGCGATGAGATAACGGTCGAATCCGTGTGTGCGTACTTCGGTGGCCAAACGACAGTCCCGGTAAATTTAAACGGTTACCAGGAGTCGATGCGAATCCCCAAGGCCAAGCCGGAAGTTGTGGAAAAGGCGATCCACGCCGCCGTGGAAGACTCCACCATCTGGCTTTTGTCGGGCCCGGCCAGTATCTTTGGCGAGCCCATCCCCACCGGTGTGTTGAACGGTGCGGGGAAACTCTGCACGCCCCCTGCCATCATTGCGGCAGCTGAGATTCTCCCGGAGAACCTTCCGGGAGCATGGAAAGGCGGAGTGGCCTCCGGGTTGTCCATGGCGACCGCCTTGTCCGTCAAAGCCGGAAAGACGCTTCCCTGGAAAACGGTGCGGGATGTCATCAGCGCTGCTTTGCAGGCTCGGTTTCTCGAATTGGAAACCGGATCCCCAGCCTGGCCATGCGACTTCCCCGCGGCGAAGGCCCTCCAACTTAAAGTTGCGTTGCCTGCAACGAAAGGTGGATCGGATTCCGGAACCTCTAATGTCTCATCCAAAGTCCTGGTTTCCGTGGCGGATCTGGAACCCTCGGAAATTCAAGACCTGGGGGACATCATTCCCAAATTGCTGGAGATCAAGAGCAAGGCGAACACCCCCCTCCGGTTCCAGATTCGAATCGAGTTGGGGGACGGAAAGACCGTACCCTCGGCGGAAGTCACCCAGAAGGCAAATGCCCTGTTGAAGAACATCAAGGAATCCCTACAATTGAAATGAGCCAGCCGTGGGCGGGGCTCACTTGACCGGTTTCTTGTTCTTTTTTACGGGGGGAAATGCACGGCGGAAGAAGTCGGCAGCGTTGGGGACGCGGACGGAAAAGAGATCGTTGACCGTCGCTAGGAGGGGATACCGCCGCATCATTTCGGGGAAATTCTGCATCAACGCGATCTCCTGAAGGACAAAACGGTTCAAGAAGGGGTTCCGGCCGTCGCTGAATGCCTTCACCTTCTCCAGGAAGGCCATAGCATCGCTCCGGGCGCCGGGCAGCCCGGAGACACATGTCGCAAGTTTGTACAAGTCGTAGACCCGCTGCAGGACCCGATACTGCCGCCGGCGCCCCCTGATTTTCGCCAACGCGGGGGAAAGAAGTTCCTGGTATCTCGTCCGTGACCAGACCAGGCTCGAGCCGAAATCCTTCGCGACGAGCATGAAATCGCGACCGTCGACGGCGAGAACGCGCCGCCTCTTCCAGAGGAAGGAACCCAGGTGGGCCTCGTCGAAGTTCGCCCTGACGGTGTCCAGATCCTCTTTCAGGAAGGAGATGACGTTGAACGAGAACTTGGTGATCTCGTAATACCTTTGTGCGAGCTGGAGGGTGCAGGCGTAGAGCCCGTCGCTGCCGTTCGCGGCGAAAATCCTCCGCCGGGCCTCCAGCTTCTTGATCTGCTTCAGGACGACCTGCATGAACTTCGACGAGAAAAAGCTCCGGCAGACGTAATGGATCTTCCCCCAGGCCAGGATCGTCTTTTCATCGCCCCCGCAGGTGCTGAGAACCCTCTGGAAGGAGACGCCCTTCTTTCCGTAGAAAGCCCTGCAAAGCTCCCGTTCGACCTTTCCGCGGTCGACGACGAACGGCGACGCAACCGACTTGGAAGGGTCAGGAAGGGGAAAGAACGCGTCGAGGAGATACGTCCCAGCACCCGTCTGGGCTTTCCAGGTAACCTCGATTCCCACCCTCACCAGGTTCCCGGGCGGGGTTCCTTCGCCGACGTCGCCGGCTTGGGGAACCTTTTCCGACACGACCTTTATCCGGAAATCCTTTGTCTGGTCGTACAGAGGCATCATGTCCTGGTCGATCTTGCCGTCGTCGAGGGGGTCGATGAACCGCCAGGGCGGGTACCTGTCCTCGAGGAAGGAGAAGAAGACCGAGCCCCCGTCGACGATATGCGACGCCTGCCCGCTCTCCTGGTCTATTCCGAGGGTCGAAAGCCCCCAGGGGTTGATCGCGAGTTCCTGTGCGATATCTTCCTTCACCTTCTGTGCAAGCAGCATCGCGGTGAAATGCTCCGCCGAGAACTCCACCTCTTTCCGGGAGGACCGGAGGAAGAAGGTGAATGCCCCCAGGACCACGGCAAGGATCGCGATTCCGATCAAGGCCTCGACGAGGCTGAACCCGAGTCCCTTCCGGCCCTTCATTCCTCGTCTCCGATGTTCATCAACCCTACGTGCGTGATGAACTGGTACTCGGCTTTCTCGTTTGCAATGACGGCGTCGATCTGGACGCTGTCGGGACTGATGCAGGTGAAATTCGCCGACTTGACCATTTCGACAATCACTTTTTCGTTCTGGGGCGAATACTGGTCGGAGTATTCGTCCCTGTAGAGGACGAGTTTGAAAAGAGGACGTTTCATCGCCCTCGATTTCTCCTCGTCGACATCGAGATACAGAAGGCATGTGTGGTTCTCTAGGTTCTTGAAAGTCAAAAACGACGCTGTTTCGCCGATTCCCGGGGTCACCACCTCGGAGCCCTGCCGGATGATCTCGATCATGTTGTCGGCAGCCCTTCGGGCCTCCATTTGCAGGACGATCCTGCCGGTCATTGCCGGTTCCGCAACCCCGCGCATGTGGGAAAGAAACTGGGATGCGATGATGCCCAGCAGGGACCCGATCACCACTCCGACCATCAGTTCGGTCATCGTGAAACCCGCGCCAGGAAAGACCCTCCTCGGGAAAGAAACCGGCGGGAATCTCGTCCTCACCGCGAACCTGCTGGTCTCGTGCAAGAGGCTCGGGGATGGTTCATTCTTCGGAAGTCGCATCGCTTCCGGAACCCTGGTCATCCCCCGTGTAGCCGGAATCGTCCCCGGAAACGTCCGTGGAATCGTCGCCGGATAAGGAGTCATCACCCGTCGAATCGTCCCCGGAAGTATCGTCGTCTCCATACCCGGTGTCATCGTCCGTCTGGGAATCGTCGGAAACGGAGTCGTCCCCGGTGGTGTCATCGCCGCTCAGGGAATCATCACCCGAATCATCGGCCGTATCGTCGCCCGTATCGTCTCCGGATAAGGAGTCATCACCCGTCGAATCGTCTCCCGCGGATGTGTCGTCATCTGTGGCGGAGTCGTCTCCATAACCGGTATCGTCACCCGACTGGTCACCCTCGCTTCCGATATCTTCCCCGGCAATCCCGGAATAGTCTGAGGAGGTGGGATCGCCGTAGGGATCCCCGTATGGGTTGCTATAGGGGTCCTCGAAGGAGACTCCGGCATCCTCCCATGCCCCAGGATCGGATCCGGGGTCGATTTCGGAGTTTCCCCCGTCGGGGTCGCTTACCCACGCGTCTCCGCCGCTCGACCTGGTGTCGCCCTTCACCCCGAAGTCCTTGTTCTTGAAGCCGGACTTCCCCGAATAGGGGGAGACGGGCCAGGAGATTTTGGGAATCTCGCCCGCGGGAATCCCAATGTCGGTGGATGCCTGGGTTCCGCTTTTGGAAGGGTCAGATGTCGGGCTCTCGGAATCGGTGGCGATTCCACGCGAGGTTCCGGTCCTTCCCTCCGGGTCGGTCCCCTGGTTTGTGTCGATGATTCCCTGGCTCTCGGGGTCGATGATCGGCTGCGCGTCGGGGGAACGGGCCGAGATGATCTGGGCAACCTCCTGGACGGACTTCACCGAGGAAATCGCGACCGCGCGTTCCTGGGCGATCGGCTCGTTTGCCTTGCGCTCGGCGAGCTTGGTCTCGACGACCGCGGCGAATCCGCGCGAGTTCTCGGAAGGCAGGTCATCATCCTCGGACGCGGCGAAAAGAACGGGGCAAACGCGCCTCGAGAGATCGAGAACGTCGTCCTGGTAGGTGATTCTCCAGAAGTAGACCTGGCTTTGGCGTTCGAAACGGGCTCGAACGTAAACATCGGCCTGGAAGAACTTCCCTGGGGAGTTCTCCACGAAACAATCGTATTCGCCCCCTGAAACGGGGACCCCGAACTCCATGTGCGGCCTCTGGCGGAAGTTCCGTTTTGCCCAGGGTTTTCCGGCCAGGACGGCCGCGGTCTTCGAATAGGCGGCCTGGGCGATCTGGAAAGTCTTCTGCCTTTCGTCCGAATGCATGACCTGGCCACGGTATCCGCGGTTGAGGTTGGAGACGATGAACGCGAAGAAGGAGACGGAGAATGCGACGAAAAGAACGAGCGGGAAGACGAACCCCTTACGGGGCGTCGGAAATCCCGCTCTTTCAGGGTTCATCGATACCCACCCTCCGGACGAACGTCGGTGCACCACGCTCCCTAAACTCTAATCCCTGGGCTCGCCGTCTGTCAAATCGGAAGCCGAGTCAGGAAGCCGAGTCCGGACCCGGCCGGGGGGGAAGAGCCGGCTAGAGCGGCTTGAAGGCGAGGGCTTTCTTGATTGCGATCAGTTCGGTGAGGAGAGGCTTCAGATCGGATAGGGGGAGAATGTTCTCGGAATCGGAAGGGCTCTTCCCGGGTTCGGGATGGATCTCGAGGAAGATCCCGTCAACGCAGCCGGTGGCGATTGCAGCCCGGGAAAGATGAGGGATGAACCGCCTCTGGCCCGCGGTCCGGTCTCCCGCTCCCCCAGGAAGTTGAAGGGAGTGGGTCGCGTCGAAAACCACGAAATCCGCCCACTCCTTCATTACCGGAAAGCTTCGGAAATCGACCACGAGGTTCCCATATCCGAATGTGGTTCCACGCTCAGTCAGGACCGTTTCGACGGGCTGGCAATTCTTGATCTTCCCGACGATGTTCTTCGTGTCCCAGGGCGAGAGGAACTGCCCCTTTTTTACATTTACGACGGAAGCTGCCGTGGCCGCGGCTTCGACAAGATCGGTCTGCCGGCAGAGAAAGGCCGGGATCTGCAGTATATCGCAAACGCGTGCAGCATCTTCCGCCTGAGAGGGATGATGGATATCGGTCAACAGGGGAAGGCCGTGCCGGCGGCCCACCCTTTCGAGAATCTCGAGGCCCTGCTCGAATCCCGGGCCACGGAAGGCGGTTCCGGAGGTCCTGTTCGCCTTGTCGAAACTGGCCTTGAATATCGCGGGAAGTCCGAGTTCCCGGGTCACTGACACGAGATGGCGGGCAATGAGGTCGCATCCATCCTCGGTTTCGATGACGCAAGGTCCGGCAATGACGAAGAACGGGGCTCCGGCGGTGAATCTCGCGAGAGAAAAAGAATCCGCCATCGGTCAGCCTTTCCCCGGGCGCCTGGATGCTGCGGCCTTCACCAGCCCTGCGAACAACGGATGGGGCCTGTTGGGGCGGGACTTGAACTCCGGATGGAACTGGCAGCCCACGAAAAATGGATGGTCCTTTATCTCGATCATCTCGACCAGTTGCTTGTCGGGGCTCGAGCCGCTGATCACGAGTCCGCGTCCGGCAAGGCGATTCCTGAACTCGTTGTTGACCTCGAACCGGTGGCGGTGCCGCTCGTAGATGAGGGTGGTGCCGTACATCTGGAACGCCCGGGTTCCCTCGGAGAGCCGGCAGGGATAGGTGCCGAGTCTCATCGTTCCCCCCTTGAGGACCCCGGTCTGGTCAGGGAGGAGGCTTACGACGGGGGCGGAACAATCCGGCTGGAACTCGCTCGAGTGGGCATCCTCGAGGCCACCCACGTTCCGGGCGAACTCGATCACGGCGCATTGCATTCCCAGGCAGATTCCCAGGAAGGGAAGACCGGTTTCGCGGCAATGCCTGATCGCCTCGATCTTTCCCTCGATCCCGCGGTCTCCGAAGCCTCCGGGGACGATGATCCCTTCGAGGTCCTGGAGGGTCTTGGCCGCGCCCTCCTTCTCGACAGCCTCTGACGACACCCAGACGAACTCGATCCCGAAGTCGTGTCCCAACGCCGCATGGGAAAGAGCCTCGATGATGCTCAGATACGCATCGGGTACCCGGATGTACTTGCCAACAAGGCCGATACGGACCTTCTCAGGCTTCTTGCGCTTGAAGTTGCCGACCATGTCCTTCCACGGTTCGAGAACCGGTTCGGCGGGGGGGATGTTCAGCCGCTTGAGGACCTTATCGGCGAGCCCCTGCTCCTCGAGCATCAGGGGGACCTCGTAGAGACAGTCGACGTCGCGGGCTTCGAGGACGCTGTCCTTCTCGATGTCGCAGAACAGCGAGATCTTTTCGCGGGCTTCCGAAGTGAGAGGCTTCTGGGTCCGGGTCACGATGATGTCCGGGGAAAGGCCGATCGCCCTCATTTCCCTGACGGAATGCTGGGTGGGCTTGGTCTTCATCTCCCCGATCGCCCGGGAAAAGGGGATGTACGTCACGTGCAGGTAGCAGACGTTCTCCCTGCCGATGTCGTTTCGCATCTGCCTGATCGCCTCGAGATATGGCTGTCCCTCGATGTCACCGACGGTTCCCCCGACCTCGACGATCGTGACTTCGGCGTCGTTGATCCGGGAAACCCTCGTTATGACTTCCTTAATCGCGTTCGTGATGTGGGGAATGACCTGGACGGTCGCGCCCAGGTAGTCTCCGCGGCGTTCCTTCTGGATGACCAGCGAGTAGATCTGGCCAGTCGTGAGGCTGTTGTATCTGGTCAGGTTGACGTCGATGAACCGCTCGTAATGCCCAAGATCGAGGTCGGTCTCGGCACCGTCCTCGGTGACATAAACCTCCCCGTGCTGGTAGGGGCTCATGGTTCCGGGATCGACATTGAGATACGGATCGCACTTCATGATGGTGACCTTGATTCCGCGTGCCTTGAGCAGGCAGCCGAGGGATGCGGCGGTTATTCCCTTCCCAAGCGAGGACAGGACACCTCCGGTGACGAAGACGAAATGGGACATCAGCCTCTCCCCCTTTCGAATACCTTCCTGACCCGCTCGAGATCTTCCTGCGTGTCCACGCCGCGCGAGTCATTTTCAACCTGTACCATCCTGATCGAGATTCCATTGTACAAGGCCCGGAGCTGCTCGAGGCTCTCGGCCCTTTCGAGCTCACAGGGTTTCAGCCCCACGAACCTCAGCAGCGTCCCGCGCCTGTAGCCGTATACCCCGATGTGTTTCCTCGGCTTGAAAAGACCGGGGTTTCGTGGATACGGGATGAGGCTGCGGCTGAAAAGAAGGGCGTTTTCCCGGGCATCGGCAACCACCTTTACGACGTTGGGGTTCTCCCGGTCCTGGTCGGGGAGTGGGGCCCATAAAGTGGCCATCTCGACGAGCGGGTCATCGAATGAGGCGACCAGACGGCGGAGGCCGACCGGATCGATCAGGGGTTCGTCCCCCTGGACGTTGACGTAGACGGCGTAATCGGTGGCCTTTGCCACCACGGCGATCCGGTCGGTGCCGGAGGGAAGGGTCGGGTCGGTGAGGACCGCCTCGAATCCTTCCTTTTTTGCGGCTGAAACGATCGAATCATCGTCCGCGGCGATAACGACCCTGTCGAAGGCTCCGCTGGAAAGAGCGGCTCTAGCGGTCATCACCACGAGGGGAACCCCGCCGACGGGGGCGAGCATCTTCCGAGGCAGTCTGGTGGAGGCAAGTCTGGCGGGAATGACGCCCAGGACACTCGCCTTCTCACTTGCCATGACGTTGGAGAATGCCTGTCGAACTGTGGCCCGCCACGAGCGGAAAGACCATTACGGATCCCCCGTGGGATTCCACCCAATCGGCTCCCACTATGGTATCGCGGGTGTAATCCCCGCCCTTGACCAGAACTCTCGGAGTGAGTTTCCGGATCAGCTCGAGCGGGGTGTCCTCGTCGAAGGGGACTATGAAATCGACCGGTTCGAGCGCGGCCAGGACCGTGGCCCGGTCTTCGAGCGAGTGGACGGGGCGGCCGTGTCCCTTCAGGCGGCGGACCGAGTCGTCGGTGTTGAGGCCCACGATAAGGAGGTCGCCCTGCGAACGCGACCACCGGAGGAGGGAAACGTGGCCCGGGTGCAGCAGATCGAAACAGCCGTTCGTGAAGACGCTCCGGAAGGCCGGAAGAAGCGCGGCCAAGGCTGCCACCTTCTCCTCCGCAACGATCTTCCCGGCAGGGAGGCCGGGTCTGGCCTTTTCGGGGAAGAAGCTTTCCTCCACACCGCAGCAAAGACTGTGGATGAGAAGAGCATGGATTTCCTGGATCCGGGGGGTGAATGCGGAAGGGGCTCTCAGAGTGACCTCGGCGGCCTCAGCCATCGGGGAATCCCTCTCGCCTGTCATTGCGATCGTTCCGATTCCTTTCTGCCGGGCGCAGATGAGGGCGTTCACGACGTTGGGGGACTTGCCGCTGGTGGAGATCCCGATCAGGACGTCCCCGGGTCTTCCCAGGCCCTCGAGGGGACGACGGAAGACCTGGTCATACCCGTAATCGTTTCCGATCGCGGTCAGAACCGGGATGGGGCAGGTGAGGCTGACGGCGGGAAGTGAGTCGCGGTCGAAGGCGAACCTTCCGATCAGTTCGCCCACGAGATGTTCGGCATCCGCGGCCGAGCCGCCGTTCCCGCATGCCAGTATCTTCCCTCCGCGCCGAAGGCAGTCGACCATCATCTTCAACGCCGTTTCGAAGGTCTTTTCAAGGACAGGACCGACCGAGAAAAGGACCCTTTTGAGGGAACCCAGGTCGCGTGCGAGGAAGCCGTTCATTCCGAATCCCTCCCGTTCTTCGGGGTTTCTTCCTCCACCGCCTTGAAGTTGCCCCTGTCGAAATGTTCCAAGACCGCCTTGGGGGAGGCTGTCGCGGTCCCGACGATACCGACCACCACCCCGGCGGCCAGATTGGCGATCTCGGCTGCCTCGGCCATGACGCAGCCTGCTGCGAGCGCGAGGCTGAATGCCGCGATCACGGTGTCCCCGGCCCCTGTCACGTCGAACACCTCGAGTGCCCTGGTGGGGATCGTGAGGGGTTCCCGACCCTTCTCGAAAAGGGACATTCCGTGCTCACCGCGGGTTATGAGTACCGCATCCGTCCTGAGCTGGCGAAGGATGTCCCCGCCTGCCTTCATGACGTCGGCTTCGGATTCGAAGATCCTGCCGAGGAAGGATTCGGCCTCGCGGGTGTTGGGTGTGACGATCGTGGAGGACTTGTACAAGTTGAAATTCTTGAGCTTCGGGTCGATGCAGATGAACTTTCCCGCTTTCCTGAACCTTCCGATGACGTCCTCGAGGAATTCGGGGGCGATGACCCCCTTGGCGTAGTCGGAGACTATCACCCCGTCGAGTTCGGGGAGTGCCTTGAAGAGGCCTTCTCCGAGAGCTTTCCGGACCGGGTAATCGATGGGTTCCGTGCGTTCGCGGTCGATGCGGATCATCTGCTGATTCTGGCCGATGACGCGGGTCTTGACCGTCGTCCGTCGCCCGGAATCGATCACCAGGCCGGAGGTTCCGATTTTCTCTGCGGTGAGCGACTCGCAAAGTTTCCGGCCCGCCCCGTCGTCGCCGATGATTCCGAAAATCCTCACCTGGCCGCCGAGAGCGACAAGGTTGGATGCGACGTTGGCGGCCCCGCCCGGTCTCGAGGTCTCGCGACGGATCTGGACGACGGGGACGGGAGCTTCGGGAGAGATCCGGTCGACCTTTCCCCAAAGGAACTCGTCCAGCATTACATCGCCAAGGACCGCAAGCCGGCAGGCTGAAAAGCGGGCAAGACTCTTCCGGAGGAACTGGCGGGTGATCATCTGGCCAGGCCCTCCAGAACGGCGAGAGCCACGAGCGGGACCATTATCTCATGGTGACCGGTCAGGTGAAGGCCCGTTCCGACGCCCGAACAAGGGCGCTTGACCACGTTGGTCGTGGCCCGGTACTGGACCAGCATGTCCATGTCGATCGTCGTCATTCCAGAAAGGGAGCTGCCCAGATTGAAAGCGAGGGAAACAGCCTTGAGGAAGACCTCCGGAAGAACGACGGCGGAACCGAGGTTCCAGTAGACTCCGCCTTCGAGGTTCCCGACCTGGTCGCAGAAAAGCTGGAAGTCCCGGAAACTGGCCGCCCCAACGCTCGCCCCGTCCAGGTCAGGGTGGAGGTGGATGAAGTCGGTTCCGATGGCGACGTGGACCGTGCAGGGAATTCCACGTTCACCCGCGTTCCAGATAAGGCTGAGATGCCTGTGGGGATACCGCTCCGGGGTGTTCCGCATCGCAAGATACAGGGCGTTGCCCATGCCCATCTCTTTCGAGGCGCCGTCCCTGATCGCGGTCCCCATCCAGCTTCCCGTCTCCTCGACGAAGCCGAACCGCCCCATCGGAAGCTCCTTGGCGACGTCCTCCGATGTCTTGCCGAATGCCGCCAGTTCGAAATCATGGATGGAGCCCGCGCCGTTCAGGGCAATTCCCGTCAGGGCCTTCTTTTCCATCATCGCGATCAGGAAGGGGGAGAGGCCGCATTTGATCACGTGGGCTCCCATTCCGAGGAGAACGGGCCGGCCGTTGCGTCGTGCCCTGACGAGGGAGTCGACTATCTGGCGAAACGTCTTGCCGGCGTGAAGGCGGGGAAGGCAGTCGATTAAGGGGGCGAGGGAAAACCCGTTGGGAGGCAGCCCGCCGAAGTCGGACAAGCTGACGAGGTTGTTCCGTTCGGCCATGGGATAGGTTCTGGGACGCTTCTTGGGCAAGGGACACCTCCCTTTCAGAGGGTGAAGTCTAGCACCTCCCCCCCGCCGCGTCAAGATCCCGGAAAGTCCCGGAACCTGCCTTGTAAGGGGGTTCGGCTTGACCCGGGAAGAGCCTCTCTGGTATCATCAGTCCGTTTTCCCCAATCCCATTCCGAGAGGAATCCTAATGAAACAGGCGTTGATCCGTTCCGGTCTGCTGACCTGCATAATCATCATCGGGGTCGTTTCCGGCTGCACTTCCCAGAAACCAGGACCGGGTTCTCAAGCGCCCAAGGTTACGACCTTCACGGCGAAGGACGGGCTTCCCAACGACCAGATCACGGCCCTGGCGGTTTTCGGCGGCCAGATCTGGGTGGGAACGAAGGGGGGAATCGCCCGGCATGACGGTGTCAACTGGGAAATCTTCGTGACCAGGAACAAGAACTGCCTGGGATCCGACATCATCGAGGGCTTCTTTGTCGGTCCGAAGGCCCTATGGATTTCCACGGAAAAGGGGGTCTGCAAGAACGACGGGACGAACTGGAACTCCGTTCTCACCGGAACGAGGGGCCGGTCCGTCGCTGCGAAACCTGCCAACGCGGCTACCGGGGGAATCGACGAGATCGCCATCGCGACAGCCCACGGGATCGAATACTCGACCGGAGGCGAGTTCTCCCCATTCGGAAAGGATTCGGGACTGATCTATGAGGAGGTCAATGCCGTCGCTTTCGATGGGAAGGGACTTTGGGTAGGAACACGTGCAGGGATGGGGCTTTTCCAGGGGGGGCGGTTTTCGAACTTTACCGGGCCACAGAAGGAGATCATGGGGAACTCGCTTGTGGACAAGCCTCCCAGCCCCCCGAACTGCAAGCTGGTCGGGAACAACATCAACGTCATCATTCCCTACCGGGGAATGCTCGCGATCGGAACGACCTCGGGCCTATCGATTACGGACATGGAAAACCAATGGACCAACTATCAAGCGCCGCACAAGGACTGGGTCCAGCGCGCCGACAAGATCGTGGAGGAGCTTCTTCCCGGAAACTGCCCCCTCCCGGGGAACTCGATCCGTGCTTTGGCTGCCGCTCCGGCCGACACCGCCCTGTTCGTCGGAACCGACCGCGGCATCGGGATCCTCCAGGGCAACACCTGGACCGATGTGGCCGCCAAAATCCCGGACCTGAGATCCGGGCCGGTTTCCGCGGTCGCCATGGAGAACGACAACCTCTGGATCGGGACCCC
>CAYRYU010000119.1:16617-18107 GCA_964428355.1 uncultured bacterium
CTGACCCTGGGTTTTGGGGGCCTTGCGGGCTGGTCGGTGGGATTCACGATGAAGAAGTTCGCCAAGATGGCGGCCCTCGTGGTCGGTGTTACCTTCATCGCCATCCAGATCCTCGCATCGCGGCATTTTCTCACGGTGGACTGGGAGAAGGTGGGCACCCTCATGCCGAAAGACGGCGGCCAACAGCTCTACGTCGGACTCATGTCCATCCTGACGTACAACTTCCCCTTCGCGGGGTCATTCATCCTCGGTTTCTGGATGGGGTTCCGAAAGGGCTGAGTTCCCCCGATAACGAAAACCCGCGGAAGGATCGGGTTTTCCGCGGGTCTTGTCGATGAAGGGTCCGGATCAGGATCACTTCTTCCGGCTGGTATCGGCGGGGGAAATCTTCATTATGTTCAGGATCTCGATGCTTCCCGATGCGACCGAAACCCTATGTGTCGTCCCGTAAAGCACGACTCTCTGACCTGCAAAGGGGCGGAGTTTCTCCGACCACTCTGGCTGGATCACTTTCAAGCCCTGGTCCCGGGGGCGAAGGTTGTCCTCGCGGATGTAGAGATGGAGGTTTTTCAGTGAGACGAGGCCCTTGACGGCTTCTTCCTGTGTCCAGATTTCGGGAGGTTCCTTGTCCTTCTTGTCGCGGCCTTTCCTGCCTTTGCCTTTACCCTTCCCCTTCTTCTCCCCTTCCTTTTCGGGGTCGAGGTACTTGCCCTGGTTCTTGACCCGTTCGACACGGCGCGCGGTCCAGATCATTCCTGCGGCCTTGTCTGCGCCGAGCGGGGCATCCCCCTCGTTGACTCCCTCGGTCTGCTCATACTCCGTGGCCACATTTCCTTCCAGTTCGGTTTCGATCACGTTCCCGAACTCGATCGGTCGCTTGTTCTTCTTCGCCTCGGAACGCGGAAGGTTGAAACTGACACGCTGTCCGACCGAGATCGGAACCTCCGACGTCCCGGTGCCGGTCGGGGAGACCACCTCGAGAACCCGCATGGAAACGCGATTCCGATACAGGGATTCGATCTGGCCGATGAGCTTCATCTCGAGGGCCATACAGGGCCCTCCGAGCGCCAGGGCAAGAACGAGGACCAGGAACAGGCTTGACAAGGTCGAAACGGTGGTTTTGCGGGTGATCATGGCTTGGCTTCCTCGCATCTCAGATTTCGAGTGAACATATCTACCACAATCATCGGATTTAGCCAAGAGGAGGAAGAAGCTCGATCTCCGCGCCCTCTCCAAGGATCGCCAGGAAGTGCGCCGGGAGCCATCGGACGAGGTCGATGCCCAGGACCTGAGCTCCCTTCACCCAAGAAAGTCTGCGGATCCCAGATTTTTTTGCGTGTCCTGTGGGGACTTCCCAGATAAGCGTTTCCCCCACCCAATGCTTCTGATGCTTTATGGAATACCGGGCAAGAAACCCGTCCACCACTCGGCTGAGCGGAAGGTGCTCCAACGGGGCCCGGAAATGGAGGTTTGCGGTCAGGGGAGGGAGA
>CAYRYU010000119.1:18207-21129 GCA_964428355.1 uncultured bacterium
CACCTTCCCTTGATCTGACGAGCTCCCCGATCGAATCTATTGCCACCCCGTCCGGCTCGATCAGAAAGGGAAAACCCCCGGGCGGTGGAAATGCGGGAAACCCCTTCCGGATGCGAAACTCAGGTCGAAGAAGGAACTCGGACCGGAAGTAACCGTATGCTCCCGCGCGGTCGATTCCAGCTTCGAAACGAAGAAAGAGACGATCGAGATATGGAAACGCTCCGAGGAGCACCCTGGTGAATGCGGCGTGGAGAAAACCGTTCCCGCAATCGGCCCAGCGTTTCGGAACCCGGCCTTCGAGGAAAAACCTGACAGGGGCAGTTCCTCCACCGGGTGCCGGCAGCGGTTTTCCCTGCTTCCAGCCCAGGATGGCGGCGCGGTCGGCAGGACGTGTGCATGCCCCGCATGCCCCGCAGACTCCGGAGCCGAAAGGTTCAGGAAGGCACGAACGCAGCTCTGTTCCGCGTTCGAGAAGCCGGAAGTTCTTTTCGAGGAACTCTCCCGAAACCCCACAATCGATGTCGTCCCATGGAAACACCGTGGTCGCACCCGCATTCTCCCCCGGCCTTGCGGGGGGCAGTGACTGACGCTTCCCGGAACGGTCCCATTCTTCCGGGATCTTCCGATCCACCTCGCCCCGGTACCGCCAACCGCGTGAAACCGAGCCTTCCACGAGGACCTTGGTGAACCGGCGGTCGGAATAGGCGAGGCGTTCTGACAGAAGTGCATCGGTGTAGCCGGCACTGGTGCGGACCTCGAAACCCGCGATCCCGATCGTTTCCTCCGCTTTCCGGAAAAGGGCGGTCCAGGCGGCGGGATCGTCGATGGACGGGGCGAACTGGAGAGGGGTGCGAGGCGGTCTGAACAGGGCGGCAAGGGAAAAAGTCAGAATTGGACGCCCCTTGATGCCAGACAACATTCCCTTCAATCGGGCCAGGGTTTCCCCGAATTCCTGGAAATCCGCCTGGGATTCCAAACCGGTCAGGATCACGAACACCTTCATCTGCCGGATGTTGTTCCGGAAGAGTTCCTCGAACCCCCGAAACAGGAGTTCGTCGGAAAGGTTCTTCTGAAGCCATTTTCTCAAGCGGGAGCTGATCCCCTCCATTGCGCAGGTATAGACCTTCTTCCCGGCGGACAGCTGGCGACGAAGCAGGGCGGGGGCCATCCCGATTCCGTCGAACCGCTGACTCTTGATCGCCACCCGGTCGAAGCATTCCTCGAGACCATCCAGAAGCTCGAAAAGCCCCGAACAGGTTCCGGCGTTGAAAGTGAGGAGGGCGATTTCGGAAAGGCCCAGTCTGGCTTTCTGCTCGAGGGCTTCCCGGATCAGGGCATCGACGGGTCTTTCGCGGTAGGGTTTCTGCTCCCAGGACTCCTTGCAGAATGAGCAGAAATAGGGGCATCCCGAAGTGACCAGCAGATGCGAGGAGCCGGCAGCATCCTCGTCGTAGGGAATCAAACCTCCCGTGAACCCCGCGGTCGGAACTGAAGGATCGTGGTGGAGCCTGTTGGCCGCAACGGGCATGGGAGCGTCCGCGGCGTGTTCGATTTTCGAGAGTCGTCCCGCCTCATCGAAAATCTGACGGTATCCGGAAGGGTCATAGAACCCCCTTACAGAGCTCCTGAGAAGGCGAAGAATCTCTCTCCGGTCCGCTCCCTTCTCGCGGGAAATGATCTCGAGAATCTGTGCGAATACCCCTTCCCCGTCTCCCACAAGTATCCCGTCGACCAGCCCCTCTCCGTGAACGCCGTTCCCGATCGGACCATTGAGGACCGAACAGGCATAGGAGTTGCTGCCGCCAAGAATGATGAGAGGTGCTCCCGTGCGCTCCCTTTCCTCGCGGGAGAGGGGAACACCCGATAATTTCAGGAGTGCCGGCAGATTCAGCAGTTCCTGGACAATGGAGTTGGAAATGGCCACCAGATCAAAGTCGCATGGGGGGCGTTTCGTGGTCGTTCCGATCCAGAGCGGAATTCCGTCCCCCAGCAGCCTTTCCTCATCCCGGGCGGGTGGAAGGAAGGCCAGATCGACAAAGGTGCCGGAAACGGCTCGGGCCATCTGGTACAGATACCAATGGGTCGCCCCCGACGCTACGTCCTGATAGGTCGAAAGGCGGGCAATCAGGATTCTCAGCCGGGCGCCCTCGAAGACTCCTGGGACCTGGGAGTTGGGCTCGCCCCCGAGCAGCCAGAGGCCCCGGCCCGTCAAATCCCGTCTTGTCCGCTCATACCAGGAAAGTATTTTCCGGTGATCGAGTTCCAGGGCCACTTCCGGGGTTATCGCCCGCTCTTTCGCCCGACCCGGCAACGGAGGATGCGAAGCAGGGTAAGGGGGGATTCCTTCTTACCGATCTCGGTCCAGGAGATCATTGGGGCGAAGCAGAATTTCCGGTCGGGACAGTTCCGGCAATCGCGAATCTGCGACACGTTGGGCTCCCTTCATTGGATGGTTTCCTGGGTATACTATCGACCCTTCGAAGGAAAATCTTTCCTTTCCTGGAACAAAGGGACCGATGCCCGCGGGAGGTCCCGGGAAAGTTCTTCCAAAAGACCCCGGGTCCGGTTGACGAAGGGAAGGAAATCCGTTCCCAGACTTCCCCCCCCCTGGTGCATCCAATGGGTCACAGTCCATTGAAGGGTGCGGTATTGGGAAGCCAGAACCCGGGCCCGGGCCGCCCAGTCCGGAAATGTGTGCCAGGAGAAAGTTTCGAAGGTCTGCATAGCATTCAACGCATCCAGGTTCGCCTGTTGAAGGAGCAGGATGTTTCTGTGGGTGGGAGACAGCGATCTGGCCACAAGCCAGATCTGATCGTTCCTGTCCTGGACACCCCGCAGGGCATTCAGCCAGGCCGTAGCCGAGGAAATCTCCTGTGCCTGGGAAGCGTTCTCCGCTTCTAAGTCACCCTCAAGGACTGCGCC
>CAYRYU010000120.1:0-1910 GCA_964428355.1 uncultured bacterium
GTTTTTTGAAGGTCTCATCCTGCCAGGTTTTGGAGACGAGAAGTGCCATGTAGTGGCTGCGGCCGAGTTTCTTGCTCGACTTCATCTTTTCGAGCGCTTCCATCTTCTTCGGATCGGGCATTTTAGAGGGTTTCGGCGGAAGAACCAGGAAGAATTTCTTTGCGGTTTCCTCCAGGACCTTGGCGGTCACACCCTCGGGAATCTCGTATCCCGTTTCGGCTCCTATAACCTTTTTGGGGTTCGCCAGAAGCTGTTTTTTGAAGGTTTCGTCGCTCCAGGCCTTTTTGATGATCTTCGATGCTTTTTCGTGACTGATCTTTGCTTCGTCTTTTTTCACGGCAGACTCCTTGAAAAGTTCCCGGAAAGAGACGTTTCCGGGTGGTTTTCGGTGAATTCTAGTTGATGAAGTGTTCGTTGAGTTCGGCTTGTTTGCGGGTGAGATCCAGGACCCATTGCTGGTCCTGGTCAAAAACCATCTCCTCAACGGATCCGAACCACTCGCGCGCAGATGCCTTGTCCTCGAGGCGGCGGTACAACTCGCCCACGAGATATGTCACAACCGCCAGGTTGTCGGGATTCATGATCGTGGAATGCTCGACCGAGTATTTCAGGAACTTCACCGCGAGCTGCTGGAGCTCGATCTCGGCTTTCCGGTTTTCCTCCCGACGGCAGACCCAGGTTCCACGAAGGTAGAGATTACCGATGTGGTATGGATTCCGTTTCAGTTCTTCATAGATCTTCGCGGCAAGGTAGTATCTCTGGGCATCCGCGGGGAGCTTTCGGAAAACGGGCTGTCCGACGATTTCCCGGATCTTTCCGGCTTCGATCTTGCTGCCGTCGCGGTTTTCGGCGGCGAAATCATCGGGATACCCGCAGAACTGGCAAAGGGGGCACTGGGCGAGGAAGTGTGGAAGGGGGTCATCTCCGAGGTAATGCGGAAAGAAGTCGGAATCCTGGCCCTGGTGAGAAACCGATTCGACGACCTGTGCCTGGAAATGATTCCCACAGGAAGGACAATCGAATTGCTGTTGGATCAATCTGGTGGTCAACATTCCGCTCCTTGGAAATCACGCGCCTGTGCACGGAAAAGGGATACCCGACGAACCGCCGCATTATAGCCTTTTCGCGGTACCCTTGTCAATTGGGGATGGAGCGAATCAACCCGATGCACCAGGGAGGCCAGAATTTGAAATCCGCCCGTCCCTTCACCTGCGTTATGTCTAGGAATCCCCAGGCACGGCTGTCATGCGAGTTGTTCCGGTTGTCCCCCATCACGCAGACTTTCCCATCGGGAACCCTTAAGGGGCCATAGGTTCCGAAAACGTATTCCTTCACGAAAGGTTCAAGGATACGTTTTCCGTTCCGGAAGAGATAACCCTCCTTTATCTCGAGGAGATCCCCCGGGGCCCCCACGACCCGCTTGATGAAATCCTTTCGGGGATCGAGAGGGAAGGAAAACACCACAACCTCGCCGACTCTCGGGGAACGGAAGTGGTAGAGGAGCTTGTTGACCATGATCTTTTCGGTCGACCGAAGCTGAGGCTCCATGCAGGCCCCTTCGATCACGAACCCCTGGATGAAGTAGGTCTGGAGAATCACGAAGAAGATGAGGGCCTTTACGAAATCCCTTGCCCAATCTTTCATCGATTCACGGATCTTTTCCAACTTGGACTCCCTGTTTGCTGTCGCCGTACCATTTCGGAAAGGAAGCCTCGTTTCTTAACGGAAAAAAACACCGTGCGGAAGGAAAGACAGGAAAGATCGGAAAGGAAGGAAAGGAGGAAAACCACAAAGGGACAAAGGGACAAAGGTCACAAGGCTCACAAAGAGCAGGATTTCACAGGCCCCTCCCGGAAAAATCACTTCCGCTTCGTGAACTTCGTGTCCTTCGTGGCTTTGTGGTAATCCCC
>CAYRYU010000120.1:2010-20994 GCA_964428355.1 uncultured bacterium
AAAATCACTTCCGCTTCGTGAACTTCGTGTCCTTCGTGGCTTTGTGGTAATCCCCTTGTTCCAGCGCCGGAACTCGTTTCCCTTTCGTGAACTTCGTGGCTTTGTGGTAATCCCCCGTTCCCTTCTTTTGTTATCCCCCGGTTTTGCCTTCGAGCGTTTTTAGCTCGTGATACAAAGCCCCAAGAAAGGAACCGACCTCGGTGACGATCCCGATTGTCTGGTGGGATCCCCGGTCCGCCAGTTTGGTGACCACCGCTGGATTGATGTCGACGCAGATCGTCTTCACGTATCCCGGAAGCATGTTTCCCACACCGATTCCGTGGAGCATCGTCGAGAAGATGAGCATGACGGTACAGTCCTGCATCAGCTTGAAATAGGCTTTCTGGGCCTCGACCATATCGGTCAGGACCTCGGGAAGAGGCCCGTCGTCCCTTATGCTTCCGGCAAGGGCAAATGGTACCTTTGCCTTGACGCACTCGTAAAAAATTCCCTGGGTCAGAATGCCCTTCTCGACCGCTCCTGCTATCGATCCGCATCGGAAGATCTCGTTTATCGCTCTCATGTGGTTTCTGTGGCCGCCTTCGACAGGTTCCCCGCTCTCGATGTCTATTCCAAGACTCGTCTTGAAGAGGTTCTGCTCGATATCGTGTACGGCAAGCGCGTTTCCTGAAAGAAGGAAGTCGACGTATCCGTCCCTGACCATTTTGGCGAGGAACTCCCCTCCCCCGGTATGGACTACGACAGGTCCGGCGGTCACTCCGAGCCTTCCCCCCGACCGGCGCTTCTCGACGATCCATCTTGCAATCTTCTGTACGGCGATCCTGACCCGCTTTTCGGAACTCACGTCACTGTTCATGAACGCGAACTCGTCCCGGTCACGTTCCCGGAACTCAGGTTGAATGCGGATGCCCGGATATCCGCAGACGACCAGATCACCATTTTTCACGTCACGGAGTTTCCGGCAGTTCACTTCCCAGCCCGATGTATTCTTCCGGCAGACCAGGACTGCGTCCATTCGCTGGTCGGCAACGGGGTACCATTTCCCCTCGAGCCTGACTTCGGTGCGGTGGTTTGTCGTGGAGTAGAAATCCGGTGGGACAACCCAGTCCTTTTCAGCGGGTTTCAGAACGGCGTTTTCCTCGACCACGGGAAGGCAGCCCAATCCGTGGAGGCCCTGGCAGACCTGCTGGAGAAGATCCTTGTCATCGGAAAACACCTTGAACCGCACCTTGGAGAACTCCTGGTGGGTGTGGCCCATCCTGAACTCGAGAATCTCGTAGGTGCATTCACCTTTGATTATCAGGTCCATGATCGCAGTCATGAACCCGGAGTCGATCAAATGGCCTTCGGCCCTCAACTCCGCGGCAAATCCCGGCTTTTTCGCTTCTTCGCTCATTTTCTGCTCCTTGCGGTGAGTGGGTGTTTCGGTGGTTTTCCAGTTCTCAAGGCTCTCCCATCGATGTGATCCCCAGGGCCGGGTTCGGGCTCCCCGGCGAGAACCTCACGGAAATCCTCCGGCTGGAAACCTTCCTGGGATAAGCCCCAGGCCTTGAACAAGGCCCGGATTTTCTTCATCGGCTGTCGTCGCTCGTACATCCCCGCCAGGGACCTCTGGCGTTGGATTTCGAAAAGGATGACCGCGGCGGCGACCGAAACGTTCAGGCTCTGGACGAACCCGGCCATGGGAAGGAGGATATTCACGTCCGCAATCCTGACCACCTCTTCGGAACAACCCCGTTTCTCGTTCCCGACCACAACTATCCAGGGGCGGGTCCAGTCGACTTCACGGAAATCCACGGCCTTCCGCCCCAGATGGGTGACCGCTATCGAGTACCCCTGCGATTTCTTCTTCGCCAGAAGGCCTGGAAGATCACGACTGACCCGCCACCTGACCCAACGCTGGGTTCCCATGGCTACGTCCGGATTCGGGGGCTCAGGCTTCTCCGTGTCGGGCTGCCAGATGATCTCCCCGATTCCGACGGCGTCACAGGTCCGGCAGACGGCGGAAAGATTGTGGGGGTCGTGGACACCGTCGAATGCTATCGAGATGTCGGTTTGTCTCTTGTGAAGAGCGTTTCCAATCCGGAATGTTCTGTGCGGCGTTGCCATTCTTCCTCACCCTGCGTTCGGTTTCGGAGTTGAAGGAGGGAGGGAATCTGAGCCGGACGAGACCGAGTCCGGGGATTGCGCAGGAACCGGATCGGGTGGAAGGATCCTTCCCCTGGTCCGGACGAAACCGTTCTCGACGTTGATTTCCCCGATCCTGAGTTTCAGCCAGGTTTTTCTCGCGTCGAAGACCGGGTTGATCCGGCTGAAAAGGGCATTCACGGCGGCACGGGGGATCGGGAGACCATTGATCGACATTTTCCGGCAGTTGAAACGGATCGCGGTTTCCCCGACCTTTTCGGGAGCGCCTTCGACGCGGAAATCCATCGTCAGGATTCCCTTCCGGCAACGCCCCCTCAAGATCGTCGCGTTTTTCCGGAGGGATAAGCGAAGGTCGGAAAGCTGGCGGGCCTTGGAAAAAAGGTCGAATACCTTCAGGATGTCCTTCTCCGATACGAAGGTTTCCAGTTCGATCGATTTTGCTGCGAGGAATCTCAGGTGGCCGGCATCGAGTTGGCGCTCGTCAAGCAGTACATCAGGGAACTCGAAATAGGCGTGGTCGATCGTGAGGTTGTAGTAGCGGACCTGGCCCGCCAGAACACGGATGGATCGGTAGGATCCAACCCCATGAGTCGCGGGAAAAGCCTGGACGGAAATGCTTGCGGTCCGTGGCGTGATTTCGACCATCGACTTGACCTGTGCGGGTGAGTAACCCAGGACTCGGAACAGCCCGGTGTCTTGAAAGGCCTGTGGATCGGAAAAAGCTTCGCGGAAAGCCGCGAGCAGCATGTCAAGCGAAGGGTGAACTTCCGTCGGCGGGGCGGTTGGCGGCTGTGCCTGCGAACCAATGGTACAAAAGAGAATCACGAGTGACAGTGCGATGATGACCCGCGCTTCGGGCGCGGAATGCGGTGACTTTTTCAACACGTGAACGTGTTTTCCCCCCCTTTCAGTTCCTTTTCGATCTGGGCCCGCCGCTTCTCATAGCCGCGGCAGCCCATCATCGCAAGGATATCCATCTTCGCTTCCTCGACCCCATCCTGCTCGAAAGTTTTCACCTGGTACAATTCCCCGGCAACCACGCTCTGCAAGAGCATCATGTACATGAACTGGCCGATGGTGCAGGGAGTGATCGATGGGAAAACGAAGGTCATGTTCGGTCGGCGGGCGTGGCGAAGGGACAGGGCGGTCGAAATCCGCTCGGTCTGGGCGAGCAACTCGAGGCTCGAACCCTGGAGGTAGCCGAAATCCTCGGATCCGAAGGCCTTGTGCGTGTTGATCGGGCAGGAGACACTGTACCGGTCCGTTGCGAGGAAGACGACGACCTTGTCCTGGGGACCCTCCGAGAAGATCTGCATCTGGGAATGCTGATCGGATACTCCGCGTGCCGGAACCGGGGTGCTTCCGCAGTTCACGAGGTTTCCGTCCCTGGAGAATTTCTTTCCGACGGATTCGGCCCAGAGTTGTCTGTACCATTCGACCTGTCCGCGAAGCCTGTCGGAATATGGCATGAGTACAACCATGTTCCGCCCCTGGCGGACATCCGCGAGGTATTGCAGGAGCGCGGAGAGATAGGCGGGATTCTTGTGGAAATCCGGTTCCTGAAGTCGGACTTCCATGAGCCGCGCACCTTGGAGGACCCCTTCCACATCGATGCCTGCAAGGGCCGCTGGAAGCAGCCCGACCGGGGAGAATACCGAAAAGCGGCCTTCGAGATCCTGGGGGATGGAAAAGGATTTCAATCCCAGTTGCCTCGAGAGGCGCCTCAAGGTTCCCTTCTGCGGGTCGGTGGTAACCACGACGTGCTTCTTCGCCTTCGATTCACCAAGGGCGCTTTTCAGCCAGTCGAAAGCGACCATGAACCGGCCGAGGGTTTCGGGGGTTTCCCCGCTCTTGGAAACCACGTTGAAAAGCGTTTTTGCCGGATCGAGCGAGGAAAGGACGCCCTGAAAAGTCTCGGGATCGATGTTATCAGAGAAAATGAACCGGAGGTCCTTTCCGCGCCGGCGCTTTCCTAGGAGGTAGCTGAATGGCTTCCCGAGAGCTTTCACGAGGGCAATGGCCCCGAGGGCGGAGCCGCCGATGCCGATGAGGACCAGATCGTCGAAATCACCCTCGATCAGGCTCTTGTATTCCTGGATGTCCCGAAGGAAGTCATTTTCGTGGAGGAGGTCCTGCCAGGGGAGAAGCCCACGGCTTCTGAGGGATTTGATCTGCTTGTGGGCCGCATCGATCTTCGCCCGGTTGGCGGTCAGGAGTTGCTGGGTAAAACCCTGGTCCCCGATCATCTCGGCCATCATGTTGGAATAATCGAGCCTTATCTGGCAATCCTCATGTGTGCAATGCTTCTCTCGGGACATGGAATTCTCCTTTCCCTGTTTTGCGTATTCTACCAGAAACCGGGAAACGGATTCACCACGAAGACGCGAAGGTCACTCAGGTCGAAGAAAGGCGGAAGAAGGCCGGGAAACCCTCTTTCCATAAATGCTCTCGATCTTTTGCTTTTTGGGAGGGATTTCCTGGACGGTCTCGATGAGTTTTTCGTCCCAATAAATAAGGTGTGCGAATTCCACTAAGGAATCAAATGAAATTTCTTTCCCATCGTTCCTCCCCCGGGATCGTTTGATTGCGACCGCTTTATAACCGGGTCCCATCTGGGGCGAACTTGGCGATGAAGATGTCCACCCCGCCCAGCTTTCCACCTGGGACGAGGTTGCCGTCGGTCTCGCCCGCCAGAACGATGTTCCCGTCCTGGTCGAACGCGAGGGACTTTCCGAAATCCGCTCCGGGGGTTCCCAACTGGCGTGTCCAGAGGAAGCTTCCCGCAGGGTCGAGTTTGATCAGAATGACGTCCCAGCTTCCCTTGTTGGTGAATCCCGCCAGGGAACCGAGGGTGCACCCCGTTATGTAGGAGTTCCCCGCAGCATCGATGAGAACCGCGGCTCCCCGGTCATCCTGCGGTGTTCCCAAGAGGAAGTGCCAGACCAGCTGACCATTGGAATCGAGCCGGAAAACATAGACGTCCGTTCCCCCATTGGGGTTTTTCCCGTTCTCGAGGGGAACGTCGGAGTATCCGGTGAAAACGATCTGTCCGCCTGCATTCTGGTGACAGCCGGCAGGCCCGACGTTGTCGCTGGTGGTCTCCAGGGTGGAATCGAAGGTGAAGAGAAAGCCCTTCCCGGGATCCACCTTTGCCAGCCTCTGGTGGTGATGGTTGAAAGGGGATCCGTCGAGTTTGTCCCCGGTCACGAGGATGTTGCCCTCGGCGGCGAAAATGCCGCAATAGGGGCCCCAGCTATTGTCCTCCCATTGGAGGCTTCCGGCGCTTGCGGACAGTTTGGTGATCTTGAAGTTTTCCTTGCCACCTGCCACGTAGACGTCCCCGGCGGAATGGTGGGCTATCACGGGAGGGGCGGCGTCGTGGTAGTCCCCCTTCTGGAACACCCATGTCCACGTTCCCGGCGAGACCACGCGAGCGGCGAACATATCCCGCTCACCGGCATTGGAGAAGCCGGGGAAAGCCCCCCGCGTCTGGCCGGCAACATAGGCATTGCCGCTGGAATCCAAATCGAGGAAGCCCTGCTCCTCATCGAGATCGGTACCCACCATTCCTGACCAGAGCAGGTTCCCCTGGGGGTCCATTTTTCGCACGAAGACATCGCTTCCTCCCAGGTTGGGGTGACCATCGATGGACCCGTAGGTTCCCCCGCCAAGAAAGATCTCTCCCGCGGGTGTCACCTTGATCGAACCCACGTGGTCGTCGTAGGGGGTGCCGACGATCAGGGTCCAGTCCTTCACGGTGAATCTGAATGAGAACGCTTCGGGGAGTGGGATTCCCGCGGAGTCCCGGATGGCCGTGGTCATCGTGGCGAGGTAGGAGGCTCCGCTTTCCAGAGCACTCTCTGGGACAAAGGTCGCGGACCGGCCGTTCGCATGGAACGATACCGACCTCCACTGGACGGGGGTTCCATCCGACCTGGCCATCCCGAATGAGGCGGATCCAACCGTCGCGGGATCCAGGGAACGATTGAACTCGAGAGTGATGCTGGTAGTGTTCAGAGCGTTCGCGGATGCGTTCTGGGGAAGGGTTGAAACGACTCCGAACCGGGAAGCGAAGAACGGCCAGGTCGCCGAGGCGGTGATTCCCGCAAAGGAGTTCCCGGCGGAATCCCGGAGACAGGATGGGTCGAGGATGATGTAATACCCGTCGGGAAGGGCCGTGAACGGGCTGGAATGGCCGATGAAAAGAGCGTTCCCCTCCACCCGGATCCGGGAATCCGCTACCGGGATAGCCTCGAACACCGAAGAGTCGCGGCGGTGGATGGTGATGTTCCCCGTTGCCCCCTTGAATACGTTCTCCGAAAAGAAGGCCGTGAGCTCAGCGGAGGGAAGGACTCCCTGGCCGCCGGAGGGGGGGACAAGGCTGACGATGGAGGGGGAAACGGTGTCCGAAGCCTGTGGCTGGGGCGCGGCCCGAAGTACCAGCGGGAACTGGGGAAGAGGCGCGGCGGGGCTGGTCCCTACAACCACCTCGACCGGAGTCGGGAACCGGTAGATGGTTGATACCGGGCACAGGTCGTATCTCCCCGTGGGAATGTGATGGAACGCGAAGCGACCTGTCTGGTCCGTCGTGGTGAGAAAGCGCAGGGAACCGGATGAGATCTGCATGAAGAGGTTCCCGTTGTCGGTTTCCCCTGCGGCAAGAACTGTTTTCGAAGCGATGCCCTCGTAAACCCCGGGACCCGAGGGTGCAAGATCGATGACGATCGCCGCCAGGTCGGTCGTGGTGCCGGCCCGGACGCTCACTCCGGCGATCGTGGTTAGAACCGCCCCGTGATCTGCGACGGAAACGGAGTAGGTCCCCACCGGGACTCCGATGAGGCGGAAGGCTCCCGAGGAATCGGCGAAGCCTGAAAAGGAAGTTCCCGGAACAAAAGCGACCGCACCGAGAGGATTCGCCCCCGCCTGGGGAACGATCCGGCCGGCGATCTCGCCCGTTGCGGTGAGGGTGAGACTGATCGTGACGGTGTTGGCCCGGATGACCGAGATGTCGTAGGAAACCGCGCTCTCGTAGGAACTCGCCTTGGCGATCGCGTTGTATACACCCTCAGCGACATCGGGGAAAACGAAGTTCCCCGATTCATCGGTAATTGCGGAATAATACGAACCGGAAATGTCAGCCAGAGGAGCGGGGGAAGCCGCAGCCACTATGGGAACCCTGTCTTTTGCGATGAGGAATACGGGGACGCTTCCCACTCCACCCTCACCACGAAGAGTTCCCGTGACGATTCCTCCCGTGATGGTGCCGTTCTGCAGGTTTCCCGCAGGACTCCCGGAATCTCCGCCCCCTCCACCGCCGCATGCGCTCAGGATGAAGCCGGCGATCACGATCAGGGAAAGGGAAACTGTCCTACTGAATTTCATGAAAAACTCCTTCGCGTCCCATGGTTACAGAGGGATTGGTTGTGGAAAGCGAGTTCCTTCCGGATCCCCTCGGGATACGGCGGAAGACTGCCCCAAAACCACGAAAACCTCTCGAATTGAAACGACGCATTTTTGCCCCTTCTTTTTCCGGGGGCAGCCAGTTCAAATGGCTGGAACCGTTTCCGGGAAATCCTCTGAACACTATGGGAGAATTTTGTACGACTCTAGAACGATTTTTTAAACCAAAAGCCATTTCCCAGTCAAGGGGTTCCCGCAAATGTGGAGAAGGCATGAGAACTGGTACCAGATCGCGAAGGAGAGGAAGAGTGAAGGCCCGTCCGGTTGTTTTGTCGGTCCTGGGAGTCGTTGCCGGCTTTTTGTCTGGGGATGCGGGTCTTCGGATATCGCTTCAACCGGCATCGGATCATCTTTGGAGGAGGACCCTGCCACCGGGTACGCCCAGGTCGCCTTCTCCGGGTTCCCGGCCTGGCCACTGATGGGGGAGATCCAGATCGACGGGGGCGCAATCGGCGGTTATTCCGATTTTCAGGGGGGCGCAATACTCGAATCAGGAAAGAACGTGATCGAGGCTGCCCCGTCAGGAACGTGCTTGATGCCCGACCTGAGGGGGGGGCTGCTGTTGGGGGCCGCCCTCGTTCCGGAAGTCCTCGTTCCGGAGCTTTTTTGCCCGGGCGTCACCGAACGGCTCTTCCCGAACGCTTCCGCGCAGATCCAGGTGAATGGAATGCCCCTGGGACCCGAGGTCATTCCTCCGGCTCCGGGGAAGGTTGCCTTTCTGAAGGCGAATCCGCTCCGACGTTGAGGTAGGCCAGGATCAGCTGCGCGGACTTCAGCGGGATCGAGGCCTGGCGGGCCATCTCCTCGGGGGTGAAAAGGGCCGCTTTCTTCAACGATCCGAAGGTCGCGAAGACCTTCTGGATCGTCTTTCCCCCGATTCCGGGAAGGTTCAGCAGGGCGGACCGCACCGTCCGGCGGGAGTGGATCTTCCTCTCGAAAGTGTTCGCGAACCGGTGGGCCTCGTTCCGAAGCTTCGCCAGGAGTCGCATCGCGGGGCAGGTCAGAGGCATCCTGACCGGCTCTCCGTCGGGTGGGACGAGGAGCTCCTCACGCTTCGCCAAGCCCCAGACCGGGCGGTCAACCCCGAGTTCCTTCATTTTTTCGCGGGCGGCGCGGGCTTGCGTTATTCCGCCGTCTACCACGAAAAGATCGCAAAGCGGTCCGTGGTCCTTCAAGATTCGCGTGAAACGCCTTTCGGTGACCTCGCCGATCGAAGCGGGGTCGTCCCCACCCCGGGCGGTCTTGATGTGGAAAAGCCGGTACTCGCCGCGGCGGGGTTCGCCGTTGATCGCAACGACAAGCGATGCCACCGGATCGGTTCCCTGGGTGTGCGAGATATCGACGCACTCGACCCGGAAAGGCGTCCGCGGCAGGGAAAGACGGCGTTCCAGGTCGAGGACGCCTTCGGCCACGCGTTCCCCTTCGGTGGACTTGAGGTTCTTCAAAACCTCGACGGCGTTCTCGTCGGCCATCTTCATCAGCCGCCGGAAACTTCCCGCCCGCGGAACCCCGATCCGGGGCTTCCGGCCCGAAAGCCTGAAGAGGAACTCCTTCAGCGAACCCAACGGGAAAGGCTTGACCGAGGTCAGAATCCGGCCTGGAACCAGGTTCCCGTCGTAGAATCTCGTCATCACCGATCCCAAAAGGCCCGCGACCGAGGCGCGCGGTTCGCGTTCGATGTCGATCGACCGATGTCCGAGGAGTTTCCCCGCCCTCACGAAGAATACCGAAACCACGAGACGGTCGACGGTTTCGGCGAGACCCCAGATATCCGAATCGATGGGTTTCACGAACTCCACCTTCTGGCGCGAGAAGAAGTTCTCGAAAGCCGTGATCGTGTCCCTCACTTCGGCGGCCTCCTCGAACCGGAACTGGCGCCCGAGTTCTTCCATCTCGTGTTTCAATTCATCGATCTGCAAAGCTTCCTTCCCGGAAAGAACATGCAAAACGTTTTCGACGAGGGCGCGGTAATCGGCTTCGGTGACCTGCCCGAGACAGGCTCCATGACAAGCTTTCAGGTGATACTCGAGGCAGGGCTTTGGGTTTTTCCTTCCCGGATCGATTTTCGTCTTTCCGCGGCAGAGCCTGAACTTGCGGTTGAACAGCTCGATGATCCTCTTCAGCCCGTATTCGTCGGGAAACGGGCCGAAGTAGAGGTTCCCATCCTTGAACGAGACCTTCCGCACCTTCAGTAGGCGGGGAAACGGCTCGCTCATGGCCACGCAAAGGTAGGGATGGGTCTTGCTGTCCTTCAGCATCACGTTGTAGCGGGGCTTGTGCTTCTTGATCAGGTTGTTCTCGAGGATGAGTGCCTCTATCTCCGTCCCGGTGACGATGAAGGAGATGTCATCGATCGAAGCGACAAGCATCCGGGTCTTGGAGTCGGTGTGCTTCCCCGAGAAATACGATCTCACCCGGTTCTTCAGCTTCCGGGATTTCCCAACGTAGATGATCTCCCCGCCCGAATTTCGCATGAAGTAGACCCCGGGCTTGAGAGGGATCCCCTCCAGGAGTTTTTGGAGACGGTCGGAAGGTATCATGCGAAAGTCACCTTTCCGAATCCCGCCACGAATCCCTGATGAACAGTCCGAGGCCGATCCCGAAAAGGGTGCAGAAACCCCCGAGCAGCAGGAAGACCTTGGTTCCGAGCGCGGGAAGGGCAAGATTCGTCGCCATCTCCGCGATGGTCCCCCGGAACCCGAGAAGGAAGGCATACGCGGTGGAATAGGCCGAGATTTCGGCCTCGGGGGCATACGAAATGACCAGAAGCATCCAGCTCATGTCGAAACCGGCGTACATCAGCCCATTGAGGGCGAACGGGACGCTGAGGTATCCCGTCCCCGGGGCGCACAGGAAAAGCCACGGGTTAAGGCTTCCCGCGCACATTCCCAGCAGCAGCCCCTTCTGGGCTCCGTTGCGGGCGATGTACCCTCCGATGAACATGTAACTCAGCAACTGGACGATGTAGGTCAACCCGTTGAGATAGCCCAGAGCCTCGTTCGAGATGTTGTAGCTCTCCACGAGAACGGTGGGAAGAACCCCGACCACCAGCAGGTTTCCAAAACCGAACAGCGAAACGACCGAAGCCATCCAGAAGAACCCCTCCGATTTTTCGAAGCATCGCATGAAATCGCGGGGGCCGAACTGCTTCGCCACATATGCCGGGGAGTTCGCGCGGTCGAAAACCCGAAGGAAATTCGCCGATGAGACCGCCCCCGAAATGCCCGACAGGAGAAAACACAGGAAAAGATTGCCCCGGTCGATCAAAAGCCCGCCAAGAGCGGCGGATATGACATACCCGATCGAAAGGTGCACCCGGACGAAGCCCATGGCCCGGCTTCTCCCGGCATCGGAGTAGAGATCCTTCAAAACCCTGGTGTAGGGCGAAACACCCAACCCCTCGATGAATTGTGCCAGGACATAGATCGCCAGAATCTGTCGGGTGTCCCCCGCAAGGCCGATCAACAGAACGGAAAGACGTGAGAAGAAGGTGGGGATGGCAACGATGTCCAATGCCTTGTACCCAGACAGGAACCTCGCCATCGGCACCGCAAGCAACAGAGGAATGAAGGGTGCCGCGAGGGAGATTCCCATCTCCATCGGCCCCGCATTCATCCGCTTCAGCAGAACGGGGATGAAGGGCAGCATGAACCCCTGGAAATAACCGTAATAGGTCGCCGAAATCCCGTCGAGGATGTAGTTCCGGCGATCCACCGCGGGAACGCGGTTCGCGAATGGAAACATCGCGGCCTTTCAGCGCCGCCTGCGCCAGCGCTCCCACGGGAAAAGCTTGGCGGTCGGTGTCGCGAGAACGGGCGCAGAGGCGATGCGGGAGGCCGAAGCGTTGTCCAGGATCTGGATCTTGTTGCAGGCGAAGAACTTCAATCCCTCTCCGAATGGAGATTCGATCCACTGGCCCGTCAGTTTGACCTTGGCGTCGAGAACGCCCTCCTGCTTGATTTCGGTCAGGAACTGGAGGTTCGAGGAAAGAGGAAACCTTTTTCCCTCCTCCGTTTGCAGGCAGTATCGGCGGTAGAACCGGCGTCTCTTAACGGGATGCTCCTCGATAAGGATGCGGCCTTCGACCGTTTCCGGTTTCTTCTCGTCTCCCGCAGCCTGGGGACCCGGCTTGATCTTGGCCCCGACGATGAGAACACCTTCCAGGGCGGGAAAGAATTTCTTCATTTTCGGATCGGGCTTCGGTTTCTGGGAAAGCCCGGCTTGGGATGTCCCGGAACCCGGAGAGGCGGAGAAAGTTCCCGGCTCTGAAAACTCCAGGGCACCGGAACCGATCTCCTCGGGCGGGATTTCCGGTGGAACGATGTCGGGGTTGAAGGTCAACGACCCAAGAGAATCCGGATAGGTCGAAACTTCCGGCCCTTCCAGGTCGATCGGCCCTATCGCTTCGATCGCCCCAATCGAAGCGATAGGCGCGATCGGGGAAACCGGATAGGAGAACTCAGGATCCTCCACCGGGGGGAAAGTGGCGACCGGCTGCGGCAAGGCCTCGCCAGGCGCGGGAATCGTCTCGGGAGGTTGGGAAGTGATTTCCAGCGTTGGGGAGGCTGGCTCCGGGGGTTGGGCGGAAGGCTCAACAGCCTGAGTGAGATTGGTTTCGGATGCCGCAGGAACCTGTATGGTTTTCGGAATCGGCCCGGCGGGGACCGGTTCGATCTGGTTTGGGAGAGTCCCCACGTCGCCAGGAGTGGAAGCTGTCGGCTGGGAAAAGGAAGTAAGGGCTCCGATAAGGACGACCAGCATAAGAAAAACCAGTGTAAACAGGGGAACAGGGCGGTTCATAGCTCCTCGTAGGCGACGATGAGGCGGTTGGTCCGCTTGTCGTGGGTGACTTTGGCTTTCTTGTCGAGTTTGAGGTTCTGGATTATCTTCTCGACTTCCTCAGCGGTGGCGTTCTGAAGATTGATGACTTCGATCCGGACCTTCGACCCGGGCGGGGTCTCGGTCATGATCATTAGAATGTTCCCGTGGTCCTCGACCTCGAAGGCGTTCGTCCGTGCGATGAAGAGAATGAGCTCGAGAGGATCCATGTCCTTGATCCGGCAGGTGATCGTGCCCCGGATCTTCGGCGAAAGAAGGATATTGATCTTTGCCTTGGCGGCGAGATCGAGGAACACCTTACGGACATCGGCGTCGCGAACGTCGAGATCAACCGGATCCCCGTTCGAGTTGACCGCGAAAACGTGAAGGGGGGCGACAAGAAGCCCCAGGAGCAGGCAGACAATCACCCACCGCGAGGGAGTTCCAAAAAACTTCCGGACCATCCTGGCCCTCCTTTCCATTCCAGCTCCTCAGGCACCCCCGCACCAGTTGCACGGTAACGGGAAACTCCGTGCCCCATTTTTGCGGAAAAAAAAAGCCAGTCAGGTTGGCAGAATCACCAGACCTTTTCCAGGGGATTGTCTCGTCCCGTTTTCACCCTGACGACGAAAATGCCGGGACCCGCGGGCATTCTAGCAGAAATCCCATCCAATTTGAAGTGCCTCCGATCCAGAAGGAGTAAAGGGGTTCCAAAAGGATTTTGTTCGCCTCTTCCCCAGTCCCTCCCTTTGGGCGAGATGGCCCCTTCCACCCTTTCAATCCCTGGTGACCGTATGGGCAAAAGCTCTTCCATTGTCGGAGAGGTTTCTGTAAAATGGAATCATTGTGGAAGTGAACCGTTTGCCGCTCGAGGAACGGGTTCTTCAGCTGGCCAGACACCTGGAGAGCGAGGTTTTCGTTTCCCGAGGCCGCCTTCAACCCAAGGATACCGGCCACTTTTTCCTTTACGGCCTTCTCGCTGCAGGAGCCTATTTCGCAGTCCTGGGCCTCGGGGCAGGTTTGAGTTACGTCATTCTCCAGGGTTTCCTGTGGTTTCTTTGGGCGGCCGGGATTGCCACATGGACCTATCGGCAGGATCCTCCAATGTCCTACCTGATCCTGATGGGCATCAGAGATGTCATTCCATGGTTGATTCTGGGAACAGGGCTCTTCCTCTTCCTGGCACACGGTTGGCGATTTTGGAAACGGTTCCATGAGGGTGCCGGGAAGGGCGTAACGGACGTCGCGATGCCGCCCAGGGATCAATGGTTCGGAAGCCTCCGACAGTGGATCAAGTCAGTAGTCGAGGTTCCATGGGGCCTATGGCTCTCCTCACTTCATCCGGAATTGGCCTCCGAGCCATATCCGTATGCCCATCCCGCAGCGGGCATCTTGTGCCTGATCGCAAGGGAGGAAGGGTTCGGCGAGCACGTTTCCCTCTCCGAACGGCTGGGACAGATGAAAATACCCGGTGACGGGCTGGTGATCGAGGAAGCGAAACGGCTTCTCTTCCGGAATTCGTTCATCGAGAAAAAAGAATCGATGGATCGTCAGGGAAGGGAACTCCACCTTCTGGTGCTGACCGAGACCGGGGAACACCTCGTGCGGCGCTTCGGGATCCGCGATCCGGACCCGCTTCCCGATCCGCCCGGGTCCTGATTTCCGAAGGGCCGGATTTCTTGATCAACCCGCCCACCTTTGCACCGATCGTTCCCGGATCTAGCTTTTCTGAGGCAGGAACGTGGGGATGCGGTTTCCCATGGCTTCGCAAAACTTCTTCCCGTCGTCTGGAGATCCGACAACATCGCCATAATGCATGGGAATCACGAGCTTCGTCTTGATTCTGAGGGCGGCCTTGACCGCTTCATCGACCGTCATGACGTAGGTTCCTGAAACCGGGAGGAGGGCGATGTCGGTGTCGATCAGGCTCATCTCGGGAATGAGGTCCGTGTCGCCCGCGTGGTAGATCCTGACTCCGTCGATCTCGATCACGTAGCCATTCCAGTGGTTGGCCTGCGGGTGGAATTTTTTACCGATGTTGTAGGCCGGAACGGCGAGAATCTTGATCCCGCCGAGGGTGACCTTGTCCTCCGGTTTCATTTTCTTCCCCTGCCCGGGCCATTTCCGGACAACCTCGTGGGGAGCGACCAGAACGGTTTCTTCGGTCTGGATCCTGTCTATGTCCTCGGGCGAGAAATGGTCGAAATGCTCGTGGGTGACGAGGACCAGGTCGGCCTTGGGTGCGCCGGACGGGATCTTGTAGGGGTCGAAATATACCGTCTTCGAACCCGAGATCCTGAACGCATCGTGGCCGTACCAGTGGATATTGGATTTTGCGAACTCCAGCATGGCTTCCTCCGGATGACTTGTTTGAATGCATTTTATCACGCGGCAGGGTCAACGTCGCCTGGTTTGGGGTATCATTCAGATTCGTGGGACGGTTTGGGCACCTGACAATTCTTTTACGATCTCCTTACCACCCCCTCACCAAAATGGGCGGGGCGCGGAGCATATTTGGGTCATGAAGTTCAACGATCCGGATATTCGAAGGAGGAAAACTCAAATGTCATACCGAACCGTCCGACCTCGAGGCCTCGTTCTCGCACTCGTGTTCTGCTTCCTGCCCCTGCTTTCGGGAGCCACGGAACAGATCACACTTTCTCTTTCCCTGGGAAAGCCCATGATCCTGCCTGTTCGGGAAGTGAACTACCTGAAGATCGGCCTCGCGGGACTCGTGGAGAAAATGGCCAAGACCCGGGCTCCTGTGAACCTGGCCATCGTGCTCGACAAGTCGGGGTCCATGCAGGGGGAAAAACTCCGCCACGCAAAACGCGCCGCCATGATGGCCATCGAACGGCTCAACTCCGACGACATCGTCTCGATCGTCGCCTACGACAGCGAAGTGGAGGTCCTGGTGCCGGCGACCAAGGCACGGGACAAGGAGATGATCTTTCGTGCGATCGAATCGCTTGAAGCCGGTTCGAACACCGCCCTTTTTGCCGGCGTCAGCAAGGGCGCCCGGGAGGTCCGCAAGTTTCACGACCGGAAGCGGGTCAACCGGATCATCCTCCTGTCGGACGGTCTCGCGAACGAAGGTCCGAGTTCGACAGAGGAACTCGGAACCCTTGGCGCATCGCTCGGCAGGGAAGGCATCTCGGTCACGACCTTCGGCCTGGGGCTCGGGTACAATGAAGACCTCATGATGCAGCTCGCACGGCAGAGCGACGGGAACCACGCATTCATCGAGAGGCCCGAGGAACTCGCCCGCACTTTCGATCTCGAGTTCGGAGACATCCTCAACGTCGTCGCCCAGGATGTCGAAATCGAGATCATCCTCCGGAATGCCAGGATCCTTCGCATCCTGGGCCGGGAAGCCACGATCCGGGATGATTACCCCGAAGGGAAGTTCCCCTCCTCTTTCGAACCCCGCCGAAGATCGGTGTTTTCGAAGATCGGACAGCTCTGCGGAAACCAGGAGAAGTACGTCCTTCTCGAGATCGAGAACGAACCCGAGCTGAAGGACCTGCCCTCTTTCGATGTCAAGGTCAGCTATACCGATGCCTTGACCGGCGCAAGGCAGACGAGATCCGGCCACCTGGAGGCAAAGCTCGCGAAGGACGAGAACGAAGCCCGCTCGAGCGAGAACCGGGAAGTGATGGTCTCCGCAGTCACGCTTCTCGCCAACGAGAATTACAAAGTCGCCACGCGCCTTCGCGACGAAGGCAAGGTCGAGGAAGCCAGGCGGGCCCTCGAAACCAACCGGGATTTCCTCAGGTCGAATGCGGAGAGGCTCCAGTCACCGGCTCTGCAGGGCCAGGCGGATCAGAACATGAAGGATGCCACGAACCTGGACGATGAAAGCTGGAACAAGACCCGGAAGAACATGCGCAAGATCCAGCACACGAACGAAATGCAGCAGACCTACTGACGATGGAGGGGAAAAACGGATGAAACCGCGGCTGACCGTCCTGCTCGGGCTGCTCGTCCTGCTGCCCCTGGGCCTACTGTCCTGGCTCGGGGCAAGGGTTGCCGAGGCCGAGCGCCACAAGGTCAGCCGCTCGTTCTCCGATTTCGTCAGGAGCAACCTCGCAGGGTTGGACGGGATCGTCCAGGCCCTTCTCCAGGATCGCATGCGACAGCTGCAGACCCTGGTCGAGAGTCCCGATTTCCTGCCTGAAAGACTCGCCTCCACGGTAAGGACCGAACCCACGGTCAACTGTTTCTTCCTCCAGGCTTCCGACGGGCGTCTCCTGTTTCCCGATCCCGAAAAGCGGCTTTCCGAGGCCGAGAAGGAGTTCCTCGTCCGCGCGAAGAACATCTTCGACGGAAAGATGCTGCTCATCTCCGGTGCCGACCCCTCCCCTGCGGCTCCCGCAGGCGAGAGTTTCGGGAACCCCTCCCCTGCGGCTCCCGCAGGCGAGAGTTTCGGGAACCCTTCACCTTCCTCCTCTTCGGCGAGAGTGGCCTCGGGGCCCGTCGAGGGGGACTGGTTCCCCTGGTACTGGAACCGGGGATTGAACCTGATCTTCTGGATGCGCGACCGGAACGGAGACGTCCGGGGCGCTGAACTCGACCGAGTCAGAATGCTGTCCGACATCATCGCCGTCCTCCCCGAAGCCCCGTTTTCCGACCCGCTTCTCCAGAACAGCAAGGTCGAACTGGCGGACGGCGAGGACCGCCCGATCTACCACTGGGGTGGATATCACCCTCCCGCCTCCGAAACTCCATTCCTTCGATATCAGCTCCAGCCGCCCCTCCGAACGTGGAGTTTCCGTTTCTTCCTGGGTCCGAAGGCAGCGGAACCGCTCGCCGGGGGGAGCTCCGTTCCTTTGTTGATCGCCATCTTCGCGATGGCTATCGCCCTGGCGGGAATGGCCCTGGTCATCCACCGCGAAAGTTCCCGTGACCTGCGCGAAGCTGAACAACGGGTCACTTTCGTCAACCAGGTTTCCCATGAGCTGAAAACCCCTCTCACCAACATCCGCCTTTACGCGGAGCTGATGGAAAAAGGGGTTCCCGAAGAGGACACCGACCTCCGCAAGCGTCTGGAAATCATCGTCATGGAAAGCTGCCGTCTCGGACGGCTGATCAACAACGTGCTTTCCTTTTCCAAGCATCAGAGGGGAAAGCTTGTCCTGAAGCCCCGGGAAACCAACGTGGACGAGACGATCCGGGCGGTGGCCGAGAACTTCCGGCTTCCGTTCAGCCTGAAAAACCTGGCCATCGAGCTTGCCCTGGAGGCTTCCTCCCCCATCCGGGCCGACCCCGATCTTCTTGAACAAGTGCTGGGAAACCTTTTCAACAACGTGGAGAAGTATGCCACCCGGGGCGGAGTCATGAAAGTGAAGAGTCAGGTTTCGGGGGGAGAGCTGTCCATTTTCGTCCGCGACTTCGGCCCCGGAATCCCGCAAGAGAAGACCGAAGCGGTTTTCGAACCCTTCACGCGTCTTGCCGATTCCGTCAACGAGGGTGTGGCTGGCACAGGCATCGGCCTTTCGATCGCGCGTTCCCTGGCAAGGCTCCATGGAGGTGACCTGCGGGTGATCTGGAGCGGAGGCGGCCTTCCCGGGTGCCCGCCCTGCCCATGGCCCGAGCCTCCGGAAGGAACCTGCTTTCTCATCACGGTCAGGTCCCTGCCGCAGGAGGAACGACAATGAAGGTTTTGATCGCAGAAGACGATCCGATGACCCGTGAAGGTCTTGTGGAAATCCTGAAGGACGAGGGGTACAAGGTCATTTCGGCATCCGACGGAAACCAGGCGCTTGACCTCTATTCCCGGGAACGGCCCGATTTCCTTTGCCTGGACATCATGATGCCGGGAAAAGACGGATTCCAGCTTTGCCGACAGATCCGGACAATCGACGCGCGGGTCCCCATCGTTTTCATCTCGGCCAAGAGCGAGGAGATCGACAAGGTCGTGGGTCTCGAACTCGGTGCCGACGACTTCATCGTGAAACCCTTCGGGGTCAAGGAGGTCGTGGCAAGGATCAGGGCGGTTGCCCGCCGGTGTCTCGGATCGGGAAACGTACAACCCGCAGAAGGGGATGCCCCGGGAGGGCCCTTCGACCTGGACGATCTTCACGTGATCCCGTCTGAACTCCGCGCACGTCGGGGTGAAACCGCTATCGATCTGAGTCTGAGGGATGTGAAGATCCTTCGGCTGCTTTTCGAGAATCCGGGGACCGTCCTCTCCCGGGACCGCCTTTTCGACGTCTGCTGGGGTGAAGAGTACATACCCAACTCGCGCACTCTCGACCAACACGTTTCCCAATTGAGGAAGAAGATCGAGGTCGATCCCCGGAACCCGCGGATCATCAAGACAGTTCACGGGATCGGTTACAGGTTCGACCTGGGCAGGTAGCTCCCCGGGAACTTCCCCTCCCAATTGAGGAACCGGCATTCTCCCAAGCCAAAGGCATTTGGGTGGCTGGTATTTGACTTTTTCGCGCCAAGCCCGTAAGTTGGGCAGTCACGAGCCCCACGATGGGGCGAATGTGCCCGAAAAGCCAGGATGGCGCAGTCCTTGAGGGCACCTGACCGAATTCCTTTCCAGGAGGC
>CAYRYU010000121.1:0-11254 GCA_964428355.1 uncultured bacterium
ATGGAACATGTTCAAGGATCTCATCTGCCCCCTGGCCTGGCATCCAGCCTGATTCCCGAGGAAGTCAGGAAATCCTCCGGCCCTTCGAGGGAGAACTGATACCGGGCAGGAACCACAAGCCGTTCTCCGAAGCAGGTCAGGGGGGGGCGAAGGTCTGTCGCCACCGACCTTGCATTCGACGAGCATCTCGGGCACGCCATCCCACGTCACAAGGGAATCGACCTTGCGCTTCTCCCGATCCCGGATGTGCCAGAGCCCGGCGTCAATACCGTGGAAATCCTCGAAGAAAGCGCACCATTTCTCTTCATGCGACATTTTTAGATCACACATCCATTTTTGTCATGACAAATCCGTAATTCACCCAGAGTTTTCCATTGTGCACAAAAAAGAAACCACAGGGTAACAACATCCACGACCCGGCCTTTCGACAACATTGGTCCGGAACATTTTTTCCTACCGGGGGGGGATGAAAAGCTTTCGGGAATTTTTCCAGAACGGCTAAACCTTGTTCCGGAATTTGAAGAATAGGGAGCATGTGATTTTTGGATATTTCCAGGAAGCGAAGGAGCCTCGTGATGCGAAAGACTGCTCTTGCCCTCTTTCTGGCTTGTTTTCTCTGTTTCCTTGTTTCACCGTGCCATTCGGAAGAGAAAGAATGGACATTCATGGTTTTCCTGAATGCCGACAACGATCTGGATCCTTTTTCCGTGGAAGACCAGTTCGAAATGAGCAAGGTGATCGGGAAGAAGAACCTCAACATCGTCACCCTGATCGATCGAGCGGGAATTCCCGCCAGGATGAACTACATCGGCAACGGGTCGATCGACAAGATCAAGGATATGGGCGAACTCGACATGGGCGACTACCGCGTGATGGTTTCTTTCGTGAAGGAAGTCGTCGCAAGGTACCCCGCGAAACACTACGTCCTCGACATCTGGAACCATGGCTCAGGGTGGCGGAGGAGGAACAACCGGGGCATCTTCAAGGGGATCTCCTATGACGACTCGAGCGAGAACCACATTACGACGGGCCAGCTCGGAATCGCCCTGAGTGAGATAAAGACGATTCTCGGCAAGAACCTCGACATTCTTTCCATGGATGCCTGCCTGATGCAGATGATGGAAGTGGGATACCAGATCCGGAAATCCGTCGACCTCATCGTCGCATCGGAAGAGACGGTCCCGGGTCTCGGGTATCCATATAATCTGATGCTGGGCGGGTTGACCGATGGGATGAAACCGGTCGATCTCGCGAAGAAAATGGTTGAGGCCTATACCGCCTACTATTCCTCGATCTGCGACGCGAGCACCCTTTCCGTCGTTGCCGCCGGGAAGCTCGACGCCCTGAACTCCTCGATCGAGGCATTGGCCAGAGCGGTCATGACGGGGGATTTCTGCTACGAGGTCCAGGCGGCTCTCGCGGGTGTGCAGCGTTACTCCCTGCCCGAGAACATCGATCTTCTTCATTTCGTGAAGCTCTTGAAGGGTTCGATCCGGGATAAAACGGTCCTCGAAGCCGCCGGGAATCTGGAAAAGGCGTTTTCCGAGGCCGTTCTCGCGAACGGCGTCAATGCGACAGGTTACGAGGGGCCGTATGGCGAACGATGGCCCGTCAACCGCTCCCTGGCGAATTCCTGCGGAATGGCGATCTATTTCCCCGAGAACCCCGACACCTTCCTCCCGCAATACTCCGAACTGGAATTTTCCCGCGATTGCGCGTGGGATGAAATGTTCCAGGACTATTTCCGAAAAGCCGCGGCAAAAGCCATCCTGGACGACCTCAACCACGGCGACTTTTCCTCGCTGCAGACGTTCACCCAGCCCGCCGGCAGCTTCGATCGCGAAACCGCCGACCTGGTCTACCGCAGAGTCTCCTTCGCTCTCTTCACCGAGCGTTCGATTCCGTCCGCCTGCCAGGGCGAAGCCCGCCGGCTCCTCGACAAGATGAGGGCCGATTGACGCTCCCGATTCGGAATCGGAATGTTCGGCATCTTCCGGGCGGAAACGGGACTCAGGCGTCCCCGACACGCCGCCATCCGTGGGCGACAGGTCTTGGGGGCCAATCTCTGTCAGGGTGAAGCCCCCGATCTCGATGAACTCCACGCATCCTGCAAGGGACTCGGAAACGCCCCGCACGATGGCTGGGGAAGCGCTGCTCAGGAATACCTTGCATTCCCGGATATCAACTCCGATTTTTCAAGATACTCCTGACCCTCGAGAGTAAGGGACTTCGGCGACCTGGGAACGGGGTCGGAGATTGCCGATCTGGTGTCTTTACTTTCGAAGGACCTGGGCGCGCAAAGGAATCCGGTTCCCCTGGAAGCCCAGGGAAGCCCGTTTCAACTTACTCCTCGAGGGCGAGGCGGGCCCAGGCAGTGGTTATGCGGCCCTTGTCGTGGCAGGAGTAGAAGATGCGGTCTTCGCCGTCGTCCATCCAGTAATACAAGACCGGCTCCCCAGGCCATCTTCCGCCCGACTGTCTCGAGCGCAACCACTCGATCCCGTTCTCAACGACCATGGCGGTATCTCCGAGCGCTTTCAGGGCGAGAAGGGCCGCGGCGGTCGAAATGACCGACCCGAACCAGTCGCCACGCGGACCGGCCCAGCGAACGAGGCAGTTCCGGCCCTTGCGGATCTGGTCCGAAAACCGTTCAGAGTCGAAGGCGGCAAGGAACCGCAGTGCGAAGTACACGGGAATGGTCGGGTTGGGATACCACTTCCCCGTCCATGCGCCGTTCTCGTCTTGCCGGGACTTCAGATAGGCGGCGCAGGCCTCGAGTTCGGCGGCGAATTCGGCGGGGGCGATCTTTTGAAGAAGGTAGGCCAGATGGGCGGTGGTTTCCACGGAAACCCCGCGCCAGTAGGGTGCCCGCCCCTCGAGAACGGTCTTGAACCCACCCTCTTCACGGCAGAAGAATTTCCCGACGACGGCCCGAAGGCTGGGAATGAGTGTCTCCACGGGAGTCCCGTTCGCCCACAACCCCTCGATCACGAAAGCGCTGTCGGCGGCGGTAACCCCGTATCCGTGATGGTATTCCCAGAGATGGTCCCGGGCGACCGCAAGCAGGTATTTCTCGCCGATGCCGTTGCGCTCGCTCTGAAGAATCAACCCGTAGAAGGCGATGTCACCTTCTTCGTTTACGTTCTCGAAAAGCGGCTCCCGGGGAGTGCAACGGTAGATGTGACAGACGGTCAGGGGTTCCGGGCGGAAACCTCTTTGGGGAACCTCCGTCTGGGGGCTTCGTTTCGCGCCCTCCGACAGGAACTCCCTCGCGGCCTCGCCGCCGCGCTTTCCCGAAAGAAGGGCGGCGTCCATGCCGTAGGGGAAAAGGTCGGCGGGATCCACGAACATCGAATCTCCTGCGAGGAACAGGCCTTCGATCGGGTTCAGGATCCTGTCGTTCCATTCTCCGTAGGCTTGGGGAGTGATCCGGGGACCGATCATGTCCCAGTGCTTCAGATCGCTCATGACGACCTTGCCGGGATCGACCTCCCCGATGCCGAGCTTTCCAAGCCGCGCAACGGTTTCACCGATGGTTGCGGCAACCGGTTGTTCGCGCAGTTTCTTTGATGCCTCACCCACGTAATAGATGGTCAGCAGAACCATGTCCTGGGCAAAACCTCCGTGCCGGATCACGGTGTTGAAAGGCTGGTCGGGGGTTACGATGTAGGCGAACTCCCTGATCGCACAGCCTTTCAGGCCGATCACGACGGCTGTTCCCGGGCCGAACCGGATTCCCGACAACGTCCGTTTCGATTCCTCCCCAAGACCCGGAACCAGGCGGGCGGTCACCGGAGCGGGGGTGGTGACGATGACCGATCTCGCGGTTACACGCTCCGGACTGCCGTTCCGATCGAACGAGATCCGGAAGCCTTCCTCCTCTTCCACGATGGCGGTGACCGCGGCTTCCAAGACCGGCTTTTGGGGCAACCGGCTCAGAAAGGCTTCGACGAGTTCACCGTTTCCGCCCCGATGGTGGCTGACGTCGAACCGGGACAGCGCGTCCAGGCGGCGCTGGGGAAGATAGAGTTCGGGCCTCCCGGGATGGATGACCCTGAAAAAGGAAGAAAGAATGCGGTGACACAGAGACTTCCCGGCCGTGTCGGAGCCGGGTTTCCCGGTCAGAAGGTCGAGGAACGACAACTGGGACTCGGAAGAAGCCTGCGCGACCTCGCGCCCGAAGAATTCAGCCATCTCGATGGGGTCGTTGCACCCCAGGTTCTTCAGGCATTCCGCAACAGTCGAGCCACAGGTGAGGTTTCCCGCCAGGGAGACCCCGAGCGGTCCGCTTTCGGGAACGATCGCGGAGGATTCGAACTCGAAGGGAACGAGCTCACGCGGATAGGGGAAGATCGAGCCGAGTTCGTAGGTGAACCCTTTTGCCTGGCGGGTCTCGACCCGCCCCCCCGCGCGGTTTTCCCGCTCGAGAAGGATGGTCTTTTTGTCCCGCAGTGAATAGGCGGCAGCGAGTCCCGCGAGGCCCGCCCCGATGATGGCGACGTCGAAACGGTCATTCATTCGGATTTCCTTTTGAATGGAGGCCTGGGCATCCAGGTGTGCGCAACCGACAGGTAGGCTTTCGCCTCGGTAACCCGGCCTTCCTGGAACACCAGCTTGATGTGGTTGATACTTCGAAGGAGAACGCTGACCTGGGACCAACGGAAAAGGGCGGAAGCCTGCTTCAGGTGCTCCGGCCAGAGGTCCGGTTTTTCGTACTGGTGGTTTCCGCCGGGATACTGCATCAGGGCATCTCGCTTCTGCGGCAGGCAAAGCCCCCGAGCGACCAGGAAGTCCAGGAAGCGGGCATAACGGTCCTTGATCTCGGGCGACGGGCCGAGGCTGCACTCCAGACCGATCTTGGGCCCGATTTCACCCGAAAACGCAGGCAGATCGACGTCGCAATCGATCCGATCGACAAAAGGGGCAAGTGACGCCATCTCCCTGGAAAGCGAGGCGCGGTTTCCCTGCCACCCGGTTCTCCCGAGCCATCGCGGAACAGCCGACCGCGGGATGTTCCGGACGCAAAGGCGGAGGGGGCTCCCCTCGCGCGAGAGCATCGTTCCCATCTGGAAAACGTATGATCCCTTGGGGAGCTCGTCGAAACACCTGACGAGCAGATCTTTCTGGGCCTCGGGAAGCGGCCTCCCCAGCACCAGGGGAAAAGCGCGATCGTGGACCCAGAAGCAATCCGTCGCCATTTCCGCGATGGTTTTCTGCGCCTTCGCCGCCCTCTTGGATCCTGCATTTTGAAACCGGATCGGAGAAGACGAAGAGGGCCTTGCAGCGGTGGGGTTCAATTGGCGCGGACTAAAGTCCGCTGCAACAGGATCATCCCGGAAACTGGTTTTCGGCCCGCAATCATCAACGGTCATACCCTGATATCGCAACCCGAAGAAGAAGCTGGGCACCGGAACCCCTGTGGCCGCCTGCGCCCGGGCCGTATCGAACTCGAGCCAGACGTGATCGGCCCTTCGACCGAGTTCGGTCCCCGCAGTGGTCCATTCACGGGCGAAGGCCGCAAGACGTTTCCAACAGGTGTTCTTCAGAATACCCGAGGGAAGACGCCTTTCCGCTCTCGCCCCAGAAAGGACGTCCCCGCCTGCCTCCTCGTCGGTGAGATGGAGAAGGAAATCCGCGTTGGCACGCTCTTCCCCGAGCCGGCATTCGAACCCGAAGAAGCTGCTGAGCCTGATGGGAAGCAAACGGGCGACGCGCCGGATCCGTTCGAAGCCTTTCTCCGAAATCAAAGCCTTCGGAAAAACCGGAGCCAGGATTTCCAGGTACCGCAAAAAAGAGTCTTCCCGGTTCATCTCACTCGATTCTTACAGGAACATCCATGATTACGCAAAAAGGTAATCGTCGCATTTTTCTCGGCGGGTCCGAAGGCCCCGCCCTACCATTCGCCACATCGACTTTCGAAATTCGTGAGAGGATGTGGGGCGCATAGCCTGAGGCGCACTGCTTCGAGACAATTGGGATCGTTCTTTAGAGGGAGTAAAAATCCGAAAAAGGAAAACGGGCAGAGACTGGCGGTCTGGCCTCTGCTCGCTGGAGTCCTTATAGACCAGGATAGGGGATATTACCAGGAACCCACTGTTGAAGACGCATTGATGGCCGCACTGTTGAACCAGCAACATGCTGAATAAAAAGCCACGTCTAACCATCCTCCGATATCCTCGAAAAATCCCCCCCCACCGGCAATACTTTCGAGTTCGGAATCGTCCAGTTCATCTGACGGCTTCGCGGGGAGAACGAAGAAGAATTTCTTCGGATCGCTTTCGACAACCTCGAGGGAGACATCCTTGGGCATCTGGATTCCAAACTCTTTCTGGATCGCGGCCCTGGTATCACTGACGAGGGCTTTCCGGAAACCTTCATCCAGCCAGCTTCTCAGAGCCAGCACGGTGTAATATTGCTGAAGGCCGGGCTTTTTCATCTTCTTGATCTTTTCGATATCGTCCAACCCTTTTTTCCCGATCTCCTTGGCGGGTTTGGGGGGAAGGATGAAGAAGATTTTCTTCGAAGTCTCTTCGAGAATTTCCGGGGTCACTCCCTCGGGGATTTCGTATCCGGCTTCCTTCTGGATGACTTTTCGCGGGTTGGCAACAAACTGTTTCTTGAAAGCCTCATCCTTCCAGGCCTTGGTGACGATGGCGGCCATTTTGGCTTTTGGAAAATTCGCAGATTTGGGGGTCATCTCATTCTCCTCAGAAAAATTGGGGCGAGAACCTCGGCTCAATTCCCATGTTGCCAAAATATAGAAGCCCAAGAACATTTGCAAGTGAATTTTTTCACCCCGGATGGGAGATTTTGTGAACCTACCTTCTTTTACGAGGGGGAAGGCCGCAAAACCAAAACGAGCGGAGACTGGCGGTCCGGCCTCTGCTCGCTGGAGTTCCTTTGGACCCGGGAGCGGTGGATATTACCAGGCCGTCACGGCATTGAACACACCGACGGCCCATTGCCTGAATGAAAGATAGGCTCCATCGATCCAGTCCCCGACATCCCCAGCCGATATCCCACCGGCAACACTCTCGAGCTCGGAATCGTCCAGTTCATCTGACGGCTTCGCGGGGAGAACGAAGTAGAATTTCTTCGGATCGCTCTCGACAACCTCGAGGGAAACGTCCTTGGGCATCTGGACTCCGAACTCCTTTTGGATCGCGGACCTGGTATCACTGATGAGGTTTTTTCGGAAACCTTCATCCATCCAGCTTCTCAATGCCAGCACGGTGTAATAATGTTGAAGGCCCGGTTTCTTCATCTTCTTGATCTTTTCGATATCGTCCAGCCCCTTTTTCCCGATCTCCTTGGCGGGCTTGGGGGGAAGGACGAAGAAGAGTTTCTTTGAGGTCTCTTCGAGAATCTCCGGGGTCACTCCCTCGGGGATTTCGAATCCGGCTTCCTTCTGGAGGACTTTTCGCGGGTTGGCAAGAAACTGTTTCTTGAAAGCCTCGTCCTTCCAGGACTTGGTGACGATTGCGGCCATCTTCGCCTTCGGGGATTTCGAAGATTTGGTGGTCATTTTCTTCTCCTCAACAAGATTCACTCGAGAACCTCGGTTCAATTCCCGTGAGGCCATTCTAGCAGAAGCCGGAACCCGTTTCAAACCGGGAAACCGGGACAACCTCCAGGGAAGATTCCGGGGAAATCCCTTTTCGAATGGCTGCCTGGACAACTGATGGCGACATCCTTGCCAGTCTCTCCAGCCAAAATTTTCAGGGCATCCATTTGAGCTTTCCTGTCTTCCAGAAGGTGAACCCTTCCTTCCGAAGGAGGTCTCGTGCCCCTTCCAGACCGCGGCCCCGCTCGATTTTCCCCATGAAGGTTTCGTTGGGTTCGCTGTTGTCCCGAAGACGGTCGAACTCCCTTTTCTGCCTTATCATCATGGAAACGGTCTCCTGGGGTAGCCAGCAATCGGATTTGTCAGTTTCGACGCGGAGGCGGGCCCCTTCGTAGAAATCGTACGCCCCGCAAAAATGCTGGGTCGAGGAATACCAGTTGCCCTGGGAATCGAGAGCCAGGCTTACATCCGACCACAACCTGCCGTCATGGGGATCCTCGTACAGGAAGGCGAGCCATTTTCCGTCGCGGGTGTACAGGAACAACCCGTGGAGGCCCTTGGGTTGCCACGTCAGATCCTGCAGTTCACGCAAGTTTGTCGTCTTCTGAAAGAGGTCCTCGAGCCGGTTTCGGGTGGAACGGAAGTTGGAATACTCCCTCGCGAAGAAAAGCGCGGCACACCCGAGAATGCCAAAAATCAGGCAGAGCCACAACCCATCGTTCGATTTCATCCGTTGAACCGACCACGCGTTCAAAGACGCATGCGGAAGAAGTGCATGTGCCCGTTTTTCCTGTCGATCCAGACTGAGCCGAAGCGGCCGGGGACGTCCCAGACATCGTAGTCCCCGATCGGCCCGGGCACGAACCAGCCGGGGGTAAGGGAGCAGGAGGTGTCGGTACGGAAGCTCCTCGCCTTCGCCGGATGAACCGGCTCGAGCTTGTACTTTTTAAAATATCCGCTACGCCATCCGGCGGAAGCTTTCACCTCTGCGAAAAACATGAATTCATCAGTGAAGTGATCGGACCGCCAGTACAACGAATGGATGATCTCCACATCGGAAGGTTTCTCCTCCTGGAACATCCGGTACCAGTTGCCCGCGTCGTCCTCCCATTTTCCGGCTTCTCCCAATTCCGGCCGCCCCGACCGCGGGGACTCAGCCGATGCGGAGATGCGAAGGGCGGAGCCCCCTTCCTCGAGCCGGCCGAAGGGTTTGCCGGCCTTCCAGGAGTTGAACCTCTCGAAACTGCCGGTTTCAAGGCGGATTCGCCCATTTTCGACCCGGACGAAAAGATCGTCGGGATGGGAATCGGTTTCGACCAGGACCACATCCCCGTCCTTGACCGTCATCCGTCCGACATGCGACCTGTGGACGCCGGACCCGAACGAATACGAGTAATACAAACTCTTCCCGCTCACTACCGCGGACATCAGCCCCGACCCGCCGAACGTGGCACCGAACTGCCTTATCAGATTTCCATTGACCAGGAGCAGCTTTTCGTCGAACCGCTCCCCGCCGTCGGTCGCCAGACCGACGAGGAACAGCCGAATCCCAAGAGTTTCTTCGAGCCCGGATACGTCGAACTCGTCGATCAAGAGACGGGTTTGGGGATTGAGTTTCGGACTCTCGCGGAAGACATGCTCCCGGATGAGCCCTTCGATCTTTCCATCAACGGCTCTTCCGCCTCCGAAAGAGAGACCGCCCGAAACCGCGAGCATGATCGAAACCAGGAGAAACATAATCGCCTTTTTCATCGTTCTTCCTTGCCCCCGAGATCGGGAGTCTTTCGTCCGTACAACCTCGAAATCAGCCACCGCCCTTGCGAATCCCTCGTCAACTCGACCTCGGTCGCGCGGCACTCCTCGCGCAGGGGCGGTCGATAGGAAATCCTGACCAGGACGACCGACTCGGATTTCTTTACCGAAACCAAGGCCGCGACACCGGATATGATGAACACCTTTTTCACGAGGAGGCCCAGGATACCCGTCGGAGTGGCTGTCCAGGTTTTCGCGAGATAGAAAGTCTCGCTCGCGAGGATTTCCCCGTTCAGTGCGCGGATTTCCTCCGAAAGACACTGCCCGGCAAGGGGCCAATTCCTGCCATGGATCGCAATTTCGAGGGAACGGACCGTTTTTGTCGGCTCCTCCAACGAAATTTTAACGGGACCCTGGGATACCTTGCGTCCATGCGGGGGCGGTTTCGGAACGAGGGCCATCACGCAACCAAGATTGCTGAACGGTTCGACACGCAGCAGCGAGCCCCCTCGGCCGATCAGGAGGATGACCTTCTTTCCGGCGACGAGGTCGAGTTCGAGTCCGGACCCGGAGACGACAGGCGAGATCTGCTTTCCGTCAGTTTCGTGAGGCAGGCTTTGGGTGTAGGTGCAAACGAAGGTGCCGGTTCCGACTTCGCCGAAAAGCACCTTCACGGGATCGGCAGTGACCATGATGGAAATCTGGAAAGGTCCGGGTCTGGACGCTTCAACCTTCCCGACGGTGACAACGACGGCGGCAAGGGTATCCATCCATGCCTCTTTCAGGGTCTGGTACTGGAGCCGCAAAGCATGGACCGCTCCGCAAACCAGGAAGCCCAGAAGGACCAGGAAAGGCAGACTCCGTGAGAAAACCAGGTGCCCAAGCAGCAATGGCCGGGCTCCGGGACCGGACTGGATTCTCCCGGAACTGTCCGCGGGGATCACCAGTGCTGGCCTCCCCCGCCCCCGAAGTTTGGCAGGGTCGAAACAACGGAGATCATGATGAGCCAGTTCTGCACCTCGCTCCCCGGCCCCAGCCAGGAGTTGTTCATCCCGGTTCCTCCCGAGACCGCTTCGAGTTCCTCGTCGCTGAGGTCATCGACGGGTTTTGCCGGAAGGACGAAATAGTATTTTCCCGGATCGGCCTCGAGGAATCTGCACAAGACATCCTTGGGAAGCTCGAGCCCGAACTCCTTCCGGATCGCGGCGCGCGAGTTTCCGACCAGTTGTTTCCGGAACCCTTCGTCCTGCCAGCTCCGGGCGACAAGTACCCCGAGATAATGCTGCATCGAGGGGTTTTTCATCTTCTTGACCTTCTCGATCTCATCAAGCTGGATCTTGTCGAGCCCCTTCGCCGGTTTTGGGGGAAGTACGAAAAAGAACTCGTTCGCCTTCTCCTCGAGAATTTCCGGAATGAGGTCCGGCGGGATTTCGTAGCCTGTTTCCTTCTGGATCACCTTCCGGGGATCCGACAGGAGCTGCCGCCTGAAGGAGTTGTCTTTCCAGGCCTTCTTGACCAACGAAAGGAATCTCTCGCGAACGGGATCGGGGTTGATGTTCGTCATTGAAATCCTCCTCAAAACAGGCTCAGGGAAAATGGATAACAGAATGATGATAAATCATTTTCCTGCAAAATCAAATGAACGCCGCCCGGCACCCGGAGAAATCCGTGGTTTTTCGCCGGGGGTTGTTTCGAAACCATTTGTTGCATGGGTGTCGACGAACCTTTAAAATCATGTCCGAAACAAATCATGCCCACTTTCCGGGGTAACTCCGGAAGATAAGGAAGCAGTCATGAAGAAAGTCCTGTTCATCCTCGGCGAGCTTGCCGACTCCGACATCGAATGGCTCATCCGAAAAGGGAAGCGACGCACGGTCGCGAAGGGGACATCCCTGGTCGTCGAGGGAAAACCCATCGAGAGCATGTTCATTGTCCTGG
>CAYRYU010000121.1:11354-20862 GCA_964428355.1 uncultured bacterium
GGGACATCCCTGGTCGTCGAGGGAAAACCCATCGAGAGCATGTTCATTGTCCTGGATGGAAGTTTCGCGGTCACACTGAAAGCGCTCAAGAACCGCGAAATCGCCCGGATCGGTTCCGGAGAGATGCTCGGGGAAATGTCCTGCATCGATTCCCGCCCCCCCTCCGCCACCGTTACGGCATCCAACGATTCCCGCGTCCTGGAGATCTCGAACGCCGAGCTGATGAAGCAACTGCGCTCTGACCAGGGCTTCGCCGCCCGATTCTACCGGGCCATGTCGGTTTTCCTTTCCGACCGCCTGCGTGGAACGATGGCTTTCATGGGCTACGGTGAAAGCGCGGCCCTGCAAGAAGACAAGGAGTATGCAGGCGAGATCGACCCCTCGGTTCTCGACAATCTTTCGCTTGCGGGAGCCCGCTTCGAAACGATCCTGCACCGCCTTCGGGGCGGCTGAGGCCGCCGGTCGCCATCCTGATGAAAAGAGCGCTTCCCGAACGGAAGGTCCTTCTCGTTCCGGTTCTTCTTTTCCTCCTCGGGACCCTGATCCCCTCAACACTTTTCGCGGGTGATTCCATCTCCTCGGGCACTGTAATCGATCCCCCCCTTGAGTCCGTTTCGTCTTTTCCAGATGCGCTTGGAGTCGCCCCGCGGCTTCCTTCGGAATCCGCATCCGATGCTTTGGGGGATGCTCCCGCGGTCGGGCCGGAAAGCGGCCTCTCCCTGGCCGAAGTGGTCGAAACAACCCTGGCCAACAACCCCGACATCCTCATCCAGAAGAGCGATATCCGGGGCAAGGAAGGGGCGGTGACGCAGGCGAAAGGATCTTTCGCCCCAGTGCTGAACTCAGCCATCACACGCGACCATCAGTATCAGGCATTGACCCGGAGCGATTCCCGGAGCCTGGGAAAGTCGTATGTCCCAATCGCTAACACACAGTACCAGATTGCCTACCAGCGCAAACTCAGGAGTGGCACGGTAATATCCCCCAACATCACATTCACACGCGAGGAATACGAAATTCCGCGGGCGAACCCCGAAAGCCGGGGGGAGATTTCCTTCGAGATCAAGCACCCCCTCCGCCGCGGAAATGGGCATGATTCCTCACTCTCGACCAACGAGGATGCCGCCCGCCTATCTCTCGAGGCAGGCCATGAGACCCTGCGCACCACCGTGAACCGCACCCTCTTCCAGACACTCGACGCTTTCTGGAATTATCTGGGTTCGGCCCGCCGCCTCGAGGTCCTTCTCGCCGCCGAAGAACGGGCCGCCCGCCTTGCCGAGGAGACCGAAACCCTGATCAAGGCCGACCAGAGGCCCCTTTCGGAACGGAGCCAGGTGACCGCCAACCGCGCTTCAAAACAGGCCGACCGGATCGGGGCCGAAACCTCCCTGCGCCAGAACCGCCGGGCACTCGGAGTCCTACTTGGGCTTTCCGCGGAAGAGGTGGGACGCATGCCCCTTCCACTGGCGGAGTTTCCAAACCCAGCTTCGGCATCCCTTCCCGCCTCGTTCCCGGAAAGACTCCTCGAGCAGACTCTCCAGTGCCGCCCCGATCTCCTGGATCTGAGGAACCAACGTCGCGCCGCGGCCCGCCTCACCGCCGGAAGCCGGAACGACGAGAAACCCCAGGTCGATTTCACGATGTCCCTGGGTCTGGCGGGCCTCGACGAGAACAAGGAGTTCGGCACGTTCGTCACCCCGTTCTCGAAAAACGTGAAGGGCTTCCACGTCGTCGTCGGCGTCCAGAGCGAGCTTCCCCTCCGGAACGACAGGGCCACCGGGGTCCGGATCCAACGGGAAGTCCAGGAAAAGAAGCTCGCCATCCAGTATGGGAAGGCCGAGCTCGATGTCAAAACCGGCCTCGACCTCGCCTGGAGTTCCGTCATCGACAGCATCCGGCAGGCCGAGTGCAGCTCGATCGCCGTGACCACCTACCGGCAGGCTGTCGAGAACGAGAAGGAAAAGCTTGCAAACGGCATGTCAACCATTCTCGATCTCATCACCATGGAGGACCGCCTGACGAATGCCCTGCTTTCGGACATCCAGGCGCAGGTCAACCTTGCCCGGGCCATCGCGTCCCTTCGGTACGAGACGGGTACCATCTCCCGCAAGGAAGGAGGCCGCTTCGTCGTGGATACCGAAGCGTTCTCCTCAACCCCCACCATTTCCTCACTTCTCGAGGAGGAACCCCGATGAATCCTTTCGCCTCCAAACAGGAATCCATCTTTCGCCAGGCCGCTCTCGACCGGCTGTCTTCGCCCGAGCAGATCGACCAGCTCGACGTGCTCATTCCCCGCCGCTCGTGGGTCATCCTTCTCGGTTTCATGCTCTTCATCGGCGTGGCACTTTATTGGGGAGTGTACGGGTCGATCCCCACCCGGGTCGACGGGCGCGGAATCCTCCTCACGCAGGGAGGAGTGGTGAACGTCCTTTCGCCGGGGGCAGGGAGTCTGGTCACCCTCAAGGCGAAGCCCGAGAGCGTTGTAAACAAGGGCGATATCGTGGCCGAAATAGAGCAGCCCGAGCTGCGCAAAGAGATCGAAGCCGCCCGCCAGCGGGTGGATGAAGCGAAGGAGAGACTGCGCCTGACCCGGTCGCTGCAGGAAACCGAGCAGAGCACCCGGAAAGCGCTCAACGAGAAGCGCAGGACGGCGATCCTGGACTCCGTCAAAGCCCTGAACGCGCAGAAAGCCTGGCTCGACGAGCGCGTTGGCCAGCAGGAACAGCTGCAGGAAAAGGGCCTGATCACCAAGCAGGCGGTCATCGAATCGAAACGGGAGGTCCAGCGGCTCGAAAGCCAGATCAGGGACAGCGAGAACCAGCTGAAACAGCTCCCGGTCGAGGAGGTCGAGGCAGACAACAACCGGGCACGTGAACTCCTTCGCCAGGAATCTGAGATCGCCGAAGGGGTCAGGAACCTCGAACTCCTCGAGAAACGCCGCGAAGTCACGACGGCGGTGGTGGCTCCCGAGACCGGAAGGGTCCTCGAAGTCATGGCCGCCATCGGCGACCTCGTCTCCGTAGCCCAGCCGCTTCTCAGTCTCGAACCGCAACGGACCGGCCCCGCGGTTCTCGAGGGGATCTTCTACGTTCCACTCAAGGACGGCAAGCTGGTGAAACCCGACATGACCGTCCAGATCACTCCGGGAACCGTCAAACGCGAGGAATACGGGTTCATCAAGGGGAAGGTGATCTCCATCTCACCGTTCGCGGCCACGTCCCAGGGCATGCAGGCGGTGCTGGGAAACCAGACGCTGGTGAAATCCCTGATGGAAGCCGGCGCCCCGCTCGCGGTCAGGGCGCGCCTCGAGGTCGATCCCCGTGCTCCGAGCGGTTACCAGTGGTCCTCGGGTGACGGGCCCGACCTAACCCTGACCAGCGGCACCTTCTGCGATGCAGCCATAGTCGTGCGACAGCAGGCACCCCTCACCCTCCTCATCCCGACATTCAAGGAGTATACCGGCCTCTGAGCCGCTTCTGACAGAGATGTCCGAGACAACCGACAGCGTCCTCTCCCGGAGCCTGGCCTGGCTGAGCCGCATGATCTTCGGCCTGCCGGGAATGCGCCGGGCCCGCACCCCGAGCGTTCTCCAGATGGAGGCCGTCGAATGCGGGGCGGCGGCGCTGGCGATGCAGATGGGATACTACGGGCGTTTCGTTCCCCTCGAGACCCTCCGCCAGGAGTGCGGGGTTTCCCGGGATGGAACCAAGGCGACGAACATCCTGAAAGTGGCCCGCAAGTACGGGTTCGTGGCCAAAGGTTTCAAGAAGACTCCCGAAACCATCCTGGAAATGCGGATGCCGGTCATCGTTTTCTGGAACTTCAACCACTTCGTCGTGGTCGAGGGTTTCTCGAAAAGCCTCGTCTTCCTGAACGACCCCGCCCAGGGACCGCGGACCGTCACTCCCGAGGAGTTCGACCAGGCTTTCAGCGGCGTGGTTCTCGCGATCGAGCCCGGCCCCGAGTTCGTCCGCGGCGGGCGGCCTCCCAGTCCATGGGGAGCGCTTCGCAGGCGCCTGGAGGGGCTTTCTGCCGCGCTTTTCTTCGTCATTCTCGCCACCCTCTGCCTCGCGGTTCCGGGCTTCGTGATCCCGACCTTCTTCCGTGTCTTCGTCGACGACATCCTGATCGGAGGAAAAGCCGACTGGATCAAGCCCCTTCTTTTCGCGATGGGAGTGACCCTGGTCTTCCAGGGCCTGACCACTTCGGTGCAGAAACGCATACTGACCCGGCTTCAGACCCGCCTCAGCCTCTCGATGACGGGAAAGTTCCTCCACCATGTGCTGCGCCTTCCGCTCTCGTTCTTCTCCCAGCGTTACGCCGGCGAAATCTCGAACCGCATCGCGATCAACGACCAGATTTCGACGATGCTTTCGGGCGAACTCGCGACCCAGGCCCTCAACGCAGCCACCGTCGTTTTCTTCATCGGAATCATGTTCTCCTACGATTTCGTTCTGACGGTCATCGTCATCGCGATGCTGCTCATCAGCATTCTAGTCGTCAGGATCATGTCACGGCCCCGTGACGACATGCTTCGCCGGCTGACCCGGGAAAACGGGACCCTCGCGGGAATCACGATCGGAGGCCTCGTGGGGATCGAAACGATCAAGGCCGGAGGGGCCGAATCGGAGTTCTTCGGGCGGTGGGCGGGAACCCTCACCCGCGTGATGACCGGGATGCAGGATACCATGCGGCTGAATTCCCTCCAGCAGGTTCCCACCTCGATGCTTTCATCCCTGACGACGGTTCTGGTGATCGGGGTCGGGGGTCTCGAGGTGATGAACGGGAAAATGACCCCGGGCATGCTGGTGGCTTTCCAGTCGCTCGCGGGCTCGGTCCTCGGACCGTTCGGCCAGATGCTTTCCCTGGTCGAAAAGTTCCGCCAGGTCCAGATCGGCATGGCGCGCCTGGATGACGTGCTCATCCAGCCCCCGGACGAGCAGGACGCCCTTTCGGCGGCCGACACCGAGGCGGTCGTCGCGCCGGGTGGTTCCAGGGCGGCTTCCCCGGCAAGGACCGTCCTCCAGGGAAACCTCGAGATGCGGAACCTCAACTTCGGGTACAACCCGCTCGACCCCCCATTCATCGAGAATTTCTCCCTTTCCCTCACGCCCGGCAAGCGTGTCGCCATCGTAGGCGGGTCCGGCTCGGGCAAGTCGACCATCGCAAAACTGGTCTGCGGATTGTACCAGCCGTGGTCGGGGGAGATCCTTTTCGACGGCCGACCCAAGCGCGAGATATCCAAGCTCGACATGGCGGGAGGGTTCGCCTTCGTCGACCAGGACATCTTTCTTTTTTCCGGTACCATTCGCGACAATCTGTCACTCTGGGATCCGGCCATGCCCGAAAACGACCTCGTGCAAGCCGCGCGTGATGCCGAAATCCACGACGACATCTCGGCGCGTGCGGGGGCATACGACTGCCCGGTCTCCGAGGGCGGGACGAACTTCAGCGGCGGGCAGAAGCAGAGGCTCGAGATCGCCCGCGCGCTGGCGGGAAACCCCGCAGTCATCGTCCTCGACGAAGCCACGAGCGCCCTGGACCCGACGACGGAGAAGCTCGTCGATGACAACATCCGGCGCCGGGGCTGCACCTGCCTCATCGTCGCGCACCGACTGAGCACGATCCGGGACTGCGACGAGATCATCGTGATGGAGCGGGGAAAGATCGTCCAGCGTGGAACCCACGAGGAGCTGAAATCCGCCGAGGGTCCCTATGCCGACCTGATCAAGGTGAGCGCAGCATGACGGCAGCGTTGAAAACCTTCATCAGGAGCCTTTCCCTCCCCCCCGAGAAGATTTTCGCGGCGGAAGGGAACCATCCGCTTCTTCTCAACGGCGAGAACCAGGTCTGGTTCATCGAATCGGGACACGTGGACGTCTTCATCGCCAGGATGGGCCCCCCGGGGAAGGAAGGAAGACGGCGTCACGTGGCCCGCATAGAGGCCGGGGGCTGCCTGTTCGGGTGTCCCGCCGCCCCGGCCGAAAACCCGCTCGGGTTCATCGCGGTAGGAGCGCTGGGAACCACCCTGGCGGCCGTCCCCCGGATCGCTTTCCTGGGTTGGCTGGAAACCCCCGCCGCGGATTCCTCCCGTGAGGCCCTCCTGGCGCCCTGGATCGACGGGCTGACCGGCGGCCTTACCCCGGGACTGCCGCCCCGTGCCTGTGAGCAGCTGAGCGCCGGGACGGAAACCAACGTTTCCCCCGACCAGGGTCTCCGCATCCCCAAGGCAGGCTGGATCCGCTCCCGATCGGTTTCGCTTTCATGGCTCGGAGTCCCCCTGGCCCCCTCGACCGAGAGGGAGGCGTTCCCCCTTTCCCGCAATGCATGGCTCGAAAGCAAAGGGGAGGGGACGATCACGGTCCTTCCACTCGAGCAGGCCATTCCAGCGGCAACCTGTTCCTCGGCCCTGGACGAGTTCTTCGCGAAGGGGCTCGAGCTGGGTTTACTGCTCATCGCCAAAGACCAGGAAAGGATGTCGATCCGACGGGACCGCCGTGGAACCGAAATCGGTCTGATAGAGCGGGAAGCCCAGGAGTTCATCCAGGGCCGGATCGAGTCCGACGCGGACTTTCGCGAGGCGCAGGGCCCCGCGGTCGAGCCTCTTCTGGCCGCGGTCAGGATGATATGCAAGACGCTGGGGATGACGGTCCCCTCGCTGCAACCCTCTCCTGCAGGCCAGACCCTGGACGCATCCCGGCTCAACGAGATCGCAGGCCATTCCAGGTTCCGGTATCGGCGCGTCCTGCTCTCGGGAACCTGGTGGGAGAAGGAGTGCGGGCCCCTTCTCGCGGCAATCGAGGAAACAAGGGAACCAGTCGCTCTCCTTCCTTCGGGTGGAAACAGGTACCGGCTCATTGCCCCGGGGAGCGGCGACGGGAAATGGGTGGATGAATCCGTCGCGGCGAAGCTGACCCCTTTCGGGTTCGAATTCTACCGGTCCTTCCCGCTGAATCCGCTGACCTTCTGGGAAACCTTCAAGTTCGGCCTCCAGGGCACCGGAACCGACCTGACCCAGATATTCATGATGACCCTCCTCACATCCGCCCTTTCCATGCTCACCCCCGTGATCACGGGTATCGTATTCGACCGGGCGATCCCCGAATCGGACCATTGGCTCCTCCTCGAGGGCTTTCTCTGCCTCGTGGTGACGACGCTCGTCACGGTGATGTGGCAGTTCGCCCAGGTTTTCCCCCAGTTGCGCGCCGAAAGCCGCTTCAGCCAGGTCGTGCAGGCGGGTGTCATCGACCGGCTCCTCAACCTTCCGACCGCCTTCTTCCGGGGATTTTCGGCAGGTGATCTCGGAACGAGGGCCATCAGCATCAACGCGATCCGTCAGGAACTCGGAGCTAACGCATTGATGGGCCTCCAGTCGCTGGTCTCGGTGATCGTCCAGGTCGCGATGATGTTCTGGTACAGCTCGAGCCTGGCATGGTGGGTCATCCTCCTCGGTTTCGTGAACATATTCGTGATGATCGGAATCAGCGTCGTTTCGATGCGGCTGCTTCGCGAAAGGAGCGGGCTGACGGGCAAGCAATCGAGTTTCGTCCTTCAGACCATTCTCGGGATCTCGAAGCTGAAGGTCGCCGCGGCCGAACCAAGGGCTTTCCAGTCCTGGAAGGGGATTTTCGGTCGGGAGAAGACCCTGGCCTACCAGGCAGGGTTGTGGCAGAACGTTCTTGCGACGTTCCATGCCATTTTTCCGGTGCTTGCAAGCGGTTTGATTTTCTACCATGGAGCCGCGCTCCTCCGGGATCCTTCCGGGGTCAAACTCTCGCTGGGGCAGTTCCTGGCATTCAACTCCGCATCCGGGATTTTCGTGGGGTCGCTGCTGGCCGTTGCCCAGAGCTTCCTTTCCTATGTCCGGGTCTATCCCGACATCGAACGGATGACCCCGCTTCTGACCGCGATTCCCGAGATACGTGAGATGAAATCGGATCCGGGGGAGCTCAGCGGACACGTCGAGATGTCGCGGATCACCTTCCGGTACACCCAGGACGGCCCTCTGATCCTCAATGATGTCTCCTTTTTCGCGAAGCCCGGGGAGTTCCTCGCCCTGGTCGGAGCCTCCGGTTCGGGCAAGTCGACCTTGTTCCGCCTGCTTCTCGGTTTCGAGAAACCCGAAAGCGGCAGCATACAGTTCGACTCGCACGACCTGGGGGATCTCGACATCGCTTCCGTGCGAAGGCAGATCGGAGTGGTTCTGCAGTCGGGGCGGCTTTCGGCCGGATCGATTTTCCAACTGATCGCCGGGGACGGCCACTTCACCCTCGATGACGCATGGGCCGCGGCCGAGCAGGCCGGGTTCCGCCAGGATATCGAGGAAATGCCCATGCAGATGCACACCGTCATCGGCGACGGCGGGGTGACGCTTTCCGGCGGCCAGAGGCAGCGCCTCCTGATCGCCCGCGCGCTGATCAAGAAACCCCGTCTGATACTTTTCGACGAGGCAACCAGCGCCCTCGACAACCGCACCCAGGAAATCGTTTCCGAAAGTCTCGCGAAGATGCGCGCCACGCGGCTGGTTATCGCCCACCGCCTCAGCACCATCCAGGGAGCCGACCGCATCGTCGTCCTTCAGATGGGGAAGGTTGCCGAAGTTGGCACCTTCGCGGAGCTGATGTCAAAAAACGGCCTGTTCGCCAACCTCGCCAAACGCCAGCTCGCATAGTAGTGAGGGACGGGTATCCTGACCCTGAACTCGACCACCAATCCAACTAATGTGCTATCGCAATGGTTTGGGTGGTACCAACTTTAATGTACGGATGATATTGACCTTTTCGCGGCCAAACACCAAACATGTAACAATAAGCGCCGACGTCATTTCCGATAAAACCATCTATCGGGCAACTTTCCTTGGTCCAAAAATCCGCAGCCCATAACCCAACCTCGGACAATGAAGTGTGCTCTTCCCAACTCGTCGGTTCCATTTTCTCGAAATCGGAAATGGAAGGTAAACCCCAATTCGAACCTACTCCCTGTGCCCAAATAGAGGCATCCAACCATGTTTTATAATCATCCGGACATCTTTTCCACTTCATCCCCGTTGTGTTATCCGTTATAACCCCGTCAGAATCCTTGGTGAAACGCACGCTTGTATTCGCAACCGTTTCGAGGGAAAAGAAAGCCCAGAAAACCAACCCACTTTCATCGAAAGTACAAAGCAAATCCGATTCTCCGATCGAATTCGAGGAAAACTTCCCATCAGAAACGCCCGAACCTGACCAGGTGAACCCGCTGAACAGGGTCGCCGTCGAGCCATCATCGTAGGTTCCGATCACCGATACTTTGCTCAAATCATAGATCTCGCCCACCCCGACCGAGTCGCTCGCGGGATCGAGGGAAATTCCTTTCAGGTTTTTGGATTGCCCGCCTTCTTCGATCTCGATCGTGAAGGAGGCCGTAACGATCGGTGAGCTTCCACCATTTTCACCATAGGAGAAGACGACATTGACCGTCCCATGGCCGGCCCGAGGGGGTTGATAATACGCTTCACGGTCACCGAAAA
>CAYRYU010000122.1:0-1958 GCA_964428355.1 uncultured bacterium
CCTGAATCGAGGCCTTCCGGCCTTTCGGTGTGCTCCCGAAGTACCAGAACGGGCTTTTTCAAGGTAGGGGCTTCTTCCTGGACTCCCCCCGAATCTGAGAGGATCAGGGTGGCCGATTTCATTGCATTCAGGAAATCGAGGTACCCCAGGGGGGCCGTGAGGTGGATGCGGGGGTGGTTTTTCAGCATCGCCCCCACCTCCTCCCGGACCTTGGGATTAGGATGGACCGGAAAAAGGAACTCGAGATCGGGGAAAGCTTCCGCTAGCCTCAAGAACGCCCGGAACACACATCGGTGCGGCTCTCCGAAACTCTCCCGACGATGCGTGGTCACGAGAATGAACCTTCGGCCCCTTTCCTGGAAACGTTTCAGCCCATCTGGTGGGGAATAGGGCATCTCGAGTGCCCACAACAAAGCATCGATGACGGTATTTCCGGTGACATGAACCCGTTCGGGGGGAACACCCTCGCGAAGGAGGTTGTCGGCAGCACGCCGGGTGGGGGGAAAATGGATATCGGCGAGGGTCCCCGCCATCCTGCGGTTCATCTCCTCGGGGTAGGGGCTGAACTTGTCGTTGGTTCTCAACCCGGCTTCGACGTGGGCAACCGGGATCCTGGCGTAGTAACCGGCCAGGGCCCCGAGAAAAGCCGTCGTGGTATCGCCTTGTACAACGATCATGTCGAACCGCCCCTCCCGGAAGATTCCCTCCATGCCTTCGAGGATCCGGGAGGAGAGCGAGAAAAGCGTCTGGCCGGGGCTCATCACGGCGAGATCGTGATCCGGTGCGAGGCCGAAAAGGCCGAGCATCTCGGCGGCGAGTTCCCTGTGTTGCCCGGAGTGCATGATCACGGGGGTGAAACGCCCGGAATCCCTGGCCGCACGGATCACGGGGGCGAGCTTGATAATCTCCGGACGGGTCCCGAGAATGAAGAGAAGCTTGGCCATGGAGTGGGGGAGCTACTTGGCGGGTTCGGGGGTCCCGAACGGAGGTTGCGTCCACCCGAGCTTGTCATCGGATTGGGGTCCGGGGGTGAGCGGAGAAGGCGGAGGAGCCTTGATTTCCATCGGGGGAAGGGTCCCCCCGGTGAGAAGCTCTTTCAGCTCAGCGCCAGTGAGGGTTTCGCGTTCGAGCAGGATCTTCGATATACGGCGCAGCTCCTCGAGGTTCTGTGTGAGGATCTCCCGAGCCCGCTGGTAGGCCGAATCGATCAGCCGGCGGATTTCACCGTCGATCTTCTTGGCCATCTCCTCGGAAAGGTCGCGGCGCCGGTTGAAGTCGCGCCCCAGGAAGATTGTGTGATCGTCGTCACTGAGGTAGACGGGACCGACCTCATCGCTCATTCCGAGTTCGCACACCATCTTTCGGGCGATCTTGGTCGCGCGTTCGATGTCGTTCTTCGCGCCGGACGTGAGTTCCCCGAAGATAAGTTCCTCCGCGATCCGGCCCCCGAGAAGAACGCAGAGCTGGTGGAAAAGCTGGCTTCTGGAGACTGTGAGCTTGTCCTCGAGGGGAAGCTGCATCGTCATCCCCAGGGCCATCCCTCGCGGAATGATGGTGATCTTGTGGACGGGGTCGGTACCAGGGAGGTTGACCGCCACGATTGCGTGTCCCATTTCATGGACGGCGGTGGACTCCTTCTCCTTGTCGGAGATGATCCGGCTTTTCCGCTCCGCCCCGGCGATCACGCGGTCGATCGCCTCTTCGAAATCGGACATGCAGATGATCTTCTTGTCATAACGGGCCGCAAGGATGGCGGCCTCGTTGGCGAGGTTGGCAAGATCGGCGCCCACGAAACCCGGGGTCCGGCGGGCGAGAACGGCCAGATTGACGTCGTCGGAGATGGGTTTGTCCCTGACGTGGATCTTGAGAATCTCCTCGCGACCCCGGACGTCGGGCTGATCCACGACGATCCGGCGGTCGAACCGGCCCGGCCGGAGCAACGCGGGATCGAGGACATC
>CAYRYU010000122.1:2058-20640 GCA_964428355.1 uncultured bacterium
TCGGATCCCGAGATGTTGAAGAAGGGAACATTGGCTTCGCCCGCCACAGCCCTGGCCAGCAGCGTTTTCCCAGTACCGGGAGGCCCGTAGAGGAGGACACCCCGTGGAATCTTCGCGCCAAGGCTCGTGAACTTCGTCGGTTCCTTCAGGAAATCGACAACCTCGACCAGGTCTGTCTTCGCTTCCTCGACCCCGGCGACATCCTTGAACAGGATCCGCTTTTCGGTGGTATCGACCATCCGGGCCCGGCTTTTCCCGAAGCTGAGGGCTTTTGCGCCTCCGCCCTGCATCTTCTGGAGGATGTAGATCCAGGCTCCGATCAGGAGGATGAAGGGGAACCAGTTGATGAGTAGGTTGAGCCACCAGGACATTTGGGCGGGAGGCTCGGCTTCGATACTGATCTTCCCCACATTCGCCCGAAGAATCTCGATCATCCCGGGGTCTTCGGGGGCCGTGGTCTGGAACTGGCCCGGAACGGAATCCTTGTCGGTCGCAAGGAAGTTGCTTCCGATGTACTGCCCAGTGATCTCCCGTTCGTTGATCTTCACTCCCGTGACTTTTTTGGGGGATTTGGGGTCCTGGAGCATGCGGATGAAATCGGAATACTTGATCTTGTCAACCTTCCGCGTGTTCGCGATGTTCGTGAAAGCCGTGAGAAAAATGATCAAAAGAAGGATGTACAGGGCAACGGTTTTCATCTTCGGGGGTTGTTCTTTCATGTGCAATCCTGAAAAATTCATTCCCGGGAAGGGGGGGTTGGTTTTCCATTCTACCAGACCCAACGAGGGAATTCAAATTGGGGGAAACCGGGTCAGGAATTCTTCGAAAAGAATCGTTTGTGCTTGGCGAGCAACCACTCTATCAGACCCGCTTCCCGGTAGATCTTCTGCTCCGACCGGTCGAGCAGGAGACGTACGTACTTCTTTTCCTCCTTCGATGAAGGAACGAAATCGAGGAGGAGATCGAAGGCCGGCAAACCAAGCTTGTCCACCTTCTCGGTGATCAGGGCGAAGTTCTTTCCGGAATTGAGAGCAAGATCCTTGATCCAGAAAGGGAGGCATTTGGGTTCCTCGAGCTTGAGGATGGCTTTCCAGGCATTGCTCTGGACCTCGGGACTGGAGTCTGCGAGAAGAATGGACAGCATTCCGACCCGGCCATCGACCGGAAGATGCTGAAGGACGAAAGCCGCGGACGCCCTCATCCAACGGTTCGTGCTGGAAGCCATCTCCTGGAGGATTCCGGTCAGCGCGTTACGGTCGTGGATGTCCCAGAGGGCCTTGAGAACGTTCGCCCTTACCCTGTTGTCCTCGTCTTCGAGCAGCGGAACCAGCATTCTCATCGTGGTGGAAAGGCGGAGCTTCTCGACCGCTTCTACCGCGTTTGCGCGGACCCGTGGATCCTCGTCTCCAAGCGCCAGTGCAACAACTTCGGAAACGGGGTCGCCAGGTTTCGCGAAGCGGGCGATTCCGGAAAGGACGCAGGCCTTCATCCGTGAATTGGCCTGGGGAGTGAATTGCTTGAGGAGGAACGGGAGATTGGAGGGATCTCCAAGCTTAACGAGCGTCTCCGCTGCGAGAACTCCCAGGTCGGGATTCGGATGGCCCAGAAGTGCCAGAATCCCCGCGCTGGGGGAAGCATCCTCGAGCTCACCCAGGGATTTCAGGGTGTTGTAGATTACGTCCGGGTCCTGGCTCTTGAGATTTCCCGCAAGGTCGTCGATGGATTGGGGCGTCTGGGGAAAATTCGGAAGCAACCTCCAGACCCGGATGCTCTCCCGTTCGAGGATTCGTACCCAGGAAGCGCTGTTGTAGAGGGTGTAAGCGAAAAACTCCCTTTCAGCCTTCTGAAGTGCGGTTTCCCGGTCGGAGGCCTCGATGGTGTACTCGATCTTGAAACGTTTCCGGGGGTTGGCGGACTCGGAATACGGCATCACGACCTTGTAGGTATTGAGGTTCTTCGATGGCCCCATATTGCACAATCGTAACAGAAACTTTTCCGGCCGACAACATTCCGAAGGTACATTTTCCCGACCAGTATGGTTGACAGAAAAAGGATTATTTGCTAATCTTTTACTACAGGGTCCGTTGGCCGGTCCCTGCAATGTTTATCGAGAAAGGAAGGTGATTGGGGAAACCCTCCCCGATCCCGGGTTCAGAGGATCCGACGATCGGTACGGGGTGCAAGACATGCCGGTGTTTCTCGTTTGATCGATCGTCCTCGTTTCTTTGTTTTGGTTAACCTTTTTTTTTGGACATCCAGGGGCCAGGTTGGCCGCCCAGGAACTTTAAGGAAGAGAGACCCATGGAAGACAGAACCATTACCTGCCGAAATTGTGGCAAGCCCTTCACCTTCACCGTTTCCGAACAGCAATTCTACAAAGAAAAAGGATTCGAGCACGATCCGGTTCGCTGCAAAAACTGCCGAGACACCCGCAAGTCCTCCCGTGGCGGTGGTGGTCCCCGCCAGATGCACACTGTAACCTGCTCCGACTGTGGGAAGGAAACCCAGGTTCCCTTCAAACCCACCGGAGAGAAACCCGTCTACTGCCGGGACTGCTTCAACAAGCATCGCGACGGCGGAAACTCCTTCTGAAATAAGAATTCAGAACCGACTGACCGGGGCGCTTTCGGGCGCCCCGGTTTTTTTCTTCCCGATTCACGATCAGAGAGCGGAAAATCCATGGCGGTCTTGGGTGAGGCCCTTCCCCTGCTGGAACCAGGTGACCACTTCGTCGTGGAGGAATGACTACTTTCCCTGGGAGACCTCGACACCTTGCGGAGTGGCGAAAAACACGTTGGGGAAAGAAACCGCAATTGCCTTGACCGGTTTGGGCTGGGGCAACATCTTCCAGGAAGTCCCCTGGAAGAGGGCGATTCCCCCTTGAGATTGGCTCTCGTAGCCGATCCAGAACGCGTCCGGGTTCATGTCGTCCATCGAAAACGAGGTGGGGTTGGCTGAGCACGGGAGGTTCGGAATCTGGGTGAACTTCTTCCCGTCGAAAGTCAGGATGCGGTCCCTGCCGGTCAGGAGAAGATCGCCGTTGCCCCGCCTTCCGAAGCCCGCCAGCCCGCCCAACGAGCCGGTACCCTTGTCGGAAAGGGGTTTGAAATTCTCTCCGTCGAAAATCACCAGGAGCCCTTCATTGGACCCGATGAGAAGATAGGGAGGCGTATCCAGCATCGCCGTGATCTGGCGCGTGGAAGTGGCGTTCCGGTATTTTGCGATTCCGGCCGGGGCATTTTTCACGTCGAAGCTCCGGCCGTAGGTGTTCAGCAATCCCAGAGCCTCGAGGGCTTCCGATGCCGAAGCCGGACTCATCTGAAAGATGGCGTCGAGGTTTTCGGCGGAATAGGCCACGAAGGAGATCCCGTTGAAATAGGCCACCCGCGCACAGATCGGCCCCTCTCCCTCGACCGCGGCATAGACGCGGGTATCCCGGGCCGCCATTGCCTGTACCTTCTCCGAAGGAAGCCCCTCCTTCATCCCGAAGGAATGCCACCCACGATCATCCAGCATCCAGACTCCCTTGTCGCCTCCCACCCACAACCGGCCCAGACCGTCTTTCTCGACCGCCGTCACCGACCGGTGGAAACCCTTCACCGTTGAGGGGTTGTACTGCCCCTCGATCTCGAAGGAGGTGGGATTCATCACGAGGAGTCCCTGGTCGGAAGTCCCGATGAAAAGTGGGCCGAAGGCCCGCAAGACTTTCGCAGCGCCCGCCCAGACCTGGCGGGATTCGGGAACCTCGAGTGCCCGATATCGCAGGATTCCCGCCTGCGCGGTTCCGATCCAGGTTTCCCCTGATTCCCGGCAGGCAATGGCAGTCACGGAGTTGCTGGGGAGTTTTGAGTTTTCCGACGTGAAATTCCGGCGGATCCCGTCCTCGGCGAAGAAAACCACACCCGCGTTCTGTGTTCCGATCCAGAGGCCCTTGATCAGCGCAGTAAGAGGGTTCACGAAGGTGTTGTCGACCTGGAAGGCCTTCGCCAGGATCTCCCCGGTTTTCTCTAGGAAGTACCAACCCTTTTGGGAAAAATCGGGCTTCTGGAAATTCGCGGGATTCGTGAGCCAAAGCCTCAAGGGCTCCAGATCCTGGATCTGCTTCTCGAGGTTGTTGCCCATCGAGGCAAGCTGGTTCATCGTTTCCGAGCCCAGCCCGGCTCTCCGAAGTCCGAAGCCAAGCAGGTCGGATTCGTCCCCCGGGGGGAAATCGTAGGTCGCCAAACCGGGAGTCCCTGCGATGGAGGTGGTCCAGATCCCCGGGAGGAGCTCGACCGGTTGGGAAGCGTTCGCATCCATCCGGTAACATCCGGAATTTGCCCCCAGGTAGAGCGTCCCTGTCGCAGGGAACAAGGCCTGGACCCAACCGAGCTCGACATCCGGAAAACGGAGCGGAACCAGAGAGTTCCCGGTTTCCTGCAATAGCCCAAGAGAGGTCCCGAAGAGGATCGCCTCCTTCCAGATCGCGACGGACCCGAAACCGGTGAAAAGGGATTCCCCTGCGGGTGGAATCGGAAGGAAAGCGTTTCCCGCGATCCTCCCTCCTTCGCAATCGCTGCCTGCGAGAAGAGCGTTCTTTCCCTGGCAAAGCGAGAGAAAATTTCGGCTCTTGGTACCGGAGAGGGGGAGGAGCTCGAAAAGGGGCTGGCCTTCCAAGAAACCCTTGATCCGGACAACGCCGGCGGGGGTTCCGGCATAAACGGTCCCCTCTTCCGGCCCGGCGACGATTGAGTTAACCGTTCCGGCGGGAAATGGAGGGTTCGAGGAAGGGTTGAATGCCTGCCAGGACCCGCCCCGGAACATCATCAGACCGCCCCCGTCGGATCCGGCGAAGACAACGGGGCCCTGGCAGAGTAGTGCGCGGATATTGTCGCAAGGCAGACCGTTCGAAACCGAGAAAACTTCGAAAAATCCGGAAAGCAGGGGGGGAGGGGGCGGACTGATCTTGATTTCCAGTTTCTGGAAATGGTGGGGGCCCGGTTCGGGATCGCAGGAGAAGGCATGCTGGAAACCTCCATGCATGATCAACGAGACGACCAGAAGTATTCCGATCCAGACGGACTTTCGCATCTTTCTCTCCTCCCACTTCGCTGATTCCCACACCAGGGAAAGTATGCTCTCTCCGGCTCCCGCCTGTCAATTCAATTCCGGGAGTCCTGGGATCCCCCTTTCCCGCCGACCTATCAGGGTTTCCGGGCCACCAGATTCAAGTAACCGGTCGGGACGTCGCCATGGGGCTTGTGGAACCGGATCAGCTTGACCTCGAAGCCGGCCGTCTCCACCATCCTGATTATCCTTTCCCATGGCTCGATACAGCGGGTCGGAAGCATCCATTTTCCGTCGATCCGGCGACAATCCTCGAAACCAGAGGGGTTTGAAGTCGGGACGAAGATGGTGCACTTCCGAAGCACCTGATCGGGAAAGAGCCCCTTGAAGACGGGCAGGTCAACCGGTCCGGCCATGGTGGAAACGAGGAAAACTCCCCCTGATTTCAACAGCCGGAAAGCGTTCCGCAGGAAATCTGAGCGATCATGGGGATCGGTGAGACAGTGGAGACAGTTCCCGTCGAGGACGAGATCGAAGGACCGGGCAACTCCGATACGGTTCGAACAGACGTTTCCCTGGCGGAACTGGAGATCGCGGCGGGGGGATTGTGCCCTTGCCATCTCGATCGCGGAGGTGCTGATATCGATTCCCAGCCCCGAAAACCCCCGGTCGTTCAGCCATCGAAGCATGGGTCCCGTTCCGCAGCCGAACTCGGCGGCCTTTCCCCTCTTCGGCGCGTATGGCTGGGCAAGGGCATCGACAAAAAACCGCTCTGTGTTCTCCTCGATGTGCCGGTCGGGCTGGCTCGCTTTTCCCTGGGTCTGGTTCCACGATTCAAGGCCCTTTTCTTTCATCTTCCGGTACGCGAATTCGTGACCTTCAAAAGTCTTCACAGTGACTCTCCCCCTCTCGAATCAAGAATGCGGCAAGGTCCGACCCCCTCGGGTGATAGTGATCCCACGAATCCCGAAGCGACCGGGATTCCAGAATCCGAAAGCCCCCGGAATTGACTTGTGGATTCCGGAATCCATACTAACACACAGCCTTGCCCCATCTCGGGTCCGGAGGGAAGGAGGTCCGGGCTCAGGATGCCGCCAAAGTCACACGAAAACTCAACGGGGGGTTCCTGGCGATTTTCTTATTGGAATCATGTTCGATGAATGTGTTATTTTTAGTTGTCTCTTCCCCTGACCGCCCTTGACCGGCTTGCATCAGAAAAGCTCCGGTCAAGATGGCTCGGCCTGTTTCTTTGGTCTTCAGGGAAGGAAAAATAACGGGAGGCTTTCGATGAAGAGAAGTCCGTTCGGTCTGTTAACCCTTTTCCTGCTTGTTCCCGGGTTCCTTTTGCTGGGCGACCTCCCCTCCACTTTGGCGGAAGGGGGAACAGGGGTAACGGTTCCCGCATTCCGGCCCCGAGGGACTCCATTCACCGAAGTCGAGGGGCGGGCGACGGGAATCGCGGTTTCGCCGGCCGGGCAGGCGTGGATGGTCCAGAGGCTCTCGGGCAAGGTTTTCTCCTGGGCCGGAAACGGATGGCTCGAGTGGCCCGGCATCGAGGGGGTGATGGACATCGCGATAGCCCCGACCGGATTGCCTGCCGTGACCAAGGCGAACGGGGATATCTTCAAACTCGACGGCTCGAAATGGACGAAGGTGGACGGTTTTGCCCACCGCATCGCCTACGGAGGTGACGGAACATTATGGCGCGTGGGGGGGGGAAGCCCGAACAAGACCCTCTACCGCTGGCGGGGAGCCGATTGGGAAAGGATTTGCGATCTTCCGAAATATCTGACGGGGTTCGCGGTAGACCAGATGGGAAGGTATTTCTACTCCGAAGGGGGATCGAATATCCTCCGGCTCAAGGACACCTCGTTTGCGATGGATAGTGAGATCGTGAATATCAGCGCGGCCGGACCGGGGGAAGTCCTGGTGTCGACCAAGAGCGGGTTCATCTGGAGGGTCGCGGTTTCCACAGGAAAAATGACAAGGCTTTTCACCGGGATCAAGGCGAGGTGGATGGCGTGTGGATCGTTTCCTTCGGCAGACCCCTGGGTCGTGACCGGTGATTACAAGATCCTGAGGCCCAACTCGATGGCGACGATGACAATGAAGGTCAAGACAAGGTCCCAGGGTTCCTACGACCCGGTCTGGAAAGGTCGGGGAGCTATCGGCGGAATCACGAACCTCTCCATCTGGCGCCCCAAGACCGAGCCCGGGTTTGCCCGTTTGGGGGATTCCGCCACGGGAGACTTCAATGCTCCTGGGTTTCCCTCGATCCTGATCGAGGACAACCCGGATTTCGTCAAGAAGCCAGTCGATTATGTGCATATCTGGACGAGCAACAATTTCGGAGGCAAGGATTTCTACACCAGCCCCAGGGTGAAGATGTTCCTGAACGTGGATTTCAAGGGAGACAGCTGGGGCGCACAGCTTGCGAAGATCACCTCGGCGTGGGACTGCGATTCCCACTCGGGTTGGAACGACAAGGTCTCCAGCCTCCAGATCTATGGCCCCGCGAAGGTCGAGATTTTCGAGCACACCAACTACCGGGGCTCGGGAGCCGTCCTCTACGGAAGCGTTCCGGATTACACCAATCCCCCCGCCTGCCTCAGCAGGGGCGGAAAAGACTGGAACGATGCGATGTCGAGCCTCCACATCCGCGGCGACCGGGAGGTCACTCCCGAGCCATGCCACGTCTGGATGCCCGTCCCTCCCCCGGGTTATTCCGCTCTCGGGTGTGTCGTGGGCAAAGGGTTCAACAACGGGCAACCGGTCAAACCTGATCTCAACCTCGTCAGGGTGGTCAGGGACGACCTCGTGGTCGCCGGAAGACCTTTCGGACCCATCTTCTTCGATTCGAAATCAGAAACCAATACCGAGGGCTCGGCGTATCTCGTTGGGCCGGCCCCTGAATCCCCCGCACACGTTCCGAATACCTTCCTGTTTTCGGCAAAGTCCGACTCCTTTCCCGAGCAGCAAGCCTGCGTCCTGCGAAACACCGACGCCGAGAACCTCGATGAGGCGATCCGGAAGCGCGCGGAAGCCCTGGCTTCCGCCGAGGCGATGTTGAATTCCGCCCGGGAGGAAGCGCTGAGGAAACCGCTGGAGACATTCCTTTCCGACCTTGGTAAGGAGCAGGCGAAATCACTCTCTGAAGAGGGAAAGAAAGACGATGAGGCAAGAAAGAAGGCCGAAGAGGAAGCGAGGAAGCGTCTTTCCGCCAAAGGCGGGGAACTGGATGCGGAAGAGCAGGCCCAATGGGACAAATCTCTCGTTGCATCAGCCCAGCAGCTTTTTCTCGAGGCCCTCACGGAATGGGCGGAGGATAACGGCGTGGATGCTCCGGGTTCATTGCCCGGTTCCGTCCCCAAATCTTTCATCGACGAGATCGCCAACCATCTCAAAAATGGGGAAACCTCGGGTCAGGTGAAAGTCTGGATCAAAACCCGGGAAGCCTTCCTTGGAGTCGCGAGCAAGCTTCGCCCGCCCCCCCTTCTGGACAGCGCATTCATCGAGGAAGAGATCGCCAGCACCGATGTCAAGCTGATTGACCTGGGGGTCAAGCACCCTCTCTTCCGAAACGTTGTAATGCACGAACTGCAGGAGATCACCTTGAAGCCTCCGCAGGATGGGGAACGGATCATCAAGGGCAAGGCCGATTTCCTGGGAGTCATCAACCAGAATTCCCTTCTCTACTTCACGAAGGACATCTACGGGAAGAAAGCGTTCATGATTTTGTACAAATACGAGCCGATCGTCAGCTTCGACGATCTCGGATTCGGCTTTCCAGTCAAGATAGCCAACCCGGTCTTCCTCGAAAGGGGCCTCTTCGTGTTCAGTTCTTCCGATTTCGTCCTGCTGGGGAACAAGGTTCCCGATGCGATCCGGGATTTCTTCAAATCCCTTATGGGGCCGAAATTCACACGGCTCGAGTTCTCCTCGGGCGTGAACCTCATGGGAAGCCTCAACCTCCTTTCGTCGTGTGACGAGCTCAGGGAATGGGCAAAAATCATGGGCTACGGAACCCCTCTCCTCGTGCAGGCTCTTCTTCCCAATTCCCCACGTCCTCCATGGCAGGTCAAGTTCCGGTCCTTCCTGGTCGACAAGGAGTTCCAGTGTGATCCGAAAACGAACAAGGACTGGATGTCCGCGAGCATCCAGGCGAATCTGCTGCTGACGATCGGATCGAACGGTATTTACGCCGGTTTCGAGGTTCCAATGTTCCTTCCCGTCTGGGAGTTCGACTGTTCGAAAATGACCTTCGGACGGGCTCAGAAGAACTTCCTGGTCTCGGCCGATTTCAAGGTGAAGGAATGGAGTACCGTCGCAAAGAATACCCACTCGGCAAAAGCGGCTGCCAAGAACTTTCTCCTGACCAGCATCGGTTTCCCGAAGGCTGATGAATCGCGGGAACTCTGCACCCTGGTCCTGGCGCTCGCAGATTCCTGGGGCAAAGCAGGGGATTTCTTCTACGCCCGCGATGTGGCAATAGTGATCCGGGTCTCCCTGACCCGACGCACTCCCCATAAACCCTTCGTCTCCGGGGTGGGCCTCGCAGGCGGTTTCGGAATCGGGAAGAGGGAAACCTTCATCGCCATTGACTTCGGAGTCGAATACCCCCCCGGATCCAACTTCAATGAAACCTGGTATGCCCCCTTCTCTTACGAGGCCCAAACATCGAACAAGAAGGTCGTATTCCGCCCGCGGAAAGTGAGGGTGACCTGCAAGAAGCTCAATCTCCTCGACCTGGCGTCATTGATCGGCATCCTGGGTGGGCCTGTCGGCGCGGCTTCTCTTGGGGCGGCAAACAGCGCAATACAGGAGTTCGTACTTCCCGAAAAGTGGCGTCAGTTTCTGGACGAACTGTGCTTCGAGGACCTCGATCTGAACCTCGCTCTCGGAAAAGACACGGATCTCGGAATCAGGCAGGGAATCTGGCTTTCGGGCGCATTAGTATTTGCGGGCCGGAGGTTCCAGATCGATGAAGCGGGATTGTCGTTGAGTAAAGGCATCAATTGGGAATGCAATTTCACCGAAGGGTTCCATTTCGGATTCATGGACCTCGTTTCCCGCCGTCTCGACCCGCTCTTCATGTACTGCGGAAATGCGGGCGCAGGGGGGAAACCCGGGGTGAGATGGCAGGTGAAACTGGCAAATGAGGGATATTTCCGGTTTTCCGGCCGTCTTCCGGAAAACAACATCCTGACGGGGAGCGTGGAAATCGATTTCAGTCCCGACCGGACATTCGGGAACATCCAGGGGAAGCTTTTCGGAAAGTTCGAATGCGACTACACTCTCAACGCCCCCCCGCTTTCGGAGGACCTCGAACTTGCCGGAGAACCGATCAAGGGGTTCCTCGACAACCTCACCAAAGAGATGGAGAGCATCATCGAGAAGGAGATGCCTTTCCTGAAAGCACTCAAGACCCAGACTTTCTTCCGAATCGACAAGACCGACCTGAAGATGTCCTTCAAGGACCTGATGCAGGGAAAGACCCCGGTAACGCTAATAAAGGGGTTCATCGGCGGAAAGAGGTTCGAAACCTCACTGATGATCGACTTCAAGAAGGAAACCGATGTGGTGGTGACCTTCGCAAAGAAGTTGTTCGAGAAGGTCAAATCCGATCTCGAGAAGTTCGGCAAGGGGTTCGAGGACAAGGTGACGAAGATCGTCGACGCCGCAGTCGCGAGTACGAAAAGGGAAGCGGAAAACCTGATCAGAAAAGCGGATGAGGAATTCAAGAACTCCTTCAAGACACTGGTAACCTCGACCCTGAACCTTTCCCAGGGTGCCCAGTCCATTTCGAAGCAGATGGCGGGTGCGGCACAGAAATTCACGCAGAAACTCGCCAGCGAGCTGCTGCCCCTTGCCAATGCCATCGGAAGCAAGCTGCAGGAAACCGGAAGATTCCTGCAGGGCGTCGGAAACACCATCGCCGGTTGGTTCAGATGACGTTCAGCTCCGATCCCCCTGCTCGGGACCACCTGGGCGGGGGCTATCGGATATGGATGGTGCGGATGTCGGCCGGGGCCAAACGGTGAGATTATGGGGATTTCCGGGTTTCGGGGGGTCCCGAGGCGGAGGGAGTCGCGGAAGAAACGGTAGAAGGGTTCGGGAGAACCGCTCCGGAAGCCGTCGATGAGGCAGGCGGCGCGGGGGGGTCCGCCTCCGGTTGGCTTACAGGGGGAACACCCGAGGCGGTTGCATCACCGGGGGAAACGGAATCCGAAGCCGCGGCCGAAGATGACGCAGGATTGCGGAGTTGGGCCAGTGTTTCCTCCAACTGGCGCTTCTCCATTTCCAGGGCCGTTTCGTTGAACTTCTCCGGAGAACCCACCCCCGAGGCCAGTCCGCTTTCCGCCTCGAGTTGCAAAAGATAATCCAGTTCCCGCCGCAGCTCCCGCGACCGGCGGGGGAGGTTGGTGCGGTATTCCTCGAAGGTGAACTTGAAGACCTGCCCCTGCCCATCGTTTTTTGCGGCGGGGTTCTTGATGATGGAGGGTTCTCCCCTCGATGGAAAGTAGAACCACCTCTCGATGGGGTCCGCCTGAACACTGAAAACGGCTCCGGCAAGGAAAATGATCGGAAGAGCCCACCCGCGGCGAAACCCTCCCGGGCGGCAATTCGGCCGGGTGGCGGGGTCAGGGCTTTTCAAGGCTTCGCCATCCAGACAAGGAGGTTGTCGATTACCCGATAATCGGCTTCGTTCCGGCGCTTGAGAGTCGACAGGTAGCCCTGGACCGTTGCCCGGCAGAGGAAGTGCTCCCATCCCATCTTTTTCAGCTTGTGGTGGTTGAGAAACTCCTTCACGATCCTGTCCATCGGCTGGGGAACCTGCAGAAGCCCTTTCAGAAACGTGAGCCCTTCCGAAACGTGTTTCTGGTTCATCGAAATCAGCGTGTCGATCGATGGGCAGGGAGGGAAATGCCCTCCGACGAATGTTTTTGCCGAGATCGATTTCATCTTCTCGAGCGTTTCCAGGTGGGACAACGGATCGAAAGTGTAGATCAATCGGTGCTTCTCGACGGTCTGGATCGGGAACAACGTGTCTGCGACGAAAGCGACCCCGTCCACGAGGAAGCCTTTCTGATCGATCGAATGGCCCGGAAGATCCAGGATCGCGATCTCCAGATCGTCGAGGATGAGCTTTTCGGGAGGGAGGTTTTCCGCCTGACTCGGTTCGGCCATGATGAAATGGTTCATCAGGTCGGTGAATGGAGCCCCCCCGTACATCGCCACCGCCTGAATAAGCGGATTGACGATCCCGGGTGTCTCGCGGCTCCCGGCAAGGACCCGACACCTCACGGCTTCCTGGATGAATGCGTTTCCCCCTGTGTGATCCGCGTGAGCATGGGTGTTCAGGATGCAGTCAACGTGGTACCGGTAGTCCGACAGGAACTCGAGAAGGTTCTTTCCGAAGCGCTTGTCGATCCCCGAATCGACCAGGGCAACCCGATCGTCCCCGAGAAGGATTACCCCTACGTTGACAGGTCCGGGGATTACCTGCACCCGCTCACTGATTGCCCGAAGTTCCATGGACGATTCCTTGGATTCTTCCTGGTCAGGGAACCGGTTTGGATTTCTTGTCGGAGTTCCCTTCGCGATCGGCGGTTCCGATCACGACAAATCCCTCGTAACCCTGTGTGGTCAGCGTGATTTCACAGGAAGGGGCCCCCGAGAAGTTCAACTGCTGCGTCAGAACTTCGATGTAGAAGGGGTTCTGGCGATAGGGGGAAAACTGGGCTTTGTAGATCCAGGCGGGAACGGGGGGCTTTCCCTCCACCGAGAGGGAGATTTTCACGAACTGGAAGATCTCGCCGCCCTTTACCACCTTGAAGGCCGGGTGCCAGGGAAGCGGAGGCGTGGTGAAATCGGGCGTGATCACCACGAGCGGCTTTTCGAGAAGGATGTTGATCGTCGCGGGATGGCACTGGGCGACCTCGGGATAGCATTCCCGAAAATACGGCATCTGCTCGCGGAGGGTGTTTTTCGACTCCCCCAATCCTTTTTGGACCTTTCCTCGGATCTTGAACATTCCTTTCCTCCTCTGGAGGCAATGAGACATTCGAAAAAAACGTTTCCCCAAAATGCGGGGCCACCTCCAGGGTATTTTCCCGGAGCGATTTTTACAAGGGGTTTTTCCCCCTCGAGGTATGTGATATCCTGGCGGGGATTCTCGGGGTTTCCCCAGAACCCGAGTTGAGAAGGTATTTCCGAAATGACGGGTTTCCCCCACGGGTAAACCCGCCGGTCCAGAGCAATGTCGAGGTGAATGCACGATGAGCGATGAAGATCAGGTAACTCTTCCTCCCCCTGATGATTCCCCAAAAAAGCCGAAGAGGTCGCGCGACCGGAACCGGGAAACGGGGAAAACACCCGCCATTCCCGACCCCGAGTCGGCACACAAGAAGTTCATGGCGATCATGATCGGCCTGTTCTTGCTCGTACTGCTGATCATGATCATCTTCCAGGAACATTTCGACTTCATGACCGACGGCGGCATCTGATCGATATCCAAGGAGCGAGCGAATGAGACACGACGGAAGAAAGAACGATGAACTGCGGCCCGCGACGATCGAACCCGGTTACGTCAAGTTCCCCCACGGATCAGCCCTGATCGCGTGTGGAGATACGAAAGTCCTCTGCACCGTTTCGGTCGAGGAGAAAGTCCCCCCCTTCATCGAGGGGCGCGGGGACCCGCAAGGCTGGATCACGGCCGAATACTCACTGCTGCCAGGGTCGGGACTCACCCGCAATCCCCGGGCGGGCTACGGGCACCATCAGGTGAAGGGAAGGGTCCACGAGATCCAGCGTCTCATCGGGCGGGCGTTGCGCACGGTTCTCGATCTGAAGAAGCTCGGGCCCAGAACCCTGTTGGTGGATTGCGACGTTCTGCAGGCCGATGGGGGAACCAGGACCGCCTCCGTGACCGGCGCCGTGGTGGCCCTCGAACTTGCGATCCGGAAACTCATCCGGGATGGAAAAATCGCCGAGAGCCCCATCGTGGGCCGTGTGGCCGCGGTCAGCGTCGGAATCGTCGGCGGAGAGGTCGTTCTGGATCTCGATTACCGCGAAGATTCGGGGGCGGAAACCGATCTCAACCTGGTCATGGACCGGAAGGGCGGCTTCATCGAGGTCCAGGGAACCGCCGAAAAGGGTTGTTTCTCCCGCAAGCAGCTCGACCAGATGCTCGAGATCGGGGAAACCGGAATCCGGCGGCTTTTCGAACTCCAGGATCAGGCCCTTGCCCAAGCCGGAAAACCTAAATGACGCCCCCCGGAAAAGAAGCTCCCATGGTTCTTTGGTTCGGGTCGAAGAATGCCCACAAGGTGGGCGAGGTTGGCGAAATCCTGGGGTCGGGTTTTCAGCTCAAGAGCCTCCTCGACCTTCCCGACTTCCCCGATGTCGAGGAGGACGGAGCGACCTACCTCGAAAACGCGCGTCTCAAGGCCCGCTCGATCTGGAATCACGTCAAGGCGCCCGTTTTCGCCGATGACTCCGGGCTCGAGGTCGACGCGCTGGCAGGAAGGCCCGGAATCCACTCCAGCCGCTATTCTGCCCCGAATCCCACCCCCCAGAAGAACATCGACAAGCTCCTGGGTGAGCTGGGAACCCTCCCCCCCGAAAAGCGGACCGCGCGGTTCCGCTGCACGATCGTGTTCATCGATGCGGGAGGAAAAGAGCACGTCTTCGAGGGAATCCTCGAAGGCTGGATCGGCTTCGAAAGACGCGGCACCGAAGGCTTCGGCTTCGACCCCGTTTTCGTCGTTTCCGGCAGGAAGGAAACCGTCGCGGAACTCCCCGCCGATGAAAAGAACCGCATCAGCCACCGCGGCCTGGCGGTCCAGCACCTTCACGATTTCCTGAAACGGACCATTAACAAGAGCGAGTGAAGCTACTTTCCTCCTGGCTCCGCTTCTCCGGAACGGCAGGAACCGGGAGGAGAAAAACGTATTTCGGGTTCAAACTGATCTGGATTCGTGCGTTGTCGACAATGCCGATTTTGCGGGCCGCCACATCGTGAATATCGATCTCTACCCTGGTTTTCTCGGGAACGGCCACTTCCACCAGGATCGTATGCATTTTCCCGCGAACATAGATTTCCCTGACCGTCGCATCGAGGATGCACTCTTTTTCTTTTTGTTGATGACCGGGGCGAAGGATATAGACCGCTTCAGAGCGGATTCCAAAGAGGATGTCGTGACCGGAGGCGAAGCGCTTGTGACCACATTTGCAGGAAACCCTGATGGTTTGCATCAGATGGTCACACCGGATGACGACCTCATCGTTCTCGATCGCTTCGACCTTTCCCCGAAAGATGTTTCTGATCCCGAGGAATGATGATGCTGCCATGGTTTTCGGATAATAGTAGATCTCCTCGCGTGTGCCGGTCTGGATGATCCGGCCGTTGGCAATGATGGAAAGACGGTGACCGAGAAAGTAGGCCTCGTCGAGGTCATGCGTCACGATAAGGGTTGTCGTCTTGAACTCTTCGAGAAGTCCCTTGATCATTCGGCGAATGTCTTCCCGCATCGAATGGTCGATGGCGGAGAATGGCTCATCCAATACGAGGAGTTGGGGCTTGATGGCAAGGGCCCGGACCAGGGCCACCCGTTGTTTTTCGCCACCGCTCAAGTTTTGGGGAAACCGGGAGCGAAGCTGCCCGATGTGGAGGAAGTCCACCAGGCGGTTAACGAATGGGATCGAGGTTTCCTTGTCAGCCTTCCGGATATTCAGGCCATAGGAGATATTTTCATCGACCGTCATGTTGGGAAAGAGGCATGTATCCTGCGGAACATATGAGATCCGCCGTTCATTTGGAGGCAAACCGGAAACGTCGGTGTCGTCGATGAGAATGCTTCCTGAAAGAGGGGTCCGAAGGCCGATAATCGTTTCCAGGAGGAGGGTTTTTCCGGCGCCGGTGGGACCGACGATGACATGACAATCGCCTGAGTTGATCGTGAAATTGATGTCATCAAGACAGAAGTTGCCTGCCGTTGCATGAATGGACCGGAGTTCAATCATACGGAACCTTGAGCACGGATTTGATCGCCAACAATGCGGACAAACCGATTGCCAGTAGGATCAGGATCAGGACCGCCATTCCTTCGATATCAGCCGTGCTCAGCCGCATGAAAATGGACAACGGCAAGGTTTCCGTTTTCATCGGCATGGAGCCGGCAAGCATGATGGTGGCACCGAATTCCCCGATGCACTTGGCAAAAGTGAGGACGGTTGCCGCCATGATACCTTTCCTGGCAATCGGCAAGGTTACCGTCAGAAAGGCTTTGGCAGGGGTTGCGCCAAGGGTGCAAGCGACCACCTCGTAGCGGGGGGATATCTCATCGAACGTGGTTTTGACCATGCGTGTGGCAATGCCTACGGTGGTCACGAACTGTGCCAGGACGATGCCGGCGAAGCCGAAAACAAAGGAGATGCCCATCTCCTGGATGAAGCCGCCGATTCTGGTATTGAAGAAAATGAGAAGCAATGCCCCCAAGGCAACGGGAGTAACCACCAGTGGAACCTCGAGAACAAGATCGACGGCCCTCTTTCCCCAAAAGTCATACCTGGAAATTGCGTAGCCTGCCGGAACGGCGATCAGAACGGACAGGCAGGTGGCAAGAAATGCCCCCATGACGCTCAGCTTGATGGAATAGACTACCCGCTCGGAAAAGCCGATGGAAAAAAATCCGGAAAGACTGGTAAAACCGAACAGGCTGCAGACGAGGACGGCAAAAAACAGAAAGAGCGACAAGGCGACAACAATCGTCACCTGCCTGAAACCATTGTTCATTTCTTCGGGGGGGCCATCCATTCGGGAGGCACGGTATAGGCGACCCCGCCTACCGGTTTTTTCTCGCCCACATACCTCAAGGCATCTTCCGGGGTCGTGAAGTAATTGAATTTCTTGAAGTATTCAAGCCCTTCCGGGGACTTCATGAAATCAATGAACTGTTGCGCCGCTTTCGGATTCTTGGCAAACTTCGTGGTCGAAACGGCGAGATAACTGATCCTGACGATCTCGGACGACTCGAGTTTCACAGTGGTAATCAGGTCCGGATTCCAATTCTCGAAAACGCTCCAACCAATGATGGCATCACATGTTCTCAGTGGGATCTGACTTGCGGTCTTTTCGCAGCTTTCCGCGTAACTGACAATGTTCTCGCGAACCGCTTTCTTTTCTTCTGGAGAAAAAAACTTTTCGAACAACTCGACGGCAAAAACACCGAGGCAAACCGACTCGGGGTGAGCAATGACCACTTTCAAGCCAGGCCTGCAAAGGTCCTTGAGAGTTTTAATCTGTTTGGGGTTACCCTTCGGGACGCAGATTGCTGGAACGAGATAGACAATTGGAGTAACGGTCGATTCATCGATCATGCCTTCCGATTTTGCTTTCTCAATGAAGTCGATCGAACCAGGAAAGTATACGTCACCCTGTTTTGAAAGCTTCATCTGGGAAAGCAACATGCCGGAACCGCCAATATTCACATCGACTTTGATTCCGGTTTTTTCTTCAAAGCTTTTGGCCAGATCCTCAACGACCGGCTTTGAAGCAGCACCCGCCATGAAGAGCAAGCGCTCCTCGGCAGAACACGGGGCAACCAGAAGCAGGGCCTCGAGAAGAAAAGAAACAGCAACCAGCAGCCGAAAAGTCCCTTTCATGAACCATCCTTAAAAATGGTTTACCGGGCAATAACCTGCTATCGCACTTGGTAGTATACCACCAAGCATGTGCTACCATGCGCTACTCATGAAAATTTTAGAGCTGGCCCCCCCAGGATCATGCCAACTGCCGGGCAAGAGTGGCCTTCCCCACCTGCCGTGCCCCAAGGATCCCCACGATCCGACGGCGTTTCAGAAGGTCCCTGAGGGCGGCCGTTTCCTTCGGTCGATCGATCATGCCACCCAATCAACCTTGAAAATTCGGTATAATCAACCGAAATTTCAAGGTATCCCCGCGACGTGATCACCGACCCTTCCATTTTCCTGTCATTGAGACCCCAGGACCTGGTTTTCCCCCGGCGATGAGAAGAATATTCGGAGGCTCTACCAAAAGGGGCAGCGGCGGAAGAGCGGAAAAAGAGTGTGAGAACCCAGGGAGTCAGAACAAAACCGTATTTTCACTGTTGATGGTGGAAATGGTCTGGCCATACGAGTCGATGACCTGGACTTGCATAGAGTATGTCCCGGTGGCTTGGGGATAGGTGAACTCGAAATAGACGTTGGCGTACCCTTCACCGAAGTAGCGGCCCTCCGTGGCCCAGTTCACCCCGCTGATATCTCTGGAACCGCTGACGGAACCGTTGATAGTGTTGGTGAGCGTGTATTGGATCCGCCAACCGGAAGGCAGAGGACCATCGATTCGAGGAACGAAATTCATCGTAGCCAGCCCGCTGGTTCCTGTTGGAAACTTGTCGTCCCACCCGCTGGCAGGACGATTCTTCTCGTCGCCCTGCCAAATTGACAGATACCGGGCAAAGGCACCGAAAGATCTCGGCGAAAAAGTCCCCATGTTGGTGATCGTCCCCGAAT
>CAYRYU010000123.1:0-19738 GCA_964428355.1 uncultured bacterium
GGCGTGAACCCGAACGTTTTCTCCGGGTCGGGCTGCGAATGGTGGCTGCTGGCCTATCTCAACTCGAGCCTGGCGACCTTCCTGGTCCGGGCGGTCCTCCGGAGGTCGAACATGATCACCTCGGGTTACCTTTCGCGGCTTCCGCTCCCCCCACTTTCGGAAAGAGCGAAGGAAATGCTCGCCAAGATCGCCGCTGATGCAGTCAACAACCGCATGCAACCCCGGGAATACCCTCAGACGGTTCAGAAAATCGACCGGATCGTATTCCAGGAACTGGACCTTTCAGGTGCTTCCGTGAAAATGATGGTGGATTTCGCCAGGCAACCGGTCAGAGCATCCTGAGATCAGGCGGGCCGGGGCAGTGGGGGGGAGAAGCGCAGGGGGAAGGCTTTCAGGCCGGAATCTGGGCGGTCAGCGGCTGGACCTGGGCCGACTTCTCGACTTCCTCGTCGTGGGCTTTCCTCTCTTCCTCGAGCCGCGCAAGTCGGCTGTCGACGAACTCGCGGTCGACCACAAGGCTCTTCAGCCTGGTCTCGCGCAGGGAAAACATGTCTTCCCTCAGAATCCTTTCGAAGACGTCGCGTAGACCGCGGGCACCGGTCTTCTTCGACATGGCGATATCCACGATCCTGTCCATCCCGTCATCTTTGAAGACGAGCTCACAGCCGTCCATCTCGCAAAGTTTGGAATACTGCCGGATGATGGAGTTCCGGGGTTCTCGAAGGATTCGCATGAAGTCAGCCCTGCCCAGGCCATCGAGGGCGGTCTTCACCGGGAGGCGGCCGATGAACTCCGGGATGAACCCGAACTGGAGGAGATCCTCGGTCTCGACATACCGGAAGAGCCGATGGTCAGCCTTGTCCTTGGGTTGAGGATCGGTATTGAAACCGATGCTAAAGTCCTTGTGGAGCCTTTTCTCGATGATCTTTTCCAGACCGTTGAACGCTCCTCCGCATATGAAGAGGATGTGGGTGGTATCGAGTTTGACGACCTGCTGGGACATGGGGTTCTTTCGTCCGCCCGTCAGCGGGACATTTGCGACCGTTCCCTCGATGAGCTTCAGAAAAGCCTGTTGAACCCCTTCTCCGGAGACGTCGCGGGAGATCGAAACGTTGTTGGAGGTCTTCGCCTTCTTGTCGATTTCGTCGAGATAGACGATTCCCTTCTGGGCATCCTCGACATCGTGGTTTGCATTGATCAGAAGGGAAAGAAGAACATTCTCGACGTCGTCGCCCACATATCCAGCCTCGGTGTAGCTCGTGCAGTCACCGATCGCGAACGGAACCCGCAGCATCTTGGACAGGGTGCGCGCGATCAGGGTTTTCCCCGAACCCGTCGGGCCTACCAGAAGGATGTTCGATTTCTCGAACTCGACATCATCCTTGGAGTTGATCATTGAAAGGATCTTGTAATGGTTGTAGACGGCGAGGGAGATGACCTTCTTGGCGGGATCCTGGCCAACCACGTATTCGGAAAGGCGGTCGAAGATGATCTGGGGGGAATACTCCTTGACGATCGCCTTCAGATCCACTTTGGAAGCTGACTCTCCCGCCTTGACCCGTTCCTTTTCGCTCGTGGTCTTCCTGAGGAAGATGTCTGTAGCGGTATCGACGCAGGTCTTGCAAAGGATCGTCCCATCACGGTTCTGAACGAAATCGCCTCCGCGGCGAAGATCTTTCCCACAAAAAACACAATGGCTCATGAAACCACCTCAATTGCGACCGGACTTTTCCGGCGATTCGAACTTTTTTCCAGGGGATGACCGGAGAAAGGAAAAAGGATTAAGTAGAAAGGATAAAGGATAAAGGAAAGAGCTGGAAATTCCGGGGAATTTCCAGCTCGCGGATCAGGTTCGTATTTGGAACTTACTCTCCGTGAACGGACCGGAACTTCTGGAACTTCTTGATGTCGACCTTGTCGATGACTTCGCCGTCATAAGCGGCCTTGGTGATTCCGCGGGCCTTGAACACTTCGGTGATCTTTTCCGCGTTCTTTCCGGAGTTGAGGTTCTTGTCGGCGGTGAGGATCGCGTTGTAACCGTCGATGAACTTGGGGCTTCCGGCTTTCAGGTAGAAGAAGCTCTTGTGGATCAGGATGTCGGAAACTGCGGCCCCGAGGGCTTTCCGGAGATCCCAGATCGTGGCGCCCCAGATTTCGCCGTCGGCATGGACTTCGCCCTCGATGTCTTCGGGGTAGTGGAGAGAGTTTTCCATGTGCCGCAGGTAGGGTTTGCCCATCTTCTGAACGGCCCATTCACCGAGCTTGGGGTCGTTGGAGAGGGAGCAGGCGAAGTAATCGGCCTGGCCTTCGTTGATCGCGCCGGATTCCGCGCTGTAGTTGAGGCTCACGATGGTTTGGAGCGTGGCATGCGAATACTCGTGCCAACAAACCGACTCCTCCTTGGAAAGGTCGTTGAGGCGGTTTCCATCGCCGAAAGCCATGGCGTCTTCCCAGGGGCTGTAGTAGGCATTGTCATACTTGGTTCCGTAATGGACGGTGGCTTTGAGGGATTTGTCCATTTTGTTGTGCCCCATGGCCTTGAAGTAGTCATGGACCTTGGTGATGTAATAATACATGTTGACCTCGTCGAAATGGGTGTCGGCGGGATCGTAGTGGTGTTCATCGGTTTCGCTGATCGCCGCGGGTCCGTCTTCGTTCACGACGTTCGCGAAATCGCCCTTGAGGTTATGGGCGGTAAGGTGGAGGAGGTCTTCCTTGCTGGTTCCACCAACGAGGGGGTTGAAGGGATAGACGGTTCCTTTTCCGTTCGCGAAAACCATCTGGTTGACCCGGGAGATCTCCTTGCCGTTCTCGGCGTTGAGGACGATTTCCCAGTCACCCAACGGTTCGGCGGCGGGGACTTTCACGCAATAGACCATCGTTCCACGGTTCCCTTCGGCCTGGACTTCGAGAGCGGCCTGGGGGGAGTTCCGAAGCTTGGTTGCGCCGAGGGCTTTCTTGGCGGCCTCGATGGCGTCGGACTGGCTGAGAACGATCTGGTTGTCGATCGATTCGACGGTGGGGAAGGAGCCGTTGGCAAGGTCGACGGTCCGGTTTTTCCCGATGTGGATTTCGATCAGGGAATCCCGGACGGGGACCCCGTCGATGACCATGCGGAAGGAAACGTGCTCGGCACCGGCTTCCTTCGTCGACTTGACCATCTTGACGATGTTGGCATCTTTGACTGCCGGGAGATTGAAGAGGGAGGCATGCTCGTAGATGAATCCGCGGGCGGCTTCTTCGGCGGTTCCGGAAAGGGGCTCTGAAAGCTTGCCCTGCATGCTGGACACTTTCTTCCCGTTGTGCGAAAGGCCCATCAGGTTGATTCCCTCGGTCAGGGCGACGTCGGAGAGCACGGCATCGATGATTTCGGGCGCTACGGTTACGAGACCGGTGGAGGGTTTAACGTTGGTCTGGGTCGGAGAAACATCGAAACCCATCGCCATCCCGGAACAAAGGAAAAAACAACCAAATGCCAACCACACATACCTTTTCATCTTATACTCCCTTACTCTTTTTGTGGGTTACTTAAGTTTATCACGAGGGTACCGGATTTCGCAAATCATTCTTCGAAAATTCTTTCCCCCCCAGCGATGCAATGGAAACTCGAGGTTTCCCTTGCTTTGAGGCGGAGATCCGGGTTAACTTCGCCGAAGGACAACTCAAAAGACGAATGGAAGATCTGGAAAAATACCTGCAAAATCTGCGGAACTGTGATCCCGTTGTTTCCTTCGCCGCTTATGGCGAGTTGATCCGGGATTTCCGGGAATCGGGTAAGAAGGAACTTCTCGAAAACACGGCGATCAGGGAGCGGGATCCAAATCTCAGAGCAATCCTCTTTTCCGCACTTGCCGCTATCGGAATGAGAGTCGAGCCGGGGGAACTGTTTCCATCGCTCGACATGCTTTTCGGACTCCTCAGAGAGCCCGGAAAAGACGATCTCTGCCTCTCACTCCTGCTCCAAAGGGTTGGAGAAAGCGAAAGCCCGGGAATTCTCTCCATCCTGCGCGAACAGGAACTTTCCGGCTTTTCGATCCAGGTTCTTCCCACGATCATGGGGGCTTTCGAGCGGTTTGGCAGCGCGGACGATTCTTCGCTGGTCCTTCCCTTTCTCAGCCACTCCGCTCCGGAGGTGGTTTCCGCCGCCGCCAGGTTCGCGATGAAGTTCGAGCCGGCCCGGATGTGGGATTCCGTGATTTCCCTTCTCATCAGCCCCAATCCGCGCATTCGGGCAGTGGGCGTTGGAACCCTCGCAGAATGGGATCTCCCTGAAGCCTCCCGGCACCTGGAGGCGATGTTTCTCGGAACCGAACCGGAAGAGTTCGAAGCCGCCCGGGAATGCCTGGTCGGTCTCCCCCTAGGGGCCAGGTTTCCGATCCTTCTGAGGGTCATAGCCATCGAGGATGATCCACGGCGCCTCACCATCCTTTTCGAAGAGGGAATCCCCGTGTTCGATCAGGGGATGCTTCCCGGACTGACCGGAATCCATGAGCGCTCGTCAGGTGAGAAGAAGCGGATGCTCTCAGGTCTCCTCGAAAGGTTGGCGGAAAGCGCGTTCCGGACTGGGAGGATTTCGGCCTCCCCAAAATCCTATCTGGAGGACCTGACCCGGAAATTCCACCAGGCAAGAGATTTGCAGATCAGCGAACAAAATAGGGTCGCCAGGCTCCTTCCGGATTCAGGGGCACCCGGGGCCCCGCCCCACCCCACCCCTGTTGAGGTCCCGCCCAAGGAGATCCCTTCCGGCGCACCCCAACCGGCCGATCCAATGCCGACCCCCTCAAATCCAGAATCGGAAGGAACGGGCATGGGGCTTTCCCAAGAGGAGAGACTTCGCTTCCTTTCCCGACTCGACCAGCCCGCGTGGGGCAGGCTCAAAGAAGGAATCGTAACGCAGCTTCCAAAAATGACACGGGACGAGATCCTGACCCTGGCTCTCGTCCTTGGGCGTGTGGGTTCCCCCGCGGACGTCCCAATTCTCCAGCCACTTCTCCGGAACCCCGACCCCCTGATCGTTACCGCCTCACTGGAAAGCCTGGCTCGTCTGGATCCCCCATCCCTGCGGGACCTCATGAGCGATCTCCTCCGCCACGGGAACGAAGAGGTCCGCGCAACCGCACTGCACGTCTTTTCGATGTTCGACAAGAAACGTGCCCTAGCGGAGGTAGAGGACATGGCCTTTTCCAGCAACCGCCGCTCCAGAGCCCTTGCCATCTTCAGCATGGGCCATTTCGACTTTCCCTCGGTCCGGGACCTCGTGATCAAATGTCTCGAAACGGAAAAGGAGAATGACAACCTCCTCCAGATGGGGGTCATCATCAAAGCCAACATCGACCAGGAGCTGTTTTTCGAGCTTCTCCGTTTGGAAGGGGGCGTTTCTGAGGCGGTATCGGAAACCTTCCGCCGCATAATCCAGGAAGCAGGGGAAAAACTTGTCGGCTCGGGAACCGCAGGCTTTCACGACGTCGAATCCCTCCGCGGGGAATGGCGACGGAAGCACGAGCGAAGGGAATCCCCACCTGACCATTCGCTCGGAAGGATAAGGGAGCTGAGGAAGGCACAGCCAAGGCCGGGAGGAAAAAATCAAAGGAATGCTCAAGCAGTCCTTCGGACTTTTCCACCAGGGCTCCCGAAGCTGGCCCTCGTTCTCGTCGTTTTCCTCGCCTTCTTCTGGTTTCTTGTCAGCCGGCGGCCACCCCCCGTGAAGAACCGACCTTCGATGAACGTCAAAAGCTACCTCGAGGACCCGACCCTGGTTTTCGAGGAAAAGGTTCTGGTCCAGGGAACGATCCTTTCGATCGCGCCCGATGGAAAGGCGATTTCGATCAGGACCCTGGGAAAGAGCCACGAGACGTTCAGGATCCTTTTTCCACATGGCAGAACCGCTCAAAAACTGGAAAGAGGGGACACATTCAGCGGTATCGTGGTCCCGAAATACCGCCTCGATTCGGGAATCGTCGCCCAACTGGTTTCGGAAGGGGAAGCCGGAGAGGGGGAGAACCTCACTTCTCCTTGAGGTCGTAGACTCCATCCCAATCGGGGGCGGGGGGGGTCGCGATACAGACCTCGCAGCGGCTCAGGTAGAGCTGCGAAGGAAGATCATTGGGATTGGCCTCCAGCGCTTCGGTGAACCGCTGCCGGGCCCCCGCGAAATCGCGCTGGAAGAACAACCGGTGGCCGTCGATGAACCGGACGACGCAGTTCATTGCACCCTCTTCAAGCTGGTCTCCCCGTTCCCCGAGGAGTTCGTAGATCCTGACGGGCTTCCGTTTTCCCTTCACGCGGATGAAATCCAGCTCCCTAACGAAAACGTCGTTCTTGACCTGCTCGAAGGTGAACTCCGACAGGAGCGTGAGTGCCCGATAAAGCTTGGTGGCCGATTCCAGGCGGGAGGAAAGATTGACTCCGTCTCCGATGGCGGTATATTCCATTCGACGGGTGGATCCGATGTTCCCGCAAAGAACCTCACCGGTGGAAATGCCGATTCCGATGGAGATGGGGACCTTCCCATCCTTGATCCTCTTCCCGTTGAATGCCGCAAGCTGCCGTTTCATTTCCAGGGCGGCCTTCACCGACCGGAGGGCGTGGTCGGGAAGGGGGACGGGAGCACCGAAAACGGCCATGATCGCATCGCCGATGAACTTGTCGAGGACTCCGTCGAATTTGAAGATCGCATCGACCATGTAGGTGAAATACTCGTTGAGCATTTCGACGATTTCCTGAGAACCCAGCTTCTCGGTCAACGTGGTGTAGCTGCGGATGTCGGAGAAGAGGATCGTGACTTCGCGCTTCGTCCCACCCAGTTCGATGCTCCCGGTGCCGGAGGTGACCTTCTCGACGAGATCCTTGGACATGTAGCGGGTGAGGTTCGATTTGACCCGCTTTTCCTTGGTGATGTCCTCGAAGATCAGTACCACCCCAATGAATTTTCCCCGATCATCGTTGAGCGGAACCGCGACATAGTTCAGTGATCCGGTGTCGCCCGAGGGAAGTGTATAATCGACATCGTAGAGACTTGCCTGCCCGTTGGTCCCGAAAACCTTCTCGACCTGCTTGGTGAACAGCTCGTTCTGGGAACCGAAGACTTCCACCACCGGACGACCGGTGAGATCGACTGGAAGGCCAATTCCGAGTATTCTCTGGACCGCCTGGTTGTATTTCACCACACGGCGCTTGTCGTCGAGGGTGATAACCCCCGTCGTCAGCGAGGAAAGGATCGCCTCCAGGTATTTCTTCATAGTGATGGTTTTTTCGTAGAGCTGCGAATTCTGGAGGGAAATCGCTGCCTGAGCCGAAAAAGCCCCAAGCATTTCCTCGTCGTTCCGGTCGAATGCTCCGTGGCTCTTGTTGATGATCTGGGTCACCCCGATCACTTCGTTGTCGATGTCCCGGATCGGCATGCAGAGGATCGACCTGGTGCGATAACCGGTTTTCTTGTCGATGTCCCTGTTGAAGCCTGGAAATTCATAGGCATCCGGGATGTTCAGGGTGTCACCCGAGGTCGCAACCTTGCCGGCGATTCCCAGGTGCTTCGGAAAGCGGATCTCCTTGACTTCGTCCCCGACCTCGGTCTTGGACCAGAGTTCGTTCGTTTCCCTGTCGATCAGGAAGAGGGTCGACCGATCGGCATCGAGGAGTTCGGCCGCCTTTTCCATTATGGTTCCGATTAGGTTTTTGAGGCTCAGGGAAGAACTGAGGGTGTTGGCGACGTTCAGCAGGGTTTCGATCTTCTTCTGGGAGGTCTTGACGTTCTCGTAAAGGATGGCATTTTCGAGGGTCAGGGAAAGCATCTGCGTAAGGGACCGGAGAAGTTCGATATCCCTGTCGAAAAAAACCCCCGCCTTCTTGTTGATGACCTGGACCACGCCAATGATCTTCTGTTCCCGGTTCCGGATGGGCATGCAAAGCATCGATTTCGTACGGTATCCGGTCTGTTTGTCGACCGCCTGGTTGAAAAGGGGATTCTGGTAGGCATCCTCGATGTTGAGGATCTCGCCCGTCCGGGCGACGTGGCCGGCCAATCCGACCGTGATGGGGAAGCGGATCTCGTTGAACTGCACTCCTTGAGCGACTTTCGACCAGAGCTCGTTGGTCCGCCAGTCGATCAGGAAAAGGGAACTCCGATCCGCCTCGAGGATATCGGTAATGTGGAAGATGATCGCCGAGATCAGCGGCCCCAGTTCGAGTTGCCGGCCAAGCTCGTTGTTGACCCGGATGAGGGTGTTCCGCTCCTTGAGCATTTCGAAAAGGCCGGCAAGGAATTTCTTCCCCTCGGCGTCTCCGAGTTCCCGGAATCTTTCTACCAGAGCGGCGGTGTCGAAGCGGCTGTTGGAGAGTTCCAGGAGAAGGGCACCAGTTTTCCCCTCGTCGGGCTCGCCCTTTTTTCCTTCCACTTCCTGATCGGTATGCTCTGCCATTGTTTCTCCTGCTTCTAAACCTAACCCCGAGAGGGCCGAAGTGGGATTATATCACAAATCATTCCGGGAAAAAAGACCCCCAAAACCCCAGGATCCCCCTTCCGGGAGGCGGTAAGTCACCTGCCCGGCAAGAGCTGCGGGAGACCCGTGGCTCTAAGGCCCCAAAAACGGGCCAAAGAGACACCTGTCCGTGGATCCGGCGGGACCTGTCGTCCACGGATGGCGACGTGTCGGGGACGCCTGAGTCACGTTTTCGCCCGGATGGGGGCGCCTCAGCCGGCGAAGCTTTTAGGGACCTCCCCCAGCCAGCTCCTGGGCCAAGCGGGCGTTGGGGACCAACCGGTTTTCATACTCCTCGAGGATGGCCCCGAGATTGGGATAGGCCAGGCGGATTCGCGTGGAATCATTTTGGAGACCCATCTCGCGGGAAAACAGCTTCTGCCATGCGGGGTTGGCACCTTCCATCAGCTCTTTCTGACGGGTCAGGAACGCGATGAACCGGGTTCTCTCAGCCGGAACCAGCTGTCCGAGAAGACGCCAGGCTTCGATCGTCTTCTGTCGAACGAACTCCTCATCTCGTCGGGAACGAACGAGGCGGAACGAGTCGTCCAGCATCCATTCGAACTCCAGGCCGGCCTGCTTGACCCAGAGCGGGACCTGGGCAACCAGGACCCGGTACTGGGCGAGGCCGAAAACAGCGGCCTGGGGTGGAAGTGACCCCAGGCGCCCACCCGGAAATACTTGTCGGATGCGGGTCATCGTGGGGGAAAGCTGCCGCAGGGTCTGGAAGATCCGGCCGGCGATACCTTCACATTTGCGGGCGATTCCCAACTGGATCCGAAGAAGGTTCGGGGATGGATTTCCCAGGAGAAAAGCGCGCTTCAACCTCGATTCGGAAAGTTCTTTCCCCGACACATTGAGGAGCGCTTCAAGGGTACGCGTGGTGACGGCAACTTCCCCCAGGTCCTGGACAAGTCCAGGATCGGCTCCGTCTTCGGAAGCCGCTGCGGAGAGAGGCTTTCCAACCTTCCCGGGGTAGAACATCCCCGTCACGAGTTCGGGAAGAAGTGCCGGATCCACGAGCTTTTCTGTGGGAACAGGTGTGGGGCCGGTCGGGCTGGGAAGCCAGAAATCGAGGGCAAAGCGCCTTTCCGGCCCCTGGCGTTCCTTCCAGTCCACGGCGACTACCATCCGGGCAAGGTGGCGCTCGGGCCCCGGGCTTGTCGGAGCCCCCAGGCGGTCCGCCGCGACCTGGACGGAAAATGGCTCGAGTGCGGAGAAGAGCATCCCATCAGATTCATCGATGGCACCATCGGTGGCAGGTTCGATCCGGCCCCAGGGGGGCGCGCGGTCGATGACCTGACGGAAGTAGGTCGAGTCCCCACAAACGACCTTTCCGCGGGTCCGCATCTCGGGAAATTCATCCAGGACGGGCAGCAGAACCGGCTGCACGCGGGCCTCCTCCCTCAGGTCGTTCACCACCTTGAGGAAGACCTGCGTTCCGATCAGGCTGTTTCCCGTCAGGGCGGTTCGGCGGTCATTTCCCCTCAGGATGTAGGTTATAGTCCCGATGATTGCGGTACAAAGAAATGCCGCGATGAGAAGTTCGACCAGGGAAAACCCCCGCCTAATCAAGATCGTTGCTCCCAAGGTTCTTCAGGGCAACCTCGAAGGTTGCCGAAAGCTCCGACTCCTTCGAACCTGCAAGGGTCATCCTCACCAGGACGAGCCCGGGAGAGAGGCACGTGAAAGAGGCTTCCTTGATCCGGTCCAGGAGCACCTTCCTCTCTTCGGGCCGATGGCTGCCGGTCAGGGTGTCCGTATAGGAGACAAGGCGGAACGGCCCTTCCGAAGGCTGGGGGGCTTTCTCGAGGTAGAACACGCGGAGGTTGTTGACGAGGTCTTTGACCACCAGGAAGGACATCGTCCTGCCCTCCAGCGGCTTGACAACCTCCCCGGCATCCAGAAGCGTCTCGGAAAGGACGTCATTTGCCTGCCTGGCGGCCATGTGCAGCACCAGGGCCGAGGTCGACGATTCCGCCGCCGTTCCCATGTTCCGGAAATGGGTTACCCCAATTGCCAGAACGAGCGAGAGGAGACCCGACGTCACGAGAAGCTCGATCAGGGTGAACCCCTTTCCACGCCTCCGGGTCGAGGATCCCTCACACACCTTCCCCCAAACCCTTTTCACATCGAGTTGACCCTGTTGATGATCTTGTTTGTCAGTTCCACCGCGATTTTTCGAGCTTCCGTACTGTCGAGTTTGACGGTGTAGTCTTTGCGATCAGGGTTGGAGGTGGTTTCCGAAACCAACTGGTTGATCAGGTCCTCCTCGATCCTGGACCGATTCGCCTGCATGTCCGATTTCAGATTGGCTATTATTGAAGGGTTTCCATTGTCGGTGATGGTGTTGACGTAGTTGTTGATCTCGGGATCGACCCCTCCGGTCTGAAGTCCGTTCAGGAGCGAATTCATCCCTCCCTCGGAGCCGATGTTGTACCTGTCGAGAAGGGTTTTTATGACCAGATCGGAGATCAGGGTCGACGTGGTGTTGGGGTTCGTTCCGGTCCCAGTGCCGGTTCCGGTTCCGGTTCCGGTTCCCGAGCCCGTTTCCGTGCCTGTTCCGGTTTCGGAATCCGTTCCAGCACCGGTCCCCGACGTGGGCACCAGACCCGTGTCAACCGGGTTGGGGTTCGTACCCGTATTGGTCGATGTGGTCGTGGTTGTCAGAACGGAAGGGACGGCTGCAACCGGAGGCACCACCGCAACGGAAATCGGGGGTGGAGGTGGCGCCCCGACTGGGGGCAAGGGGGGATACGGAGGGGTCGAAGCGGGGAAAACTTCCGGGGACTGTCCGACAGGGTTCGCGTTGAGAACGCTGAGAACGTCTAGAACCTCGTCAAGAGGATGGATCTGGGCGGCCTTGGCCTGCGAGGGGTCGGCGTTCGCCTTTCTCTTTTCGAGGATTTCCTTGATGGTACTGGCAAAGGGAGACCCCGAAGGGCTTGGAAACTTCTCGCCGTCGAGAGTCGTGAAGACGATGGGGATCACGCGCCCCGCCCCGTCAAGGATGGAATCCTCGTGGTGGACCCGCCAGAAGTAGAGGCGTTTTACCCGTCCGAACCGAGCCCTGATGTAGATGTCCGCTTTCATCTGACATCCCGGGGCGTCTTCGACGAAAAGATCGTAGGTCCCGTTGAAAAGGCTCCGATCGAGCTCCTGGCAAGGTGATCCGGCAAAGAAGCGCTGGGAATACGGCTTTTCCCGAATCCGGGCCAGGACACTCGCAAAAACCGACTCCGCGATCATGAGTGTGTGCGCTCCTTCGTTCACGTGCTGAACCTGCGAGGAGAAACCGGACCCAAGGGAGTGCACGAACATGACCAGGAACGCTATAGCAAGAACCGCGAGAACCACCAGCGGGAGAATGAAACCCCTTTGCCGGACCGGGAAGCGTGGAAAGACGCTTCGTCCGCTCCCCGAGCACAGCCGGCAGAAATCCTTCAAGGGGCTTTAACCAGCGGAGCGGGAGTAGTGAAAACCCGTGCCCCCAGCTCTGCGTCGATCATGAACAGGCCCTCTCCGCTTTCCTTGATCCTTTCCAGCTTCCCGAGAATGGCCCCGAAGTTGGCTTCCTCTTCCACCTGTTCATTGACGAACCAGTCGAGGAACCGCTGGGTGGCGAAATCCTTGTCGCTCTGGGCAATCTCGACGAGGTTGTAGATCGATGCCGTTACGGTCTTTTCGTGCTCCAGGCCCCGGCGAAAGATGTCGGCAGAAGACCGGAAATCCGAGGGGGGAGCTTCGACCGCGGGGGGAACGAATCTTCCACCACGGCTGGAAACGTAATTGAAGAAAATCATGGCGTGGCAGGATTCCTCCTGGGCCTGGATCCGGAACCAGTTGGCGAACCCCGGCAGGGTTTCCACCTCGAAGTAGGAGGCCATCGAAAGATAGAGATAGGCGGAATAGAGTTCACGGGAAATCTGGAGATTGATCGATTCGAGCATTTTTCGGCTGATCATATCTTTGGGTCCTTTCCGGGGGGGGATTTCAGACACTCGAGGGTATCTGCAAAAAAATAGCATACCGGAATTTCCTTGTCCAACCGGAGTAGCGGGATACAAAGGGAACCTCAGAATCCGAGTTGAATTACCCCGACCGGAAATGTTAGGATCTTCCATCGGAAGGGGATCTCTCTCTTATGGGGAAGTCTCCATAAATTGTTTGATGAGTACCTTCCCAATAGGAGAAGCGATTTTGAAGAAGGAAAACATCTGGCTCCTGCTGGTGACGAAGATTCCCCTCGACCCCGCGGCTCAAAAGGAGATCCTGGAAACCTTCACCGAGTCTTTCGAAGGTGGGCGGATGAACGAACTTCTCACTCTCATCCGTGCATCCTACATGAGTCAAAGGGACATCATCCAGAGAAAGCAGTTTTATCTTTCCCTATGTGACCTCCTCGCGTCCATGGTCAAGCGGAAGCCCTCCCTTTCGGCGGGCCCACATGGGTTGTACATAGGATTCATCGCCGAGGACCTGTTGGCATGCCACGATGAGGCACTCCAGAAGGCCGGTCAAACGCTCTCCACCGCCCAGCGGATTGCCACCAACCCCCCGCCGATGCTTCTTCCCGTTGCCGACCCTCCCGACCTTCCCGATTGCCCGATGGCTCCGGAGGCGGCCCATTCCGATCCCGAAGGGTTGATCCAGTTGCTTCTGCGCCAGGTCGAGCTTTTCAAGGAAGCCCCTCTTTCGGGCCTCCGGAAGAACCTGGAAACAGCCCGGGAAAAGAGCCCCGAATCGCTGAGAGAGCGGTCGAACGCCCTCCTTCTCCTGGGTGGCCACCTGGAAAACGAGGTCAACCGGAAGTGGGCGATCGCGTGTTACCAGGCCGCAGCCGCGATCGACGGTGGTTTCGACCTTCCGTGGGCCTTCCTTGCCCACCACTCGAACACCCCCGCCGAAGGACTTGAATTCGCCAACAAGGCACTTTGCGCGAATCCCAAAAGCCTTCCCGGGTTGACCAACCGCGGGACCATACTCGCCAGACAGAAGCGGTTTGCGGAAGCCCTCCGGGATTTCGCCGAGGTCGCGCGGTTCGACCCGACCAATCCCAAAGCCATCCTGATGTGCGCCCACGCCGCCCAGGATTCCCAAGACCCGCTCCGGGCCGCCAACCTATTCCTGCATGCGGCCCGCGCCTTCCCCGTTCTTCCCGAGCCCTGGTTCGGTTTGGCGCGCCTCTTCTGGAAACTCCGGGCACCCAAGGTCGCGAAGCTTTTCCAGGAGAAGTTCCGGTCCCTCCGGCACGGCAATGTTCCAACCGATCTGAGGCTTTCCGGAAGGCTCCTGATCCTGGGCCCGAGCGAATGCTCTCCGATCCTTTTCGACGACAAGCTTTCCGGGGAATCCCCCTGGGAGATCGACGAGGTTTCCCCGGGCGAGCACCGCATCTCCTGGGGCAAAGAGATGACGCGGAAGATAATGGTCGATTCGGGGGAGTCGATCAAGGTCGAATTCACCCCCAACTCCCAGGAAGTCAAAACGGAAAAGTATTTCCCCGCCCCGTTTCCGATTCCGGTGGTGAACCCGGACGGTTCAGCGGGCTCGAAACCGGTTACCGAACTGTTGGCCGGATTCATGGTCAAGCAGGTAGAAGAGCTTCCGAAGGAATCTTCCCTGATGGCAATCCTCACGGGAATTCCGGGCCCGGTCTCCCCCTTCCCGGCCGAAGCGAGACTGACGGTGGAATGGGTTTTCCGGATCCTTCTCGAAGAAATCCTTGCCGACGGGGTCTTCGACCGCGAGGAGAACGAGATCCTGCGAGGAGTCCGGGACCGCCTCCTGATCGATCGCCCGTTGTTCGACCGTATCATGACCGAGGCACGGGAAAGGTTCACCTCGCATCCCTCCCGATCCGCCGGCCCTCTCGATCCGCTGTCCCTGTTCCGCCGCCTTTACGAGAAAGCGGCCGAGGATGGGGTTCTCGAACCCACTGAGCGGAACCTCCTGGCTACTGTTTCCGAAGCCCTCCTCCTCGAACCCGCGGATGTTCTGGCTGTCACCAACGAGTTCGAATCCCGGTTGGCCTCCTCCCCGAAAAAAAGCTGAAACGTGGAGGGGGGTATCGGGGTATGACAAGTGAAAAGGACTGAAAGATGGACAACCGGCGCACGGTGGTGATCATCCTGATTGCCGTCATTTGCCTTCTCCTCCTGCTTCTCCTCAACTCGACGAATCCTCCGGTCCAGCCTCAACCCTCGGGGGACAATGCGCCTCCCCCGCCGGAAACGGCCTCGGGATCCGAACCCGCCGAACCCGACAAGCCCCATGGCGGCGGTGGCGGCGACTCGTTCTCTTCATCCGGTGGGGGAGGATCGCTCCAGGCCGGATTCTCATCGTACGATGAGGAGACCGATTACCAGAAGGTTCTGGCGGAAATGAAATCCATCTCGAACGAGAGCATGCGGTTGCAAGATGAAATCGACAAGAAATCTGAAGAATGGCTACAGGCATACCTGAATGACCCCAACCTGTCCACGGATTCCCGGGAACTGTACCGTCTCCGCTCGAACAAGGACGTCCGTGAGGGGTTGAAAGCCTACGACTCCAAGGATTGGCGGGCCGCCATCAAGGAGCTCCAGAAGGTGATGGATGATCCCAACGCCACCCCGATGGCGAAGTACACGGTTTCGAACTACATGAGGGCATGCGCGGTCAACCTGAAGGACGAGGACCTCTACATCCAACTGCTCCAGAAACAGGCGGAAATCATCCAGGGCGGGGACTTCTCGCATCTGGGCTTCGACGCCGACGACGGAAAGAATTCACTTGCGCTTGCCAAGGACATCGGACTCCAGTTCAAGGCCGACAAGGACCCGGCCGCCTTCGATGAGTATCTCGACTTCACGTTCGACCAGCTCGGAATCCCCAAGGAAGCCAGGACCCCCGAAGAGCGGACCAGACTGGGTCTGTGGGCCCGCGGGAACATCAAGGAAACGAAAAGGAGGATCTTCGGTGAGTAAGAAGAAAGCTCCCCCGACCCTTCCTCTCCTTCCCCGACGTGGAACCGCGTTCGTCATCGTGATCGGGGTCATCGCGATCCTTTTGATCCTCCTCAAGTTCTTCTTCCAGTCCAGCCTTGCGCGACATTACGCGACAAGGTTCATGAGCAACGAGAAAAAGGCCGAAATGATAGCCGAAGAGGCGGTGGAGCTCGTTGCACGTTACCTCAAGGACAACGTCAACAACGAATGGGAGATGGACCGCCCCCAACCCGGGGAGCAGAACCTTTTCACCTTTTTCCGGTTCATCGGCCAGACGCAATGGAAGGCGGGCGGGGAAATCGTCCCCGAGACCTTCCCGAGCAAACCCCTCATCTTCACCGACATCACCAAGCGGCCCCTGGCTCCCCTCGGCAACAAGATCGAGGAGTTGGGCGGTGTCTCCCATTTTCCCAAGCTCGAGGTCTCATGCCGCTTCGTTCGCGCGCAGGCTTTCACCGCGGCAAAACCCGACTACCAGGTTCCAAACATCACCGTTAAAACCCCGCCCCCCAACGGCCCCACCGCCCAGTTCCTGGATGACATCACCCTTCCCGCCGACACCGCAGGATCGATCAAGGATCTCATCTCGAAATTCGGACTGGATTTCAACTTTCCAAACAAGCAGCAGCAGGAAATCTACATCATTCCGCCCGGGGACGTCCCCCCCATCGCGAAGGTCACGGTCACCCTCACGAAGCTCTCCCCGGTCAAGATCCATATCACGATCAACGTCAAGGTGAACTTCCTGTTCATCAACCTGGATTTCAACATCATGGACAAGGACATCGAAATCGACAAGGAGTTCAAGAAGGCGGTCAAGATCCCTGACAACATGACCGTCTCGATCCGCTCGATGTGGGAACTCGCCTTCCCCGAATCCACCAAGGCCGGGGCCGACTCGATGATCTGGCAGGCCTCCGGACTCCAGTCCGCCATCAGGGCCGCATGGGAAAGGCTCCCCCAGTTCCCCGAGCCCATCACCACCGACGCCCTCAAAAACCGGCGGGGAGAATGGTACAACGATACCGAGCCTTGGGTCATCGAAAAGGGCGGCGTTTTCCAGATCACGGCCGAGGTCCATTATCTGCCCAGCGGTGAGGGCGGAGTCGCCGTGGACGCCAACGGGAACCAGTACAAAACCGGGACGCTCATCCGCCGCAAGCTGATCGCCGAGCGCGAGTTCAAGGTCTCCGACCTCCAGCCCGTCGCCCCGGAATACGCGTTCTTCGCGGCGAACTCCAAGCTGCTTTTCGAACGGAAGGCCGACCTTGATGCATTCCCGAACGGCGACAAGCTTGGCCAGGCGATCAACTGGCGTTGGCCGGAAAAGGTCGCTCTCGCCACGATGGCGATCCATCCCTATCCGGGCGGAGAACCGATGAACGCAAACGGGCTTTCGGGCGGCGGGGGAGACGGGGGACCCGATTCCACCTGCCAGGTTCCGGGCCTGATACGCGTGAATGCCGACCAGGAGATGAACCTCAACTGTTTCATCGGAACCCTCGAGGAACCCCAATTGACCGAATGGGCCGCTCTGGCAAACGACAAGTACAAACCCAACAAGACTGAACTTCCAAAGGAGTACCAGTTGATCCCCACCTGGAACTGGTACAGGAAATCCCCTCCCCCGAACCCGGACAACGTTCCGATCTCGCTCGATTACGACCGGGATCACCAGGTCGACTTCCCCTGCGTGAGGCATTCCTCGATCGCGTTCAAACCCTTCATGCCACCTGGCCTCAAGAACATACTCGTGATCTTCAAATTTTGCGACGCCCTTTCCGCACCAACACTTTTCTACGGAAAGTCCCATATGGAATGGCCCCTCGGGTTGGCAATGGAAGCCCCGATGGTGATGAACTACGGCAACATCGCGGTCCGAGTGTGCCCGAAAGGCGACCTGGGCGGAGACAAAACGGAGATGTTCATCTATTACACGGTCCGCCAGAACGATTACGGCATGATCGGCCTTCCCGCCTACAAGAAAAACTCCTCGGACTGGGTTTCCACAGATTACAAGAACATGCCACCGAACCTTTACAGCCTCAGACAATATGCCATCAAGGCGACCCACTTCTACGACACAGCCGCCGATTTCTGGAAAGATGCCAAGACCTCGATGCGAAAAGGCGGCAGGTTCATCGAAAGCAAGGGACTCATCAACATCGACGGAGTGACCTACATCAAGGATTCCCTTGTCATAAACGAGCCCCTCAAGGTTTTTGGGAAGGGGATGATCGTCGTGAAGGGGAACATCGAGATCAACGCCGACGTGACACGCGGCCCCCTGTTTCCCTTCGACGACGACGAGGAGGACGGCCCCCCCGGGCCAGGGCCCGGCGGTGACGGTCCCCCGGGAGGCGGAGACGAACCCGAGGGGAGCACCGTGTTCTCCCTCATCGCCCGGTTCGGCAAGGTGGCCGTCAAACCCCCTTGCAAGCGGATCGAGGCGGCTATCTACTCGAACTCCACCCTGGCGAACCCCTCCGGGAACGGGCTGGTGATCGACGGGAACCTCGTCTGCAACGAGTTCGACCGCAACGCGATCAACAGCGTAGACGTCTACTACAATTCCGCCGCCTGCCGGATCACTCCTCTTTCGGTCCAAAGGGATGCAGGAAAGTTCGAACCTCGCCGATACTATGTGTCGTTGGGGAAAAGATGGACGAACTTCGAATACGCGAAATACTGATGGGACGACCGGGAAAGCCCCGAAGAGGTTTCACCCTCGTGGAGATCCTCGTCGTCTTCACCATCCTTCTGATTATCGTTACCGCCATCTACCGGTTCCTGTCCTCCGCCCGGCACACCACCTCGCTCGTGACTGCAAAAGGCGAGGCCAAGGAGATGGCGGAACTTGTACTGAAGTTCCTCGAACGTGATATCTCGACCTCGGTCGCCTACCAGAAAATCCTGGATAGCGGCCAGGTGGAGATAACCAAGACGTTCAAGAACAACGCCAAGGGCTGGGAGATGCTCGTTCCGCACAACACCCCCGAAGGTGAACTCCAGAACAAGAAGATCGCCTACATCTACTCGAAAGAGGAAAAGACCCTCGAACGCGAGGAAGCCAGCGCTTCCAGGCACCTTCTCTGCGCCAAGGTGGATGCGTTGGAGGTCGTCGCCTCCGGACCCCTCGTAACAGTGGACGTAACAATCGCCATCATCCCTCCGGGATCGAAAGTCCAGCAGACCCACCGGCAGAAAATGGTGGTGAATATCCGTCAGGCACGCGATTCGAACACCGATCCCCGCTGGCGGAACCCCGAAGACGTCGACAAGCGCTACTGATCCGCTATCGATCCTTCTCCGGGAAAGAGGCTTTGAAAAGCCGCTCGATCTCGGGGAACGCCGCCTGGCAGGGACCAGGGTGGGCCGCATCCGCCGAACCCGCGGCAAGCGCCCACTTTGCCGAATCGATGAGATCCAGTCCTGACCGGCGGCCGAAAACGAACCCGGCCATGGCCGCATCGCCCGATCCGACCGCACTGACCTCGGCAAGCCTGGGGGGCTCGAGCACCGTCTTTTTCCCGGGTTCCCACAGGAGGGTCGGGCGGGGTCCATCGGTGATGAACGCCCCCCACACCCCGGCTTCCCGAAGGCGCCCGAACAGGATCTCGGACTCTGCGGGGATGAAAGGATCCAGGCCGAAGGTTTCCCTCGCCTCGTCCCGGTTCTGTTTCAGGAAAAAGGAACCGGACTTCAACGCCTCGGTGAGGCATGCCCCCCGTGCGTCGAGGTAGATTTCCGGAACGAAAGCTTTCGCTTCATCGATAATCCGGCGGTAGAAATCGCGGTTTCCGCGGCCGGGAACAGTTCCCGACATTACCAAAAACCTGGTTTTCGGAAGGAAAGCCCTCGTCAACTGAAGAAACTCGAGAACCTCCGGTTCACCCAACTCGAAGCCTTCCTCGATCCACCACATCTGGGAGGGCGGGGTTTCCACGACGAGGTTAACCCCCACCCGGGTCTCATGGGCTGTGGGAACGCAACGGAAGGCGATTCCCTCATCCGCCAGACCCCGTCGGATCTTTTCCCCGTTGGGTCCGCCCGCGAAAGTCAGTGCGAGTCCGGGAACTCCCAAGGTCTTCAGCATCCGGGCGACGTTGATCCCCTTGCCCCCGACCATCCAGGGAAGTGCGGAAAGGCGGTGGGCTCCCTGCGCAGGGGGAGCGGGCGAGTGAAGGATGTAATCCAGGAGTGCGTTCGGGGTTATCGTGAGAATCATTCCAGACATTCTACCGCCTCGCCCCGAAAATGGAAAACCGGAAA
>CAYRYU010000124.1:0-1591 GCA_964428355.1 uncultured bacterium
GGGAAGCTGCAGGATCGGAGGGAATCGTCAGGGGGATCCTCGATTCCGATGGAATCATGCGGTCCTTTACCGTGCGCGAAACCTCCCTCGGCGAGGAAAGTTGCGTTCTGAAGGTATTCAAGACTCTCGCAAGCGGGGTGGGGGAGGTCCCGCCGGTTCCGGGCCCCAACGAGGGGTTGATCTCTTTCGCCACGAAAGAGCATCCCATCCCCCAGGTCCGGGTCTGCGACCTCCTTTCCGGAGCCATTCCTCCGGAGGAACTGAACGGCAGGATCGTCGTCGTCGGTGCAACAGCGCTCGCGCTGCACGATTTCCACCCAACCTCCCTGGGAGTCCAGGCGGGTCCGGAAATCCTGGCGGCATCACTAGATACGTTGTTGGGAAACCGGTTCGCTTCCAGGCACCAAGGGACGGGCTGGCGTTTCCTGACCGCCTTGCTCGGTGCAACAGGAGCAACCATCGCCTTCGGACTCAGGACCTCCCGGCCTTGGCTGACGGCGATCCTGGGTGCGTTCGGAACGACGGGCCTGTTGGTTGCGCTGTCCATCATTTCCATGAATTTCTTTCCCCTCGGCCCCTTTCTGCTTTCATGGGTTGTCGTCTTTTCCGTTCTTTACGGGGCGGGCTTGTTCCTCGAGTTCATCGATTACAGGCTCGTTAAGGCCGAAGCGGAGGCCGGGGGGGAGATCCAGACGCAGTTCTTCCCGAAGGAGGATTGGCGGTCGGAAAAGGGTTACTGGTGCCGCGGAATGTGCATCCCCTGCGAGGAAGTCGGAGGGGACTATTACGATTTCCTTGCCCAGCCTGATGGTTCACTTGTTTTCCTCATGGCGGACGTGGCAGGCCATGGGTTCGCGGCTGCACTGGTGACCACGATCGCAAAAACCGTGGTGGAGATGGCCAACCTGGCGGGGAATACCGAGCCCGGGAAGCTCTTGACCTCTCTTGGAAACCTGATTTTCCGGCTCTCCCGGAAAAAACGGGCTATGACCGCCGTGGTGGGCCACCTCGACACGGAAAAGAACCTGGTGAATGTAGTTTCCGCTGGGCATCTTCCCCCGGTCCTTATCCGGAAAGACGGGACCCTGGTCGCCCTGGAGAGCCCCTCCTTCCCGCTTGGAATAACCCAAAGGGTCATCCTGAAACCGAAAGAGGTCGGCATGGAGCCGGGCGATACCCTGGTTCTCTACACGGACGGGATCATCGAGGCGTTCAACTGGGATGGGAAGATGTACACGTTCGAACGCTGGTATTCCTTCCTGCAGAACACTCTCCCGCAGCTTTCAGGGGATTTCGACATCACGAGACTTCTTCTCGAGGTCCGGGAACACACCTCCGGCCGGCCCTTTGCTGACGACGTGACCCTGCTCATCATCAAGCGTCTCGAAGCGGCCCCCAACCCCGAACCCCAAAAGTAGGAAAGAGGCAGGGTTTCCTCGGGGCACAGAGGCACCGAGAACGTGCGAAAAACTCAACCGACGGAGGAAGGGATCGAGAACGAAGAATTTTTCGCCACGGATCAACACTGATCGACACTGATCGACACTGATTTTCCCCAAATCAAATCCGTGTCCATCCGTGAAAATCCGTG
>CAYRYU010000124.1:1691-14427 GCA_964428355.1 uncultured bacterium
CTCGCGATCGCTTTTTTCGTTCTCGCGTTCCTCCCGATAATGCGGCTGTTTTCCGAAGGAGGTATCTCCCAGCAGAAGATGGTCCGCGACTTCCCCGTGGCTCTCAATATCGCCGAACGGGTTGTCAATACCATCGAAAACGAGATCGAGGAAGGGCGCTTGAACATGTCCGCCTTTGCCACCTCCGACCCCGACGGCGTGGATATCACCCAGATGGTCCTCGAAAACCAGGCCGTGCTCGAGGCGTTGAAGAATTTCTCGGGCCAGGAAATGGGGAAATCCACCAAGTTCATTCCCAATTTCAAGGCGAAACTCCTGGTCAGGAACTGGAAAGACTCAAGCGGAAGCGAGAATCCCGATGTCGCGGACATCCGGTTGAACTTTTTCTGGGTCGACAGAAACTCGGGGGGAAACACCCCCAAACACAAGATCATTCTCTGTCTTCTCAAGAACAAGAAATGAGGCAGGGGAGGAAAATGGAGACCATGGGCCGGAAAGGGTTTTCCTTCACCGAACTCATGGTCTATGTCGTACTTTTTGCCCTTTTCATGGGAATGGCAACCGGGATTTTCTACTGGTCCCGCCAAAGCCTGGGAGGGATGAAACGGTTGGACAACTTCCAGGGCCTGCGGATGGCTTCGATGAGGATCACCGATGAGCTCTCCTACGGGGTCAGGATCCTCTATCCACCCGTTGATCAGAAGGTCCATCATCAGCTGGTTTTCCGAAACAACCGGAACGAGATCGTGGCGGTCTTCCTTGACAAGCAGAGCCGCCTCACCCTGATCGATTACGAGGAGTTCAAAGCCGGAAAATCGACCGGGAAGCGGGTTCTTGCCGACCGGGCCATCGAGTTCTGCGTCGAGCGCCCGGACAACCATCTCCTGAAGTTCAACGTAAGGATCCTGGACGAGAAGAACGTCGAGTTCGTCCTCGCAAATGCGGTGAAGATGAGGAATACCGATATCAATGAACCTTTGGAATAGCCCGGGGATTGCCGAGGAGGAGATCCTATGAAGAAACGTGGATTCGCAATTCCGACGACAATTGTCCTCATTTCCGTCCTTTTCATGTTCGTGGCGGGGTTGATGAAGTATTCGGGCCAGGAGATGACGAACGTCAAACGGGTCGTCAACTACAAACAGGCGGAGCTCCTCGCCTATTCCGGGATCAACTGGGCATCCACCGAGCTCCAGAAAGGGCGATGGTGGGTGAAGGGAAAAAAGTTCGATCCCAAGAGCAAGGTCGATAGGGCGACCGGCGGAACCCAGGGCATGACGCCGTTCGGGCCCGATATGGGTAAAGCCTACGTCGTCTGTGAGGAGTTCGAGTCAGCCAACCCATCGCCGGTTTCGGGGTATGACAATGTCCAGAGACTCGACCACATCCGTGTCTATTCGATCGGCGAGTACGAAGGCCAGAGAGTCCTCGTATACGGGAAGTTCATCATGAGTCCCGAGCCATTCCTCAACTCCGATTCAACCGATGGGGCCGAGGTCGAGGCGGGGCCGGTCAATCCGGAAGACGGAACCGTCAACGTCCTCATACCCCGCCCATGGTCCCAGGATGGGCCTGTCCCCACCTACATGCGGATCCGCTCCCTTTCCTGCGCCGCTGGTCTGAAGATCGATCCCAACAGCATTCTCGGCACCCTCGAACCCCACCCGGATGACCCGATCAACTACATCACCATGACCTGGGACATCAAATCGCCCGTTTTCGGGTTCCTCGAAAAGGTCAACATGACCATTGGGCAGAAGGTCCGGGCGGACGAGGTTTTCGGGGTCTGCAAGGACGAACTCATGACCGCGGCCCGTGCCTCTTCGACCCTGAAAAAGATGGTTCGGATCACCAAGATCGCGAACCGCGAGATCACGGATCTCGACCTCACCGATTTCGATATTCGCAGAGCCAAGATCGACCCGATGATCAAGAAGCTTTCCCAGGATTACGTAGTCAACTACGCCAAGAACCTGGATGCCTCGGATAAGCTCGAGGATTCGTTCAATTCCCCCCCTCTCCCCAAACTGACCACCGAGGATGATGTTCTCCAGAAACTGGAAATCGTTCCCCCAAGCGCCTCTCTCGATCCCGAAAGGTCGGGAAACACCTTCATGCGTGACATGCTGAACAAGTGGATCATCCCCGGACTCCCCGCGAACCTCCGGAAGCCCTTTCCTCCGGGGGCGGAGTACCACCTGGGGGTGGGAAAGAGCAATCCCCGGCCGGAGATCATCGAGGTCCTCACCAAGTTCGGAAGGTTGGGGGATATCGAAACCGAACCACGCCGCCATCCCGAATTGTACCAGATCCTGGGAACCGACAAATACCTGGAAGTAATGGACCCGGACATCACCCGCAACGTCGGGGATTTCATCCATCGGGCGACCATGCTTCCCGATGCTGCCAAGAAGATCACGATCACCTTCGACAAGGGCACCCCCCTCGAGGATGCGCCCTTCAAGGCGAAGGTTCTTGCCGGGTTGATCAATCCCGCGGATTACTGGTGGTGGTCGTCAAAAAACGGCTGGTACACTATGCCCACGATCACGATCGAGGCGGTGGAGATCCCCTACAGCTATGTGAACAAGACCACGGGAACCCCGTTCTCGATGGAACTCGGGTTCGTCCTGAACTACCTCCGGAAACACTACGACGAGGGAATGGCCCTTCCCCCCACCGGAACGATCCGGGCTCCCAGCGACCAGAGCGACACTCCCCAGGCCCCCGGCCCTCCCGACTCGACAGGGTGCAAATACACCGGGGTCTCATCGTAGAAGTTCCGGGCCTATTTCTCCCGGATCCACTTTCCGTTCATCTTTATGAAACGGAACTCTTCGTCGACCGGGTTATAGGCCGCGGCTTCACCGATCTTTCCCGACGACTGGACGACGATCTTCTGGAGGGGGGTCAGGATCTTCATTTCGCCCGTCTTATCCGCGGTGAAAGAGATGCTGCCTTCCTCGAGGCCGATCGTGCTCGAATCGGTGGCGATCTTTATGAAGAAGCGGGTTCCCAGGATCGCGGTCACCCCGTGGGGACTCCTGATCTGGAGCTGCTCTTTCTGCTTCGGGAGTTTGTACCAGACCGCGCCCTCCGTCTGATTGCCAAGATTGCGGTCTTTGCCGATTTCGAACAGGGAGTCGGGCATCACATCGAGTTCGCCCCCTTCGTTGAAAACGATCTTGACACGGCCGTCATCCCCTGTTTTGACCGTTGCTCCCGACTGCAGGACGTCACCTTCCTTTGCGTCGGAAAAAGCCCCCTCCGAATTCGGCCGCGCCTGAACGGTTCCCGTCACTCCCTGGAGTTTAGCGGAAAAGACCTGGGCGGCACCGCAACCCAGGAACGTCGCCGAGACGGAAAGGGCAATCAAAAGGGCCAAAAGGGCTGAAATCGCGTTCTTTTTCATGAAACCTCTCATTGCCAGTTCGGAGTATAGGTTTTCAATGTCAATCTTACCATCCTGTAGATGAAATAGGCCACCAGGAAGGTCATTATGTAATAGACCTCCTTGGCGAGATCCTCACGTTTCACGTCAAGGAATGGAGTCCCGGGGGCGTCTGGCAAGACCTTCACCGTCACCTTCTGGTTGAGGACGAACTTCCCTTTATCCTTCGTCCGGAGGCTTTTTACGTATTTCTGGCCCTTCACGAGATACTCGAGCCTGACGTAGGTATACTCCGGAGTGGGTTCCGTCTCGACGACCAGGGCTTCGACGGAGATAGCCCCATTTTGGAGGTGGACTCGCGAAACCGCGTATGAATAGGCGAACCAGATCACGATACCGATCAGGACGGTTATGACAAAATCACGCATTTCCGTCAACCGGGGGGATCAGATCACACCGCGGTTTTTCATCCCTTCCAATTCGTCCGCGGAAAGCCCGAGCATGGCCCCGTAGACGGCAGCGTTGTCATGGCCGAGAACGGGTGCAGGGGCGGAAACCTCCGAGTGGGTGTCGGAGAACTTGATGGGAACCCCGGGCACCTTCAACCGGCCGGCGATCGGATGGGTCAGCTCGACGAGCATTTTTCTGGCGATGACGTGGGGATCCTCGAGGACCTGCCGGATGTCGTTGATGGGGCCGCAGGGGATTCCACCCTTTTGCAGGATCTCTAGCCACTGCGCGGTATCTTTCTTCCGCGTGGCCTTGTTGAGCTTTTTCTCGAGCTCGATCCAGTTTTCCACGCGGCCTGGGTTGTCCGCGAAGCGGGGGTCGCCCGCCAGCTCCGGAATTCCAGCCAGAGTGCAGAACTTCCGCCAGAGGTCGTCGTTTCCGCAGGCGATGTTCATGCTGCCGTCCCGGGTCACCAGGGTCGCGAATGGGGCGATGGACGGATGGCGGTTTCCGATGGGCTCGGGGCTCTTCCCGGTCGTGGAAAAGCGGGAAATGGCATTCTCCAGGATCGCGACCATGCAATCCAGCATTCCCACGTCGACCAGTTGCCCCTTCCCGGTCTTCTCACGGGAATGGAGCGCGGCCAGGATTCCCACCGTGGTGAAGACCCCGGCGAAGATGTCGGCGATCGAGCTTCCGACCTTGGTGGGATGATGGGAATCGGGGCCGGTGATGCTCATGAGCCCGCCCATTCCCTGGATGATCAGGTCGTAAGCCGGCCGGTCGCTGTAGGGGCCGTCCTGGCCGAACCCGGAGGACGCGGCGTAGATGAGCTTCGGGTTGTGCCCAACGAGGTTGTCGTAACCGAGGCCCAGCTTGGCCATGACTCCGGGTTTGAAGTTCTCCACCAGGATGTCGGCCTTCTTTACGAGCCCGATGAGGATTTCCTTCGCTTCGGGAGCCTTGAGGTTCAGGGTGACGCTCTTCTTGCCGCGGTTGATGCTCATGAAGTAAGCGCTTTCCCCGTTGATGAAAGGCCCGAAGGAACGCGAATCGTCGCCGGTCTTCGGACGCTCGATCTTGATGACGTCCGCGCCCATGTCGGCAAGGAGCATGGCGCAGAAAGGCCCAGCCAAAACGCGGGTCATGTCGAGGACGGTAATTCCGGAAAGGGGGCCGGCCATCTTCACTTCCACCTCTGGTATGGGATCCGGGTCGCGGGCTCGAATGCCGAACGGCCCTGTTGGAGAATCCCCTCGTAGGAAAGAACGTTCCGGTCTTCGAGGTGGTCGAAGGTCTGGAGGGAACTGTTGTTGGGAATCACCGTCTTGATCGGATCGGGATCTAGTTCCGCCCAGATGAACTCGTCACAAGCCCTCGCCTGCGCCATTTTCACCCCGGAGGGGTGGACGATCATCGAGGAACCGAAGAAATACGACCCACCCGAATCCAGTCCGACGCTGTTGGTGGCGATCCAGTAGACGTGATTGTCGTAGGCCCGGGCACGGTTCGTCAGCTCCCAGTGGTCGAAAGTCCTCATGAATGCGCTCGGGCGGCAGATTATCTCCGCACCCTGCAAGGTAGTCACCCGGGCCAGTTCGGGGAAATCGCCGTCGTAGCAGATGACGATCCCGATGCGGCCTATGGGAGTGTCGATACAGCACGGGGCCGTTCCGGGGGTCGTCCAGCCGCCGCCCTCACGCCTTTCGGATGGGAACGGATGCGTTTTTCGATAGACCCCGAGAATTCCGTCCGGGCCGATCAGTGCGGCGCTGTTGTAGACTATCTCAGGCCGCTTTCCCCTTTCGTATGTGGGGAAGACGATGTATGCCCCGAGTTCCTTGGCCCATTTCTGGCCGACCTCGGTGAGCCGGCCGGGGATCGTGTCGACCGCTTCCCAGAGATCCTTGATGGAACCGACAGGGGTGAAGCCGGTGGTGAAAGACTCGGGAAGGACGATCAGGTCGGCATGGGAAACCCGTTTGCACTCCCGGATGATCTCCCCGGCCCGTTGAAGGTTCCTGTCGACCGCCATCGGTTGTACGGAAAACTGGACGGCGGCGGTGACGATTCGTTTCATTCGGCTCCTCCTGGCGGTTTAAGCGGGGAATTCCGGCTCGGGGAGACTCCCCAGATGTGAAAGAAAGCCATGTTTCCGGCGAATTGTATCACATTTCCGCCCGAAGTGCACTTTTCGGAAGGGGGGAAGCAGGGCGGCACGTGGCCTGGCAGTTTCAATCCGTGTCGTAGACCCTCTGGACCCGGGATCCAATCTGGCAGGTCACCTCATACGTGATGGTATCCAGCTTCTTCGCCCACTCCTCTACCGTGATCTCCTCATCGCCAGAGCGGCCGATAAGGATCACATCGTCACCGACCCTGGCGTCGGCTTTCGGACCGAGGTTAGCCATGCTGGCGTCCATGCAGACCCTTCCGACGACGGGAAAGGACCTTCCGCCGATCAGGACGCGGCCCGAATTCGAAAAGCGCCGGTTGAAGCCGTCGGCGTACCCTGCCGAGAATGTCGCGATCCAGGTATCCTCGGGGGCCACCCATGTGCGTCCGTATCCGATCGCGGTGCCCTTGGTGACCTTCTTGATGAAGGAGATATGGGTTTCGAAGGAGAGACCCGGTTTCAAGGGGACCTTCCGGGGAACATCGGAAGAGGGATAATAACCGTATGCCATGATTCCGGGCCGGACCATGTTCAGCCAGCTTTCCGGGTGGGCGAGAACCCCTCCGGAGTTCGCGGCGTGCACGAGTTCGATCTTCCCCGAAAGCCTCTTTTCGACGTTTTCGACGATCTTCCCGAAGTTCGACAGCTGCCGCTGTGTGAACGAATGGCTTGCCTCATCGCTGACGGGGAGGTGCGTCCAGATACCCTCGAAGCGCAGGAAAGTCAGTTCCCTGTTGATGAAACCCGCCAGTTCAGGGGCATCCTCCGGGGAGATCCCGATCCGGCCCATTCCGGTGTCGACCTTGACGTGGATCGGTTCGATCTTCCTGTTCTTGCGCGCTGCCTCGTTGAGGGCTTTGGCGTTTTGCATGTCGCAGATGGTAAGGGTAAGGTTGTTGCCGATCGCCTCCTCCATCTCCTCGGGATAAGCCGGGCCAAGCTTCAGGATGGGCAGTCGGATCCCGGCCTTCCGAAGCTGGATCCCCTCGGGGACGGTTGCCACCCCCAGCCAGTCGATTCCGACCCTTTCGGCGAGTTGTGAGATCTCCACCGCACCATGTCCGTAAGCATTGGCCTTCACCGGGAGCAGGATCTTCCTCCCGGCTCCTATCACGTTCCTGATGTTTTCGAGATTGAAGCGGATGTTTTTCAGATGGATTCGGGCATGAGTCTGATAGAACATTCATTCTCCTCGTATCACGGTCTTTTCCACGAAGGGGGAGGTCGAGAGAGCCAGCAGGGCTCCGTAATCGGGCTGGAAATGGACTTCGCCGCCGACCTCGAGATCGTTTGCAGCCTCCTCGACATCGAGGATCAGGTGATCGCTCGACCCGCCCAGCACCGCTATCCCGGGATCGACTGGAACGAGGCCTTCGATCACGGTGTCCTGGCGCCCCAGGTTGCACAACGCGCGAAGCCTGATTCCGCGATCCGGGAATCCCTCGGACCTTCCGACGGCGTTGGGAATCCTTGGTCCGATGGGAACGGAGGGCTTGCGCTCGATCTCGATGATTTCGGCGACAAGACGGACGGTATCCTGGCGCGTTCCCGGCCAGGGAGCCCGGTCGATCGGGTTTCTTCCCAGGATGATGGTTTCCCCGATCCGGAGGTGGTTGACTTCTCCGGGGAGGGTTCCCGCCCGAAGGAGCGGAAGTGCCGAACTGTTCCCCCCGGAAATCAACGGAAGCCCGAGCCCAGTCTCGATTCGGGCCGAGTTCCGGATTTCAACGAGGCGGGACATGTTCTCGACGGTAGGGATGACGCCCCCGTAACAACCAAGGTTTGCGCCGAGTCCAAGGATCTCGATTCCCTTCAAGTCGCGGGCCTGGATCAGCAGATCACGGAGGCGTTCAGGCCAGACCCCTTCGCGGAGGTCTCCCAGGTCCGTCATGATGATGACCTGGTGCCGGATTCCCCGCGAAAGGGACGCAGCGTCGAGCGCATGGAGAGTTGCGAGCGAGGAATTCAGGCTGATATCCACGGTCTCCACAATCTCCCGGGCTTCGGAGGGGGCGGGAAATCGCAGAAGAACGAGCGGACAGTGGGGAAAATGAGACCTGAGCCTCTCGAGGTTTTCCAAACGTGAATCTGCCAGCATGTCCGCGCCGCCAGAAAACAGGGCATGAGCGACCTCGGGATGCGCAAGGAGTACCTTGGTCACGCAGGCGACCCTTATTCCCGCCTTATGGCACTCTCCGATCACGGAGGCTGCGTTGGAGCGGATGCGGTCCGGGAAAATTTCGAGTCTGGGTGACCTCATTCAGGTTTGAGCCTGCAATGCCCCTTTCAGATGATTCCTGAGTGCACGGAAGATTATCGGAAACGGGCAGGATTATAACACAATCCCCGCCAAAAAACCTTTTCGCCTCTGTGCTTCCGCGCCTCGGTGGCTTTTCTCTCAGCAACCTGGCTTCATTGTCCAAACCCCCGGTGTTTGCGCTATAATGGGCCAAATCATCAGAAAGGGTTTCCGCATGCCCGACAAACCTGATCTTTTCCAGAAATTGTTCAGAAAAACGAAGGAAAATCTCGAGAAGAAGCCCCAGCCGACTCCTCCCCAACCGGCTCCTTCCCAACCTGCAAAAAAGCCTGTCATTGGGGCTCCAGCCCAGACCGGCGGAGCGCCTGCCGCCAGGCCGGGCGGTGCGACTTCCGCCCCGGCGAAGCCTGCCCCCCCTGCCGGAAAGCCCCCCACCGAGCCGAAGAAAATCAAAGTGCCTTTGACAGGGGGGAAACTGGAGGCCTATCGCTCGTGTCCCCGGAAGTTCTCGTTCGCCTACCTCGAGAAAGCGGCCTCCTCGAGAGGCCCTTCGCATTACCTCTCGTTCGATTCATCTCTCCATGCGGCCTTGAAGCTATTCTACCGGACCCGGAAGCCCAACGAACCCCTCAAGCTCGAAAACCTTCTGAAATTCTACGCCTCCAGCTGGGATTCGAGGGGGTATGACAACCCCGAACATGAAAAGGAGGTCAGGGCTGAAGGGGAAAAAGCCCTCGCGAACTATTTCGAAAAATTCTGCAAGGGGCCACCCAAGGCCGCGGAGGTGGACTACTTCTTCAAGGTCGAGCTTTTTGGAGGGGAATACTCCGGGAAGATCGACCGCGTCGACAAGTTCCCGGACGGAACGCTCGAGTTCATCGATTACAAATCGGGAAAACCCCCTGAAGGCGGAGTCGACGAACTTGCGGGCAGCCTTCCCGTCCAGCTCCTGTTCCATGTCGCCGATATCCTCTGGCCCGGGAAGGCAAAGAAGCTTTCCTGCATCTACCTCAAGAGCGGGACGATGCTCACGGTTTTCCGGAACCCCGCCCGGATGGCCTCGGCAAAAAAAGAGTTCCTGGAACTCGCCGATCGGATCTACGCAGGCGATTTTTCCCCGAAGCGGTCCGAGGGATGCGAATTCTGCGACTTCCGCGAGCTCTGTCCGGTGGGTCGCATACCCACCCTCAATGCCACGAAGCTCCGTGCGTTCCTGGATTGTCCGCGCAAGTATGAACTGACGTATGTCAGCCGCGCGGGCAAGAAGCCCTTCGAGGGTTTTTCCCCCGACCTTCTTCTCGACAGGCTTTTGCACGATGCGCTCAAGACCCTGCACCAGAAATCCATGGCTCGAGCCGGGAAAGAACCCCTTCCGCTCGCACTCGAAGCTTTCTACGCCTCGATCCCGGGAGAGCTGCCCGAGGAACAGGCTTTTCAGCTCAAGGAATCCGGCCGCGAGCTTTTGGTGAGTTATGTCCAGAAATTCTTTCCCCAGGCCAGGGTCAAGGCTCTGAACCAACCGATCAACCTCACAAGGCCGAACTTCGATTTCCAGGCGACGATGGACCGGGTCGACGATCTCCCCGACGGGACACTCGAGCTGATCGATTACAAGACCGGAAAGCGGGTTTCGGAAGAGGACGAGCTAAAGACCGATCCGGTGGTTCTTGCGACTGCGGCATCCGCCTATCACCAGCACGGAGGGAAGGTCAGCCGGTTTTCCTGCATCTTCCTCCGGGGCGGGATGAAAGTCTCGATCCCCGTCGACGAGTTCCTCGTCAACCGGGGAATGAACCTTCTCGAGGACGTTGCCACGCGGATCCTGAGAGGCGATTTCGAAGCCCTGGGTGGAACCTCCTGCAGCTTCTGCCGCGTCTCCGACCATTGTGGAAGCGGCCAGGCCTCGGTCTCGATATCGAAGATCCAGACCTTGCGGGAGTGTCCGAAGAGATTCAAGTTCAGGTACATCGACCGCGCAGAGGTTCCCGATCGGGAGAAACCATCCCTCGTCCTCTACCAGGCTCTCAGGGATTCCCTCCGGAACTTCGTCAGCCAGGGAAAGATGACCCCGGTGGAGCCCCTCGTTGAATTCTTCGGCAGGAAGCTGGGCGGGGCAGGCTTGACCGATCCCGCCGTGGTTTCCAAGCTTGCGGAGTCTGGAACCACCGCTCTAAGGAACTTCCACGCTTCTCTCGGGGGGAAATTCCCCTCGGTCAAGTCGATGTGTGAGAGTGTCCGGGCCGGTTTCGAGGGCGTGGTCCTGAACTCCTCCTTCGACCGGGTCGACCTGCTTCCAAACGGGAAGCTCGATCTCGTGATCTACAAGACGGCCAAAAAGATGCCCAGCCCTCACGAGGTTGGGCTGGACATAAGCGGGATCTTCAACTTCGTAACGGGAAACACGGCCTGGAACGGCAAGGTCGAGAAGGTGACCTACCATTATCTCCTGGCGAACCAGAAGGTCTTTTTCACCCCCTCCGACCGCGAGATCGAGCGGCTCCGGCTGGCCCTGGCCGAGTTTCAGGACGAACTGGCGCGGGGGGAGTTCGAAGGCCAGCGGAACCCCCTTTGTTCCTACTGCGACTATGTGGAGATCTGCGACGACGCGAAACGGATGCTGCTGTCCCCGAGCAAGATCAACACGTTTCTTTCGTGTGCGTACAAGTACAAGATGAATTACATCGACCGCGTCCCGAAGGAGGTCCGGCCCACTCCCCATCTCAACTTCGACAGGTCGATCCATTATGCCCTGCGCGAGTTCCACGAGCAGTACGACGTCAAGAGCCTCACCAAGAACCCCTTCCCCCAGATCCTGGGAAAATTCTGGATCAATGCAGGATACGCCGACTGGGAGGACGAACAACGTTTCAAGACACGCGCTGCGGCGTTCCTGGAGAGCTACTTCCAGGGACTGGACGGCTCCGAAAACCCCGTCTTCTTCGAGACCGGGGCACGCTGGCGACTTGACAACCTCGACCTCGCGGTCAACTTCGACCGCGTAGACGAGCTTCCCAACGGGAAACTCGAGGTCATCGACTACAAGACCGGGAAGAAGATCCTCGACGAGCGGGTGGTTCATGATGACATGGGGCTGATGAACATGTTCATGGCAGCCAACAACCGCTGGCCCGGCCGGGTGGAAAAGGTGACCTACCATTTCATGGCGGGTCCGAAAAAGGTGAGCCTGACCCCAACCGGGGAAGACATTCAGAAGCACACCGAACGGATCCTCAAGCTGGCCGGAAACATCGAATCCGCCGAGTTCGAGGCCAACAAGGGATGTCTATGCGCCTGGTGCGAGTTCTACGGGCCATGCCCCCAATGGAAGATCAAGCCGTTCCAGCTCTCGAACGAGACCCAGGAGGTGTTCCGCAAGAGGATCCGTCTGAGCTACTCGAAGATGGGCCTTTTCGAGAACTGCCCCCGGTCCTACCGGAAACTCTACATCGACCGGATCCCCCCCAAGCCCCAGCCGTTCTTCAGCTTCGGAACGACGATACACGAGACCTTCGAGCACATCTACGATCCTTCCCACCCGCGCCCGCGTCCCTCTCTCGAGGAGCTGCTCGAGGTTTTCGAAAGTGTGCGAATGACCCTGCGGGAAGGGTATTCCACCCCCGAAATCGAGGAGCGTTACCGCCAGGACGGAATCCGCCAGCTGACCCTCTATTACCACCGGTTCATAGAGAACAAGGATTTCCAGCCCGCCCACTCGATCGAGGATTACTTCGAGATCCCCTGCGGGAAATACGCCGTCATGACCGGCTTCATCGACCGGATCGACAAGCTCCCCGACGGGACATTCGAAATCCTCGACTACAAGACCGAGCCTACCGACCGAACCCAGGCCGAGGTGGACAAGGACAAGCAGTTGAGCATCTATTACTGGGCCTGCGAGGATTCCATGGACCTGAAGATCAGCAAGCTGTCACTGTTCATGCTCGATCACGACAAGAAGATCGAAACCACGCGCAAGAGGGCGGACATCCAGAAGGTGGTCGAGCACGTCGACGAAACCGCATACCGGATGATCAACGAAAAGGAGTTCCTCCCAAAAAAGAACAAATACTGCAAGAGTTGCGACCATCTTCACGATTGCCCCCTGAAAGACGAAGTCATGGCTGACCAGAGCCTTATCTCGATGAAAAAGTTCTGAAGTTGTGTTAGAATCCCCCCCACGTGGCCGGGTCCCGGAAGCCAATCCGGGCCTTCGCGGCTGGAACGGATCCCACCGACCGCCAGGGTCGGTCGACAAAAGGAGTGCACGCCATGGCCGAGAAGCTTTCCCCCCTGACAAGGCTCCGGAAGGAACTCGATCTCCTCTCGAAGAGAAAAAGGCTCTACCATTACAAGGTTCCAAGCCTCTGGATTCCGGTTGGGGGAAAGGTTCCGGAAAAGCCTGGAAGGATGAGCGTCAACCCGGGCAGGTTCTTTCTCGATCATGTCGATGCCATCAAGG
>CAYRYU010000124.1:14527-19099 GCA_964428355.1 uncultured bacterium
TGGCCGCCCGACGACACCCAGCCGCCCTGGAACGATGTCACCTACCTCCGGATGTACCTCGACCGGGACCCGAAGAAACCCCGGTTCAACTATATCGCCTACAACACCATCCGGATGTACGATTCCGGGCTGGCGGACGATTCTTGCGCCAACCGCCCGCTCTGGGAGAAGATCCGTGACCTGATTCCCTTCTACCAGGAGGAATACGGCATCGATGGAGTCATGGTCGACATGGGCCATGCGGTCCCGGTGAAGCTGATGCAGGAGATCGTCGATACCGCCCGGAAAAAGGATCCCGACTTCGCCTTCCTTTCGGAAAACTTCTCGATAGAGGAAAGCAGCGTTAAAGCGGGTTACAATGCCGTGGTCGGATATGCCTGGTGGGTCGAGTACAAGAGGGAAGGACTGCTGGACCTCCTCGATCATATCGGCCGGCGGGGAGTCCCCATCCCCTTCTTCGGGACCCCGGAGAACCACAACACTCCACGGGCGGCCGGCAGGCCGGGAGGGGAGAAATACGCCCGGTATTCGTTCCTGGTCAATACCATGCTCCCGAATTCCGTACCATTCATCCATTCGGGGTTCGAACTCGGGGAGACACACCCCGTCAACACAGGGCTCGACTTCACCGTTTCCGATCTCAAGCGCCTCTCGGGTGTTCCCCTCCCGCTGTTCGACCTCTGTGCGCTGAACTGGGAATACAAGGGCGGAATGATCGATTTCACCGCCGAGGTGCTCGCCCTTCGTGAGAGGTTCGCCGCCGCGGTCAAGGCTCCGCATCAGGAATCGTTCATCCTCCTCAAGACGATCGAGCCCGACGTAATCGGTTTCATCCGGCGGGGGGGCGGAAATCACGTGATGGTCCTCGTCAACCGGGATCTCGAAAAACCGCATGAGGTGGCGATCGACCTCGGAAGCCATCTTCCCCCGGGCGCGCGGGACGTCAGGATGCATCTGGCACAGTCCCGGCAGGGTTCCTCGTTGCCGGTGCAGCAGGGCCTTCTGCGAATCACCCTCGATGCCGGGGAGTCGCTGCTCCTTTCCTGGTAACCCCCGACGTGGCAGGACTCCTCCATAGCATTTTCGCCTCGTCGCCCCCGTTCCTGCTTTTCACCGTGATCGGCCTTGGATACTTCCTGGGCCATCTTCGCGTTTTCGGATTCCACCTCAATGTCGCAGCGGTCCTTTTCGTCGGGATCGGTTTCGGGATCTGGGATGCAAAGGCTTTCACCCCCCCCGAATCCCTTTACGTCCTCGGCCTGATCCTCTTCGTCTACTCCATCGGGCTTGCCTCGGGGCCTTCGTTCTTCAGCCTTTTCCGGGAACGGGGGATGGCGATCAACCTCCTTGCGGCGATTTCGCTGGGTTCGGGCACCCTCACTGCAATCCTCCTCCACAAGGGATTGGACGTCCCCAAGGAGATCCTTGCAGGCCTCTTCTCGGGAAGCCTCACCAACACCCCGGCCATGGCCGCCGCCACCGAGGCGGTCCGGGAACGTGTTGAACTGATGAACCTTCCCATCGAGGAGGCGGGCCGCCTGACCTCCCTCCCGACCCTGGGTTACAGCATCGCGTATCCCTTCGGAGTGCTTGGAGTGATCCTCGCCATGCACTTCGTGACGAGACTCCTCCGTGTCTCCATCAAGGACGAGCTCGAGGAATACCGCCGCGAGGTGGGGGGAAAGGGCCTCGTGGTCGGGGAGGTCCGTATCACCAATCCCCTCGTGGCGGGGAAAACCCTCCGCGATTCGAAGCTTGGGGAAATCACGGGGGCGGCTTTCACCCGTATCAAGCACGGCAACACCGTCGCCCTCCTCACCCCCGAAACCGTCCTCTGCGAAGGCGATGTGATGACCTTCGTGGGGAATGCCGAGGCGATGGACAGGGTTCCGATCCTCGTCGGGCCAAGGGTGAACGAAGGGTTGAGCCGGCCGGAAACCCTGATCGAACACCGGGACCTCGTGATGACCAACAAAGCGTTGGTGGGAAAACCCGTCGAAGAGATCAATTCCGATCCATCGGTCGGGGGAATCGTGAGCAGGGTCCGCAGGGGATACACCAACCTCCCGATCGACCGGCACACGACCCTGGAGTTCGGCGACCGGGTCAGGATAGTCAGTTATGCGGATACCATCGACCGCGTGGAGTCCCGTTTCGGTGACCCGGTCCGGGACCTCGCGGAAACCGATTTCCTTTCCATATCCCTTGGAATCATCGTGGGGATGCTGGTGGGAATGATCCCGCTTCCTCTGCCGAACGGCGGGACCTTCAGCCTCGGTTTTGCCGGAGGCGTACTCCTTTCGGGGCTTGTCCTCGGCCGACTGGGACGAACGGGACCCATCATCTGGACGTTGCCCACCGATGCCAATCTCACCATCCGCCAGCTGGGCCTCCACCTCTTCCTCGCCGGGATCGGGATCAAGGCCGGAGGTGGATTCCTGGCCGTTTTCCAAGGGGAGGGGCTCCGGCTTTTCTTTTGCGGGGCGGCTATCACGCTCGTGACCTCGGCGGTCACCCTCATTCTGGGATACAAGGTTTTCCGGATCCCGATGATCTCGCTCCTGGGGCTTACCTCCGGGGTCCACACCCAACCTGCATGCCTGGCGTTTGCCCAGGACATGACTGGTTCCGATGTCCCTGTCCAGGCGTATTCGGCGGTGCAACCCATCGCCATGATACTCAAGATCGCCATCGCCCAGCTTATCGTGGGACTCCTGTGACCCGCTGGGAAGTAATGATTGTACAAAGGAGTGGAAAAATGATAATGAGCGGCCGGATCATCTGTCTCCTGATGGTCCTGTGTGGCTTTGCGGCCCTGGTCGGCTGCAACGAGGGGGAAGGGATCGACATGCAGGTGATAAACCAGGGAGACGGTGTCGGACCGACGATCGGAAACCTCACCGTGGCGGACAACAAGATCTCGATAGCCACGGGCGGGATCCTGACGATCAAGTGCAGCTGGACTTCCCCGGCGGCGGTTTCGACCGCCACGGGCTATCTGAGTTTCGTCAAATCCCTGCTTGCGCCCCCGACCGATCCCTCGGGAATTCTCGGCTCGGGGACCGCGTCCGCCGCGAAAAATCTCGCCCGAGACCTGCTGGGCATCCTGCCCGCCACGGCAACGGATTCCACCGCGACCGACTCCACCGCCTTCTTCACGCGATTCAAGGATCCCATAGCAATCCCCGCCGGGATCGGAACGAACCGGCTCGAGGGGTACTTTTCCGTCCAGATCCCCTTTCCCAAGGGCGACATCTCCGACGCCCCCGTTGGAAAGCAACAGATGCTGTTCTGGATGGTCATCAACGGAAGGAAGACCAACACCCTCTCCTTCGAACTGGAGTTTTCATCATGAACGACCACGATCATTGCCAATGCGCTCACGGAAGCCATGAAACCCTCATCATCGCCGAAGCGGGGGTGAACCACAACGGTTCCCTGAAGATGGCGAAAGACCTGGTCGCCGCGGCCGCCGAGGCCGGGGCCGACGTCGTCAAGTTCCAGACATTCAAGACGGACAAGATCCTGACCCGGACCGCCCAAAAAGCCGATTACCAGAAGGAGACGACCGGCAAGGGGGAAACCCAGTTCGAGATGATCAGAAAACTCGAACTATCCGAACCCGAACACCGGGCACTCAGGAAAACCTGCAGGGAGAAGGGAATCTCCTTCCTTTCGACCCCGTTCGACCTCGAGAGTCTCAGGTTTCTCGACAAGGGGCTCAACGTCGATGCCATAAAGATCCCCTCGGGCGAGATAACGAACCCCCTGCTTCTCCTGGAAGCCGCTCGAACGGGAAAGCCTGTCTTCCTTTCGACCGGGATGGCGCGGTTGGGGGAAATCGAGGCGGCTCTGGGATTCCTCGCCTTCGGTTTCCTCCGGAAGAAGGGAGACCCCGATCCCGCAAGATGTCTCGATGCCTACCGGTCGGAAGCGGGAACGGAAGCTCTCGAGGAGCGGGTGTTCCTCCTCCATTGCACCACCGAATATCCCGTCAAGCTCGAACACGCCAACCTGCGGGCGATCGAAACCCTCTCATCCGCTTTCCAGCTTCCCGTGGGTTACTCCGACCACACCGAAGGGATCTGGGCGCCGGTCGCCGCCGTGGCGATGGGGGCGGTAGTGATCGAAAAGCATTTCACTCTCGACCGGAACCTTCCCGGGCCGGACCACAAGGCCTCCATCGATCCTTCCCAACTCAAGGAGATGGTGGCCTCCATCCGGGCACTGGAAGTCGCTCTGGGAAATGGACGGAAGGTTCCGTCTCCGTTAGAGATGGGGAACGCCGCCGTTGCAAGGAAAAGCCTGGTCGCCCTGAAACGGGTTCGCAGGGGCCAACTCTGGACCACATCGAACCTGGGAATGAAGCGGCCGGGAACCGGAATCTCCCCAATGGCTTTCTGGGAATTCCTCGGAAAAGCTGCCGACAGGGATTACCTGCCCGACGAACTGGTTGGAACCCCTGCCGTCCCGAAGCCCCGGAAAAAATGACCCCTCGTTTCGGAGTTTACTTTTTTGGGGTGATGGGTTAAAATTGCTCCGCTCTTGAGAAACCTTCCAAAAGGAGAAGCG
>CAYRYU010000125.1:0-18920 GCA_964428355.1 uncultured bacterium
ACGGGCAGAGTGCCGGGTTGCATTTGCGGGAGGGAATACATTAGACTGTGTTTTTCATGGAAGAGACCGGTTCGCGCCACATCCGGCGGGCAAAATCCCAGCCTTGGGCCGGGAGGGGCAGGAGACTGGAATCCCCCGGGGAACCATCCCGGAAGCGAGGAGCAGCGATCGATGTTTGAGAAGACCCTTAATCTGACCAAGTTTCCTTTCGATCCCAAGAAGGTGGCGATTTCGTGCGACCTGGGAGACGGACATTGGGTCGACATGACCTTCAAGGAGCTCGAGGAGATCGTCAACGAGGTGAAGAACACCCTGTTCCATTACGGGATCCGCTCTGGAGACCGGATCCTCGTAGTAGGGGAAAACCACTTCAAATGGCTTCCCATGTTCCTTGGAATCGCGGGTTACGGTGGAGTCGCGGTCCCGGTGGACGGGACCCTTGCGGAGAAGCGCTTGCTGGCGATCGTCGCCGATTGTTCTCCAAGGTTGATAATGGTGTCCAAGAAGTTCCAGGACAAGATCAAGGCGGTGTTGACCGGGAACGGCAATTCCTGCACCCTGGTGAATTTCCATTTCGACGTTCTCGTGGAGAGCGAGGAAATCAAGGCCCTGAGCCAGCGACCGAAGGCTCCAGCCCCCCAGGATCTCGCCGCGATCATCTACACTTCGGGAACCTCCGGCAAACCCAAGGGAATCATGCTTTCCCACGGGGCGCTTGCCTCGGCCGTCCAGATTGGGATCGGCCTGGGAAAAGTCGGACCATCCGACGTGATGCTGACGATCCTTCCGTTCACCCACGTTTTCGGGCTCGTCGACGCCGGCCTGTCTCCCCTCGCGGTCGGTTCACGTCTTGTGATGACTCCCTCCATGAACCCCGCGGACATCCTCCAGGCGGTCATGAAGTATCGCGTGAGCTTCATACTGGTCGTTCCGAGGCTTGCGGAGGTGTTCGCGATGATTTTCCGGCAGGTGAATGTCAACCTCCCCGGAGTGAAGATGGTCATCGGGGGGGCCGCGTGCAGCCCCGAGGTCATCAAGGCCCTCCGCTCGCACGGGATCCGGGCCTTCCAGGGTTTCGGCATGACCGAGACCGCGGGCGGGATCGTCGCCTGCCCCGACGGCCCATTCGAGTCGGTCGGAAGGCCTCCGGAAGGGGTCGAGTTCAAGATCGACGGTCCCAAGGGGAAGGTGGGCGAAATCCTGGTCGCTTCCCCCACGCTTCTTTCCGGTGTTTTCGGGAATCCCGACCAGGCTCGCGAGATGTTCTCCGGAAAATACCTGAGAACGGGAGATCTTGGGGAAATCGATTCCGAAGGGTATATCTACATCAAAGGCCGGGCGAAGGATGTCATCATCCCGGGCGGAGGAGTCAACGTCTATCCGGATGAACTCGAACTCAGGATCGGGGTCCTGCCCTGCGCGGAGGAATACTGCATCCTCGGAATGAAGGAGGAGGGGCACGAGTTCCCGGTGATGGCGATCAAGATCCGAAAGGATTTCTTCCCAGGTCTGCCTGACATCGGAATCAGCGATTTCGTGAACCGCGAGGTCGAAAAGGCCAGCCGTGACTGGCCGGATTGGGAAAAGATCCGGCGGGTGATAATCGTCGACAAGCCCCTTCCGCGATCCGCCAGCCAGAAGGTTCAGCGGAACCGCCTGGTGGAGATGCTCAAGGCTCCGGATAAACCCGTTCCCAGCCAGACCGCGTTGCACCGTGCCGTCACGCTCAACGACCCGCATTTCGGGAAGTTCGCCGAAGTCGTAGCCCACTTCCTCAACTGTCCCGCCCCCCGGATCACGCCCGAGACGAGGCTCAACGAGTTCCTGCAACTCGACTCCCTTGGAATCATCGCTCTCGCGTCTCACCTTGAGCTGGTTTTCTCGATCGATCTCCGGGATGTTTCTCCCGAACGGATCTTGACCTTCGGGGGCCTTTTTTCGGAAGTCATCGACAGGGGAGGGTTGAAAGCCTTCAACGACCCCTCCGGGATCGAGGAGGACAAGATCGGCATGCCTCCGCTCCTGGATTTCAGCCACGACGCGGTCAAAACCCGCCAGAAGCTGCTCCAGGCGAGGATCCACGATTCCATCAAGATTCTTCCGAGGCCCGATGACGCAAAGTTTCTTTCTGGAAATATCGAGGGGTTCTTCGGGTTCTCCCAGATTCCTCTGGGGCTCGCCGGTCCACTTAAGGTAATTGGGGAGCATGCAAACGGGGAATACTACCTTCCCCTCGCCACTACCGAAGGGGCGCTGGTTTCCTCCGTGGCGCGCGGTGCCCAGTTGATCACGATGGCGGGCGGGGCCAGGGCTAAGGTCCTTGCCGACAGTCTGGTTCGTGCCCCGCTTTTCCTGTTCGAATCCCTCACGGACGCGGTCGCTTTTTCCGGCTGGGTGACCGAGAACTTCTTCAAGCTGAAGGAGGTGGCCGACTCGACCAGCCGGTTCGGAAGACTCGAAGCGATCGAGCATTTCCCTATGGGAACCAATCTCTGCCTCCGTTTCGTCTATACCACCGGCGACGCTTCCGGCCAGAACATGACGACCATCGCCACGCACAAGGCTCTCGAGCTCATCCGGCGGGAGTACAAGGGAAAGATACTGGACTTCTTCCTCGAAGCGAACTTCTCTGGAGACAAGAAGGTCAACAGCGTGAACTTCACCCGGAACCGTGGAAAGAGGGTCATCGCAGAGGCCGAGATTCCGGGAAACCTCGTCGAGAAGATGCTCCACACGACCGTCGAACGGATCTGCAAGCTTGGCCGCCTGTCGATGGTCAGCTCTCTTCACGCCCACTCGTTCGGTTCCCAGGCCCATTTCGCGAACATTCTCGCCGCCATCTTCATCGCCGCGGGCCAGGATCCGGCCTGCGTCGCCGAGTCCGCCGCGGGGATCACCACCCTGGACGATCGGAACGGGAATCTCGCGGTGACCGTCACTCTCCCCGATCTGATGATCGGGACGGTGGGCGGCGGGACGCGCCTTCCCACCCAGCAGGTCTGCCTCCAGATCCTCGAGTGCGATGGTCCCAGGAAGGCCAAAAAGATGGCGGAAATCATTGCTGTCGCGGTCCTGGCGGGGGAAATCTCCCTGATCGGCGCGATGGCGGCCGATGAGTTCGCTTCCGCCCACGCCCGGTACGGCCGCTCCGCCTCGCAGAAAGCCTGAAACAGCGAAATGAAGATCATCCTGGTCACCTCGCGGATAACCTATGTGAAGGACAACTACCTTCACCTTCTCCGGACGGTCTGCACCCGCGGCCGCCAGTCATACGACCTCGAGATCGCCAAGGTCGTTTTCCTGGACATCCCCCGCGGCTACATCCTCAAGACCGGAGTCGGTCTCCTGCTGATCGGGGCTCCCCGGTTCGGGATGGCACTCCTGAAAAATCTCGTCACCTCGTCCGTCAATGATCCCCGGATGGCGCTTCTTCGGGAAGCGGGGATTCCCTGGTTCACCTGTCCGAACATCAACCGGGACGACGTTGTGGCGCGGCTGGCGGCCGACTCGCCCGACCTGATCGTGAACATGCGGACCCGGAACATCTACAAGAAGCCGGTTCTGGCCGCTCCGAAGATCGGCTGCATCAACATCCACCACGGCCTTCTTCCCGACAACCGCGGGACGATGTGCGACATGTGGGCCTGGTTCGAAGGCCGGCCGGTCGGATTCTCCGTACACTGGATGAACGAAAAGATCGATGACGGGGCGATCATAGAACGTCGGGAGGTCGACGTTTCCGGGATCCGCAGCTACATCGACATTCCGATGGCCTCCAGCCGCCTCGAGGGAGAAGCGCTTCTGGAGAGCATCGGCAAGATCCGCCGGGAAGGCCGTGGCGCAGGAGTTCCAAACCGGACGGATGCCGTCCGGTATGTTCGCAATCCGACCTTTTCGCAGATCCAGGAGATCCGGCGAAAAGGGTTCTTCCTTTGAGTTCTCGACAGGAGGCTTTATGACGAAACGTTTCGGAATCGGGTTCCTGCTTCTGGTGGCTTCCGTCGTCCTGATACTTTCCCGCGGCGTCTTTTCCGCCGATGTTTCCAGCGCGACATCGGAACCGGGAAATACCCCGGCAACGATCCCGCAAGATATCGGGGGGGGAAGCGGTTCCGTCCTGGTTCAGGCCGGCAACGTCGACATCCGCCAGGGGAGCCAATCGGTTAACCTGTCCAGCGGGGGAGTGAAGATCGAAAACTCCGGCCAGAAGGTCACGATCGATGGGAAGTCGATCAGTATCGAGGGGCTCTCGAATTTCAAGATCGATCTTCAGGACCCCGGCCTGACGACGGGGGAGAACCTGAAAGGGATCGAGGACCCGGAGGAAACAACCGAAGCCTCTTCCACAGTGGAACCGTCCGAGGTGCCCGAACCTCCCGAGCCTCCCGAACCGATCGAGCCCGCCGAACCCCCCGAACCCCCCGAACCCCCGTCCCCCTCCGAATCGACTTCGGGGGAGTGAGACCGTTTCCTTCCGCTCCCTCCCGGGCATCAGACCGGATGGAAAGCGGAAATGAGGGAGGCTGATTGAATACGGCATGACCCGGATGGCGAGACTTGTCATCGCCTGGGTCGTCATCCTGCTGCCCCTTTGGGGAATCCGGTGGTTGGTCCTGGAACGGGAACGGATCGAGACCCGGGAACGGGAAACCTGCCTTGAACGCGATCTCGAGCAGGTCATGGCGAATTTCGCCCGGCTCGCGGAGCCAATGTCCCACTTCCAGGACCTTTTTCAGCGAGTCCGGAAACGCCTCCGCTGGGAAACCGACCTCGCTCCCCTCTTGCAGGATCTCCCTCAGGGAGTGGTTACCTTCTGGTTCTTCTCGCGATCTGGCGAGCGAATCTCCCTTGCGGGCGAACCGGTTTCCCTCCGGAACTCGACGGAGAGGTGTTTCCGGGTGCTGCGGCGCCTTGCAGAGGATCCGGAGCAGGTCCTTTCACGGGGGGACGAAAGTCTCCTAAACACCCTTCTGGGTTCCATGGAAGGTGCCCGCAAGATGGCACGTCGGCCGGGCATTCTGGTGGACCATGGGCCGTATGGCCAGGTTTCCCGCTTCGCGGGGATTTTCCCCTGCCGGTTCCCATCGAAGAAGAAGGGGTTCTTCATCGCCCGGGTCGATTCGTGCGGGATAGATCCATTTTCTCTCGTGAAAAAGGTTCAGGTGCGTCTCCAGCGCCTTGTTGGGACAAGGTTCTCGTTTGGGGTTTACGATCAGGCCCTACGCCAACCAGCGATCTTGACCGGGGAACATGTGCCTCTCCTCCGATTCCCCGAGGTGGCATCCGGGGTTCGGGGAAACCTGCCGGGTCAGGAATCCGGGATTGTCCGGACCGCGGAATCGGGCCGGAGATTCCTTCTGGTCGGCCACGCCAAAGGAACCCTTTCCTCTCGCGGGTTTTTCGAGCGGGACGGTTTCTGGGTTGGACTGGCGGCCGGACTTCTCGCGTTCCTCCTTATCGCGCTCCGGTGGCTTGACCGTCGGTTCCTTCCGATCCGGCTGCAGATAACCGGTCTTTTCGGGCTTTCAGGCCTGGTGGGGATCATCACCCTCCTCTCGTTCGCCCAGGTTTACCGGGAAAGCAGGCAGGAAGGCCTGGTCCGTGAGCTGGCAATCCGGGGTGCGGGGATTCTGCACAAGATCGATTCGGATTTCCTCCGATCCCTGGGAAGGATCGAGAAAATCTACAAATCGTTGGTCTCGACGATACGGGACCCGGGACGCGAAATGCACTCTTTCCTCCGGCGCCTGGAGCACTTTCGAGGCTGGGGGAACAAGGTCGCGGTCCACCTGGTTGATGGTTCCGGGAAGTCACTGTTCAGATACCAGCCCCTGCGTTCCTACGTTTTTGGAATTGCGCCGGGGCGGCTGCAGGGCAAGCTCATCTCAGATGCGGCACGGATAACCATCCGGGATTTCAATGAGGGACGGACCACGGAATGGAAGCAGGCGCCCTCCCTGGGAAACGTCACCGAGGCCTTGGCCTCGTGGGCGAGCAAGAACTTCCTCTCGATGCGGGGACGGTTGGTCCGATACAACCTCGACGGCCGACTGGTTCCCCTGTTCAGCGATCTGATCCTGGACGAGGCCAAGAAGGCGGTTGCGATCCTTCTGATAACGCATCCCAGGTTTTCCCTCGAAACGGGATTTTTGAGGAGCTGCCGGAAGGTGGTAAGGGACTACTCCCTTTTCGATTCCTTCCGGTTCCGGGTTACCGCTCTTCCCAGCGACGGATCCCGGACAATGCCCCCCATCTCCCGGGAAGGGTTCGAGGAAGCGGACCTCTGGAAGCTGAACGAGGTTGTTTCCCAAACGAGGTCCGGATCCTATCTTCAGGGGATTTATCGGGGGGTCCCCGCTATTCTCGTCACCGAGCCGGGGCGGGTTCTGCAGGAATACAACCTGGTACTCGTTTCCCCGCTCCGGCCGATTCTCGAAAAAGCACGAACCCTGGAGAGACGTTTCCTCTTTTTGGCCGGGCTCCTGCTCTTTTTCGGCATCTCCCTTGGAGGCCTGGTCACGGCAATGCTTTTGGAACCTCTTTCCCAGGTTTCCCTCGGGATCAACAACCTGTTGGGTGGCCGCTACTCGAGCCCCCCCAGGATACGGTCCGGGGACATCCTCGAGGAGATCGGTGAAGGGATCGGGACCATCATGACCGAGATGAGGGAACTGGCCACCGCCCGGGTCATCCAGGAACAGCTGTTCCCCGAGGCTCCTCTTTCCAGAAGCGGGTTCAATTGCCAGGGGTGGCATAGCTCCCCGGGAGAAATCACAGGCGAGATCTTCGATCACCAGATCCTTGCGGATGGCCGTCTCGCCTTCTGGATCGCGGGAACCCCTGACCACACGATCAGCTCGGCACTGATTCTGGCAATGACCCGAATGGGCACCCGCATTATTATCGAGGACCGGGGGATCACCCCGGGGGAGGTTCTTGCCCACCTTTGGGAGGAAGTCTATGGAAAGGCATCCCGCCTCCCAAAGGCGCGGATGTTCCTGGGGCTGGCCGATCTCGAGGCCGGCCACTTCTCTTTCGCTTCCAGGGGCAGGTTCGCCGTGGTTCATTGCCGAAAAGGACGCGGTGAGACATGGAAAGGCGGCATCCTGTCGATGGGATCGGATGGGAACGAGGAGAGCTCGGGTGAAGGCGATCTGAAGCCCGGGGAAAGGTTGTGGGCATGCAGCGAGGGAATTTGGGCGGGTGGAACGATTCCTGATGCGGATCTTCAAAGTTTCCTTGATGCTCTGAGCGGGTTTCCCGTGGAAAACGCCGGGCCCAGGGTCCTCCTATCTGCCATCGATCCTTCCCTTAGCCAGGAGAGCACCGTCAGCCGGACGGTACTCGTCCTCGAGCGAAAACCGGAAACGGAGGCCTCCGCATGAACCGGTGGTCCCGTCTTGGCCTGGCCGTTGTGGCCGTCTGGGGAATTCCCGCCCTCTTCCTCTGGTTCGGGGTCGGAAGTCTTCTTCAGATCCACCGTGAACATGTCCTTCGGGAGCGGATCGATCTTCTCGACGACGGATTGACGGCCTTCGGGGATGGCGTCCAGGAAACCGGTTTCTTTGCCACCCGCCTGAACCGGCTTTGGGCCCGTATCGAATCGCGAGGTTTTTCGGAGGAGTCGGTCCAGGGAGAGCTTGAAAGATTCCGAACGGAGTTTCCCCCGGGAGTCGCGGATATATTCTTGTTCAGCCAGGAGGGACGACTTCTTTCGGAGGTTCCGGGATTTGATCCCCAGGCACTCGAGGAGCTGTTCCGATATGTAACCACTCCGTGGCGTGAGGAGGGGGCTTCATCACCCGGCCGGCTTCGAGCCCTTCATGCCGACCTTCCGGCACAGACTCTTTTCGACGATGAACTCAGGCAGCGACCGGGTGCCGTGATCATGCTTGCAAAGCAGTCCCGGGAATTGCAGCCAGATCTGGCCTGGGCCTGGTATCAGGAAACTTCGACCGGGTCCGGTCGCAGCTCGAAGAATGACGGAATCCGTGGGGCATTCGCGATTCTGCATTGCAGGCGGTTTCCAGTTTCCGATCTCGTGCACCGGGTCATCGAGGAACAGGACCGACCGGATCTCCAGCTCGGATTCGTCGGAAGCTCGGGCGTTTCCCTCGCTCCGAGATCCCTTTCGGGTGACGAATGGTCGCGCATCATCGACCGCTTTCCACGCGAGGCAGCGCCCCAGATGGCGGTCCGGAATCTCCTCGTGGAAGGCCGTTCAGAGAGGGATCTTGGAACTCTCTTCGCCGTCTGTCCCATTCCCCGGTTTCCCCTTTCGGTTCTTCTGGCAGCCTTCCTCGCCTATCTAGTTGGCAGTTTTCTCCTTCTCCGGATTCTCTACCGCCACGTTCTCTTCGATGCTGCCCTGCACCTTTCCCTCCGGGGGAAGATCGCATTTCTTTTCCTTCTCGGATTCGCTTTTCCGACGCTCACATCCCTGGCTCTCGGGAAACTCTACCTCTTCGACAAGCAGGAGGAAATCCTTGAAAGCCATCGCCGGGAGGCCACCCGGCGGCTGGATGATCTCGATTCCGGGTTCGAGCGGTTTCTCGGAGGGATAGAACGTGAGTTGCGTGATCTGTGCGGAAACTTTGGGGGGATACGGAGCTTCAACGAAATCCACGGTGGACTTAAAAGCCTCCAGGAAAGGCTCTTGTCGGAGGACTTCTGGGTCCTGGCATCCGATTCAGGGATCCTCGCCACCAGCTCCCTCCCACTTTCGGCAGATCTGATGCGGGTTCTTCGCCTTCATGGTGAGTTTCAGGAAGCCGCCTTGATGAGGTATCTCGAGGGTGTGGTCTATCTTCCCGAGGAGGAGATCAGGGGCATTCTCAGAGGGGGCAAGGATGGGTTTCCATCCCGGCGGAACATGCAAAACCGCGAAACCGAGCGGGTTCTTCAGGGTGTCCGCGCAATAGTCCGGGAGGCCATGGACCAGTTCGATCGGGACCGAGGGCTTCCCCCTGCCGCCTCACCCAAGGTCAAGGATATCGCGATCCAGGGAGCCCTGGAATCGGGGGGAGGGGAATTCATCTCTATGGTCAGGAACGGGATGGGGACCTTGAGGCTTCTCCAGTTCTACCGCAACCAGGGTTACGCATTCGCATCGGTCGTTCCGGGGCCGGATGGCCGTGGGGGTTTCTTCCTCCTGACTTCGATCGCCATGGTGGGACTGGAGGGAACGTATCTCGACGCAACCATAGCCAGCAGCCCTTCCGAAACCGGGTTTTTTCCGATCGTTGCCATGCCCCGGCCCGGAGGGAGAGGGCTCGTTTTCCCACCCGGAGGCGGAAACGAAGCGCTCCAACAGGTGATTGACAGAATGGAACGACAAGGCCAGTCCATCCATTCGCAGGGAATGGTCCTGGGAGGGGTTCCGCTGGAATGCACTTTCCGAAGGGGGCACCTCCTTCAGATATACTACCTGGTCCATTCCGCCCCGCTAATGGTGCTGGAGGAAAAACTCGATGTCTATCGCAAACGCGTCCGGAACTTCCTGCTTGGGAGCATCCTGTGCGGTCTCCTCCTTGCCGGGTTGTTCATCCAGCGGATCCTCCGCCCGCTCGAGGAGTTCGATGCCGGGATCAGCGCCCTGAGGGGAAAACGTTTCCACCATCGGATTCCGATCGGAGGAAACGACGAGCTGGGAGCCTTGTGCCGGGAAGGAAACCGGACCATCGCTCACCTCGGCGACATGGAAATGGCTTCGGTGATCCAGAACCAGCTTCTTCCCCCAGGCGGTGTTCAGGTGGGAAGATTCTGGGTCGAAGGGCGGAACATTATGACCCAGGCCATCGGAGGGGACTACTTCGATTTCATTCCCCTTCCGGACGGATGTCTTGCAATCATCCTGGGTGATGTTGCCGGTCATGGGGTTTCCGCCGCGCTCGTTACGGCAATGGCGAAGGCGGGCTTCACCCTGCTCTGTTCGAGACACCCCGATGATCCGGTCACGATCCTCTCCAGGTTGAACACCCAGTTTCTTCCCGTTCTCAGGAAGAAGAAGATGATGACGGTCTGCATGGGCTTTCTCGACCCTTCAAACGGGGTCTGTCGCATCGTCAATGCAGGACAATGCCTTCCCTTGCATATCCGGCCCGGAATGAAGCCCGAGTTCGTGCCATCTACCTCCAACCCCATCGGGGTTTTGAAGAAGCCCCGATTTGCCACCCACTCGGTGAATCTGGAAGGAAACAGCCTGCTGTTCTACTCCGACGGGCTCATCGAAGCCGTGAATGCCGAGGATACGCCACTGGGCTTCGATGGTTTCGTAGGGAATGTACGGGCCGAGGCCTGCTCGGAGACTCCCCGCCTGCAGGGAATCTTCGACAGGGTGCGTGCTTTCACCGACCCCGTCCCCTGGGCCGACGATGTCACCGCAGTTCTGATAAGGGATCTAGGCACCGCGACCGCCCCCGGGAACTCCCCCGAACGGGCTTGATAACCCTTTCTACCGGCACTCCCGGCCGGGGCTGGGCGCCCGGGTTTGGTGGCGACGAAGCTCTCCGCGAACCGCCCGCCTTTGGGAGAGGGAAAAAGTTCTTGCGTTCGGGTTTTCTATTCGGTATCTTGGGGTCCTTCGGATCAGGTACAGAAGCCGGTTCGAAAGGAAACAAGAATTTTCTCGTGAGAGGGGATGGGTAGCCGACCCGATGGGAGTGTTCCCTTCCCCTGGAAGGAGCTTTTGGATGACCTTTCGGAACTTCGGAATCCTTTTTCTCATAGTGACCGTTTGCTGTCTCGTTACTGCCTGTGGCGGCGGGGGCGGGTCCTCCATAACCGCGGGCGGCAACGCAGCGGGTATCGGAACCCCCGGCAGCGTTTCCGGAAAGGTTTCCGGCGATGGCGACCTTTCCGCGATTCCGGTCTATCTTTTCGCAGAAAGCCAGGCGCCCAGCTTGCCCGGCCTCGGGGGAACCACCCCGGCCGATATCCCGGGCCAGTTCTATTCGACTTTGACCGATGCTGACGGGAACTTCGTTTTCCCTGAAGTGGTCGAAGGAAACTACAACGCAATCGCCCAGGCGGACCGTTTCCGAAGCGCAATCCACAGGAAACTTGGTGTGATCAGGGCCAACACGATCACGGTCAATCTCACATTGACCGCTACCGGCGAAATCTCAGGGAAGGTTCTTGCTCCCCAAGGGGCCAACCTCCTTGGAATCCTGGCCTTCATCCCGGGAACCTCTTTCGGGGCCTTCGCCGATGCTACCGGAAGCTACCGGATCATCGGAGTCCCCGTGGGATCCTACTCACTGACCTTTTCCGGATCGGGATTTCTGTTCCATGTGGGTGATCCGATCGTCGTCACGGCCGGGAAGATCGCCTCGGTCCCTGATGTCACTCTCGCCTTCGGCTCTTCCTTCATGGTCTCGATTTCCGGCCAGAACCTTCTCAAAGGCAACGGAGCGGGGGTTTTCCAGAGCAAGATCGTCGGTTCCGGAGTCGGGCCCTACACCTACGCATGGACGGCAACCACGGGGGCCTTCCTCAACTCGACCGCGGCGGACGCCAACTGGACCGCTCCCGCCGATCTCAACGGCACCGTCGAGCTGGTGTGCAAGGTAACCGATTTCGCCGGAGCGAGCGCTACGGGGAAGATCCTTGTGGAAGTCTCCAACCTTCCCAATGTTCCGCCCCAGGCTTCCCTGCTCGGGCCCTCCGTAGTGTTGATCGGAAGCGCGGCCAGATTCATCACCGCCGCGTACGATCCAGAAGGGGCTCTGCTCTCCTTCCAGTGGATCGCCACGGGCGGGACCTTCCTCGCTCCGGCCGCAAACCAGACCGATTGGACTCCCCCGACCGCGACCGGAAATCACCTCATCCAGTGTCATGTCACAGACGCCCAGGGAGCGATGACTATCGTGAGCCTCGAGGTCGCCGTAAAATCCCCCATTCTGTTCAACTATTGGCAAAAGTGCGTTGGAGGCTCCGGGGAGGACACTGCATACGCATGTTCCGCCATGACCCCTTCGGGATTCTACGTCGTGGGTGACTCGAGCTCTCTGAGTGTCCTGGGGTCGGCCAACCACGGAGACATCGATGTCATGCTCGTTAAGATGAGCCCTTCCGGAAACGTCGATTGGGCAAAGCTCTTCGGAGGAACCGGGGCCGACCACGGAATGTCCGTCAAGATGACTCCCGACGGCGGTTGCATCGTGGCCGGATACACCAACTCCAGTGGGACCGGGGACGTGGGAACGGGATCCGGCGCGATCGACACCTGGATCCTGAAAGTCGATTCCGCCGGCAACAAAGAGTGGAACCTCGTTTTCGGATACAATTCGACGAGCAACGACTATGGGATGGATGTATCGATCGCGGCCAACGGTAACTACTATGTTGCCGGCGGATACTCCGGAGGGACTTCCTACACTTCCATGAGGGTTTCGGAAATCTCTCCAGCCGGAAAGATTCTCAATACCTTCACGAACACCAATGCGATCCAGGGGGAAATAGGTCGGGCAGTCACGACACTGACCGGTGGAGGGCTGATCGTTGGGCAGGGAACTAGCAACTCGTATTATCGGATTTTCAAGTTGAGTTCAAGCGGAGGCCTGATCTGGTGGAAGGGGGCAGCTCCCGTGATCCTGGGGACAACAGAAGACCGATACAGCCCCAACTCCATCGAACAGACGAGTGATACCGGCTGCATCATCGCTGGTTTCGGGTCCACCTCCTCCGAGGAGAACGGGTTCCTCCAGAAGTTCGATTCCAACGGGACCTCCGAATGGACCAAATCCTTCGGCACCCAGTCCTACAACGACCAGCTTCGGAGCGCCCTCCCGACCCCCGAAGGGGAGATCCTCGTCGCCGGTTACGGGAACATGCCTGCGAGCGGAACCGCCGGTGTCGACGGTTACGTCGCCCGCTACACGAACTCGGGAACTCTCCTCTGGGAGCGTTTCGAGGGTTCGACCTTCACAGACCGGGTGATGGGGATGGCTCTTGCCGAAAACCAGGGGTTCGTCCTGGTCGGTGATTCGAACTCCTCTACCGGTCTCGCCACCGGAAACAACGGCGGGACAGACTTCTGGATCACCCGCTGGGGTTACTGAGAAAGGGGGACACCCGACCAGTTTTGCTGCAAAACTGGTCGGGTGTCCCTCTCCCAAAAGAAAACCGGCCCCACGAGGGGGCCGGTCGTTCGGACTGGTTTACTGGGGCATCGCGGAGTCCGCCCCCGTGGGAGCCGGGGCAGGAGCGGGACCGGGGCCGGCGGAGGGTTTCGAGCGCTTCCGGTTGTAGCGGAAATGGCCGGAGGTGTGATGCTTGTTGCCCTTCTTGTAGTGCCCTTTGACCCAGACCTGCTTGGGCCGCTTGCCGGTGATGGCGCGTTTCGCATTCACGGCACCGTCCATGATCTTGTTCTGGACGGCACAGCCGCTACGGACGATTGCCCTGCGGGTCTTCTTGATCGTCCTCTTCACCTTGCGCTTGATGGCGCGTTTGACCCGGGTGAAGAATCCGACCTTCTTCCGAGACTTGGCGTCAGCCGGCTTGTTGGCCGAGGGCATGAACAACCCAAGGCCTACGAGCACACACACCAGGATTTTCGCTACCTTGCTCATCATGATTACTCTCCCGTTTTTCTAAATGGAATGTTTCCTTGACAACTTCATTATAACAATCGAAGGGGGGGGGTGTGTCAAATTTTGAAAAAAATGTGTACCCCCACCAGTTTGCCTGCCTGAGGGGTTGGGCTGCCATAAGCCGACAGGTTGAAAACGTTTTCACCGTTTTACATGCCTTTCCGTGGTTTGCACTTTTCGTTCAACGGCGGATTTTGGTTTTCCGGTCCTTCTCCAGAATCACGGAAACGGCTTCGTTCAGATTCCCTACCATGGAAACTTCTTCGATTCTTCCGGATGGCGTGTCGGTGATCAGAAGGGGAGCTACCCCCGCCCCCCTTGCTGCCATCGCGTCGGTCATCTTGTCCCCCACCGCGAATGACCATTCCGGGGCGATGTTCAGCTCCGAGATGGCCCTAAGAAAAAGGCCTGGAAGAGGCTTCCTGCATGAGCAGGGAGGAGCACCGGGGTGGACCGGGAACTCCGGGTGGTGTGGGCAGAAGTAGATCGAGTCGAACCTTCCCCCATCCCTGTCGAGTTCCGCCTGCATCTTGAGATGGATCTTTTCCAGGCTTTCGGGTGTGATCAACCCTCTGGCGATTCCCGACTGATTGGTGATCAGGACCAGGACAAAGCCCGCCTTCCGAAGCCGGGCCAAGGCCTTTCCTACCCCCGGGAAAAGATTGAAGTCCTCGGGTTTCGAGATGTAACCCGGATCGGGATTGAGTGTTCCATCCCGGTCGAGAAAGACAGCCTTGCGGGGTTTCGTCTTCCCCTCAGGGTTTTCCCGCGGGGTTTCCGTTTTCCCAGGCATCAGAAAAATGCCTCCGCATCGTCCTGGGGATTGAAGCCCAACTCCTTCCGGGTTTCGTTAAGATCGAAAACGGGGTGGCCATTGGCGCTTACCGCGAATGCCGCGAGAAAGTCCCTGTCGATGGCGATCGCCTTCTTGAAAGCCTGGACGAGATCCCTGTGGCTGCAGAAGACCGCCCTCATGTATGCTCCGCCATAGGCGGCAGGGTCGTCTTCGGGAACCGTCCAGCCGATCCGCAACGCCGCGAACTGGACTCCAAGATGTGAGAGGTGGAGGCCTACCGTCTCGCCGAATACTTTCGACTGTCCATAGAGGCATCTTGGAGAGGGTGGTCGATCCAGGGAAATGAGAGATTTCGAACGACCCGAGAGAACGAGCCCGATTTCGGCTTCGTGGTAGAAGTTCGAGCTCGCGAAAACGATCTTCCTGACCCCGGCCTTCTTTGCCTCCTCAAAAACGTAGCTGGTCGCGGTGAAATTGTTCCGCAAGGTAGAAGCGGCGGGGGCATTCGGACTCGGGTCCCCGGCCAGGTGCAGCAAGGCATCCAGGCCGTCGAAAACCCCGTTCAGTTTCTCCCGGATTCCAAAATCGATCTCGATGGCTTTTCCCTCCGGGTCCGGGATCTTTTTCTTGTCGAAAAGGGTCAGGTCGAAGTCCTTTGCAAGTCCCTTTCGGAGTGTTGTTCCGACGTTTCCGGCGGCTCCGGTGATTCCGATCTTCATGAGCTGGTACTCCTGTCTGGAAAAGTTACCCAAACCCAACGTCCGGGCAGGGGGAAAGTCATTTCGGAAAAAGGCGGGGATGCGCCTGGCGGATCCTTTTCAGGACCCACTCCGGTTTCATCCCGCTCATACATCGGTTGTCCGGGCAGTTTTCCCGGTGGCATTGCAGGCAGGGAAGGCTTTCATCGAAAAGAACCAGGTGCTCCTCCCCAATGGGAGCAACGGCCCGACGGGTGGTGGGACCGAAAAGGGCTGCTACCGGTGTTCCCACCGCCCAGGCCAGGTTCATGGGACCCGTATCCCCCGTCAGGAAGATCGAGAACCTGGAAAGAAGCGAGTTGAATTCAGGGATCCCAAGGGGGGGGTGGGTGAAGGCGAGGTCAGGGCCAAGCCGGGAGAGGAGGTCTCTGGTGAGGGATTCCTCGCCGGGGCCGCAGGTTATCAGCGCTGGACCTCCTGTGGCAGCATACCAAAGCCGGATGAACTCCTCGAAATGATCCGGGGGCCAGGCTTTGGACGGGTAGGTTGCGTGGGGATTCACCCCCAGGGCGGGTTTGGAACCGAACCGGGCCAGGGCTTCCCTGACCTTGGGAGATGAGTCATCCATGGCAACCTTTGGATGGCCCGGCTCTAACGGCAGGCCGAAAGCCCGGAAGAAATCCGCGAAAAGGTCCCGGAGATGCTTGTTGTAATCCTTGGGCAGGTAGGTCCGGTGATAGGCCAACCGTCGGATCCGGTAGTCGAACCCGGCCCGGAAGGGTATTCCCGAAAGCAGGCTGATGAGCGCGGTCCGTGGGTTCCCGAAGAGGTCGAAAAGGCGGTCATACCGGCGGGTCCTGATCCGGCGCACCAGCTTCAGGGTTTCGGAGAGGCCCGCGTGTGACGGAAGCTGGAAGGAGGTTATCCCCGATCCCGGGGGGATTACTTCTCCGAAGGGTTTCTGGCAGAGGAACCCCAGAGGGGTATCCGGGAAGAGCCTCCTGATCTCCAGCATTGAAGGGAGGAGGTGGACGATATCACCGAGCCCCTTCAGGCGGAGGACGAGGATTCCGCTCATGGAAGGCTACAACCTGCATTTGAAAAAGACCCTGGTGATGGAGTCCCCCGACCGCGTGGGGGTGAAGGGTCCGTCGAATACCCAGATTCCGGGGTGGAGCATTTCGGCGAGATCCTTGACCGTTGGGGTAACTACGATCTCGCCGGGTTGGGCGTCGCCCAGCAGGTTCTCCGCCCTATCAGCTTCGGGACCGAGGGCGAAAAAATCGAGATTGGATTGGGTGGAGCCCATGAGGGAAGGCCCGAATGCGAGGCTTAGGGAAACACCGATCTCCTTGAAGAACCTCGAGTTCTGAAGCTCCGCCTTGGATGGGTCGAGAAGGTATTCCCGCGAGAAACTCTTGATCTGGAGTGCGGCATTCATCAGGCGGGAAACGACCCTGCCGGGGTCCCATTCGTGGAAGGGTGGGCCGAAAAGCCCGTTCAGGAAATCCCCGCGGACCGAACCGAGGGCTCCGCCGTTCCGGAAGAGGATGTCACCGACTCCCAGGAGCCACTGCTCGAGGAGGAGGAAGGTTTTTTCGGGTGAATTGTAGGCTTTTTCGCAGGCGGAAATGAAACCCCGAAAACCCACGAAGAGGATTCCCGAATCACGCCATTTCGGCCCGAGCACGGCTTTCCGGTAATCCTTGACGTTGAGGATCCGGCGCACGTCATCGGGGGAAAAATGCCTCCGAAGGATGTAGTTCTCCTTGTTGAAGTCGATGAAACGTTGCCTGGTCAGCTCGGCGAAAACGTTGAGCAGCTCCCGCTCGTTGATGGAAAACCCTTCTGGAGCGACCGGATTGAACAGCATCGTTCCGAAATGTGCCCTGGGCTCGTTTTCCGAGAGCTCGATAACGGCAGTATCGGGTTTAACTTCGATGATTCCCGCAAAGGTCTCGGGCTTGTTGGGAAGACCGCTCGGGAACTGGTCGATGATCGCTTCCAGCCTTGGCATCGGGTTGGAGATCGAATCGAAAAGCTTCTGGTTCTCCCGAAAAAGGAAGTATTGAAACCGGGGTTTGCTCAGAAAGGACTCCTCGAGGTAGAGGAACAGGAGGTCTTCGACCGGAACCGTCCCGACCAGGACACGGAGGGAATCCTCGACCGCTTTCGAAAGGATCCGCCCTTCAAGGCTATGGTGGATGTCGGTGATGAAGTTCCGCTTCCGGCAGTTCTCCTGGATCGTGAAGAAGTAGCTGTCAAGCTCTTCCGAGATGACGTCCATCAGTTCGAACAGCTGGTCGTCGGGAAATGGAAGCGTCGAGACCGCGTAGGCGAGGCCGAAGGTGCCTACCGTTTCCCCGCTCATGTCGAGGGGCATCGCGAACCAGTCGAGTGCCGGGAACCCCTTTTTCGTGGGACTGGCGACGTCGAGCAGCTCGGGAACGCTCTTGACCAGGAGTTCGTTCACGATTCCGAACGAAAACAGGGTGGAAACCAGGTTCTCGTCGAAAGTCTTGATGAAGATTATCGAGGGCTTGAGGTGCCTCTTGATGCAGGCGAAAACCGCATCCAGGGCTTCGGAGAGGTTCAGATGCTCGTGGAGACACTGTTCGAGCACGGCATCCATATCCGATCCGATCTGGAACTTCCTTTCGAGGAAAAGGACCTTCTGCTTGTCGTCGGCGAAGGTTGACTTCCCGGAATAATCGGCGCTCAACACAGTGCCCTTTCTTGGAGGTTCTCGCGGCGATAACTATAGCAGTTCCACCCACCCATAAGCAAACAACCGGGGAACCCAGAGGTTCCCAATGGGTTTCGGCGGGAAGCTGGCCAGAGGGATTCCTCCAGAGGAGATGCTGGAAACCCTGCCTCGAAGCCGGTATGATGATCCGTTCGCGATTTTACGATAGAATGGGGGAAGGGAAGGAACCGCCATGCGAAGTGAAAAAGAGATGAATTCCCTGATCCTCGGGGTCGCAAAGGGCGATTCCCGCGTTCTTGCCGTGGTTCTGGGCGGATCACGTGCCGATCCCGGGTCGAGAGGCGACATCCTTCAGGACTTCGACATCGTCTTCGTGGTTAAGGAAACCGGGCCATTCCTGGCTGATCACTCGTGGGTGGACGTTTTCGGAAAACGGATGATAATGCAGATGCCGGAGGCGATGGGAAGTCCTCCCCCAAGGTCCGATGGGAGTTTTTCCTATTTGATGCAGTTCCAAGACGGAAACCGCATAGACCTCACTTTGGTCCCTCTCGGACTGCTTTCAAGCTGGAAATGGGACAGCCTGAGCATTCCCCTCCTGGACAAGGACGGATCCCTGGGACGTCTCCCCCCACCCAGCCTCCGGGACCACCTTCCCCGCCCCCCTTCCCTGGACCAGTTTTCCGACTGTTGTAACGAGTTCTGGTGGGTCTGTCCATACGTCGCCAAAGGCTTGTGGCGCGGGAAGCTGATTTACGCGAAGCGGACGATGGACGGCCCCGTCCGTGAGCAGTTGATGACCATGCTGACGTGGTATGCCGGGGTGAAGACCGGTTTTAAAGAGAATCTGGGTAAAGAGGGCAAGTTCCTGGAAGGATTTCTTGAATCCCCCATATGGGAAAAGCTTCTTGAGACCTATTCCCAGGCAACTTGGGACGAGACATGGACCTCCCTGTTTGCGATGACCGGTCTTTTCCGGGAAATCTCAGGGGGTGTTTCCCGGCATTTTGGTTTTCCCTATCCCATTCAAGAGGATGTACAAGTGACCGCCTTTCTCGAACGCTTGCGGGTCTTACCACAGTCAGCCCTGGATGTCTGGGGAAATGGAACACCACCCGGCGGGT
>CAYRYU010000126.1:0-18818 GCA_964428355.1 uncultured bacterium
GACGGCCCCGCAGGCGGTGAGGAGAAGACCCCCGCGGGACATCGCCCGCACCGGGTTCAGAGATACTTCCGGGGGTCCTCGCGGACGACCTTGGGAAGGGCGGGGAAGACCTTTGCCAGGTCGACGACCAGGCCGGGGAAAAGCTTTGCTTCGACCTCGTCGGTGTCCGCGAAGATGTCGGGCTTTCCGAACTCCCCGTCCGAGCCGAGCCGATAGATGGTCAGGATGCGGTCGGTGGGGGAGACCAGCCAGTATTCCTTCACCTTGTGCTGCTCGTACAGCCGTCTCTTCACGATATGGTCCTTCGACGCGGTCGCGGGGGAAAGGACCTCGATCACGAGATCGGGCGCTCCCCGGCATCCTCGATCATCGAGCTTCTTTTCGTCGCAGACCACCAGGAGGTCCGGTTGAACCACCGTCTGGACATCGTCGTCAGGCTCGTCATCGCGGGGAAGCCGGACGTCTAAAGGGGCAAGGTAGGTCCGGCAGGGTTTTCCCTGAAAAAAGGCGTCCAGGAGGCGGAAAAGGGCAAGGGAGAGATCAGCGTGGGATCGGGAGGGGGCAGGGGTCATGTCGAAAACCACACCGTCGATCAGCTCGCACCGCTGAGCTTCGGGCCAGCGGCAGTAGTCGGCGTAGGTGAGCAGCCGGTCGGCTTTCCGGACGGAACGCGGCATCGAAACCTCCATGTGCAGGAAATCTGACTCCCGACTCATTTTACCATATCGACTACCGCAACGGTTCCGTTGGTCAGTCTCCACCCGCTCTTCCCCGCGGAAATCACCAGGCACAAAGAACGCGAAGGTTTTTTGCGTGGGAGGGACCGTTCCGACGAAAAAATCCCCCATTCTTGGCTTCCGGTCAGTCCATTTGGCCCGGAGTCCGAAGGTGCCTCTTCCAATTGTTGTGATATTGTGGTATTAATATTCCATTCCAGTGGCGCGAGGCGGCCAAGCCTCCCCAAAGGGAAAAAATCTCACCAAGGAGAATGGCCAATGGCTGATTTCAAAAAATCCAAGACCGCCGAGAACCTTATGAAGGCTTTTGCCGGGGAATCCCAAGCGCGAAACAGGTACACCTATTATGCCGGGGCTGCCCGGAAAGCCGGTTTCCTTCAGATCGCGGAGCTTTTCCTGGAGACGGCCGAAAACGAGAAGGAGCACGCGAAGCTTTTCTACAAGCATCTCATCAAGAACGGGATGAACGGCGAGGTTGTGGTCATCAACGATGCCGGATACCCGGTTGCCCTCGACGATACCGCCAAGAACCTGGAGTGGGCCGCTGACGGCGAAAAAGAAGAGTGGACCTCGATCTACAAGAATTTTGCCGAGGTTGCCGAGAAGGAAGGGTTCCAGGACGTAGCAACAACCTTCAAGATGATCGGAATGGTCGAGAAGCGCCATGAAGCCCGGTACAGGAAGCTCTTGGAAAACGTAAAGAAACAGGCGGTTTTCAAGAAGGGTTCCAAGGTCGGCTGGAAATGCAAGAACTGCGGCCATATCCTCGAGGCGGATGGAGCCCCGCAAAAGTGCCCTGTGTGCGACCATCCCCAGGAATACTTCGAGATGTTCGTAGAGAACTATTGATCGGGGGCCGCACATGAAGAAATACGTTTGCGAGCCCTGCGGATACGTTTACGACCCTGCTGAGAACGGGAACATTCCTTTCGAGAAGCTCCCGGACGACTGGTGCTGCCCGGTATGCGGCGCTTCCAAGGAGATGTTCAAGCCTGCCTGAGCGGCGGGGCTTGTTACCGCCGAACTGGATTCACCTGACCGTTTTGACCGGGAAGCCGGGGAAAATCTTTCCCCGGCTTGTTTCTCTTTTTCAGAAGGGAGTGCAAATCCGGGCAAACCCTTCGCTTTCGATTGGGGATCGGAGTCTGGGTTTCGATTGACAGGTGATTTGAAGAAGATTTACCCTGGAATCGAGATTCACATAGGATTCCAGGAGGTTTCATGGTTACCGAAAATTTTGGGAACGGAAAAAAGACCTGTTCGGGCGTGAGCTTCATCCTCGTTCTGATGGTATTCCTGTCATTGTTTTCAGGGGTTTCCGCCAACTCGATGGAACCGGGAGATATCCGATTCGAGCCCCCCACCTTGGCGGTGATGAACTCCCCCAAAGCCAAGGAACGCATCGGAAAGGGGATGTTCCAGACCGTTTTCCGGGGAATGGGCAAGCGGACCCCGGAGCAGATCGCGGTCAACGAGTTGCTCTGTTTCCATTTCCTTTTCGACACCGAGTGTCAGTGCGGCACCCTCCGGACTTTGGTCAATAAATTCCTGAAGGAGGGCCTGGCTCCCGCGGAGGCTCTCCTGAAAGCCAAGGTGGCCCACCTGGAAGTCCTGAAAAAAGAGATCACGAAGATGGAATCCCTGAAGGATCTCTATGAGAATTACCCCCACAAATCGGTCGAGACCGAGGACTGCTTCCTGTTCACCACTCCCCACCTTGCCATCGCGAGGACATACGGCCCTGTCGTAATGGTGATCGAGGAGAACAATCCCCGCGGTCTCGATCTGAACGGAATCGCGAAGGATTCGAAGTACTACTCCTTCGGGCGGGCTCTCCAGAACCTGGCGGCCCTTCGCTGGAAGAGCATCGTGGCGGATTACATCGCCGACCGCGACGAGTATGTCATTCCGGCTTTCATCCCGAACGAGGACATCACGGGAATCATCGTTTACGAACCCTCCAACGTGATCGTGATGAAGAACCTTCCCCTGGTTCAGCCTGGAATCCAGAGGGTCTATCGGAAACATTTCGAGCGCGGGATCATGGTAATCGATGTTCTTGACTCCCAGGATCGCCTGATCGAGCGCCTGTGCGCATCACCGAATGCTCCCCCGCCCGATGGATCGGTCAAGCGCTCCAGTGAAAAGCTTCCCCCTGCGATCCGTGCGGCCTGGAAGGATTACGTCAGGCAGAGAAGGCATCCCGCCGGCAGGAAATGATCGGATTTCCTCACCCTTGGTGCCCCGCCGTCCCGACACCCTCGAATCGGGATACTTCCCTTGGGATAGGGAACCCCGGTTCCAGGATCTCGTTCAGGATATCGGCCAGGCGCTTCCCCGCGAGCGTAAGGCGGCGGTTGATGATACGGATGTTGGCGTCGAAGTAGCGGGCATCGATGCAGTGGTCATGGGGAAGCGCATAAGCGTTTAGAAGCGCAATCCGGTTCGATTCGAGTGCCCAATCCAGGACCGAGCCGGTTCTTTCGAATGGATCCTCATCCTGCCAATCGCGGGAACGGCTCAATGCCTGGAAATACTCGTCCTCGGTAAGGCCCGTTTTCCAGATCAGACCGCCATCCCAGACTTTATGCAGGTTCGAGGCCTCCCCTTCGAAGGTGAGCTCGACCTGATTGCCCCCCTGGTCTCCGGTCGGAGCGCAGTGCATCGGTTGATGTATGTCGCCGACAAGGTGAACCAGGAACGAAAGAGCCTCGCGTTTTTCCAGGGAAGAAGCCGAAGGGTTCCCGAAATACTTGCCTGCGGAGGCCGCAGTGGAGGGGGCGGACAGGCTTCTCCGGAACCCCTCGATGGCGAGAACGATGTTTTCTCCCGGGGGGAGTTCCCGCTCGCTTTGCGAGCCCTCGACGACGGGGCGGGGGAAGTTCACGTAGTGGAAGGGCGCGGTTTCCGGTCTTTCCGGTTTGATCTTGTCTGCCCAGTTGGCTACCCCGACGATCCCGTCGGGACCGAGAAGTTCCTGGATGGCAGAACGGGCAGCCGGGGACAACCTGGTTTCGGCAAGTCGGGCGATGAGGCGATGACCTTCGCCGCCCCATGCGAACGCCTGGTTTGAGCAGCCGGAAACGAGTATCCCGACAATGATCAGTACCGTGATACCAAGGCCACCGGTTTTCCCCGTCGATTTCATCGTTCGTCCTCTTTTCGTGATTGGTTTCTTCCACTAATCTATGAAGGATCGAACTATTTGTAAAATCGATTATTATGATCTATAATATAAGTTGCACTTATGGATATCAGACTCCTTGAATACTTCTTCGCCGTTGCCAAAGCCGGGAGTTTCTCCCGTGCCGCCGAAGACATCTCGATTTCCCAACCGGGGCTGAGCCAGGCAATTGCGCAACTGGAGCGGTCTCTTGGCTGCCGGTTGTTCCAGAGGGGCCGCCGGATAGCCATGACGGTCGAGGGAGAGCGCCTCCAGGCCCATTGCCGGAAGATCTTCGATCTGCTGGAGGATGCCCGGGACGACATCTCGAGGATCAGCTCAGGAGTAAAAGGGACCGTCCGCCCCGCCATCCTCGAAAGCATCCTGTTGTTTCTGCTGCCCGAGGTCATCTCGCGGTTTTCGGGGAAGTTCCCAAAAGTCAATTTCCGGTTCTCGCTACTCGAAAGCCGGAACATAGAGAAGGCGGTTCTCGAAAATGCCAACCACTTCGGCCTGACCGCCCATCCACCTCTTTCACGCGTTCTCGAGGAGGTTCCACTGGCGGAGTTTCCGCACGTCCTTTTTGCGCCTCGGGCCGCCAAGGGGGGAATCGAATCCTTGATGAAAAAGCTCCCCCTCTTCGTACTCGGGGATTGGCAGGAGGAAACTCTCCGGGTTTCCACCGATCTCTTTTCGAATCACCCCTCGATCAGGGTTCTGAACCCGATCAACCATGTGGCGATGGTCAGGGCCCTGGTGGCGAAGGGTTTGGGCCTTGCCGTTCTCCCCGGTTTCGTCGAGGGGCCTGAGATCAGGGCGGTACGAAGGTTCCCGGACCTCAGGATGACGGTCTATCTCATCAGGAACCCGCGCCGGAATTCCTTCGCGGCCTCCGAGACGTTCATGGAATTCCTCCGCCGCGAAGTGGGGAAATGAGAGCGGCCCGGGGGAGCGGTCACTCCTCCCGCCATCCCCTTATGGATACGATGATTTTCTCGATCCTGTTGTTTCCATCATCGAAAACCGCCCAGACCACCAGCCTCCGAAAAACGATCGGGGAGTGGGAAGGAAGTTCAAACCCGTTTTCGACCGGGGTCGAAAAGACGAACTTCCCGCTTTCGACCGGGGTCGAAAAGACGAACTTCCCGTTTTCGACCGGGGTCGAAAAGACGAACTTCCCGCTTCCGGTTTTCAGGCCTTCCCCCGCAAACCGCCCGACGAGTTTTGGCCGAAGAGCCTCCGCCCAACCTGGGGCAGGAACGAAAGAGGCCATCTGGTGCTTTGCCCAGCGGGAAAGCTCCCTGAGCCGCTTTGGGGAAACGAAGGCTTCCAGCGCGGGTCGGGCTTTCTCCCAGGTTGTTTGGAACCGGCTTTCCAGCCCGTCTGTTTTTTCCGTCCCTGATGCCGGGGGAACCGGAACCGTTTCTGGCACCCCTTCTTCGATCATCTCCGGGATTCCCTCGAATCCGATTCCTCCAAGCGTTTCCAGGAAACATCCGGGTATCTGGGGTGGAACAAGTTCATCTCCCATCGTCGGAGCCGGTTGGGAGAAAACGACCGCGCACAGCAGCAGGAGGGCACCTGCCCCGGTAAGGACTGCGGGACCCGTGGCTCTAAGGCCCCCAAACCGGGCCAAAGAGCCACCTGCCCCGGTAAGGACTGCGGGACCCCTCCCCTGCGGCACCCGCAGGTGAGTGTTTCGGGACCCCGTGGCTCTAAGGCCCCCAAACCGGGCCAAAGAGCCACCTGCCCCGGTAAGGACTGCGGGATCGTGCATCCTGAATGTCACTCCTTTTCGAGGGTTTCGACCGCCTTTCTGGCTGCCTCGAGGAGGGGTTCGGGGGAGATGTCGGAACCGACGGCCCGTTCCATCCAGAGCTTCGGTGTGACGGCTCCGATTCCGCACATCCTCTCCATTTCCTCACCCAGGTTCTTGCCCTTAAGGAATTCCTCGATCTGGAACTGGATGATATGACCGAGCGGGTAATCCGCAAGATAGAGCGTGTTGGTAAGGGTGTGCGAGTAGATCGCGAGGAGCGGCTCGTCCCTTTTCCCGAGGACGGGCATGTAGAAGCGGTTCCAGACATCCATGGCACAAGACAACGAAGCTTTCTTCAGCTCCTCGGGGGTGGCATCAGGGTGGTCGTACATCCAGTGCCAGAGCCTGATTTCCGCGAGGGCGACTCCCGAGATCTCCCAGGTGGACCAGAACGCGTCGAGTGCTTTCATTGCCTCGTCTCCGGCTTTGGGTGTGGTCGCTCCGAGGAGCTCCAGGTCGCGATTCTGGAACACGAAGGCGAAACACTCCGTCAATGCGCTGTTGGGGACTCCCCCCAAAAGGTAATGGGGGTTCCTGTAAAGGGAGAAAACCTGCTCGACGTTGTGGCCGAACTCGTGCACTGCGATGTTGAAACCTTTGTAGTTCATCCCTTCGGCCATGAATTTCGTCCGGAGACGTGCCTTGTCCCCCCGAAAACACGGCCCCATAGCGTGACCCGCGCCCCGCGACGGATCGACCTGGACCTTCTCGATGACGAAAGCCGCCCGTTCGGGGGAGAAACCGAGGCGCGCCAGAATTTCAGGAAGGGCTTTCTGGAAGGAGGGAACTTCGGGGTAGAGACTCTTGACCTTCGCATCGAGCTCGGTTTCGGATATGGCCCGACCGGGTTTGAACCCGGAGTACCAGACGTCGAAAGGCCGGACCGGCCGCTTCAGACGAAGCGCAATAAGGCGGCCGACACGCCCGGCAAGCTCGGAGGATGCCACCGTTTCAAGGATCTTCACGACAGAGTCCTCGGAGATCTGCCTATCCAGGTTGAAGGAGCGCTCGATCGCGCTCTTTTCCTGGAGGTAGAATGGATCGAGTGCCCGGTTGGCTTTGAACGACTCGAGGAGAATCTCGTAACGACGGTTCCCCTCGGGGGTTGCGGGCATCTCTTTCAGGGATCCCGATTCGCTGGCGAAAACACGGTTGGCCTTTATGTCCCAGAACAGGTTGGGGTTCCCGATCACCTCACGCGGGATCGAGCCGTCCAGGATGCGCTCCATCGCGTTGTAGATCATTTCCTGCTTGGCGAGACCATCCGGTTGCCCATACTGGGATTTGATTTCATCCCGGAGCCCCCAGTGGGTGATCAGCTTCAGGTCCGGAGGGAAGAGAGTCTTTTTGGTGAGGTCGAGGAACCGGCCCGGGTGAATGTAGTATTCGTTGATATAGGTGTCAGCTTCGACCCGGGTTCCGATCAGTTTCTGCGAAACCGTCGCGGGGACCCTGGCCTTGAAGATGTCCATCATCCTTGCACGGGCCCAGGTTTCCGGGTCCCAGGTTGGGCCGGACTTGATTTTCTCCTGGAAACCCGTCTGCGGGAAGTTGAGAAGAAGGAAGAAGGCCGTCTTTTCCCGGAAGAAGTCCTCGTCGAAATGGCTTCCCGGAGAGTACTTCGCGAAAAGATCGTCGACGGGAAGAGTTTCGAAGGAATCGAGGTCGACCGGTTCGGCGAGGCCCCGCCCCATGGTTCCGAAGGCCCCGAAGATGGTTTCAAGGTTTCGCTCGGTCCGTTCGAAGGTCTTGCGGAGGACCTCGGGATCGGAAATGAACTGCTCGCTGCAGAAACGGGCGAACTCCTCCGCCGAGCCGTCTTCGATACGCCAGAAGAAAGCCCCCTGCCGCACTCCGGTTTCGAGGCGGGGAAGATGCTCCTTCCCGATCGAAGACGAGATGCTGGCAACGATTTTTCCCTGGAGTTCCGTTCCGATGAATGGAGAGCCGGATGTCTCCGGTCGCGGGCTTTCCGGGTTTCCCTGGGCGGGGAGGCCGTGGGATACGGCACAGACAGCGAGAAAGAACATGACCCAAAGGATCTTCATGATTGGCCTTCTCCTTGTGGACGATTCGAAAAACGGACGCCGGTCACGGATGTTGTTCCATGGCCTATGAGCATTCAAATTCAACGGGATTTCTCTTGTGGAATCTCCTTTCCGGAGGAGTCGATGAGCACTATTCCCCCGGATGCAAGGTTGGCAAGGCTCCCCGGGAACCTGGCCGTGTCTCCCACGAGCAGGTGAAAGCAGCGTTCGCGGCCCGCGAACGGAAGAGGTGAAGCCTGGACAGAGGGAAGATCGAGCTGCTGGATCTGTCGCAGCTCGTTCGCGAACTCGGTCAGCGGAAGGTCGCGGAGCCATAGTTCGGATACCCGGGAAGTGACTCCGAGGAGGGTCTCGAACTTCTGTGGATACCCGCGGATTTTCGTCAGCCTGGCGTTTTCGAGCTCATCGGACGATACTGGCCGGGCGCCTGTCAGCCCATCGAGCTCGGCAAGAAACTCGATCAGGGATTCGCCCGTTTTGGCCGTCTGGACTCCCGATGTCGCATACCAGATCGTTTTGTCCCAGAAGTGCTGGAAATAGGATCTGACACGGTAGGTGAACCCGCGCTTTTCACGAAGATTCAGCGTCAGTCGGGTTCCGAAGCCTCCTCCTCCCCAGACGGCATCGGCAAGACTGAGGGAGTAGAAATCGGAACCCTGCCTGGGGGGACCGGCCATGACCTGGGAAATAACCGTCTGGGCGGAACCAGGGCGATCGACCACCAGGATCCGGCCGAACGGTGGAGGGGTCGTGGCTGAAAGATCGGGTTTTGCCAGGGGCTTTCCCTGCCAGTCTCCGAGGTTTTTCCTGGCAAGTTCCACCGCCTCGGTGTGGGGAAGCTTCCCGACCAAGACCAACGCGGAATTCGACGGGTTCCAACCGGATTGGTGGGCGGACAACAGGTCCTCGCGGGTGATTCGGGGGAGGGACTCTTTGAACCCCGAGGGTGGGTGGCCCAGAGGATGGGTGGGACCGAAGAACAGCCTCGGGATCAGACGTGCCGAGAGAGAGTTGGGGTCGGCTTCCTCCTGGGAGATACCGTCGAGAAGTCGTTTCCTTTGCCGCTCGATTTCATCGGGGGGGAAATCGGGATTTCGGAGGACTTCGCAGAAAAGGCGGAAAGCGGGCTCGAGGTTCTGGCTAAGTGCCTGGAACTCGAGGTAGGAGTTGTCCTGGGCGGAGCCTCCGTAGAGCGAGGTGCCAAGGGTTCCGAACTCGTCCTCGATCTCGAGGGCCTTCCGGTTCCTGGTCCCGAGGTGGATGAGGTTCGCCACCATATTCGCAAGGCCTTCCTTACCGGGGGGATCATAGGCGCTTCCGTATCTGGTGACATACAGGACGAAGTTCTCGGGAAGCTCGGGGATTTCGACCGTCAAGACCGAAAGACCGTTATCCAGGGTCGAGGAAGCGACGGAAGGTGGAAGGAACACGGCATCGCCGCCCATTTTCGGAGGGGTCGAACGATCAAGGGGTTGGATATCCCTGGTCTCGGAGGACGTTTCCGGAACGACCCGAATCTCGACGTAGTTTGGCTGGACAAGCCATCTCATGACGGCTTCCTTGACCCCCCGTGGAGTCGCTCTCCGGAACCTCATCAGGTCTTCCGGGAAATGGTTCGGGTCACCGAGGAATACGTTGTAGGAGTTGAGAATATCGGCCTTTCCGCCGAATCCTCCGATCCGCTCGAGGCCCCTGATAGTGGCTGTCTCCCTCTTGTTCTTGGTGCGGAGGAGTTCGGCCGGGGTGGGGCCGTCCCTGGCAAGCCTGGAAATCTCTCTTTTGATGCTCTCTTTCACCTGGGAAAAGCTTGTCTCCGGTCTGAGGGTCGCGATCAGGAGAAAGGAACCCCCGATCTCGTTCTCGTCAGGGTATGCCTGGATATCCGTGCAAAGCTGGCGATCGTAGACCAGGGTCTTCTTCAAGCGGGAGGAAAACCCATCGGTGAGAATCGAGGCTGCAAGCGCGAGCTCTGCCTGGTCGGGTTCGAAATAGGCCGGGGTGTTCCATGCCAGATACAGCCTGGCCTGTGGAACCCGATCGTACAACTCCGCGGTCTTGATGGTATCGAGAACCGGAACCCACCGCTTGGGGCGGGAAATGACCGGACCCGGGGGAATCGACCCGTAGTACTTCTTGACGAGGGCTTTCGCGGTCTGGGGGTCGAAATCACCTGTTATCGCGATCGACAGGTTGTTGGGTGTGTAGTATTTGCGGAAGAACTCCTTGACCTCGTCGAGCGATGCGTTGGAGATATCCTGGAGGCTTCCTATCACGGGCCAGGAGTATGGATGGCCCGCGGGGTAGAGGAGTTTGGGGAGGATCTCCCAGACCCGGCCGTAAGGCTGGTTTTCGAGACCCTGCCGTCGTTCGTTCATCACGACTTCCTTCTGGTTCGCCAGGGTTTCGGCGGTGAGGGCGTTCAGCAAAGTCGAAACCCGGTCGGATTCGAGCCAGAGGAGATACTCGAGGTTCCCCGAGGGGACGGTCGCGAAATAGTTGGTGACGTCGGGACCGGTGGTGCCGTTCACTCCGCCTTCCCGGAGGTTGGCCCCGGCCTTCTCGATGTGGGTAAAATACTCTCCGGATGCGTTTTGCGAGCCCTGAAACATCATGTGTTCGAAGAGGTGCGCGAAACCCGTCCGGCCGGGTGTTTCGTCCTTCGACCCGACATGGAACCACTGGTTCACGTGAACGACGGGGAGCCTCCGGTCAGCGTGGAGAAGGAGCTGGATACCGTTCGGGAGGACCTCCTTTTCACAGCTGATCACCGGAAGCCCGTTTTCAGCCCCGGAAGGGGCGCCCGTTGCCGCGAATGACCGGAATTCAGCTTCGGGAGTCGTGCACAAGAGGGTCGAAAGAATGAGAAAGGGAAGCAGTACAGAAAACCGCCGCGAACGAAAGGAATTCATCCGGTTGCTCCTGAAAAATTTCGCAATCCATTATATCATTCACCTGCGGACCCGATTCGGGGAAAACTTTCCCGCCGTTTCGGGATACCGGATCCGATTTTTCCCTCAGGAGGAAGAACCAATGGGCCAACCAAGCGTCATCGCTTTCAACGGCAGTCCCAGGCTGAATGGAAACACTTTTTCGCTCATCCAACGGGTTTTCGAGCCGCTGGAGCGGAACGGAATCCGCACCGAGCTCTACCAGATGGGAGGAAAGAGCATCAAGGGGTGCCTGGCGTGCATGGAATGCTTCCGGAAAAAGAACTCCCGGTGCGTACATGATGATGACATCGCCAATGAATGCATCGCCAAGATGGTTGCTGCCGACGGTATCATCCTCGGATCTCCAACCTATTTCACCGATGTGACGGCGGAGATGAAGGCCCTAATCGATCGTGCGGGGTTCGTCTCCCGGGCGAATGGGGACATCTTCAAACGGAAGGTCGGAGCGGCTCTGGTCGCCGTCCGCCGGGCGGGGGGGGTCCACGTTTTCGACACGATCAACCACTTCTTCACGATCTCGCAGATGATCATTCCCGGCTCCTCCTATTGGAACATCGGTCTGGGAAGAGGGCCAGGCGACGTCGAGAATGATTCCGAAGGAATGCAGACGATGTCCGATCTAGGAGAGAACATGGCATGGCTCCTCAAAAAGCTCCATGCCTGAAACATTCTGAGATTTCATTTTCGTGGTACTATTGAAAATGAAATGGGAGTACGGTATATTCCTGCTCCATTCCAGAAAATGGAATGGTAATGTATCTTTGGAGGTTGGCATGAAACGCCTTTTCGTTCTCCTTTCAGTGGTTTTCATTTTTGCGGTGACCTTTACGCCCGCTCTTCGGGCTGAGGAGTTCACCTACCCCGATGGCAAGGTCGATCTGGTCTGCCCGGACAAATGGAAGCACGAACTCGCCGACAACACCATCACCATGTCCTCTCCCGACGGTGCGGTAAGCTTCGTTTTCGAGCTTCTCGATTCCGACGACCTCAAGAAAGGCCTTGAAGAGGCTTCCAAACAGATCAACGAAGCTCTCGGTGCCACCACCTTCAAGGATCCCACCGAAGAGAAGGTCAACGGGATGGATGCTCTCACCTTCGAGGGCGAATGCAAGGCCAAGGGCGTGAACGTCGTCGTTTCCGTCATCAATACCCCCGCCGAAAAAGCCCTTTGCCTGTATTACTTCGCCGCCAAGGCCGCCGAAGAAACCTTCGCCAAGGAGATCGCCGAAATCATCAACGGGATCAAGCCGGCCGCTGCTGCGGACGCCGCATCCGGAGCCGGCGAATAACGACCTCCACTTTCTGCGCTCTCATGGGGAGCCCGTTTCGCACGGGCTCCCTTGTTTTCTAAATTTGTTCAACGGAAGGGACCGGATCGGACGTTCCATTTTCGGGGTCCTGATTTCGCTCCAAATCCTTGAATAGAAGGGAAGGAAGGAAAATGACCAAGAAATTCGGATTTCCTCGAAAATCGGTTTTCCTTGCGGGTCTCCTGGTTGTCCTGACTTTCCTTGCTCCGTGCTCTCCAACCTTCGCGAAGGAGGACTCTTCCTGGATCGATGAGGGCCTCAAGACGGCGGGCAAGGTGAAGGACGTTGGGAAGTACCTGACCAAGATCGCCAATTCGGTGGAAGTCCAGGATGCCATCAAGAAGAGCGAAAAGCTCAGCAAGTTCAACAACCCTGCGGGGCTGAAATGGCTGGAGGGCAAGCTCCAGGTGGCGGCCAACGTCATCGATGCCGGAAACCTTGCCAAGGCCTCGTATGATTGCGTCGTTTCCGATTCCTTCCCGGAGTTTTCCGAAAACTTCGATGACCTGATCTACAAGACGGTCAACATTGCGATAAAGCGCTCGGGCGGAATCGCCGGAGGCATCGCAGCAGGGGTCATCTGTGCGGCTTTCCCCGGGATAGGCCTTGTTGCCGCCCTGCCGATGAAAGCCATGTTCGAGATCGTCTTCTCGCTCGTGGTGAAAACCTATGTTTCTCCCTACGCCTCCCGGGAAATCGTTGATTTCCTCCGTTCCCAAGAGGAATACGGGATGCTCAAGGAAAAACTCTTCTCCTGCCGGGACAGAATTGCGGAGGAATTCGCCGATTTCCAGTCGGAAGACGAGCCGCCCGAACCTCTGCCCGGGCAGAATACGATCATCGACCCCAACCTCCGGATCGAAGGCAGGACAATTTACTCGCCCGATCCCCCTACTGAAGGTGGGATCCCGGGGCTGGAATGAACCGTTCCCAAAAACGAGGAGGCCCAATGTCAGCCAAGAACATTTCCCGTCTTCGCACGGCTTTTCTGCCCGCGGCAGTCCTCATTCTCGGTCTTCTCGTGACCGGGGTTTCTCGTGGGGGTGAGCCCGATGTGGAGATCGAAAAGGCCGTCGCTCGTGGAATGGAGTTCCATGAACTGGTCGGAAAGTTCCGGATGACCGCTTCCGAAGACGGACTCGGTTCCCTCGGCCGGTTCGCGGACTCCGTCGTCATGAAAAAGATCGAGACGGAGGTTGCTCCCGCCTTCGTGGGCGAGGAATGCCAGATCACCGATTTTTTCCGGGGATCGATGAACTGGCTGGGCTCGTTCGGCCTGCGATCGGGGGTATGCGCGCTCTACAATCCCTGGGCGGACGGCCTGATGTTGATCCTCGTCCAGGACGGGGAGGATGGATTGAAGGTCCGTGATTTCCGCCTCCTGAGCGGCGAATGCTGGCGGGGGGAACCGGTCGGGGAAAAGACCATCTTTTCATGGGCTTCAAGGGCCGAATCTTTCCCTCTTGCCGCAGCCCGGGTGGTTCACGAAACGCGGAAGCTTTTCGAATCAAGATTTCCGCTGGGGGCAAAAGTCGATTTCCCCTCCGAGGAAGTCGAACGGCTGGCTTCGGATTCCGCGCTCGCGTTGTATCCCCTCAAGATAAGGCTCCTGAAAAGGACGATGATGTTCCAGGAACTTCTCGGGAGGTACAAGACCGACGAGAAGATCCGCTCCCGGATCGATGGTTTCACGCGTTTGATGAGCGAACCGGATGTGGCTGCCGCGGTTGGGAAATCCCCCCACTTCTCCGGAGTGCAAATTCTCAAAGCGTTGCCCCGGCTTCCCCTGGCGATCAGGAAGGAGCTGAAACCGGTTTTCTACCTTTCAGCCAATAACACGGCCATGGTCGCCTTCAATTCCGAATCGTGTCCTTCCCTCTACGTCAACAGCATCTTCGATATCACGAAACCGGGAATGGACGGAACCCGCCTCAGCCTGATCGACTTCGACATGAGCCGCGAACTTCTCGAGGTTGCAGGGAAAGCCGGCAGGGGCGAATGAACAGCCCGGGAGCGGGTGATGCCCTGACCATTGGCCGGATAACTCTTTGGAGCGGAAAGGAAAGGTTGGAGATGAAAACCAGTTCAAGGCCCATGAGAACGCGGGTTTTGGGAGCTTTTCTTCTTGCCGCCCTGATTCTGTTCTTTCCTTCTCAAGCTTTTTGCAGGGACTCCGACGCTTCCTCCCTCGATGAGAAAATCGATTCCGCATGGGATGCGACCACGGTCCTGGGATATCTTTCCGAGATCGCGGCCTCGAAAGAAATCGGGAAAGCCATTTCCACGAGCGAGAAGCTGGCCCGATTCCAGGATTCCGCGGGGCTCGAATGGCTGACCGGGAAGCTTTGGGCACTGGAAACATCTTTTCGGGTGGCCCAATTCGCGAATTTTTCCTACCAATGCATCGTAGCCGAAACCTACGATGACTTTTCCCCCAAGTTCGATAAGCTTCTCGAACATGTTCTTTATTGCGCCGTCTACAGCGGAGCCGAGATCACCCTCGATGTAGCGGTCGCGGCGATCGTCGCCGCTTTCCCGGGGCTGGGGTTGATGGCGGCGTTACCTTTGGAAGCGATGTTTGCAACGCTTTTGAGGGGGATGGGCCGGGACGTTGTCGGAGATGTCTCCGGAAGGATGGTCGAATGGCTCCAGGGAAAGAAGGAGTATTCCGCCCTGAAGAAAAAACTCTTCAAAGCCCGTAATTCCGTCTTCGAGGAGTTGAATCAGCCCTCGGACTCGGACCCTCTTCCCAGGATGCCCGGAGATTCGACGATCGATAACTCGAAAACCCCGATGAAAGGAATAACGGTTCCGGGAGGGGATCCTTCCGACTCGGGTTCCGGGGCCGGAATGCCCGGTTACGAGTGATCCACCCCCGGGTTACCACAGGCAAAGCTCCGGAAGCCGAGGAGCAGCCTCCGGAGCAAGGAGAGGGGATGATCAGGCATTCGCCGCCTTGAATGAGGGAAGGATGGCCTTCAGGTCCTCGTCGGGGGTCGAAATCGGCTTGATCGCGAACTTTTCGACCAGCACCTTGAGGACGTTGGGGGAGACGAACGCGGGAAGGCTGGGCCCGAGCCTGATGTTCTTGATTCCGAGATACAGGAGGGTCAGGAGAATGCAGACGGCCTTCTGCTCATACCAGGAAAGGATCATGGAAAGCGGGAGCCCGTTAACGTCGGTATCGAACGCTTTCGCCAGGGCAACCGCAATCTGGACGGCGGAGTAAGCGTCGTTGCACTGCCCGATGTCGAGCAGACGCGGAATTCCGCCGATTTCCCCGAATTCGAGTTTGTTGAACCGGTATTTGCCGCATGCCAGGGTCAGGATGACGGTGTCCTTGGGCGTTTTCTGCGCGAGCTCGGTGTAGTAGTTGCGTCCAGACTTCGCCCCGTCGCACCCTCCGATGAGGAAAAAGTGCTTGATCGCGCCGCTCTTGACCGCCTCGATTACCTTTCCCGCCACTCCCATGACGGTGTTGTGGCCGAAGCCAATCGTGATGAACTTTTCCGGCTCGTCAGCGGTGAACCCGGGGGAAGACAAAGCCGCATCGATAACGGGTGTGAAATCCTTTCCGGAGATGTTGGTGACTCCGGGAAACCGGACCAGGCCGGTCGTGAAGATGCGTCCCTTGTAGGAGTCGCGGGGTTTCTGGATGCAGTTCGTCGTCATCAGCACCGCCCCGGGGAAGGCCTCGAACTCCTTCTGCTGGTCCTGCCATGCGCCGCCATAGTTGCCGACGAGGTGCTTGTAAGCCTTGAGCTTGGGATAGGCGTTGCAGGGAAGCATCTCGCCATGGGTATAGATGTTGATTCCCTTTCCCTCGGTCTGCTTCAGGAGGGTTGCGAGGTCTTTCAGATCGTGTCCCGAAACCAGGATCGCCTTGCCCTTGACCGGGGTGACCCGGACCTTGGTGGGCTCGGGATGGCCGTAGGTTCCGGTGTTGGCGGCATCAAGCATTCCCATGACCTTGAGGTTGACCTCGCCGCATTTCATGTTTGCCGAGACGAGTTCATCAGCGGAGGCATCCGATCTTGTCAGGAAATCCAGTTCCTCGTGGAAGAAACCGAATACCTCGGTGTCTTCCTTCCCCAGGACGTGAGCATGGTCGGCGTAGGCCGCAGTCCCTTTCAAACCGTATGTGAGGAGTTCCTTGAGGCTGGTGACATCGGGGCCTTCTGATGACAGGCGCTTCTGGATGCCGATTTCCGCGGCTTGCGCGGTCAGGCCCGCCAGATCGGGGGCAGGGATCCATGCTGCCGGTCCCTGGAGTGTTTCGGGCTTCTTCCCCTGAGCATTACATGCCTTTTCGTAGAGAGTTCTGGCCGAGTCCCTCAAGTGAGCGGTCTTCTTCAGCCGTTCTACGAGCGAGTCCGGGTCGAAGTTGACGTTGGTAACGGTTGTGAAGAGGTTCTCGACAACTCCGATATCGACTTCGTGCTCGATCGCTCCGAGCTTGCGGGCGCGATGAGCATACATCGCGACCCCCTTCGTCGCCCAGAGAAGGAGATCCTGGAGGACCGCCGTCCGCTCGTCCTTGCCGCAAACCCCAACAGCCTTGTCGCAACCCTTACCTTGCATCGTTTGCTCACACTGGAAACAGAACATTCCCATCGTCACTTCCTCCTATCTGTTTATGGGGGACACGTGTCCCCATTTACGCGACGGTCCTTGAAAGAATCTCACCTTCGATGCCGAAAATGTGGATTTCGAGAGGCATTTCGGGAAAACCTGCATCTCGTGCCTCTCGGGCGACTTCCGCCAACCCTCCACAACAGGGGACTTCCATCCTCAAGACGGTAACCCGGGAGGGCTTCGCGACCCTGAAGATATCCTCGAGTTTCTCTCTGTAAAATTTTATATCATCCAGCTTCGGACATCCAACCAAAACCGCTCTTCCACGAAGATACCGGCTATGAAGGGCAGGAAAGGCAAACGGAACGCAATCCGCGCAGAGGACCATCTCGGCACCCCTCAGAAAGGGGGCAGTTGGAGGCACGAGCATCAGCTGAACCGGCCAATGCCCCAATTGGGATTTGTCATTCGGGGTTGGCGAAGGATTTTCCTCGGTTCCAGAGATGCTTTTTCCCGCCGGGGGCGTGTTTTCGCCCGGACGTGACATCGACCTGATACGGCTTCCCGGGCACGAGCCCCCGGATGGGGCGAATGTGCCCGAAAAGCCAGGATGGCGTAATCCTTGATGGCACGAGCCCCCGGATGGGGCGAATGTGCCCGAAAAGCCAGGATGGCGTAATCCTTGAGGGCACCCAACGTGACCGTGTACCTTGTGTTCCGGGTGGGGAGGATAGTTTGAGCCCTTGTGGGCCTCGACTGCCGATTGGTCGAACTCTGCCGCTTCACGTTCCTCGATCGTCAGGGCTCCTTGAGGGCATTGCCCAAGACATGCTCCAAGCCCGTCACAGAAAGAATCCTTGACGAGGGTTGCCTTCCCATCCACGATCTGGAGCGCTCCCTCATGGCAGTTGGGGATGCAAAGCCCGCATCCGTTGCACTTATCCCGGTCGATCCTGATGATCTTGCGCTTCATTTTCGCACCCCCCATTTGCATGTTCGGTATTTCGGTATTATAATACCTGAATTTTTGTCGGATGTCAACTATTTTTCTTGAGAAAAACCTTCGCAGCGGTGAAAATTGGAGTATGAGCTGGCTTTTGGGGGGGATACCGTATCCGAAGAGGACGGACGTGGTATTTTTCCTTCTTCTTGTCGTTCTCTGTATTTTCTGGCCAAGGGTGGATTCGGAGGAGATGTATTTCGACCTGCTGAGGACCGGCCGACTTGCCGGGGAGAAAGGCAGCCACGATCGGGCAATCGGGTTGTACGGAACCGCACTCGAGTTCAAGCCGGAAGGTATCGAAGCGTTCATCTGGCGGGCCGAATCGTATCGTGCTTTGGGGAAGAAGGCCGAAGCCGAGCGGGATTTCCAGAGGGCGACAGAAATCGACTCCGGGCGATCGGAGCCGTTTTTTCATCGTGCGAGGTTCCTTTTCGAAGCGGGAAGGTTGTTTCCGGCCCTTCAGGACCTCAACCGTGCGATCTCGATCAACCCCGCCGAGGCCGAGTATTATTTCCTTCGTGGGAAGATTTCCCGGATACTCAAGGACGATTCGCGTGCCAGGTCCGATTTTGAGAAGCTGATCCAATTGGATCCTTCCAGAGGCGAGGGTCATTACGAACTTTCACTTGTCCTGATTTCACTGGGGCAGACCGAAAACGCGATGGAAGAAATGAGGAAGGCAAGGGATCTGGATTATTCCCCGGCCTTCGAATACTTCCCCGTCGGGATCCAGTTCGACGAATCCAAGATCCTTCATTGACTGTGTCCTGGGGCTGGGTGCGGGAACCTCATCGGAACCTCCTGTTGTGCCGATAGATGGAACACCGGGGCTCCAGGAGGTGGTTGCGCATGAAAGTGTTCGCTGCAATTATCGTTCTCATCACGAGCGTGGTGGGTTTCGTCTTCAGTTACGAGATCGCCTACCGCAATGTTGTAAAGGTTTTGAACGCCCCCCCTCAAGCCCAGTCAGCGGGGATCATTCCCAAATAACCGCCCCGGTGAATTCCGCCTGGGTCACGCGATGTGGCTCCGGCGGTTTCCTCATTTCTGGTGAATCCGGGCTCATTTTCCACTGGATTCCGGACGGAAAATCTGGTATATTGACTGTGAGTGCAAGGTGCTTTCCTGCCGGGATGGTGAAACTGGCAAACACGTAAGATTCAGGATCTTATGCCTGTAACGGGCTTGGGGGTTCAAGTCCCCCTCTCGGCA
>CAYRYU010000127.1:0-18706 GCA_964428355.1 uncultured bacterium
ACCGCCAAACTCCTGGCCAAGGCGAACGAGCCTTCGAAAGAGGCCATGAGGCTCCACCCGTTCTACCGTGGGAAGCTCGAAGTGACCCCAAAGTGCCGGATACGGGATTTCGACGACTTCGCGGTCTGGTATACCCCCGGGGTGGCGGCTCCCTGCATGGATATCCACGCCAACCCCGAAGCTGTCTATTCCCACACGAACAAGGGAAACCTCGTTGCCGTGATCACGGATGGAACGCGGGTCCTGGGACTTGGCGACATAGGGCCTCACGCCGCAATACCGGTCATGGAGGGCAAGGCGATCCTCTTCAAGTTCCTTGGAGGGGTTGATGCCTTTCCGATATGTCTCGACACAAAGGACCCGGAACGCTTCATCGAGACCTGCAAACTTCTCGAGCCGGTCTTCGGTGGAATAAACCTCGAAGATATTTCCCACCCCAAGTGCTTCACGATCCTGGATCGTCTGAGGGCTGAAATGAAGATTCCAGTCTGGCACGACGATCAGCAGGGAACCGCCGCGGTAACCCTGGCGGGCCTTATCAATGCTCTGCAGGTGGTCGGGAAAAAACCCGGCAAGGTCAAGGTTGCGATGATCGGGGCTGGCGCGGCGAACATCGCAACCCTTAGGCTCATGGCCAATTTTGGGTTCCGGCCCGAAAATGTTGTCATGTGCGACCTTTCAGGAATCGTGCACAGGGAGCGGAAGGATTTCGGAACCCATTTCCCCCATCCTGCAGTTAACGCACTCCTCGCCCGTACGAACTCGGAGAACCTGAAGACCGGTGACCCGGAAACCGCCAAATCCCTTGTCATGGAGGGGGCAGACATCGTGATCGCCTATTCCAAACCCGGACCGGGAGTCATTAAGCCGGAATGGATCAAAAGGATGGCCCGTGACCCGGTCGTTTTTGCCTGCGCGAACCCGGTTCCGGAAATCTGGCCATGGGAAGCGATCGAAGCCGGGGCGCGAGTCGTCGCCACGGGGCGGTCGGATTTTCCCAACCAGGTCAACAACTCACTCGGTTTTCCCGCCATCTTCAGGGGGACCCTCGATATCGGGGCCAAAACCATCACCGACGAAATGTGCATTGCCGCTGCCTGCGAACTCGCGAGCTGCGCGCGCGACCAGGGCCTCGAGCCGGACCGCCTCCTGCCGCGAATGTCGGATTTCGATGTCTTTCCCAGGGAAGCCGTGGCGGTGGCCCTGAAGGCGGTGGAGCAGGGAATCGCCCGATGTGCCCTTCCCGCGGGAAAACTCCTGGAAATGGCCACCTCGAGGATCAAAAGGGCCCGGGAACAGACCCGGATGATGATGGCCGGAGGATTCATCTCTCCGGGAGATTGAGGCCTCTTCCCGCATTGCCCCTGACCTTTTCAGGGACCGGTGATACCTGTCTGCCAGTTGAGATTGAACCAACCGCGGTCGGCCATCCGGATGGCGAAATCCGAGTAGACCACGTCGAAGAAATCGGCAATCACCGTTTTTGATGGGTCAGGAAGCGTGATGGGTTGGCCATTTCCGGAACGCTTCTCCGCCACCGAATCGACCAGTTGGAGTGTGACAAGATACGCCGGGGGAAGTTGGGAGTTCGGCTCGAAGGAGTGCAACTGGACATGAAAAAGGTTCACCTTGTCGCTGAGAACGGAGATTCTGGTCCCGTCCCCATAGTGGGTTGCCTGGGGATGGTCCGGGTGGAATTTTTCTTCCCTGACCAAACGCAGAAGGTTTCCAGAACCCTTCGTCGAAGGTTCAAGTGCATAGGTAATCTTGCTTGCCCTCCGCCACACCATGCCTGTTCCTGCTGAAGAGCAGGGCACGGCGTCCTCAGGTTTCCCAACCTGGGAAAAGGAAAGAAACGAGTATCGGCTGCACGGAGGTTCACCCTTTTCTTCGAGATATAGGCTGAGGGTGAGGTCCCTTTCCTTCCCGTCGACGGGAAAGCAGGCGTTTTTGAGATCCTGGCGGATCTGTTGCATGATTCGTCTGGCTTCGAGAACGGTTTCGATCTGCACCATTCCCCTCAGGGAAGAACGTGTGCCCTGCATCAGGAAAGAAATGGCCGGAACCAAGAGGATTCCAACGCACAGAACCACTACCAGTATTTCGGTCAGCGTGAACCCGGTCGTTCCAATCCTGGCGTAGTTCATGGGAGTTTCTCCAGGATCAGGCCTTCCAATGAAATCTCCTTCCGGCTCAACCAGCTCATGACCCTGCTTTCATCGACGGGGTGCACCCTGACGGTAACACGGATCGCCTGATGGCCTTCCCGGTCGACCCGTTTCAACTCGATGTGCCGACGGAAGTCGGCTGCCTCGACCGGGCGCTGGATTCCTCCCCCGGGTATTGGGTTTCCCAGGGAGGACCAACCCAGAGGATAATCCGCCAAGGGGCGGGATTCATATTCCGACAAACGGCGGAAACCAAGCCCTCGAAAAACTTCGATGGGTTCCCGGAGGAGCGATTGTGCAAGAAACTCGTACTGTGCATCCAAAGCGCCGCGGTTGGACTGGTCGATGGTCCAGAAGACCGAGAGGACAGCCAAAGAGAGCAGGAACACTGCAAGAAGGATCTCCAGAAGAGTGAACCCCCCAATCCGCATCACTCGCCCTCGTGCCCCTGCTGAAACGAAATCGCGGGCGAAAGGTGAATGGCAAACCGGTCTGCTTTTCCCATCAGATGGGGGTCATAGGAAAATGTGTAGGTTCCGGGTGCCCAGGAGTTCAGGTTCAGGCGGTCCACCGCGAATGCTCCAAGAAGGTTGAAGGGGCCAGAGGGGATGACGGTGCCCCTTCCCGAATTCCCTACTGCAATCAGGGATGCTTCCACGTTCGAGGACCCAACCTTGATGCTGCCCCTTCGCGTTGCCAAAATCAGCAGATCGTTCGGGCCCGCTTTCCGGATGTCTCCCTTGATTTCGATTCCGGAATGGGAAAGGATCACTCCCTGACCATTGATGGACAATGTCGACCCCTCTCTTCCGAATGACAGCGGACCTTCAACCCAGACCACCCCCTGGGGCCGAACTTCCCCTTGATTCGGGTCGTAAATGCCGGTTTCGATCAGGTCCTTCTGGTCCAACATACGCCTTCCCCAAAGATTGACGTGAAAAAATGGCTGGAGGCCGTCCGGTCCGTCGTTCGACTCGGTTGTCGGGGAGCCCGACCGGTTGAAAAAGACGGGCTTTTCGAACTTCCCCGGATTCTTTCGGGATTCCGGGAACTGAAGATTGGGGCGGTAGAGAAAATCTGAATCAAGGCTGCTGATGAGCGGGAGGTCAAGGAGTGAATGTCGCGATTGGATTACCGGGAGGCGCACCAGGAAATTCCTGATGGTTTCGTCGGCGGGTGGAACAGGTGGAAAAGGGATACAGGGATAGGGTTTGTCGAGATCTTTGAAAAGTGCGGCAATCTCCGGATCGACCTTCGAAAGGTCGAGCTGGAAATGCACGAAATAATGGAACCGCTGGCGGATTCTTCCCTCGAAAGCGGCCTGCGCGTAGAGTGTGTCGGACAATCGGGCCTGTGGGACCAGTTCGATGCCTGGTTCAAGGTTTCCGAGGGGCCCGGGACCCAGGAGGCCCAGCATGCTTCCGGAAAACTTCTCCACTTCCCCGAGAGGGCCGTCGTATGAGGATCTTCGGACCGGAACGGTCGCCGCAGTGAAGACGCCCTCGAGGCCCCGTAAACGGTCCTCGTTTATTCCTCGGTTTTGCAGTTGCCATTTGAGATTCTGGAAGAGGTCCAGGCATTCCCCGTGGTTGATCCGGAGAATTTCCGTAGGCTTTTGGGCGGGAATCAATTTTTCCAGCGATTCGGGGACATTGAGAAAGACGAACCTGGTGTCCGGATCCTGGCCCGTGCCTCCGAAAAAGACCTTTCCCATGGATTCGGGCGGAATCCCACTCTGGTCAAGGAGGAGGCGGACCTTCTGGTTGTTGAGGGAGTATCCGCTTCCCTCCTCGAACTCCGACAAGGCGTTTCGCACGAAGAACGAGTAGTCGAGGAGGAAGTTCTGGGCATACTGGTCTCGGGGCCGGCCGCTCTCCCTGGCGGAGGAGACTGAAACGACCTTGTAGTCGTGGTGTCTGACCTCATGGAAAAGGGCTTCGAGTTTGCGGGCTGAACGGTTTTCCAGTTCCACCCTGGCGCGAAGCTCGATCGTTCCGACCCCCTCTACCGGAGGCCCGCTCCTGGGGCAACCATAGAACCTGTTTCCGTTCGGGTCGTTTCCCCTGAAATCATTGAGAAGATACGCCTCCACGCTTATCGATGGCTGGACGGAGGAACGGAAAAGGCGCTCTCCTGCTTGCTGTGCGAGCGGAACGGGAAGGGGAAGCCCGCGCTGGTCACGCCGTAGAAGCCATTCGAACTCCGGGGTTCCAGGGGAAGTCGTTTGGAGCTGGAGGTGAAGGAATGCCTCGTCCAAAGCTTCAGAGGAGACGATCCGGGCGAGTTCCGTCCGTTCGAGACGGAAAAAAACCGCCTGACCGTAACGGGAAAGCTGGTGGAAGTAAGTCCCGAAAATGCCCAGGACCACGATGATCGCAAGAATAATGTATACGATAAACCCCCTCGAAGGGGGGGGGAAAGACCTCATCAGCGGTTGGTTGACTCCTGTTTGGGGGTGGGATCTTCCTGGGTGGAGGAGAAAATCCGGCCTGACGTCGTGGCGGCCCCGGAATGGAGCCGGGTTGCCTGGGTCTTGGAAAGCAGGTAGTCACCGGATTTGAGAATGGTCGGGGATCCTTGGACGGGGACGAATTCCAATCCATCTGTGGCGGTTTCGAGTCTCACGTCGCCCGTCCCGGCCGAAATGGCGAAGGCCATTCCGCTGCTCTTGATGCGACCGGATGTGGTTTGGACAGCGATCGTGGACTCCTTGGACGGGTGGATTTTCACCGCCCCACGTACCAATCGGAGGTTCCCGTTCTCGAGGAAGGCCTCCGAATCCGGGGAAAACTCGAGTTTTGCCCCCTCGGGTGATAGGCAGAGAAGGCCCGAAGATCCGGTCTTTATGGTGCCTGAAGCAACCGGAAGAGCGCTTGCGGGCATCGCGGGAATGTCGTTCACCTGGGCCGGAGGTGTGGGAAGCGGGGAAGCGGAGGGCACCGATTTCCAGATGGCAAAGCCCCCAACTGCTACAAGGGCGGATAATGCAGCCACCTTCAGGAGGTTCGGTGCTCCGTTATTTGCCGGGGTGGGGGAAGGCCGGTTGCGAAGGATTTTTTCCCGAAGGGGCCCAACCTCAGTGGCAAGGTAGGCCGAGCCCAGGGACCGGATCTGGGAGAGGTTGGAGAGGTCAGCGCGGCAGTTGGCGCAGTTTTCGAGGTGCGCGGCGAACTCGGGACCAGGTTTTCCCCGCCCGGTGCGCTCTTCGGCAAACCGTTCGCATCCTGCGCCGGAGCTCATATTGCCTCCTCTTTCGGAAATCGGGTCCTCAGCAATTGGAGGATCCGGTGGTATCTTACCCTCAAGGCACCTTCGCTTTGCCCCGTGATCTGGGCTATCTCCTGGAAGGGCAGGTCTTGGAAGATCCGGAGTTCCACCAGGAATCTGGCTTCCTCGGGAAGTTTTCTGAGGATGTCGCCCAGAGACTGGCGTGTAACAGCCTGTTCTTCCACTCTCCCTGGGTCGGGGAGATCCCAATCTTCGGGGAGGGATTGCTCCCTTTTCGAAAGCCGGGCCTGCCTCAGGAAATGGTTCCTGCCGATCGTAACCAACCAGGGAAGGAAGGGGCGGGAGGTATCGAACTGCTTCAGTGCTCCAAGGGCTTTGGTGAAGGTTTCCTGGACCAGGTCGTCGATCTGGCCTGGGGGAACCCGAAGATAACGGAAGAACCCGATGAGAGATGGAAGATACCTGTCCACAAGGCCTTCGAACCCTTTTTGGTCACCACTCAAGGCCAAGGTTACCAGTTCGGCATCAGGGGGCGACTGTTGGTTCACTTCATCCCCCGTTTCAAGGGGTTGGCCATGGATGCCGTTCTGAAGAAAAATACAAAGATCGGGTACCGAATGTTACAGATTTCTTTGGAAATTTTTCCGGAGGGGTGAATCATCGGATTTCCATCTTCTGGGCCCGGGAAAGAATATCCCCCCTCTCATTGATACGGAAGGGGACCAGGCTCACCGTCAATTTCCTCCCGGGAGGGAAGTAGGCTCTTCGCCGAAGGTCGGAAACCAGGATGAAACGGCGTCCCTCCAAAGACCTGAAGACGATCTCCCCGTTGGGTTCCAGGGTCGAATCGACTACCCCTTCGACCTTCATCACCATGGCGGGAACAGCCCCGGCATTGCTTCCCCGACTTTGGGGCTCGGGGCTTCGCGAGAAAAGAAGGAAAAAAGCGGCCAGAAACAGGAAGCCGAAAAAAACGAGGGGGCGTATTCCGGAGCCTGGTTCCACTCACTTCCTCCGATTCCCGGAACCCGGGAGAATGCAAGAATCTCCCGATCTAGGAAAGCACCCGGGATGACCCCGGTTCGTCTATCATATCGCGAACAACCGACCGCGGCAAACAATATCCTCGGTGCCGGTCACGGATTCCGCCCCCGGAAAATGGAGATTTCTCGAGAAAACCTGGGGTCGGTTTCCTGGAACCGGAACACCGGTCAGACGATCTCCTTCAAGGCCAGAGAGAAAATCTTGAGCCCTTCCCGAACTTCGTCGAGGCGGTACTGGCGGGCCCACTCTTTGAGGGGTTCGGATTGGTCTTCGTCCAGGGCCACGAGAAAAAGGGCGTTTGCCCCGGGCCAGATCTCGTCGTTGAGGCGAGTTCCCCCTCCCTTCCCCGAGCCGAACACTTCAGGTACGAGAGTGTAGGAGTTGATTCCATTCCTTTCGAAATGGTTTAGCAAGGTACTGCGGAGTGTGCTGCTGCAGACGATTACAAGCAGTTCCATCGGGAACCTCCGTTCATTTTCCGGAATCCGGGGGACGAAAAAGGCATTTTCGCATCTGAGCCTGCCCCGCTCCCTTCATTTCCGCCCCTTCTGCCCGAGTTCATCGCTCGATCGGGATTCCCAATCCCTTCATGAGCCGACGGCTGAAGAGGGAATACAATACCGGCATCAGGACCAGCGTCATGAAAGTCGAGATCACCAACCCGCCGATGATGCTCAAGGACAGGGGAACCCAGATCTCCGAACCTTCTCCGGTCGACATGGACATTGGCAACATCCCCAGGACCGTGGTTATGGTGGTTGAGAGAACCGGTCTCAACCGGCTTCTTCCCGCTGTGATCAATGCCTCCCTCAAGGGTAACCGCCTTTGGAGAAGGATGTTGATGTAGCTGATCAGGACGATTCCGTTGTTGACGACGATTCCGATAAGGATGATGAAACCCAGCAACGAGACAATCGATATCCTGTGCCCGGTTATTGCCAGGATCTGAACCGCCCCGATGAAACCGAACGGAATGCTGAGGAAAATGATGAAGGGTGCGAGCAACGACTCGAACTGCGAAGCCATGACCATGTAAACCAGTATCATTCCAAGGGAAGCCGCCCCGACCATCAACGTGAATGCCTCCCGTCGCTCCTCCTCGTTGCCGGCGAATTTCCAGGAGAAACCGGGAGGAATGGGGACGGCTTTGATGACCATTTCCGCATCGGCCGCGACCTCCCCCGAACCTCGTCCGTACACCTGTCCTGTGATCTGGATATACCGCTCCTGCATGTTTCGCGTGATGCTGGTGGGGCCCAGATCGTTCCTGATAGTGGCAAGATTGCTCACCCTGACCGTTTGTCCACTCGGGGTCTGCAGAGGAACCTGGGCGAGGTCGTCGAAGTTCATCCGGTCCTGCTCTCTCAGCCGGACCTCGATGTCGTATTCTTCCCCTCCCTCGCGATACTTCACGGTGTCATCACCGCTGAAACATAGTTCGACCGTTTTTCCAACGTCCGTCACGTTCAGCCCGAGATTGGAAGCCTTTTCCCGGTCTACGACCACCTGGAGCTCGGGTTGGGCAAGCTGCTGGCTGATCTCCAGATCCTTCAGACCCGTGACCGTCCCAAGCTTTTTCTGGAGCTCGAGGGCATACTCCATCCCCACTTTCAGGTCGTACCCGTAAAGGTTCAGGGTGAACCCGGCTCCACCAGCTCCCATCATGTTTCCCAAAGGGTCCCCCGAATCGAACCGGATGATCGTTCCAGGGATCCTCTGCAGAAGTGGCCGCAAGTCCTCGACGATTCGCTTGGTTCTCCTCTTCCGCTTGTCGACACTTTCCAGGCGGAGCTCGACCTGGCCTGCGTGGGAAGCGTCCTTCGAGCCCGTGAAAGCCGCCGCGATCGAGTCATTGCTCTTGCCATACCTGAGGATCAATGCCTTCAGCTCGGGAACATTCGGCCGGATGATCTCCATGATCTGCTTCCCGACCTGGCCGGTGACTTCATGCCTCGTTCCTGTCGGAAGTTCGTATTTCACCACGAGACGCCCTTGATCCTGCTCCGGGATGAACTCCGTTCCCACCATCTTGAGAAGACCGATCGAAAGAGCCAGCATTCCCACCAGAACCGAAACTGTCAGGAACCTGTGGTTCAAAACCCAGCCCAACAGCCCTGCGTAGAGACCTTCGATCAACTCCAGGAATCGATGCCGCTGAACGATGGGAACTCCTCCGGAGCCCACGCGGGCGGGCCTGAGGAACCGGGATGCCAGCATCGGGGTGAGCATCAATGCCGAGATCAGTGAGGCCGTCAGGGCCATTACGACGATCATCGAAAGTTGGCCGAAAAAGATCTGCGTGATCCCCTTCGTGAAGATGATCGGCAGGAAGATGACGATCGTAGTCAGGGTCGAGGCCATGACGGAGGTTCCCATCTCCACCGATCCCCAGATGGCGCTTTCCTTGGACGAAACCCTTCGGTCGAGGTACCGTTTGATGTTGTCGAGGATGACGATGGCATTGTCGACAACCATTCCGATCGCGATCGCGAGGCTTGAAAGCGTGATCTGGTTGATCGTGTATCCCGCGAGGTACATCAGCAGAAAGGTGATGATGAGCGATGTGGGGATCGTAGTGCAGACGATGAGGCTCGCAACAATGTCTTTCAGGAAGAGGAAGATTACGAGGAAAACCGCGATCCCTCCGATCAGGACGGAATGGGAAAGGTTCCTGATGGTGTTCCGGATGAAATCGGAGGTGTCGAAGAATACCTCCATTTTTACGTCTGCGGGCAACTGGGCCTGGATATCCGGGAGAGCCTTCAAGACCGCGTTGGAAACCGCGACCGAGTTCGCTCCCGACTGTTTTTGCACCATAACCCCGATGGCCCGTTTTCCGTTCAGAAGGAAATCGTTGTTCCTCTCCAGGAATCCGTCCTTGATCTCGGCAAGGTCCCGTAAACGGACAATTCCGGGGGTTTTGGCCACCACGACTGAACCGATCTCATCGACGGTCCGGAACTCTTCCGGAGTGCGGATCAGGTAGTCGAACTGGCCGCTTCGAAGGTGGCCTCCAGGGTTGTTCAGGTTCTGGCTGTAAAGAAGGCCGACGATCTGCTTCCCCGTCAGGTTCGTCGCCTGGAGGCGTTCCCGGTTCAGGTGGCACAATATTCCCCGTTTGTCACCGCCTCGCACCAAAGCTGTGGCAACTCCGGGGATCCGTTTGAGCGATTCGACGATCTTCTTGTCGACTATCCTTTCGAGTTTTTCCCAGCTTTCCGAGCCCGAGACCCCCAGAACGATCACCGGGATCATCGAGGTGTTGAACTTGAAGATCATGGGCTTGTCCGCCTCGTCGGGGAGCCGCTTGGAAACGAGATCCAGCTTGTCCCGGATATCGTTCGTCGCCTCGTCGAGGTGGACGCCCCACTCGAACTTGACCGTTACCGCTGATACGCCTTCCATCGAGACCGAGGTGACTTCATCGACATTCTGAACCGTTGAAACGCTTTCCTCGATCGGTTCGGTGATCCGGGACTCGACCTCTTGCGGTCCCGCTCCCCGGTAGGTTGTGATGACCGTGATGGCGGGGATTTCGAAATCGGGCATCAGGTCTATTCCCACTTGGGTCCATGCGAACCCCCCCATGAGTATTACGGCCAGGAAGATCATCGAAGTGGTGACCGGCCACCTTACGCCAAAGACTGACAGGTTCATTGCCGGCCTTCCTGAACGACGGCCTTGACCTTGCTTCCGATGCGGATGAACTCGAGCCCCTGGGTGACGATCAGATCACCCGCCTCGAGCCCTTCCAGGATTTCGACCTTGTCTTCCTGTACGATTCCCGTCTTGACCTTCACTTTTTCCGCCACATTCTCCGGGGTGATCCGGATCGCGGCCCGATCCCCGTTGTGCGCCAGAAGGGCATCTCGCGGTACCACCACGGCACCCTTCACGCTCGTAAGGAAAAGCTTGATATGCGTGAACATTCCCGATCTCAAGGTAAGATCGGGATTTTCCAGCAGCACCTCGAACTGGCCCGTACGGGTTTTCGAATCGATCGCAGGGTAGGTCTTCGATACTATGCCGGAAAACTCCTTTTCGAGAGTGTCCACCCGGACGCGAGCCTCGGTCTGGCCGGGTTTCAGGAGCAGGAGGTTTTTTTCCACCAGGGTTCCTATGACCTTGACCTGGTCCATTCTCTCGAGCCTGAGGATCGGTTGCCCCGGGTTCGCCATGGCCCCGGGATCGACGTTGCGCCGCGTGATGACGCCGTTGAAGGGAGCCTTGATGAAGGCATCCTCCCGCTGTACCTGGACAGCGTGGAGGTTGGCCCGGGCCTGGACGAGCTGTGCCTGCTTCATTTTCAGGGTCATCTGGTTGGAGCTGATTCCATCTGCCGCTTGCTGGATGTTTGAAGTGGCGGCAACAAGCTGAGCCTTCGCGGCATCGTGCTGGGCGGTCACGTCATCGAGTTGCTGCCGGGAGATGGCACCTTCCTCGTGCAGTTTCTGCAAACGCTCACGGCTGACGGTGAGGTTCTTCACCTGCGCCCTGACTGCGTCTGCCTGCGCCCGGGCGGCGGTCAGGCCCGACTGGGCCGTCTTGACCATGACCTCCTGCATGTCGATCGAGGCCTGTGCTACCGTGAGAGCGGCCTGGGCCTGTTCGAGCTGCGTATCCTGGATCCGGTGGTCGATTTCCGCCACGAGATCCCCCTCCTTAACAACAGAACCCTCGCTCACATCGAAGCGGACTATCTGCCCGTTGGTCTTGGGGAAGAGATCGACCCCCAGAAGAGGAAGAATGTCGCCCGAGGTCATGAGCTGATCATGTATGTCGCCCGTGGTGACCCTCTGGGCAACAACCGGGACCGCCTCCTTCGAAACCGAGCCGCCTCCTTGCCCCGTCTGGGTGGCGTTATCCGCCCCGGAGGCAGGGGGAAGAGATTGCGTTCCCGAAACCCATGTTGCGACCAGAAACCCGAAGATTGCGAGAAACGGGAGAACCGGTCTCCCGAAGGTGCGCGAGGAAGAGAAGGAACTTCGTGAGGGTGGATGGTTGTGCATTTTTCGGCTCCTTCAATTGGGATTGGCCCGTTCGATAAGGTCCCGGCCGAGTTTCCCCGTTGCGAGGAGGTAGGAAATCCGGGCCTGGTGGTGGGCGAAAACCGCCTGGAGATACTGGAGGTTGGTGTTCAGAAAAGCGTTCTCCGCGTCGAACATCTCGATCTGGGTGAACATCCCGTTGGAATACTTCACGCCCGCAAGGCGGAGTGCCTCTTCAGCCTGTTTGAGCGCCTCCTGCTGGGCTAGGACGACCTCCCGCGCAGTCTGGAGGCTGAGGAGCGCTTGACGGATTTCGACCTGGGCCTTTTCGAGGGCGTCCTGGAAAGCGTTCTCGGCCATCGCGAGCCGGGCGTTGGCTTCCTGGATCTTTCCCTTCCTGAGGCCGCCATCGATGAATGGAAACTCCGCCGCGACACCGACGTTCCAATACCCCTTCCGGACAACACCCCCGAGCCCTGATTTGGAAGATGGGCGCTCGTTCCCCGCCTGCCCGAAGGCGTTCACCACAGGTTGCTTCTCTCCACGGGCGGATATGGTTCCCTGCCGGGCAATCTGTGCTTCCAGGCGTTTCAGCCGCAGGTCTTCCCTCAGTTCAACGGCTTCCGACGCATCCCGGGCCAGATCGGTGGGAAACTCCTGCATCACCAGCCGGTCGTTGGTTCCGATGGGTTGGTCCGCGGGCAATGCAAGAATCCGGAGCAGATCGAGGCGGGCAAGGTCGACGCTGTTCGTGTCCTGGCGGAACTTGCTGCGGGCCTGGGCCAGTCGGACCTCTGCGCGGAGAATCTCGAACTTGGATGCCTGGTCCTGGTTGAATCGCGCCTGGACCAGAGAATGGTGGCTCTCCGCCAGATCTAGGTCCTTTCGGCTGACCCGCTCCACTTCACGCGCGAAGAGCCAGGACAGCCAGCTCAGAGTCACCTGCCTGATGACCTGTTGGCTGGTGAACGTGTGACCTGATTTTGCCGCCGTTCTTCCCAGACGGGCGGCTGCGATTGCGGCCCGATCCTTGTTCCCGAGGAAAAGAGGCTGCGCGACCTCGAAATAGGCCTTCTGGACATCCTCGTTCCCCATCTTGATCGTCCTTCCGCCGAGGTTGGCGGAACCGACGTTGTCGAGCCGGGTCTGGGTGAACTTCCCCGTGAGCTTGGCACCATTGATCGCGCGTGCCTGGGTTACCTGACCCTGGGCGATCTCGATCTGATGACTGGAACCCTTGACCGTGCGGTTCCTCTCGAGCGCTAGCAAAAGGACTTCCTCCAGGTGAAGTTCGTCGAGCGGGGTGGGGGAGGAGTCCCCGGAGATCCCTCCGGTCGGGGAAGCCGGGTTACCCCCAACACCGTGTTCGATGGGCTGGTCTCCAGCCGGTTCCAAAGCCTGGGAATCTCCCAGGCTTTCGGTGACCGGTTCCGAATCAGCAAGGTTCTGGCCGGATGTCAGGGGCTCGGTTGAGCGGAATATTGGGTTCTGGGCAGTGGTCGGCTGACCTTGTAGAGCCGCCGAGAATGAAAGGGCAAGGAAAAAGATCATCAGAAAGGATCTGGGGGCACGAAATTCGGCCTTCATCGGGTAACTCCTTGTTCCTTGCCGAACAGCTTCATCAACGCGGAAAAAACATCCTCGGGTTCTAGCCGGGGCACGTTGAACAGCTGGAATTTCACGTTCAGGTCGAAGATCTGCATGAAAATGACCGCCATCTGGGAAGCCGTCAGGTGGTCCGAGAACTCACCCGATTCGATTCCTTCCTGGAACAACCGGGAGTTGAGCTCGAGGACTTTCCGAAGGTGATCGTGAAGGCGGCGGATGACCTCGTTGCTCAAGGGAAAGGCATGCTCGGACTGGGATAACTTCTGGATGAGAGGGCCTTTCCGGGAGTATGCCTCGTTCTGGAGATCGATCAGTTTCCGGAGCCGGGTGGGAATCTTCTCTTTCCCCGCGATGATCTGCTCCGTGCGTTGGTGCAACTCGAGAGTGTCGTCGAGGAGGCATTCGCAAAACAGGTCTTCCTTGTTCCGGAAATAAAGGTAGATGGTTCCCTTGGCGACTCCCGCCAGCTCGGCAACCTGGTCCAGCTTAACGTCCATGTAATTCTGGGAGGAAAAAAGACGGGTTGCGGCGGCAAGAATTCTTTGGGGTCTGTCGGATGGAGGTCGGCCCATGTCGTGACTCCCTGAAGTGCGGCAAAATGAGGACCCGAAGTATATGACTGATGGGTCAGTCATATATCATTTCCGGACCCGCCGTGTCAAGGCTCCTTTCTGGATGAGGAGTCAGCGGGGAAACGAGGTGTTTGGAGCACTCGGAAAAGGGGGTGGACAATGGGGATGCCAAGGGACTATCATTCCTCTCGAACCACTCAGGAAAGGAGCTTGTACAAATGGTTGTCCGAACCCTCGTGAAGAAAGACACCTATTTCGATTCGGTCACGTTGATGCTGGTGACCGGTGAACTGAAAAAGGCAGCCGGGCTCGAGAACGCCGTCGTGGGAATGGGAACCGACTACAACATCGACAGCCTGAAAAGGCTCCGCTTGTTCTCCGATTCCCTTGCAGGCGTGACTCCAAGCGACCTCATCATCTGCGTCGAAGGGAAGGATGCAGCCCAGGCCGATGGCGCGCTCCAGACCGCCCAGAAACTTCTGACCGAGCGGCGAACGAAAAAGAGCTCCGGCGAGACCTTCCAACCATCGACCCAGGAAGCCGCGGGAAAACAGATGCCCGAAGCCAATGTGGTGGTGATTTCGGTTCCCGGGGCGCATGCCGCCAGGGAAGCGACGATCGCTCTCGAGAGCGGGCGGCACGTGATGATGTTTTCCGACAACGTCACGGTGGAAGAGGAGATCCGTCTCAAGGATCTCGCCGTAAGCCATGGTCTCCTTATGATGGGCCCCGATTGCGGGACCGCGATCATCAACAACGTCCCTCTCGCCTTCGCAAATGCCGTGCGACCGGGGGAAATCGGCCTCGTTGCGGCCTCCGGAACCGGGCTTCAGGAAGTGACGAGTCTCATCCACCGCCTTGGCTGCGGAATCACCCAGGGGATCGGCGTCGGAGGCAGGGACCTTTCCGAGAAGGTGGCGGGACGGATGACCCTTCTAGCCGCGAAAGCTCTGGGAGGTGATGAAAAGACCCGGGTGGTAGTCCTGATCTCGAAGCCTCCCGCCCCGAAAACACTCGAAATTTTGCTTCCCAAGCTGAAATCGCTTGGAAAACCCGTGGTGATCTATTTCATCGGTGCGGATCCCGCTCCCATCCGCGCAATGGGCTTCACCGTTGCGGAAACCCTCGAGGATGCCGCGATCAAGGCCTGCGAGCTGTGCCTCGGGAAATCCATTCCTGCCCTGATGGACGACTCCGCGATCAGGAAGCTCGCGAAAAAGGCGGAACTTCCCGGACGGTATCTCAGAGCTCTCTATTCCGGCGGGACATTGTGCGATGAAGCCCAACGGCTGCTTCTCCCGGTTCTGGACAAGATCCATTCGAATACCCCCGTGAAGGGTTGCGAGAAGGTTCCCGACCTTTACAAGAGCACCGGACACACGATCATGGACCTGGGGGATGACGATTTCACGCGGGGCCGTGCCCACCCTATGATCGATCCCTCCCTGAGACAGGAACGAATCGGCACCGAAGCCGCCGATCCCGACACCGGAATGATCGTTTTCGATGTGGTCCTGGGATTCGGGTCGAATCCCGACATGGCGGGTGAAATGGCCACCGCGGTCCAAAAGGCGAGGAAGGAGTCGGGCCGGAAACCCGTCTTCGCAGCGACCATCTGCGGAACCGAAAGCGATTACCAGAACTACCAGCGCCAGAGGGAAACCCTTGAATCGGCCGGAATCCTCGTTTTTCCCTCGAACGTTTCGCTCGTGAAGTTCATCAGTGCATGCTTCGAAGAAAGGAAAGGATGAACGATGGAACCCATCAGGAAACTGTTCTCCCAATCGGTAAAAGTCATCAACATCGGTCTTCCGAGCTTCGCGGAGGACCTGAAAAACCAGGGGATACCGGTAGTCCACGTCGATTGGCGCCCGCCTGCGGGTGGAAACAAGAAGATCCAGGATCTTCTAGACCGCATCAAGCGTGAACAAACCCAGCTCAAGCTTGGAGGAAAGTCATGAAGATCGACATCGAAAAAGCGAACCAGGAGGCCATGTCCCGAATCAAGGCGGCCCAACCCGTTCTGACCGGTGTGGGGATCGCGGGTGAGATAGTTCCCCGTATGAGGAAAAACCTGATCCTGCATGCAGGTCCTCCCATCACCTGGCAGCGGATGTCCGGCCCCATGCGCGGGGCCGTGATCGGGGGCCTGATCTACGAGGGGCTGGCGAAAAACCAGAAGGAAGCCGAAAAACTTGCCGCCTCGGGTGATGTTTCCTTCGAACCCTGGCATGAACACGACGGAGTGGGGCCTATGGCGGGGGTCGCAACCGCCAGCATGCCGGTCTGGGTCGTCGAGAACAAGTCAAACGGCCGGAAAACATTCGCAACCCTGAACGAAGGCCTCGGGAAAGTCCTCCGCTACGGGGCATTCTCCTCCGAAGTCATCGAAAGGCTGAACTGGATCAGGGACAGCCTCGGTCCAGTCCTTCAGGCAACTCTGAAACTCAAGGGGGAGATCAATCTCAAAGCCATTATCGCCCAGGCCCTTCAGATGGGGGATGAAGTTCACAACCGTAACCGCGCGGCAACTTCCCTGTTGTTCAGGGAGCTTGCCCCGCCGATGGTCGAGACGAAGTTTCCTGAAAAGGACAAGCGCCGGGTCCTGGAATTCATCAATTCCAACGACCACTTCTTCCTCAACCTCAGCATGCCCGCCGCCAAGGCCATTCTCCAGTCCGCCGAATGGATCGCGGGATCGACCGTTCTCACGACGATGGCCCGCAACGGGACCGATTTCGGAATCCGTGTTTCAGGTTTGAAGGACCGCTGGTTCACAGGTCCGGCGAATATGGTCCGGGGGCTGTTGTTCCCTGGTTTCACAGAGGCTGATTGCAATCCCGACATCGGGGACAGCGCGATCACGGAGACCGTCGGACTTGGCGGATTCTCGATGGCGGCCGCCCCGGCGATCGTCAAGTTCGTCGGGGGCGCGGTCCAGGATGCCTTCAGATATACGCAGCGGATGTATGAAATCACCGAAAGCGAGTCGGACGCCTTCCAGATTCCCAATCTCGACTTTCGGGGTGCCCCGACGGGAATCAACCTGCTGAAGGTCTGCGAACTGAACATCCTTCCCCAGATCAACACCGGGATTGCCCACAGAGAACCCGGGATCGGCCAGGTGGGTGCGGGTCTCGTGAACCCTCCCTTGAAATGCTTCGAGGATGCTCTTGAAGCCTATGTGGAAACCTATTGCGAAGAATGAGGCCATTTCGGGGCCTCTGCCTCGGTTGAAAAAACAAATTCAGGAGAAAAGAATGAAAGTGAAAATGTTCGACCTGACCCAGCGACTCAGCATCCACACTCCCCCCTGGCCCAGTTACATGCCTCTCCAGGTCCAATACTTCAAGCGGATCGCGGGGGCCCACATGGGGCAGGGCGCGAACGGCCAGATCATCAAGACCTCCAACCACGTCGGAACACACATCGACGGCGAGATCCATTTCGTGGCCAACGGCCGGACGATCGGCGACGTGCCTCTCGAGGAGTTCTGCGGGGAAGGCGTGGTAGTCGACATCTCCGATGCCGTCAGCGATTTTTCCCTCTATTCCCCCAAGATGCTCATGGACAGGGCCGATATCCGAAAGGGCGACATCCTGATCATCAACACCGGCTACCACCGCTACGGCTGGGACCAGAAAGAAGCGGACGAAGTCCGGTACATGGTCAAGCACCCTGGTCCGGATCCCGAGTTCCACAAATGGGCCACCAAGATGAAGTTCAAGTGGATTGGCCTGGACTGCGGTTCCGCCGACCACCCGATGAATACCATCCTTCGGCAATGGCATCCCAAGCTCTTCCAGGAAGCCGAAAAGAAACTGAAGAAGGACTATGGAAAAGCCTGGGACGAAATGTTCCCCTATGAGGAATACTACCAGGTCATGCATCTGAAGATGTTCCCCAAGGGAATCATCCACGCCGAGAATCTGGGCGGGGACATCGACAAGCTCAACAACAAGCGCACCTGGATCGGCCTCTTCCCGTGGCGGGCGATCGAGCTGGAATCCTGCATTTCCCGGATTGTGGCCTTCGATTTCGGGAAATAGGACGTTGAAGCCAGGTAGTTGAGATAAGGGCCACCGAGGCGCGGAGGCACGGAGGCGGAAAGTTTTTTGGGGGAGCTTCCATCCCTTTCCTTTTCCATCTCCGTGCCTCGGGGCCTCTGCAGCAGATTTCGTCAGTCATTTTTCAACCGACTCGAAAATTCCCGGAACAACTGCCGGGTTTTTTTCGTCCCTGCGTCCAGAATCTGGCATTTCTGTTTTGGAAATTCCCGGAGTGTCGCTCTGAAATCAGCTTTGGGTCAGGCTCTTCACGGTTTGGCGGGAGTTGGCATGCAAGTTGCTTCGTGAATCGATGGCCTGAAAAAGAAAAAAGTTCTGGAGGGATAAGATGAAAAAGATTCTGGCGCTGGCTTTCGTGACCATGTTGGTGTTCCCCGCGATTTCGAGCGCGGGTTTCTGGGATAGCGTCGGAAGCGCCCTCGGCCATGCCATCGGAAGCGCGATTACGGGAAACAATGGCAATCATGGACCCAGTCACGGACCCGGCCACGGGCCCGGCCACAACCCCGGCCATCCCGGTGGTGGCAACGGCCACGGATTTCCTCCTCCTCCCCCGGTCAACCATCAGCTCAATGAAGCCGTCCGGCAGGTTCAATATCTCCTGAACAATGCCGCTGCCTCCTTCGGTCCCCACATGGGTCATAATGGTGGCCAGGGCATCGCCAGGACCCTCGGCGAAGCCGAGAGGCGCCTTCGGGATGTCGCCCGTTTCGCTCCCCCCCGCTTCGGAAGGGAAATCGGTGAAGTCGTCCGCCTCGTCCAGGGCGCCCGCTACGCGATGGTCACCGAACACGATTTCCGCCGGGCTCACGAGATGACCCGCCGGGCCCAAGGCCAGTTCGACCGGATCGCCTTCACCCTGGTTCACTGAAATCCTCCTGAGGGCGGAAAGGGCGACCTGACCCGCCTGTGGGAACGAAAAGAAACCCGGCTCACCAAAACGGTGGGCCGGGTTTTTCGTCAACCGCTATGGTCGGGTCGTTTGCGAAACGCCATCCGGGCTGCAAACGCCCATTTCCCGCATCGTGCGG
>CAYRYU010000128.1:0-4443 GCA_964428355.1 uncultured bacterium
CATTCGCCCCCTCGTGGGGCTCGTTTCCACAATGTCACTCAAGACAGTATCTTCCATGGGAAGGGGAAACCGCGGAGAAAATCCGAGACGGGCATCATCGATTTTCCCGGCCGCTGGAGGGTAAGGAGGCGAAGAAGCGTCCCGTTTCCGCAGGCGACTACCAGGCCATTCTGGGGATCGGCGACGAGGACCGATCCGGGAACGGGTGCCGAGGAACCGGTTTTCCCCGTCCCCGCCCCGACGGAGGCGCGCCCGACTTTGATCCGTTGGCCCTCGACCTCGAACCAGGCCCCCGGAGAGGGAACCATCGCCCGACAAAGGTTGCGAAGGCTCTCCGCGGGTTCCCCCCAGTTCAACCGGGCGGTTTCGGGCGTGATCTTGCCACAGTAGGTTGCCTTGTCGTGCTCCTGGGGACGGGGAACGATCCCGCCCCTCGCGAACTCCCTCAAAGTCTCTACCAGGAGGCCGGCACCGGCTTCGCTGAGGCGGTCGTGGAGGGAGGGCATCTCCTCGTCGGGGCCGATCGCAACTTCCTGGCTCGCGAGGATATCACCTGCATCCATCTTCTCCCCCATCAGCATCACGGTGTTCCCGGAAACCTGCTCCCCACCAATGATTACGGCATGGATCGGAGAAGGCCCCCGATGCTTCGGAAGCAGGGAGGCGTGAAGGTTGACGGCTCCCAGCCGGGGAATCGCGAGCACCTCCCGGGAAAGGATCAAACCGTAGGCGACGACCACGAGAAAGTCGGGGTGGAAAGCCCTGATCCTTTCGACCTCCTCGGGAAACCGTTTCAGGGAAGGCGGGGTGAAAACAGGAATCCCGTGGTCCAGGGCAAAGCCCTTCACCGCCGTGCAGGCCGTCTCCTTTCCACGTCCCTTGGGACGGTCGGGCATTGAGAACACTCCGACGACGGAAAAGTCCGGGCAAGCCGATAGAGCGCTCAAAGACGGTACGGCAAACCCGGGGCAACCCATGAAGACCACCCTTAGCGGAGTCGTCGGAGGGGATGTCATCGGGTTCCGGTATCGATCGAAATCGGGGACCCCGGCGAGATCATTCCTCGAGGCTCTCGCCCGCGGCGATCCGCTCCAGGTCCCGTTTAAGCTGGAACCGGCGGGCCTTGGAAATCCGGTCCACGAATAGGATCCCTTCGATGTGGTCGATCTCGTGCTGGATAGCCCGCGCGAGCATTCCTTCGGCCTTCATCTCGAAACGGTTGCCCTCCAGGTCCGTGGCTTCGACCACGATCCGGTTGGGCCGCTCGACCTTTTCCCTAAGACCGGGAACGGAAAGGCACCCTTCCTCGATGATCTCCTTGCCAGTGGCCTTTTCGATGGAGGGGTTGATGAAAACGATTGGGTCTTCGCCGACATCGACGATGACGAGTCGCTTGTTGACACCCACCTGAGGGGCAGCCAGGCCGACGCCCTTCGCCTGGTACATCGTTTCGAACATGTCTTCGACGAGGGTCCTGAGTGAATCGTCGATCTCCCCGACGGGGTCGGAAACCTCCCGCAGGGGCTCCTCACCGAGGTGCAGAATTCGCCGGATCATATTGTCTCTGTCTCCTGGAAAATCGGGTGATGATTTTCCGCCAGTATACAACAGACCGGGCCTTTTGACCAGTGGAAAACCTGAGGGGAGGCGGGATCAGAGGGAAAAATAGGGGTCGATGTCGACCGCGATCCGGACCCCGGGAGCGTGGATCGTGTGAAGGGCTTCGCGACAGGCGGGTTGCAATAGACCCAGATCGGGGCATCGGACGAGAACCTGGAACCTGTACCGGCTCTGGATTTTCTCGATCGGAGCGGGGGAAGGCCCTAGAACGGCATCCGGTCCGAGTTTTCCGCTTTTTCCGAGAGCTTTCTTCAGTGCCTCCCCGGCGGCCCGGGCACGCTCGGCAAGTTCGGAGGAAAGCAGGAAAGCGGCTATGTGCCCGAAGGGGGGGAAACCCAGCGCCCGGCGGTTCTTCGACTCCTCCTCGAAGAAGCCCGTGTAATCCTCGTGGAGTGCAAATCTGATCGAATGATGTTCGGGGAAGTAGGTCTGCAAGACTACGTTCCCCGGCGTGTCTCCGCGGCCCGCCCGGCCGGACACCTGGGAGAGAAGGGAAAAATTCCGCTCGGAAGCCCTGAAATCGGGTATCCGGAGCAGGCTGTCGGCGGCAAGGATCCCGACGAGGGTAACGTTCGGAAAATCCAGCCCCTTTGCCACCATCTGCGTTCCGATCAGCAGATTGAGGGCTCCGCGCCCGAACTTGTCGAGGATCTTCTCCAGGCTTCCCCGGGGCCCGACCACGTCGGAATCGAGTCTTCCGATCCGGGCTTCGGGGAAGTAGCGCCGGGCCTCCATCTCGACCCGCTGGGTTCCCGCCCCGAAAAACCGGATGGCGGTGCTCCCGCAGCCGGGGCAGACGGTGGGGACCTCGCGGGCTTCCCCGCAATAGTGACACCGCAGGATTTGCGACCCGGAATGGAAAACCAGCGAAACCTGGCACCGGGAGCACCCGATAGTTTCTCCGCAAGCGCGGCACAGGACGAAGGAGCTGTGCCCCCGCCGGTTGAGGAAGAGGATCGCCTGCTTCCCCGCCCGCAGCGTTTCCCGGACCCCGCGCGAAAGAGGTTCGGAAAAGATGCTCCGGTTTCCTTTCGCTACGAGCTCCTTGCGCATGTCGACGACCTGGATCCGGGGAAGGGGTCGGGCGCTGATGCGTGTCGGAAGCTCGACAAGGTTGAACCCCCCGTTCCGGGCGGTCTGGAAGGCATCCATGGTGGGAGTCGCAGAACCCATCACCAACAGAGCGTTCTCGATCCGGCATCTCTCTTCCGCCACCGTCCTGGCGTGGTATCGTGGGACCTCCCCCTGCTTGAAGCTCGGCTCCCCCTCCTCGTCGAGGATGATGGTTCCGAGGTTCCGGACGGGCGCGAAAACCGCGGACCGGGCTCCGACCACTACGGGGCAGGTTCCCTGCCTGAGCGACTCCCATTGGTCGAACCGTTCCCCCTCCGAAAGCTTGGAATGGAGTATGGCGACCCGGCTTCCGAAACGGTCCCTGAACCGCTTCACCATCTGCGGGGTCAAGGAGATCTCTGGAACCATCACTATCGCGGACCTCCCATTCCCGATCACCTCCCCCACCCAGCGCAGGTAGATCTCGGTCTTGCCGGAACAGGTCACTCCGCGGATGAGAACGGGCTTCCGATCGGCTTGGGCAGCCGTCCGGATCGCGACAAGCGCCCGCTCCTGGTCGGGGGAGAGCGGAAACACCGGCGCGGCAACAGCCTGGTAGTAGTCCTCCCCCGCGACCTCCCGCATCACCCTTTCCTCGCGGACCTCCAGGATACCCTTTCGGATGAGACCCTGGATGGGGCTCATGCTGACACCCGTCCGGGCGCAGATCCGGGCGGGAACCTCAGCAAGATTGGCTTTGAGAAGGTATTCCACGACACGCTTCTCCTTCGGGGTCAGGCCCCCTACCGGAAGCGGCCGGTCGGGATCGAGAACAACGACCCTTCTGAGACGCGGCCCACCGCCTTCCCCGAGTTCGACCGCGGTCCGGATGATTCCGGACTTCTCCCAGCCGGGAAGGTTCCTTCTGATGCGGGGAAATGCATCCAGAAACCCCTTCAACGTTGCGGAACGCTTTTCGAGGAGCCAAAAGAGGGCATTTCGGGCGTCCTCCGCACCTTCGGCGGCTGCGTCCAACGCAGGGCCCTCCACAGCCGAGACCATCCGGCGCAGATTCTGCTTCACTCCTCCCGGGATCATTCCGTGGAAGGCTTCCCCAGGGGAACAGAGGCAGGTGGATGCGATCCAGAAACCGAGCTCCACCAATGCCTGGTCGAGCAGAGGGGTGGGATCCAGGAACTCGGTAACCGGAAGTGTCTTCATCCCGGGGTCAGTATGGTGGGCGGAAGTGACGTATCCGAGGCTCTTCCGGCCATGGACCGGAACGATCACACGGGTTCCCGGCCTGGGAACCTCTTCCTCCGGGAGCTCCGCGTGATAGGTGAAGGAGTCCCTTCCCATCGAGACGGGGAAGGAAACGTCCAGGAAGAATTTCACTCCGCCACGGTGCGGGAGATGCGGTGGAGAACGCAGTCCGCAACGAACTCCACGAACCTTCGGAGGGCGGGTTGCTCTTCACAGTCCGGAAAAATCCGGGGGACGCCTTCGACGAAAACCGTCAGGTTGCCGGCCTCATCACGAGTTACCGGGATCAGTGATGGCCCGGAAAGCGCAGCCAACTCTTCCGGATCGACATCCCGGGAGAAAAAGCGGACCATGAGCGAACATGCCTGGAGCGGCGAGGCCCCGCCCGGATCGAAGGACATTTCGAGTTTTCCCGTCCTTTTCTTTGCCAGGAGGAACGGCCCTTCGAAAGTCTCGATGCCCACTCCGCAGGCTTCCCCGGCTGCATCTCCGAGGGCGGCATCCCCG
>CAYRYU010000128.1:4543-18705 GCA_964428355.1 uncultured bacterium
GGGCGGCATCCCCGACGGTGGAAACCGCATCGCCTTTCGGAACTTCGTCGACGAGGGCGAAACCCGCCCCGGAAAGCTCGGCTTCGAGGCTTCGGACCCATTCGGGGGAAGCCCCGGCAAGGCTTTCCAGACCAGGGGGAATCGTGCGGGAAACGCGGACGGGGACCTTCCGGAGGTCGTTTCGCCTTGTAAGCAACCGAATCACCCTCGAAAAGAGGTTCAGGAAGAACCCGTGCATCCCGGCGGGAGTTGCGGGAATTGCGAGATGGTTGATTCCCGAAAGCCCTTCACCGGGAACCCGTGGTGCGGGAAAATGGGGGGAGTCTTCCGCGAGGAGAAAAACCGGGTTCCGGTCGGGTGACAGGAGGTCGGCGGGTAAGGCGGTCTTGCCCTCGGGGATCATCGAAAGCGCGCCGGGGGAAACGCCCGCCGCGATCACGGCTGCGAACCGGAGGTGCCTCACATTGGGCTGCCCCTCCTGGGACCGGCCGAGAAAAATGGGCGGTTTCCCGATGATTCTTTGGAATGCCAGGGGGGAAACCCAGCCCTCGCTTTCGGGGAAAAGAGCTACGGTGAGCTCGAATCCGGATCTGGAAAAGAGGTGGGCGAGTTCGGGAATCCATGAGCAGGCCAAGCTTCCCCCGAGAAGCAGAAGGATGCGGCGACGGCCTTTTCCTTCTTCGGAGGTTTGAGGCCGGTTATGCGGGGCGGGTTCCCGAAACGCTTGCCTGCGGGAGTCGCAGGGGAGGGGCTTTTCCTGTCCGCTGGGGTGGGGGTTACTGCTTCCCCTCGACATCGATTTCGAGCGCGCCGCTGGCGATCTCTTCCATCGCGATCTTGACGAGGTTCTCGTCGTTCCCCTCGATCACTCGCTTCTTTCCATCGACGAGCATCTTCACGCGGTTGGAAATGGCCATGACGGCGTCGAACTTGTTGGGGATCTTGTGGGTAATCTCGGATCTGGAACGAAAATTCATGGCTCACCCTCCGTTGGTTCGATGATTTCTTCCTCTACAGCCTCTTCTTCGCTATGGTCGGCAACTTTCCGGCCCATGAGCCGGAGAGCGGCCGTCTCGGGGTTGATTGCTGAAAGAATGACATGGTCGGAATCGGTGACAACGATGGCCCTTGTCTTCCGGCCATAGGTGGCATCGATGAGTTTGCCCTGCTCTTTGGCGTCTTCCTTGAGACGCTTGATGGGGGCGGATCCGGGGCTGACGATGGCGACGATCCGGTCGGAAACTACGACATTCCCGAAACCGACATTCAACAAACGAACCGCCATGGGGAGCTCCTATTCGATGTTCTGTGCCTGCTCGCGGATCTTCTCGATCTCGCACTTGACCTCGAGGATCTGCTGAAGAACCATGAGGTCAGCGAATTTGTTGCTGATGGTGTTCGCTTCCCGGTTCAGTTCCTGGACCAGGAAATCGATGCGTCTTCCGATGGGTTCACGGCTTTGGAGGGTTTTCCCCAGTTCGCCAAGGTGGCTCTTGAGCCGGGTCAGCTCCTCGCTGATGTCGGACCGGTCCGCCCAGATCGCGGTTTCCATGGCCAACCGGTTCTCGTCGACTCCCGCCTGCCCTGCAAGCTCTTTGATGCGGGTATTGAACTTCTCGAGGAACTGGGCGCGGAAGGTGGGAACCCGTTCTTCGATCCCCAGTGCAAGAGCTTCGAGGCGATCCCGGCGCTGGAGCATGTCCTTGGCGAGATTTTCCCCCTCCCGCCGCCTGGATTCTACGAACTTTTCGACGCTCTGTTCGAGAACCGGGAGGATTCTTTTCCAGATGGTCTCGTTGTCGCTCCGCTCGGCGTCGACCTTCATCACACCGGGAAGTGCCAGAAGCCCGTCCAGGTTGGCAGGCACATTCGTTCCGAGCTCCTTTCCGAATTCCTTCTGGAGATCGAAAAGCTGCCGCAACAAAGGCCGGTTCACGATTACCTGGTTGGATGGAACGTAGTCCACGATCTCGAGGTGGAGAAGGATCTTTCCCCGGCTTACCCGTTCGCTCAGAAAGGAGCGGATGAGGCCGTCCGTCCAGTTGTATCCGTAGGGGACGTGGATATCCAACTGCAGGAAACGGTTGTTGACCGACTTGAGCTCGACGGCAACACGGCCCGTCGGATCGGTCATTTCCGCCCGGCCGAAACCTGTAAGACTCGCAACCATATCGCGCCATTATATCCCATGAGGAATCCGGATGCAACTTTTTGCCCCCGCCCAAAAGTTGCCATGGCTTCAGGCCAGGGATGCACCAGGGGTAATGAACCGACAACTCAAAATGGGATTCAAAATCCCCCAGTGCGTTTTCAGATAGTTTCGTCGCGAGCTGACCCGGGCCTGGACCTGAAACGGGCCTGAAACCGGGATCTCAGGGATAGAAGAAGACCAGCGTTATCAGGAAATAGATCCCGCTGATGGCGGGCCAGAAAAGCAGCTTGGGAACAAGGCAGTCGCGGTACTGAAGGATGGGGAACCGGTCGGTCATCGTGAAAAGTATCGGAGTCAGCGAAAGAACCAGGAAGACCAGGTAGTTCACGAAATAGAAGAAATCGAGGTAGATGATCCGCTGCACCTCGAGCCGCTGCCGGATGTCGATCTGGGCGTAGATGACGACCAGGACCAGGTAACAGGAGATCTGGGTCATCAGGCTTGCCGAGTGTCCGAGAATCGAGGCCATCGATCCGTCCTTTGTGTTGATCAGAAGGATGCAGAATACGAGGGCCGTCACTACGAAAAGGGGAAGGAACTGGGAAACCAGGGGGTCCAGAAACTCCCTCTTGATCGTGATGTTGAAGAACAGCACAGGGAACCTCTCCCGCCCGGAAAAACCCGGAATGCCGAAGTTCGTGTTGAACTCGGTGGGAACGAAATTGAAGGTGGAGGCGGTAACCTCCCATCCGGGAAGGGCGATGTTCGGCTCGACTCCGGGCTTCAAGCCAGGGTTCATGAGTTTGTAGCTTTCGAGATCCGGGGTCAGCACGACGTTCTGGTCGAAATCCCGCGCAAGCATGCGGATCCAGATCCGCTGCGTCTCGAAGGGGTATGCCCGATAGTTCAGCCCCAGACGAAGGGTGGCAGTGAAGTTCCATCCGATGGTCCGGTTCCGGTCATCCTCGCGTTCGAATGCCTTCTGGAAATCCGATTCGATGGCCTCCGGGAAGGTTACACCTTCTCCGGTCCAGCTCGCGAGGCTGTGCTTGGGGATCTTCTGCCAGACCTGCCCCGTGACCTTGACGTTGAAGCCGCTCTCGAACTGGATGGAACGGATAAGGCACCCGGTCGGGATGAAAACCGGCTCCGCAAGCCCCCCCTGCTTGGACCGGGCGGCGTGGTCCTTCATGAAACTGCCCAGGATGTTCTTGTCGTAGACGGGGGGGGAACCCGTCAGGTTTCCCTCAGCGAAGGTCCTTTGAAGGTACCAGAGAACGCCGATCCCGCAGGTGAAAACCAGGCTCACCAGAACCGAAAGGACCCAGAGCCTGTGATCCGAGATCTCGGCGGGGCGGAATGCCCAGACGAACAGAAGGGAAGTCAGCCCAAGCATGAAAAAGGTGGTTCCCAGGAAGAGACGGCGCTCCATGGTGAGGGTCGGCTTGTACAATTCCTCGCGCGATGTTATCGTGAATAGCGAGAGATCAGTTCCTGCGATGGGCTTGTAGTGACCCCAGCTTTCCTTTTGGGTGACGATCGAAAGGAAAGGGTGGAGCCCCTCCTTCCCATCAACCGCTTCCTTGGCCATCATCGATATCGCCGGCTGCTTGTTCTCCACGCCCCGCTGGAAAACGGTCTTCTCCGAAAAGACGAAATCCTGGTTGGGATGCCACAGATAATGGCCCGTCTTCTCCAGGATGAAGGAATAGGAGGTCTCACCGTAATCGGCAACCAGAAAAAGCTCCTGGATCTGCCGGGCGGGAATCTCGATGAACACCAGACCACCCGTTCCTGTGGCGGGGACTGTGAGATCCGCCGAACGGACCGGCCGCGTTATCACGATCGGCTTTCCGTAGAGCTGCGAGTCGGATGCGTTCCGGGTGAAAAGGAACGGGGTCTTGTTCCGGAGTCCGAGATCCTCGGAAAAGGGCGGAAATGCCACCCCGATCGTGTATAGATCAGGGTTCGCGTTCCCGATTTCCCTCAACCTGCGCAGGAAGGATTCGTCCGGAGTCCCCAGACGGCCGATCTCCTCGGCCGTCCGGTCGGCCAATGCCCCGAAACGGGCGATCAGCGCCTCGAGATTCTTCTGGGCGGTTCCGGCCTTTTCGATGATCCCCAAAAGGGCTTGCTTCTCGAGACTTCCGGACTCGATGAAAAAAGACGCGATCTCCCAACCGGAAAAGAACATCAGCAAAACCGTCACGGTGATACCCGCGGTGAGCCATCTCTTCATCGGAATCAGCCAGCCTCCCCGGGAAATCGGATCGGGATCGTCTCTCGACGATGATACATTTCATCCGCCCTGATGGCAACAGAAACAAAGCCCCCGGGTGGGGGGTTGTCAAGGGGCCATTTCGGGGATTTGCCTTTTGGCGCACCCCGCCCTAGAATGGAAACCTCGAAAGTCTTTTTCAAGGAGCTTCGGAGGATGGACCGATGGTTCGATTCCCACTGTCATCTCGATCGCGAGCCTCTCGCCTCCCACCTGGAGGACATTCTCGCCCGGGCCCGGAAGGTGGGCGTGGCGAACTTCCTGGTTCCCGGAGTCGATGGCCCGGTCCATCTTCCCGGCAAACCACCCGGCCTTTTCACGGCCTGGGGTTTCCACCCCGATTTTTGCCCCAATCTGACGCCGGAAAAGATCCTCGAGGCATGGGAACGCCGGCCCTGCACGCCCGTCGCCATAGGTGAATGCGGTCTCGACGAGCGCTCCACGGTCCCGCTCGAAACCCAGTGCGCAGCCTTCATCACTCAGCTCGACATCGCCAGGCGGGAGGGGTTGCCCGTCCTGCTGCACATACGGGGCCGTTGGGGAACCGCGATCGAGATTCTCGAAAACCAGGGAAAGGATCTGAGGCTTGTTTTCCACTCCTTCGGCGGATCGCTCGGGACAGCCAGAAGGTTCCTCGACCGTGAGGCATGGTTCTCCTTTTCGGGCGCCCTCTGCCGCCCTGGAGCAAAAAAGGCGCCCGAGGTCGCGCGCCGGATTCCCCGCGACCGGATCCTCCTGGAAACCGACTCCCCCGACCAGGCCCCGATGTTTCACCAAGGCCAGTTCAACGAACCTTCGGTCCTTCCGAAAATCGCCCAATTCCTGGCCGGTCTTCTCAGGATTCCGCTCCCGGAATTGGCTTCCCGGGTCTGGGAAAACTCCCGCCGCGCCTTCCCCTTCCTCTGATCCCGGGTTCCGTGCGAGTGGATTTTGTGAGGGAAAGAGAGTAGGATTCCTGCAAGGCCGCTCTCGCGAGCCAACTTTTTTCCCCCGGAGGTCCAATGATTTCGGATTCTATCCCCACCAACCTGCAGTTCGCACTGCTCATCGACGGAGACAACGCCCAGCCCGCCCTTCTCGCGGCGATGCTCTCCGAGCTTTCAAAATACGGAACAATCCCCGTCCGCCGGATCTACGGCGACTGGACGACAAGCAGCATGCAGGGTTGGAAGAACCATCTCCAGGATGCCGCGATCCAGCCCATCCAACAGTTTCGCAACACGGTCGGAAAGAACGCGACCGACAGCGCCCTGATCATCGACGCCATGGACATCCTCCATTCGGGCAGGGCGACGGGAATGTGCATCGTTTCCAGCGACAGCGATTTCACCAGGCTCGCCACGCGGGTGCGCGAGCAGGGAGTCTTCGTGCTCGGCATCGGCAGGAAGACCACTCCCAAGGCATTCGTCAACGCCTGCCAGGTGTTCACCTACACCGAAAACCTCCAACCCCCGACGCAACCCAACCGCCCCCCCCGGAAACCCTCTTCGACAGCACCCGGAAGCCGACGGGAGGACGAGGAGGGCGATCTTCCGAACATCTGGGAGAGCGTCCCGGAGCGTTCGGGAGACCCCCTTCCCCTCATCAGGAGGGCGTTCGAAATGTCCGCCCAGGATGACGGCTGGGCCAACCTCGGAACTGTCGGGCAAAACCTTCTCAAGCTCGATCCCGCCTTCGATCCGCGCACCTACGGCTTCAAGCAGCTGGCCCAGATGTTCCGTGGTTTCCCGGAGAACATCGAGGTGATGGATAAATCCGGAGGACGCGCCGGCGGCGCCGCGATCTACATCCGGTGGATCGAGCCCGGAACCGTTTTCGATTCCCCACCCGAGGAACCAGCCCCGGCACGCTCCCGGCGCCGAAGATGATCGGCGACTGAACCGTGAAGGTTCTCTTCGCGACCGATCTACACGGGTACCGCGAACGGTTCGAGCGCGTTTTCGAGCTTGCGGTCCTCGAAGGTGCGAAGGCCGTCCTTTTCGGGGGGGACAATTTCGGGTACTTCCATGAAACCCCTCCCGAGGAAGCTATCGAGGTACAGCGGACCTTTTTCCGGGAATTCCTCCCCGGCCATTTCGACCGGTATGACCGGGCGGGAATCTTCTGGCTGGGCACCCTGAGCGTCCACGATATCGACACTTTCGATCCCGAGTTCGAGTCGGTCTGCAACCGTCACACCCATGTCCGGTCGATCCAGGGGAACAGGTTCGACCTGGAAGGTTGGGAATTCATCGGCTGGGGCAACGTGGTCGATCACCCCTTCTTCTGCAAGATCCGTTGCAGACGCGACAGGGCCGATTCGCCGCCGGTCAGGCAGTTCCAAAAGCCCATGCGGCCCGGCGAAGACGGATGGGAACCAATATCCGATTGGGAGTCTCACCTTGCAGCGCTGCCCACCCTCGAACAGGAGCTCGATGCCCTTCCAAAGCCCCGGAACCCGGGAAAGGCAGTCTATGTTCTGCACCATCCCCCCGCGAAGACGGGGCTCGACGTCGTGCTCATGGGGGCCGCCGGACATCCCGAGGCCGACCCCGCCACTCTTCCCAGGGTGGAAATCGGGTCGGAGGCCGTCCGTAACTTCCTCGAGCGAACCCAGCCGTTGCTGGCCCTTCACGGACATGTGCATGAAAGCCCCATCGCGAGCGGAGTCTGGAAAACCTCCATCGGCCGGACCATCTGCATCCAACCCGGACAGCACGAATCGGGTGGGAAAACCCACAGCGTCCTGATTGATCTGGAAACCCTGGAAATACGGCGGTTCCTGGAGTAGCCGGCCCCCGGGCTTCCCCGGGCCCGTTTCCCCTCGGGAATCTTCAGTCCCCGAAAGGACCCTTCGACCCCGATTCGGCGTTCACCGGTACCGGTGCGCCGGAAACGCTTCCCGACTCGACGGGTTCCGAAGGGGGAATCGCCACCGACGGGACTCCGGCAGCCCTCCGCAGGATTCCCGTTCCAGCCCCCCCGGCCAGGGCTGCGCAGGACCCGGCTTTCTTGACCAGCTCGGATGCCAGCGCACTGGCGAACCCGAGATCGGAAAGGGACACATCACCCACGACGGTGCTCAGACGGTTGAAAACCAGCCGGGCATATCTGGGGTTGATGTATGGGTAGTACATTTTCAAAAATTGTACAAGCTTGGCCCATTCGAGAGCCGCGGATGGTGAGCCGGACCCCGGCCCTCCCGATGCGAGGACGATCGCGACGCATTCGTTCACGACCCGCAGGCACTCCTCGTCTTCATCCGAAAGGATGAGTGGCCCTGCATCCGGAATATTCGCCCCCCGGGTATAGCGGAAAATGACGTTTGCTCCCGCCCTCCAGGAGTGGTCTTCGTTCACCATGACGTAGTTGTTTCCCGCCCCGGGGTTTCCGTAGGACCAGGCCAGGAGACCTGCATACCCCTTCCGGGCTTGTTCGCAGTACTTTTCCCAATTGGTTCCTTGAAGGGAATATTGTCCATCGGGTTTCTCGGTTTTCGGCCCGCATTCACCGATGATGACCGGCTTGTCGAGCCCGAGGTCGCGGGCATTGGGTAACTGGGGGTCATCGCGGTAGGAATGCCAATCGTAGAAATCCAGCCCGAGACCGCTGAAACGACCTTTCTTCAGGTTTTCGTACTCGTGCCACCCTGATGTGGCGGTGACCTTGACTCCGGGGAAGGTCCGATGGATGGCATCGGTGCATTGCTTGATGAAGCCCCGCATGACCTTCCAGCTGCACCCGATTCGCGGATTGCCGCCCCCGGAAAGAAAATCGAGCCCACCGACCGCCCCGTCGGCCTCGTTGATGAGGTCGACCGCGAAAAAGGCCGGATGCCCCGCAAACTGTTCGAGGAAGGGAAGGAGGGCATTCCGGATGTACGTTCCCCGGACCTTGGGATCGGTAATGATCCGCATGTGCCTTCCCTGTTGTTCCTCCCTGATCAGATGGTTGAGCATGCTCCAGTAGACCTTGACCTTGTGCCTGAGCGCGGTTTCCATAATGAAGGCACAGTTCTTCATGAACTCTTCGTCCAGGCCTGTGACCTCGTGATACGGGTAGGCGGGGTCGGTGGTCAGGTCGGCGGTGAAGACGAGCCCCTCCTGTCGCTCGAAAGCCCAGATCCTGACGACGGGACATCCCATCTTCCCGAGGTTGGCGAAGATCTTTTCGCAGAGCTCCTCCGAGAAGGAGGTTCCCCAACCCTCAGCGCGGTTGGGACCGATGTCCGAGCCATATCCTCCCTTGAACCAGGCAAGGTTCGTTCCGAACACGAACCACCTGTCCAGCCGCTCGTTGGAACCGTACCCCGGTATGACTGCAAGGGAGAACACCACCAGGATCATCAGGATTTTCCTCATACCCTTCTCCTCGAAAAAACTGCCTTGAAGCAGTGGGACTTGGCTTTAATTCTAGCAGATCTCTCCCCCTTCCCGGAAGGAGAGGGAAGAGGAAACATGGATACTCCCGCAAAACGGGTTCCCCCGAACAGTTGATTCCGGGAGCCATTTAAGGCAGAATGACTCCGGAAAAGGCGGAGGGAAAATGGACGACAGGTTTTTTCGGAACCGGCTTCTGATCGGGGAAGAGGCACAGGACACCCTCTCCGCGGCCCATGTGGCGGTTTTCGGGATGGGCGGCGTGGGCTCCTATGCCGCGGAAGGCCTCGCAAGAGTCGGGGTCGGAAGACTCACGCTCGTCGATTTCGACCTGGTGGGCCTCACGAACATCAACCGGCAGATCATGGCCCTGGGTTCCACGCTTGGTCAGCCCAAGGTCGACGCCATGGCTTCCCGCATCGCCGATATCAACCCGGAATGCAAGGTCGAAACCCACCGGTGCTTTTTCGACCAGGAGATGGTCGGGAAACTGCTCGCCCCGGGCTTCAGCGCAATCATCGACGCGATCGACTCATTTCACCCGAAGATCACCCTCCTGGTCGAAGCGCTCCGCCTGAAGGTTCCCCTCTTTTCGGGGATGGGCGCGGCCTCGAAACTGGATCCAGCACAGATCAGGATCGGAGACATCAGCCAGTCGACGATCTGCCCTTTCGCAAGGCGGATCCGGAAGCGCTTGCGGGCGTTCGGAATTTCCACGGGCTTCAAGGTCGTCTACTCGGTCGAGCCGCCCATCCTGCCGTATCACCCCTCCGAGATCGCGGAGGAACACCGGGAGATCACCCTGAAACGGGGTCGGGAGCGCATGGTCCAGGGATCGATCTGTTACATCCCGGCCATCTTCGGAATGGCCCTGGCGGGGTTGGCTGTCCAGCAGATCACGGGTATCACCAACGCCCAGCAAACCCGCGCCGAAGAATCGGTCGCCTGAAAGGCCTCAATCCAGGTTGTCGGCCAGTTCCAGAACGAGCGCCAAGGCGAGTTTCTCGATCCTGATCTGGGGCGAGATCTCCAAACGGGCAAAGACGTTCTCCCACGGCTCGCGATGCCTGTGGAACTCCCGCCCCAGGAGCGGCAGCAGCATCTTCCTGCGGTGGGAAAAGGCCTTCGAGAGCAGCCCCACCGCCTTCAGGCGACGGGTCCGTTCCTCCGCGCTCAAAACCAGCGGGTCGAGGCGGAGCAGCCGGCTGGAAACCTTTGGGGAAGGGTCGAACGCACCGGGCGGATAGGTGTTCCCAAGCCCGATTTCGGCGAACAAACGTATCTGGGCCGACAGGAACCCGTAGTCCTCGTCCCCGGGAAGGGCGGCCGCCTTGAGGGAAACCTCCTCCTGGAGGACGAAAACCATCCGCCCGATACCGGGTGATCCGAGCAATTTCCTGATCATGGCCGTCCCGCAATAGTAGGGGAGATTCCCACAAACCTTGACCGAAGGGCGACCTTCAAGAAGCTGCGGAAGATCCACATCCATGAAGTCGCCCCAGTGGAACTCGACGCCCGAAGGGAACTTCCCCGAAAGAACCGCCTCGAGCCGCCGGTCGATCTCGAAAACGCGGACGGATTTCCCCTTCCCGACCAGGGTTTCCGTCAGGAAGCCGCCCCCCGGGCCAATTTCCCAGATCTCATCCTCCGGGACGATATCCAGCTCACGGACGACCTCTTCGGACAAACGAGGATCACGGCAGAAGTTCTGGCCCAGTGATCTTTTTGGCGGAACCGGAAAAGAGGAATCCCTCGAGCGACCGCCCCCGGCGAACCTTCTGCGGATTGCGCCCGCCCCTTCGGCTTTGCGCTTCAACTGATCGACCCCCGATCGAAAAGATTCCCCGTTCAGGGGTCGTCCCAGAAACCGTCATCCTTCGGAGTGAACCGTTCGTCCTTCTGGATCTCGATGAACTCGCTCCGGCGAGCCCGGGGAATCGTCGGAAGGGTGAGATCCTGAAGCACCAGGGCCCTCACCTCCCGCGTCGGAATGCGAAGTTCGACAAGATCACCGGAGATTATCTCCCGCGTGGCCTTGGCGACCCTGCCATTCACCTGGACGCAACCTCTTTTGCAGGCCTCCGCAGCCAGGACACGGCGTTTCACGATCCCGGAGACCTGCAGGAACTTGTCGAGTCTCATCCCTTCTGGATCAGAGGTCCTTCAGGTTGTCGTTGTAGCGGACGATGTACGCCTGCCGTCGCAACCCCTCGAGGAAGTTCTCGAAGGCATCCTGCTGGCAGCTTTCCTTGAGCTTCTTCCGGATGACACCCTTGGCTTCGGTGTTCAATGTCGCAGGCTGTCCCGGGATCGGATCGCTTTCCATGAGAATGATCACCCACCCGAAACTCGTCCGGCAGGGAGGAGTGAACTGGCCCTTGCGTAGTTTCTCGACCTGCTCCTCGACCGAAGCGGGAAGTTGCCCCTTTGCAACCTCACCGATGGCACCACCTTGAGATCCCGAGCCATCGATCGAATATTGCTTCGCGAGGAGGCCGAAGATCTCGCCCTTGAGGAGCCGGGCATAGATGTCTTTCGCGACTTCCTCTTCCTGGACGATGATCTGGCGGAGCTTCCATCTTGCGGGTTTCTCGAAACTCGCCTTGGATTTCTCGAACTCTTCCTTGATGTCCTCCTCGGTAACGTCCAGGGTCATGACGCGCCGGATCTTGTCCTTGACCTTGTCGAAAGGCTGGTATTTCTCGCCCTGGAATGAGGTGATCATCATGAAATGGTAACCCAGATCGCTTTCCACGGGCCCGATTACCGTCCCCGAGGCGTTGGTTCCGCCCTTGGCCAGGGCATCGACGAGAGCTTTCTGGATTGACGGAAGATACGTGTGCCCGTCCATGGTGACCTGGCCGATACCGCCCACCAGTCCAAAGCTCGAGAACCCGGGGCTCTTGGAAAACGGAAGGGGTCCGAGGTTTGCCACGCCCGAGAGGCAGGCTTCGGAGGCTACGGCGTCGAAGCTGGCCGGATCGATCTTTCCCGCCATCAGCACCGCCTTGCTTTCGGCCATCTTCTTCCGCTTCTTCTCATCGAGGGCGTCCTTGACCTTTTCGAGAACATCGCCCTTCAGTTCGAGCTGAACCGGGGGAAGGTGACTGTCCATCATGAACAGGTGGAGACCCTTATCGGTCTTGATGACCCGCGAAAGCTCGTGGGGCGAAAGCTTGAAGACTTCCTCCTCGATCTCGGGAATGATCTTTCCGTCGATCGCGATCTCGTCGCGGAGGATGGCCAGATTGGCATCGGTGTAACCGCTCTGGAGGTCGCCCTTGTAGAACGGGGGAAGCTTTCCGCCGTTCTCGCGGGATTTTCCCATGGTGTACATGCGGACGTGGTTCTGGAAGATCTTGACCTTCTCCTCGGGAACCGAGCGTTCGCAGAGATCCTTCAGATTCTCGAGGTCGTTGGCGGCCTTCATCTCGGCCTGCTCGCGGGCGAGGGTCGATTCGATCTCGGCCTTGACCTCCTCGAAGGGACGGATCTTCTCGGGAACATGCTCGAAAACCTTGATCAGGTGATATCCGAAACGACTCCGGACGGGGCCGGCAATGGTCCCGATCTTGGCGGCGAAAGCGGCATCCTCGAAAGGCTTCACCATCTGTCCGCGCTCGAACTGGCCGAGGTCGCCCCCCTTCTGGGCGGATCCCTCGTCATCGGAGAGTTCCTTGGCCAGCTTGTCGAACGACTCACCACCCTCGAGGCGGGCGAGAACGGCCTTGGCCTCCCGCTCGGCAACCCCGAAAGCGAGCTCCTCATCGTGCGCTCCGGAAACGTCGAAGATGTGAATGGAACTGCGATCCTTGATCTCGAGCTTCTCCGCAACGAATCCCGAGGGGATGGCGAAGCCGACGGTACCCTGGACGTAGTTTTCCGGAGACCCGGAAAGAGGGAGCTTGAGCCCTTTCTGGAGCGAAGCCTGACCTTCCGCTGTCGGGTTGAGCCGCGCACCTCCGCTTCCGATGAGGGAGATATCCTCGTAGGCGAGGGTCATTCCGGATTTCACTTCGGAGATCCCTGCATCGAATGTATAGACGGGCTTCGATTCGGAGGCATTCTGGCTGGCCTCCGGAGTGAAGGAGAAGTTGCGCATGGAGATCCGGAAGGTGTCGAGGTTCTTCTCGAAATTGTTCCGGGGTTTGATCAGGATATGGCTGGCGCGGACCTTCTCGGTAACCTTGAAATCATCCTTGCGGGTGGCATAGGATTGCCGGGCTTCCCCCTGATCGATCGCGAAAGCCTTGAGATACTCCGCATTCGAGGCATTGATGATAATGTGAAAGACGGAGACGCGCTCCGAGCTCATGAAATCCTTCGCCGCCACGGAATCGTAAAAATCCTTGATCTCCTTTTCGGTGGACGAAGCCTGCCCGATGAAATCCCCGACGCCGATGAGGAAATGCTTGAAGGAGATTTCGTCATCTTCCTTGAACCGGATCTTGTTGTCCTCGTAGAACTTCTTGAGGACGGCCTCGTCAGGGGTTCCGGAGGCGAGGGGTTTCACGACGCTCTGGTAGACCTTCTGCATCGTCTCGTATTCCATTTTCCGTTGCGCATATTCGCTCTCGGTCATTCCCTCCTGCCGGAGGCGCCGGTCGAATTCTCCGGGGGGGAGAGACTTCCGGTCCCGGTCGATGATGACCGCCGGCTTTTCGGAAGACCGGAGGTTCTGCGTCGCGCCGTACAGTTCGATGAGGGTTTTCATGATCAGCTGCTCGATCATGTTCTCCCGCAGCTGGCTTCCAAAAGTTGCGCGATACTGGGGAGGCATGGTCTGAAGCCGCTTGTACTCGTTGGTTGCGGCCAGGCCCCTGAAGACCGACCGGACATCGACCGTCTGGGTGAGGGACGCGGTTCCGAAGGGGAGCGAGACCAGAACGGCGGGCGAGGCCAACTTCGCCCTGATGGCTTCAGGAATGGTCCCCTGCTCGGCCTTTTCCCGGCGTTCAGCTTCGGCTTCGGCCTTCCTCTGCCGGTCCTCGATGCTTCTCTGGGCCCGAGAGGTCCCCCAGCCGATGAAGAAACAGGAAACGACGAACAAAAGCACCGTCGTCCAGATGATCTCTTTGATGTGAAGCCTGAGCCATCGCATCGACATGAAACTCGCCTTGGCCATCGCGGGGTCTCCTCTATGGAATGAATTTGATGAACGGTTGAACCCTGGGAAACACTTTTCCCCCAGGGTAGTGAAACCGCTGGATTATAGCACCCCGTACCCGAGATGTCAAAGAATGAAATGGACCCAAATCCGGGAACGGGATCCCCTCGGAAATGTCATTGCCCCGCACGGTGGAAAACGGGTGGGAAGACGAGCCCCACGACGGGGCGAATGTGCCCGAAAAGCCAGGATGGCGCAGTCCTTGAG
>CAYRYU010000129.1:0-18632 GCA_964428355.1 uncultured bacterium
AGCGGGGTTCCCAGGCCCCCTCTCATTCCCGCAGTTCCAAGAGGTGTTTCCGCCGTCTCGAGTGGAACAACCAACGTCATCTCGTGGACACCCGTGGACTACGCCACTGGTTACAAGGTCTATTGGGGAACCGCCTCAGGAGTGACCCCGGCAAACCCAGAACCCCTTGCGAGCGAATCCAGCCCGATCATCCACTCCGGTTTGAGCTCCGGAACGACCTACTACTACGTGGTTTCCTCGATCGGCCCCGGGGGAGGGGTATCCTCCGTTTCCGCCGAGGTCCATGCCCCCTGACTCTTCCACCCCGGGGACATTTTGGAAGCGCGCACTGACGGCATCGCAAAGCTCCTCACCGTCCGCGAACCACCTTGTTTTTCCCTGCTCCGAAAAGTATAATCATCTCTGCGATAGTACGTTGGAGAGGAGCTTTCCATGCGGCGTCAGGTTGTTGCGGTCTTCCTTGTCGTTGTTCTGGGAATGTTGGGGTGCCGTTTCTTCGGGGAACATGGACCCGATGCAAACACGGTCCAGGTCGCGACACCGGTTTCGACCGACCCGATCCGGACTACAGGAAACGCCAGTCTGGTCGTGGCGTTCAAGATCCCCGGAAAGCCGATCATGCCCGCAGTCGAAATCCTCCCTGATGGCGCGGGAAAGCTAGCCCAACAGGGCGCGATTCTTGCCGACCCGACTGACGGAGAGATCAGGGTTTCGTTCATCCTCAGGCTCATCCACCCCGGGCATCCCGAGAAGCCCTTCACCGAGTTGAAGCGGGAGGTTCCGGTCGTTGGCGGAGTTGCCACCATAACTTTCTCCGGGTTGCCGCCCGAGTCGACGATCGGAACCGTCAACATCATCGGGGGCAAGAAGGAGGGGTATTCCGACTTCCACGGGGGCGTCGACCTCGTCGAAACCGCCACCAACACGCTTGTAGTCGCCCCGATCGGGTCATCCGAGGACGCCGCCCAGGTCGCCCAGGTGATCAAGAACATGCTCGAGAAGCCCGAGGACTTCAAACTGATCAAGCCCAAGGTCGTCACCTCGATGGGCACCGCCCTCTACGAAGGCCGCAACCGCGTCGGAACCGAGTCCGCAAAGCTGTTGGACAACGTCCGCTCGCTTTACCTCGCCCAAACCGCGAGTTCCACTTCCGATTTGACCCAGGAAAAAGAAGGCATGCGGGAATTCATGATCTCGTATTCAACCAACAAAGACAGGATTTATGAGGGCCAGTCAGTTGCAGTGGCTTCAGCGCCTACGGGAAGCATCCGTGCGGGCATCAGATCATGGACATGGAAGGAACTCGGCCGCTATTGGGAATTGACCATCCCCGGCCAGACCGCTTCGCGGACTTTCCGGTTGGCATTCCAGGCTGGCCCCAGTGGGAGCCGTTTCCCCTATATCACCGATTCTCCGTTGATGGATCGGGTGGTCACCCAATCGAGATTCCAATACGTTTCCAGCAACGGGCAATCGGTCTCATGGGAGGAGAACAATCAGTTTGTTTTCCTCCCAAATCTGCAATCAGGCAATCCGGTGTTCGATTTCCTTGGGGAGATGCATGCCTACGTTGGAACGAAGGAAATCTACAACATCTATGCGTATCTGAGATATTGTGATGTTCGGGCGAAGTATCCCGGGATCGGTTGGATAGGGATTTATGTGTATCCGAACGAAAATTACCCCACCGGCCGCCGGACGAGATTCTTTTTCGACGGGACCTGCGTCTCCCGCATCGTGATCGGAAACGACAGTTCCGTATCCGACGGGTATGAGGAGATCCCAATCGCCTCTGAATCCGCTCCGGGCGCCACCTCCGTCCTTGATCCCCCACCTTCCGGCCCACCGACCGATGTCCGGGCAACTGCCACTCATTCATCTTTCATCATCTCCTGGAGTCCAGCTTCCGGGGCCACCACCTATGACCTTTACTATTCCGATCGTCCCGGTTTGCTGACCGATGATTGCGGCTGGGTTTCCAATGTTTCCAGCCCGTATCTCCATCCCGGAGAAATCCCTATCGCAACCCCAACCTATCTCCGAATCGTTGGCCGTTCATCCGGAGGAGAGTCCCCCCCCTCGACGGAAGTGGTGGTCAAACCTCTTCCCCCTTTCGCCCCGACGGGAGCGAAAGCCCAGCCCGGGAACGGGAACATCCTGTTTTCGTGGGACCGCGTGATTTTCAGCCCCACCCTCAGCAACAGCTATTTCGAATACCTTGTCTGGTTTGCCAGCCACCCTATCGACCTGAACGATCCTTCTTCGGCATCTCAGGTTCAGACAAGAGCTAATTCCTACCGGGTGGATGAGGTTACCGAGGGCCAGACCTGGTATTTCTCGGTCCAGGCGATTTCCCCGAAGACCCAGTGGATCAACGGAACCCCGAAGGGGCTTTCTTCTCCCACGCCGTTAATCCAATGTTCCCTGGCAACCAACCCGCCACCCCGTCCCCCACCCGATGTTCAGGGACAGGCCGCCACCGATGGTGCAATCATTGTCTGGCAAACGGTCCCCGAAGCGGTTGAATACAAGGTGTATCAGGGAAGCACGGCCGGTTTCACCAAAGAGACGGCCGAAAAATCATACAATGTCAACAGCAGTTTCTGGAAAACCCCCGAATCCTATCCCAAGGGGACCAACCTGTTCCTTGCAGTAACCACCCTCACCAACTCCCAGGAATCGGAGTTTTCACGCCTCTTTTCCGTAAGGGTGCCGGGCAACCCTGCTCCGGCGAATTTCAGGGTCACTCCCCGTGACGGCCGAAACTTGATTTCCTGGAATCAAGTGGATGGCGCAATTGCCTATAATCTCTACTGGTCGAACTCACCGGATGTTTCCCCCACGAACGGCAACAAAATCGCCGGAGTGACGAGTCCATTCATTCACGCTGACATAACCAACCAAACCCGGTTCTACTACATTGTTACCGCCATCGCCCCAGGCTCACTCTGGGAATCAGATCCGTCCGTTGTCCTGAGTGGGATTCCCAGACCACCCGTCATCCCCCCACCCCCCTTGAGCGCTTCCGCCACGGTCGATCCCTCGGGAACCGGAACCCTGGTCAACTGGACAAACATGGATTATGCCGCCACCTACACGATCTACTGGGGAACGACACCGGGAGTTGGAAAGACCTCCCCCAACAAGGTCACTGGACTGGAGGCCGGCCCCTATCACCACGAAAACCTGACCCTGGGAACGACCTACTACTACGTCGTAACCGGTTGGGGGGCAGAAGGCGAATCCGGAATCTCTTCAGAGGCCCACGCCCGAATCGAACTCCCTCCGCCCCCTGCGGCCCCGACCGGGGTGAGGGTCTCAAACGATGGATCGACGAATGTCATTTCATGGACGGCGGTTTCCGGAGCTCTTTCATACAATGTCTACTGGGGAACAGCCTCGGGCTCGACATCCAACAAAGTTCCGGATGTTGCCGGACCGAGTTATTCCCACGCCGACCTTTCCCCGAACACGACCTATTATTACGTCGTTACTGCTGTTAACGCCGGCGGGGAATCCAGCAAGTCGCCCCAGGTCGGAACCACCACCCCCAATGTCGTTCTTCCGTCCGCCCCGACCGGCTTCTCCGCGATTGCCGGTCCTTCCCGGAACACGCTGACGTGGAACCAGGTTTCGGGAGCAACATCCTACAACCTGTACTGGTCGACCACCACCCCCTGCACAAAGGCGGGCGGTGTGAAGATCGCCGGGGTCTCGAGCCCCTACGTTCACAAGCGACTTGCCGCCGGAACCCCGTTGTATTACCTGGTTACGGCAGTCAACGGAAACGGTGAGTCGTCGGCTTCCACCCAGACGGGGGCAACCCCGCAGGCTCTTCCGACGACTTCGATCAACCTGGGTAACAACGTCACGATGGACTTCGTCCAGATCCCGACCGGAACTTTCCTCATGGGAAGCCCAGAATCGGAAGAGGGAAGGTATTCCGATGAAACCCAGCACCAGGTCACCATCACCCGCCCCTTCTGGATTTCGAAAACCGAAGTAACGCAGGAGCAGTGGTTCATGGTGATGAACAACTACCCTTCCTACTTCAGCAACCCGCCATCGACCGCGAAATACCCGGTCGAGAGGGTTTCCTGGACAAGCGCCGCCACTTTCTGCAATTATCTCAGCCAGGGATTTGCACGAACCCTGTGTTACTACGACGATGTATCGGGAGTTGCTTGCAACTGGAATGCCAACGGCTTCCGGTTGCCCACCTCGGCCGAATGGGAGTACGCCTGCCGTGCGGATTCCACGACCCCGTTCGAATGGGGGTCCGGAACCTCTCCCACAACCCTCGACCTTTACGCCTGGACCGAACTCAACAGCAGCACCACCACCCATCAGACCGGCCAATTGGCCCCCAATTTCTGGGGTCTCCACGACATGAACGGAAACGTCTGGGAATGGTGCTGGGACTGGTACGATGCGTATTCCTCGTCCCCCGAAACCGACCCCCGGGGCCCCTCAACGGCTGGAACCAACAGGGTCTGCCGAGGCGGCAGCTTCTATTCAGGGTTTGTCAGCGGATTCCCCACCCGCTTCCGCTCTGGCAGCCGGTCCTGGAACCCCCCAACCAACTACGCAGCCGAACTCGGTTTCCGCGTCGTCGTGACCGACGGCGCAACCTCCGGTTTGTCCGGATCATTCAGAAGGATACGGTGAAAATTCATTGAAGACGCTCGAGACACGCGGCTTTACCCTGATCGTCCTGTTCCTCCTCACCGCGAATGTCGGCCTTGGATTCCTCCTCTGGAAGCGATTCGTCGAGGCCCCGGCCGCGGCGCACGACATCGTCGAATCGATCGTGGGTTACCGTTCGGAGATCCCGGCCAACTCCCCCGCCAAGGTTCCGAGGATGACCTTCCATTTCCTGCTGCCCAGGGGGTCGATCCTGAACTTCTTGAGGATCTCCAGCCCGAGATTGGCATCCGCCGCCGGGATCCTCGGGAAACCCTGCCGGGTCGAGTTCGCACGCGACCCCCTCGAGGTGATCTCCAAGGTCGAGGAAGATCCCCTCGCAGTGGGCTCCCTCAAGCCGATGGCTTTCGCCATGAACAGGAAGGGACGCAAGGTCAAGGCGGTGCTGGAACAGGGGACAAAGACCCCGAAACGGTCCCTCATCGTCGTCCGGAAGGACAGCCCCTTCGAAGATGTCCAGAGCCTCGCGGGGAAGAAGATCGCCTTCGAATCAAGGGATTCCCTCAGCGGTTACGCTTTCCCGCTCAAGGACCTCTCGGTCAAAGGGTTCTCTCCCACCCATCATTTCGGAGTCCAGCTCTTCACCGGGAACAGCCGGAACTCGGTTTTGGGAGTCATCAGCGGCGAGAACGATGCCGCAGTGGTGTCCAACTCCTTCTACGAGGAGCTCGAAAAGCCCATCCAACAACAGCTCCGGTCCGTCTACTCCTCGGAGCCCATCCCCGGGGCGGTGTTCTTCATCTCCGAGAAGGCCGACCCCGCGGTTGCAACCGGTCTCGCGTCCGCGATGGCCAGGATCGGGGAAGGAATCCCCCGCGGATATCCCTATTCGACCTTCTTCCATGTCGGCCCGCCGCGTGAGGATCTCATCAAGGGCCTCGAAAACGGAGTGATCGATGACTCGGACTGATTCAGAGCCCGCCACCCACAATCACGGATCGATCACTTTCGGAATCAGGCCGAAGCTGGCACTCGTCTTTTCTCTCGTGATCGTGTTCATCATGCTCCTGATAGTCCACGAGATCACGGTTCACGAGAAGGCAGGAAGCCTCAAACGTGCCGAGGAACGCGCCACGATGCTCGGGAACTTCATCGCGGAAAGCATGGGCGAGGACATCCTTATGGGAGAGAAACAGAGGATCGACTGGGCCCTCGAGGACCTCACCGACCGGGAAGTCCTCAAATTCTTCTTTCTCGTCTCGACCGAAAACCGGATCCTCTCGAGCAATGAGTCCGAACTTCGCGGGAAGTATCTCAGCGATTCCTGGTCGAATCAGGCCCAGGCCGCTAACCGGACGATGGTGAGAGAGGCATTCTTTCGCGGCGAACAGGTCAACGACGCCGCAGTCCCGCTCGTCATCGGCGACCAGCGCTATGGAGTCCTCCGGCTCGGGTTCAAGACCGAAAAGGACCGGGAACAGATCGTGGATCTCCTTTTCTACAACCTGACCCTGGCAACGGCATTCCTACTGCTGGGAATCGTAGTGGCATACCTCGTTTCCCGGACCTTCCTCACCCCGATCACGGACCTTCTGGGAGCGACAATCCGGATCGGAAGGGGCGACTTCTTCGTGAGGACGAGGATACGGACATCCGACGAGTTCGAGGAGCTCGGAGAGTCATTCAACGAGATGACCATCGAGCTCCAGAAGAAGGAGCTCCTGAAGAAATACATTTCCCAGACCGCATGGGAAGAGGGCGATTCCAACCCTGGAGCCCTCCTGCGCTCCGGCAAGAAACTCGAGGCCGCGGTTCTGTTTTCGGACGTCCGGGGCTTCACCGCCTTCTCCGAGCGCCACGAACCGGAGGAGGCGGTCGAGTTCCTCAACCGCTTTTTCGAATTCATGGTCCGCGCGATCAGCCTTTCGGGGGGAGTCGTCGACAAGTTCGTGGGCGACTCCATCATGGGGATCTTTCTTCCCAACCACCCGAGCGGTATTTCCCCCGAGCTCAGGGCTGTCCACGCTGCATTGCGCATGAAGGCATACCTGAGGGAGTTCAATCTCCGCCAATCCCAGCTCGGCCTCGGCGAGTTCGAGGCCGGGATCGGGATCAACGCCGGGCCCGTCATCCTCGGGAACGTCGGGGCGGATTCCCGTTTCGAGTTCACGGCCATGGGGGAGACGGTAAACCTCGCGGCAAGGCTCGAGGCCGAATCCCGTGAAAGGGGGCCCGGTCTCATCCTGATTCCCGAAAGGATGGTTCCTCGGATTGAAGCAGGCGTGGAGACGCGTCCCATCGGCGCGAAGAGACTTCCTGGATCGGACGCGGAAGTGGCACTCCACCAGGTGGTCGCCCTCCGGGATCTCGAACCTCTGTTGCAGCGGGCGGGCGATCCCGGCTCGGGGGAGCGGGAAACCTCGATCCGCATCCTGGGAATCTCGGCAAGAACCGAGGCCCGGGACTTCCTCATCGACATGGTCCAACGCGCCTCCGAAGCCTTGATCCGAACGGAGGCCACGAAAGCTCTTTCGACCTTCGCGGGAAACGGGGATGGCCTGGCACTGAAGTTCCTCCTGGGAATCCTGCAGGACGAAAGGGACGAACAGGTGCTCGCCACCGCCGTCTCCAGCCTCGCGCTGGTCCGCTCCATCGACCTCGTCCCAACCCTGAAACCCTTTCTCGGACACTCGAGTCCACGGGTCCGGGCAAATGCGATCGAGGCTCTGATGCCGCTCGATTTTCCCGAGAAAACCGAGCTTTTCCTTCCCCTCGCCGACGATTCCAACCATCGCGTGAGCTCCAACGCCATGCTCGGCCTCTGGAGCCTTGGAAACCGCGAAGTTATCGGGAGACTGCTCGCCCTTCTGCACTCCTTCGTTCCGGCTCAACGCGCGGCAGGGGCATATTCCGTGGGAATTCTCGCACTCTCGCACCGTTTCCGGGCACTTTTCCATCGCGAGGGAAAACCGGGTGAGCCGCAGGATGCGCGAACCGAGGGGGAAACCATCAAGAGGGCCCTTCTCGCGATGCTGAAGAACGACGACCCCACCGAACGCATGCAGGCCGCAACTGCTCTGGGCCTTATCGGTGACCTTGAATGCATGAAGGTTCTCGAGGGATTGCACAAGCTGGAAGAGAGCCCCGCGGTCGCGTCGGAGATGGTCAACGCCGTGGTCCGGCTGGGATCACGCCTGGGAAGAACACGCGGGAGGTGATGGGATGCGCAATCCCCTCGTCGTGGCCGCGATCGTTCTTTTGACCGTCATTTCCGTCGGGGTGGCGGTATTTCTTTTTCGCGGATCGGAAGGAGAGAAGCTTCAGCAGACGTTTTTCGATGCGCTGAACTCCGGGGACCGGAATGGATTGGTCTCGCTTTTCCACCCGGGGCTTCGCTCCGTAGTCGATGAACCCGTTCTGGACGCATATATGAAGTCGTTCCAGACCAACCTGGGAAAGTATCTCGGAGTCAAGAAAGGCGATTTCACGAGTTCCGTCAGATACGAGGGATCGGCGAAACGGGTTTTGGCCAAGGGAACCGTCCGGTTCTTCCTGGGCGAGGCGAAAAGCGATCTGGAGTTCATAGATGGAAAACTGATCCGTTTTTCGATCAAGTCGCCCAAAATGGAAGACTGGCTCCCAGCACTTCCCTCGACCGACATCTACAAGGCGAAGGGGGAGGAATTCCTCCGGGCTTTCCTCGACCGGCCGGACGCCGCTTTCGAAATGATGCACGAAGCTTTGCGCAAGGAGGTCCCGATCGAAAGGATGAGGGAGCTCAGCCGGGCACGCCTCGCGGTTTCGGGGCGGGCCAGGAAAGTCGATTTCCGATGGGAAAAGTTCAGCACATCCCCAAATCCCAACCTTCGGATTCACTATGTCGTTCAGGGGGAAAGGGCGTCTTTCGAGGCTGAACTCAAGTTCATCTTCCTCGGATTTTCCGCCCACCTAATCTCCTTCGCCATGCCCTGACCCCCCCCGCTTTTCCGGCTCGGAATGAGACATTCACGAGAGTCGGGGGCCAATACGCTCAAGAGTCGATCTCGATCCTGATACGAAGGGTGCTTCCTTCCGAGGACTCGGTAACCGAGGCGATATTGCCGATCTTGCCGGCTTTCTCCTTGACCGCCAGCCGGTAGACATCCTTCAGGATCCCGGAAAGATCGCGCTTTGCGGCAACACCCGCTTTGAGGAGTTCCGCTTGCACTTCCCTCCCTTGAGCCCCCGCGGCGTCCTTCAGAAGCTGGATCTCATATTCGTTGAGCGAGGAAAGCGTCGGGTCGCTGCTATCAGCCAGGTCCACATCCTTCCTCAGACCTTCCCTCCAGATCGCGGCTGAATTCCCGAGGATGGCGGAGGCATCGACCTGAACGGCCAACTTTTCCGGGTCGATCGTCACCTGGACCGGGCCCGACGAAGGGGATTTCCAGACGTCCCCTTCCTTCGTCCATCCCCTTTCCGAAAGAACGCTTTCCAGAAGCTCTTTCATCCGGGCAGGTTCGAGGATCCCGAGAAGGTCGAAGCCGAACCTGAGGAGCCGTTTTTTCTGAAGTTCCTCCCGTGAAAAAAGGAGGGCCAACGGGACCCTCAGCCGATATGATCTGCTCATCGCATTCCCCCTTCCCTGGCAACCTCTTGAAATCGCGTAACTTCCTCGTGATATGCGTCCATGTAACGCAGAAGACCCGTACTTGTACAAGCACTTTCAATGTAACGCCCGTCGTCGAGACCCAGGGTGCCTTCGTTGGCCCAGTAAGCGACAGCGGCCCTGATCGGTTTCGTCTGGAACGGATCCTCGAGACCGGCACGTAGAACCTGGACCCCGTCCCCGAAACTGAACCGGACCGGAGGCGCCCCGAGCTCCGAACCGAATTGAAGGGGGGGAGAAGCCGCATCGACGAACCTCAAAACCCCTTCTGCAAGCGCCTTGAAGAACGCCGCGGTCCTCTCGATCAGCACCTCCCGGAGCGGAAGAGGAATCCTCTTGTACTGATGGAAGTAGATCGCCCACGGCAGGTTCGCAGGGTTCTCGAATGTCCGGGTCGAAAGGAACAATGCCGAAACGATCCACTCGGCATTGTTTCCCACGAGCCACTCGAAAGAGTAGGTCTCGTAGAGTTTCTTGTCGAGAATGCACAGGAAGAGGGCATCACCCGGGGTCACGTCCCTCCATGACGGCTTCTTCCCCGAAACCCTTCCCACCGTGTCTTCCCAGATCCGGTCGACGGCCCGGGGGGAAAAAGACAGCTGGACCTCCTTCCAAAACTCGGTGTCGAGTACACTCCTCCGGACTGTCTGATCGTTTTCGGTAAGCAGGAAGGTCCGCAGGCCGAAATCGTCGACGATCTTCTTGCGGATCGCGACGGTCACGTTCCTTGTCCAGACATCCAGGAAATCCGAAGAGAGGAAGATCTTCTCGGGGAGTTTGGGGAAATACTTCCGGTGACTCAGCTCCGAGCTCTGCCTCTGCCCGAGCCTGAAAGCGACGTGCTCCCAGATGATCGTCTCGGGAACGACCTGTACTATTGTCACTGTTTGACATCCTTCCGGACGCTCTCCCCGCCCCCCTGCAAAATCCCGGGCTTTTCAGGGGCAAGGTCAGGGGGCTCGTTGTCCTGGCATACCAGGCCCGTCTTCCCGGCCCGGATGCTTTTCCCGATCTCCTCCCCGAAAATCCCGGTGATTTCCTTGATTGCCGCCTCCCGGACCTCACCCCCCCGGATCGACTCGTTGAGTTCCAGGGCGGTCATGCTGTCGTCCTGAAGCTCGACCACGATGCGGCTTTCCCCGGTCTTTTCGTCGAAGACGAAGTCCAGGATGAATCTTCTCATTCGCTCAAACCCCCTTCGTTCCCTTCGGGAACATCGATTCCAGCTTTCCCCATGCGAGAGGATCCCCGTTGATGTGGATTCCATCGCCCGAAAGGTGGACCTCGATCTCCCTTCGCGCGGGTTCCCATGAATTCTCGAGATGCCGGTACCGGGATGTCAGAAAGTGAACCGTCTGGTTCCGGGACCCAATCCACCGCCTCGTATCCGGTGACAATCCCGCAACGAACGGCCCGGCCTTGACCATGTCGCACAACCCAAGGGCCTTCCGGAAAACCGGATTCTCCCCCAGCACGCCGAACTCGTGACCCGTGAACAGGAAAACCCCCTTGTCGGATCTTCCACGGAGCTCCTCGAGCAACCTGACGAGTTCCGCGGCCTGGTCCAGGGGCTCTCCGCCAAGGATCGAAACACCCTCGACGGGGAGATCCGCGAGACGCCGTGCGAGGCCAACGGGATCGACCAATGTTCCCCCGACAGGTTCGAGATACTCGGGATTGCAGCACCCGGGGCAACGGATCGAGCAGCCCTGGAACCAGACCGCGGCCCGGCGGCCCGGCCCCTCGACTTCGGTGATTTCCACCAGATCAGCGATCTGCACGTTCCACCATCCTCGTGATCGTAAGATTGATCAGCTCTCCCAACACCCTCTCCTGCTCGTGGACCTCGAAGCCGGCGAACTCGTCGGTCTGCGGGAACTCGAGCGTGACGTGCTTGAACCCCTTCGCAGGGGAAGGCCCCAGGATCCATGCCTGCGAACGTCCGGAGGCCTGGACGACCCGGGTTCTATCCTTCGTGACCCTTATGGAAACCCGCTCCTCGTTCCCCTTTTCCCTGAGGAAGTGACGGAAGAACTCACAGGCATCCTCCAGAGCCGAGGGCTGATATCCGGAAAACTCGTAATCGATCCGAACGATGTCCTTGGTGAAGGTCTCGACGATCTTCTCGGCCAGAAGGAGAAGCCATGCGAAAACAAGACCCAGGTGCCTTTCGTGTTCGAAGAACGGCGTCATCTGGATCTGGACGAAGACATCCCTTCGGATCCGGAAGACCGCCCCCTGCTCCCGCTGGAAATAGAGGAGCTGGTTCTCGAGATACTTGTAATCGAAGAGGTCCACCTCCATAGTCTCGTCGATGAACCCCAGTTCAGAAGGAACGAGGGAGGAGATGTCCCCCTTGTTGACGAGGGAATCGTACCCGCCGAGTGACAAAACCTGGGGCTCGCCGAAGTGGGCGATGACCATCGGAGTCTCCTCCCGCAAGGTGAACCCTCCGCGCAGCCAGGTGGCGACTCCGAGGACTCCCCTCATCATGACCCGGTAGAAGGTCCGGTCGGCCGGCTTCGCGAAAAGGTTGGGGTGGCTGATCTCGAAGAGGTCCGAATGCCCGAGGGCCACGGGCGTGCGGACGATCGCATCCAGGGATTCCTTGTAAACAGCTTCGAGAAACTGGCGGGCGGGAAATCCCATGTCGACCGTGGTGAACTCCTGCAGGGAGGTCTCCAGGTCGCGGTTTGAAAACTGGATCCCTGGATGGAAAAACCCGGGAAGCCGGTCGATGATCTGGAAGAACAGCCCTGAAACGAACTCCTCGTCAGTCTTTCCGCCGTGAAGAATGAAAACGCCCTCCAGGTGCTGGAACCCCTGTGAGTTGAAAACCCTCGAGATGATCTCCTCCTCCAGGGGGAAAGGTTGGGCGGTGACGCGCACTCCCGAACCCCGGTGTGCGAGCCGTTCGAACAGGATCCCGAAGAATCCGGGGGGTAGGGCGGGTTTTCCGTGCAGGACGATGGTCTTCCAGATCTTGAGCGGAACCGTGTCGAGGTCCCGGAAACCCGAGGCCCCGAGCGAGGTCTGGATCCAGCGCCGGATCTGGGGAGGGGTCAACATCGTCCTACTCCATGCTGTCGAGCCGTTCCTCGATGTACGTCTTGATCTTCTGGACGTCGGAAAAGTTATTCCCGCAGTAGCGGAGTATCTTCAACTCGTCCTTCGTGACGCGGCCGCCGTTGAAGATGAAAGCCTGGGCGAGAATGAGCTTGTACAGCTTGATGAGCTTGCGATCAGTGATCTCGACCTTCAGCTCGTCGGCCAGCACCGCGATCAGGGTCTTGAACGCCTTGGTGATCCTCTCGTCCCCCAGGAGGAGCTCGTCCGGCCGGTCGATTGCGGCGGGAAGGACATGGTTCAGGAGATACCTGTGAACCAGCAGGAAATCGTCAAGAGTACAATCAGATTTCCAGGGCTTCTCCTTGTTGAAGGCCCGGGTCTCGAACTTGATCCCGAACCTGATCAGCTCGTGGAAGCACGAATCGCGGACCGGAAGGGTCTCGATCTTCAGGATGAAACGGTCCTTCAGTGCGTCGAACTCGCCGAAATCGGGAATCTCGTTGCTGGCGGCGAAGAGGCAGACCAGCGGGACGGGAATGGGAGTGCCCTCCTGGTAGTATTTCCTCTCGTTGATGACCGTCAAAAGCATGTTCAGGATGGCGGAGTTCGCCTTGAAGATCTCGTCGAGGAATCCGACTTTTGCGACCGGGAGGTGACCCTTGACCTTCCTGATGTAATGTCCTGTCTTCAGCTCCTGAATGTCTACGGGCCCCATGATCTCGCTGGGCTCGGTGAACTTGGTGAGCATGTATTCGAAATACTCACCCTCGGTCATACCCAGACCCTGGCAGAAAACCGACACGAGGAGTGACTTGGCGGTTCCCGGCCGGCCGATGAACAGCATGGGCTCCTGCGCGGTCACAGCCGTGATCATCAGCTTGAGAAGTTCGTCCCGCTTCAGGAAGAACTCCTTCAGCTTGTTGTGGTAATCGATGATCCGTTCCCGGGCCTGGTTGATCTGAAGGTCGTCGAATGCTTCTCTGCTCATCTGGTTATCCTGTCGATCATTTCGTTCTGACTCCGGCAATCCTGTTTCCACTTTGCCCAGCCTTCATCCCCCGCGATCGCGAGGGACCTCGCGTGTTCGATCCAGAGCGCTCTCCTGCGCTCGTTGAAATTGTGTCTCTCAACCCTTTCCGGCACCAGATCCGTGAGGACACCCGCTTCCAGGTAGCTGAAGAACGAGAGGAGCTCGTCGAACATCTCCTCCTCCTCGTGTTCCGCCGCGTATTTCAGCCAGGTTATCGTCCGGACGAGCATTTCATCGAGCTTGAAACGCCTCATCGGGGTCCCGTTGAGGAAAAGGCAGAGGACGATCTGCTCCGCGGCATCCCTGAAGTCGGTCCACCCGTTCGGGGGTTGCGGCAGCATCGCCAGAAGGATGTCGAACAACCTCTGCTCGTCCACCCGCTTGGAAAAAGCCAGCGACAACCGGTACGAATCGCAAAAATATGTCAATCCGTGGAGGTCGAACTTCCTGCTCCAGTCTATCACCAGTGTCGGAGGCTCGAAAAACCGCTCGAAATCACCCAGCGGGCCGAATTCGGTCACAAGGAAAAGAAGGACCCGCTGGCACCTCGCCTTGGTATGCAGGGGAATCCCGGCTCCCTGCCCCTGCCGCAGGTAGTCCGCCCAATCGGAGAAGCCCCCCAGATACCTTTTGTAGATAGCTTGCGCGAGGGGCCTCCCGTCGCTGACCTCCGGGACCTCGAATGTCGTGAGCCCCGCCATCCACGGAATGCTCTCGATCTCGGCTATTCCCGCCGTGGTGTTCCTCTCGAAGAGGATCCCGGGCCGGTAGAGGAATCCCGTGAAAAGCTCGGTCAGAGAGAGCTCCTTGAGCTTTTCCATGGTCAGCACCTTGAACCATCGCCGTGTGGAATCAAGGAGGTTGGCATCGGACGGCAGTTCGGGCCAGGAAGACAGGTCCCGCAGTTTCTTCTCGACGAGCTTGTACTTCCAGGCGATCTTGACCTGCGAAACGAGCCGGACGGCAAGGTCCTCGTTCAGGTGCGTTGTCAGGAGGAGCCTGAACTGGGCTCTCAGGATGGGCACCAGGTGCGCGGTCGATCCTATCCTTTCCAGGAACTTGTTGGTGTTCCGCTGGATCAGGGCGAACTCACCCTCCCCGAGCAGGCCGATCGAGTTGTCACCGGGCTTTCCGTCGCTTCCGCCCGATCCTCCAAGGAAGCCTCTCTTCTCGCCCGCGTATCCGGTGCGCATCGAGTCGATTCCCTGGCGGAAGATGTGCTCGTCGCCGAACCTCCCGCCGAACGTCAGGAGAAGGGAGTAGTTGACCTCGGCCGGAACACGCTCCTCCCTGATCTTCGCCAGAAGCCTTCCCTTCGAGACCTCGGAGATCCCCGATTCCCCGAGACTCCCGAACTCGGGCTTGGAATGCGCGAAAAACAACGAGGTCCGGAAGAAGGTCCGGGTGTCACCCTTGACGATATAGGCGGTCAGCTCATCCACATAGGCTTCTAGACCGTGGTCCAGTTTCTGGTTCACCGAAGAACGCCTGAGCCAGAGGGAAGAGGAATGGAAATCGGCAACCAGCTTCCGGTCGATCTCGGCAAGCTGCTTCGCAAGATCGGAACCGGCGGAGAAACTGAAAATCCCTTCCCGGGCATCGAGCGAAACCTTCTCCGGACCTGCAGGCCCCGTTGGGGCTTCGAATGCCGAGCCCTGTCGACGCTTCTCGACGATCTCCTCCGAAAAGTTCAGGATCTTCTTGACGAACGGAATGCTCTCCGCCAGCCGGTCGAACCAGCCCTTGGACGCTTTCAAAGACTCCTCTACGGAATCGGTCAGGGGCTCGCCCAGGTCGATGGTCACCGTCATTCGTTTTTTTTTACGTCGGGGAACTCGAAAACCCAGGCTGTCTGGTGCGGATCGGCCCTCTGTACGGCCTGCTCCGCCATGAAGGAGATGAACGACTCGATCTTCTTCTGGTTGATGATGGGAAGGAGCGTCGCCTTCATGAAGGTTTCCCCGGGCACTCCCCCCGCCGAACCGGCTGGCTCCTTCTGCTCCAGTTCGAGGCAGAGGAAATCATCCTGGGAGCACTGGAAAATCTGCTTCAACCGTTCCTCGGGAAGCTTCGGGGCGAGCGTCTTGCCGATCGGCAGGAAGATCTTCCTCTCGATCGGGGAAAAGGCAGGGAAAGCGTCGGTGAGAAGGGTTGCGATCCCGCGGTCGGTCTGCGCTCCCGCGGAAAGGACCCAGACGACGTTGTCGCGACAGAACCAGGCGGAATACCCCGCGAAGCGTTTCATTGCCTCGTTCGAGATGATCGCCTTGAGCCGCTCGGGTTCCGCAACCCGCCACAAGCCCGCCGGGGTCTCCTCGACGGACGGGCGGAATCGCGGGACTATCACGATCCTGGACGTTTCGTCAGCCTGCGCGACAGCGGGGGAATCGACCTTGACCTCGATGACCGTCGTCGCATGCTGCCATGTGGGATTGAGGAAAACCGAATCCCCGCCGTGTCTCAGCAAAACGATCGAACGTTCGAACATCTTGAACCGGTTCAGCCGGACCCCGTTCCGGGGATCGGTGATCCTCCAACCCTTCTCGAGAAACAGGCCTTCGTTCTCGGGGATCTGCCTGAACAGCTCCATCGGCCCGGTCTCCGCCGCCTGGTCGAGCGCCCAGATCGACGGATGCCTGATCCGGATCAACCAGAAAGGCTGCTCCCCATCGAACGCGGCGAACTCGAGAAGACCCTGCTGGAGCATGAAATGACGCCTGATGATGTCGAGAAAGACCGTCTTTTCATTTGTCCTGACGAGGACGTTGTCCCCGATTCCGGAAGCCTCTTCCGGTCGCAGGATGAATCTCCGGAAAAGATCGGCCCATGAGGCGGGGCGCATTTCCGAAGCGGGGGAGCCTTCCGTCCAGACCTGTGAAGGGATCAGCTTTGCCGCCTTAGAGGAGCCGGCTTCCGGGGCGGAGGGTTCCCAGAACAGCCAGATCGTCCAGGGAGGTTCGACCTCCTGCATGAACTCCCCCTCCAACTGCCCCGATTCGACAAGGAAGTGCGCCGAAAGCATGTCGGCGGGATTCTCCATCCGGAGATAGACGGGGGAAGGCTTCATGCTCCCTGCGTCTCCTTGAGGATCGACGCGAGATCGGCCGGATTCAACGTTCTCAGCTCGATCAGCTTCCGGCTGATCTTCTCGAGAAGGGGCCGGTTCCCCTTGATATACGCGGCGGTGTCCGCGAGAACCTGCGTCAGAAGATGATCGACACGGGGTGAAAGCTGGGCGAGGAAGAACGGGTCGGGTCGGTAGTTCTGGTCGGTGTAGTTGCGCGGAACCGCGGCGTCCCCCATCCCGAAGGCGCTCACCATGTCGGATGCGATGAGGGTTGCGTGCCGGAGGTCACCCGAAGCACCGGTGGAAACCTCACCGAAAAAGATCTTTTCCGCAACGTATCCTCCGAGACTGATTCCGATCTGGCCTCTCAGCCGGCTCTCGGTAAAGAAATGGTTGGGTTTCCTGACCTGCGATTGGACCATTCCAAGCGCAGCCGAGGAGCCGCTTTCGAGCGTCACCTTGTCGATCTCGTCGAACCGGCCCGCCTTGAGATACATGACGGCATGTCCGGCCTCATGGATCGCGACGACGTTCTCCTCGTGCTCGTCGAGCCGGGTCACTCCCGCCTGTTCTCTCAGCCATTCCTTGAGAAGCTCCGAATCGGCCGCATTCTCGTTGATGTTCAGAAGTCTTCGCTTCAGGTCCCTCATCAGGGCGTTCAGGTGATCGCCTGTATACGAGGTTCCATTGTCGGTCAGCCGGCCCGTCCAGCCCGCGAGCATGTCGATGTCGGCATCCGAGACTCCCGTCCCGAAAACCTTGTTGTAAAGCGCGAGGATCGCCCGCCTGTCCTCCCATTCCGGATACGGGATCTCGATCTGGTACTCGAACCGCCCGGGTCGCAGGAAAGCGGGATCCAGACAGGAAACGAAGTTGGTCGTCCCGATAATCAGGACCAGGTCCTCCTTCCGGAAGCCGTCCATCTCCGTGAGGAGTTGGTTGACCATCGAGTGGGAGGCCTGGGCGGCACCATCGTCTCCCCCGGTCCGGGCGGAGGCGATCGAATCGAGTTCGTCGAAAACGATGACCGAGGGTGCGGTCGCCCGGGCGCGCGCGAAAAGCCGGCGGATGTTCGCTTCCCCTTCCCCAAACCATTTCGACTTCAGCTCGGGACCGCTCACGATGAAGATCGCGGCGTTCAGCGCTTCGGCAATTCCTTTCGCGAAGAGGGTTTTCCCCGTGCCCGGGGGCCCATGGAAGATCAGTCCGCGGGGAATGATCGACTCGATGTTCCGGATCTCCTTCTCGTCGGTCAACTGCGCGGTGGCCCTGAGGAGACGGAGGATGTTCTCCTCGATCTTGCGCTTGACCTTCCCGTAACCCGCGATGTCCTTCTCGAGGTTGATCGAGGAGAGGCAGGCTCCTCCGGTAGCGGTGTAATCGCGGAGCTCCTGGAGGTAGTTCGCCGTCTGGTTCGGAAGGGATGGGTTGTAATCGGCCTTGTGGGCGAAAATCTGCATGATCCCGCGGAAACCCACGGGGTTGAGGCCGGAGACATACTTGAAGATCGACATCAGGTTAAGCGACTCCATGCCGAACTTCCGGGCTTCATCGCTCGTGATCAGGGCTGCCAGCTTCTGCCGGGGAATCCCGAGCATCTCGGTCCGCGCGGGAAAGGCCCTGGCGATGAGGTCGGGAAGCGGGAAATCGGGATCCTCGAAGGCCGCCATCGCCAAAAGTGGATTCTCGTGGATGACGGTCATGATCTCCTTCCCTTCCTGGGTCAAGCCGCTCATGGCCGTCGAGGTGAGGATATCGAGATACGGGAGCAGGAAAACCTTGTTGGGTTCGGTATTGTTCACCAGCCCCCGAAGCTGTGTCACCATCGTCGAGATGCGCGTCGCAGTCGCTTCCTGGTTTGGATTGCCCCTTCCGTCGATGATTGCCGTGGTCTTCCCTTCGGCGGCGAGCTTCTTCTTCATGATCCCCTGGAGATATGGAATGATCTGCTTTTCGCACCGGATGAGGACCGAAACGCCTTCCCTGAGCCTGGCGCAGGCGAACCGGAGCTGCTCCGAATAGCAGTTTTCCACCGCCTCGAACGCCGTGATCTTCTTCGGAAGGTCCCCAATCTTGACTTCGAGCATCTTTTGTCTTCCCCCGGTGCATTCCGGAACCGCGGTATCTTTCGGAACCGCGGTATCTTTCGGAACCGCGGTATCTTTCGGAACCGC
>CAYRYU010000130.1:0-17943 GCA_964428355.1 uncultured bacterium
AGTCCTTGAGGGGACCCGGCCCAATATTTCGGATTCAGGCAAAACCCGGTGCGATTCATCTGATTTCCTGGAAACCGGGTGGAAGGGATCTCACATGGTGGTATCATGTCGGCAGTCACCATGAACCCCATCAATTTCCATACGGGCCACCGGCGAAGGAGAATCTGGAGACATATGAACAAGCGAGCCCTTCGGGGTCTTCTGTTAATCGGGTCCATCGTTCTGGGCCATTCGACCATTACCTGCTTCGGACAGGCATCCGCCCCCTCCGGCGTCCAGGAGGAAACGGTCCCCAAGGCGTTTTCACCCAAGCCCGATTTCTCCGCTTCGAAGGAAGCCAAGAAAACCAAGCGGTTGAAAGTGGACATCCGAACGAAGTACGGCATCCTTCCGGTCGATACCGAAGGACCCAACGGGAGAATCTGGACATCGGAAAACCTGATGGAGCTTTCGAAAACCCTGGCGATGCTTCCGAAGGAGTTCCGCCTCGGCACCACCCAGATCATCCGGGAGGCGGTCTTTCCGGAGTATCAGGAACTTCTTGCGGCCGCTATCCCTGAGACCCTCGACAGGTTCAAGGTCTTCGATTCCGCGCTTTCGTCAATGGACAAGCCCGAAGGCCGGGGAATGTTCCGCCGGACAATCGTTCACGAAATGACGATCACCTTTCTGAAGGCTGCCCCGAAACTCCTCGAAGAGTGGGAATCGACCTTCTGGGAAAAGGGGATTCCGTCCAAACCTCCTTCCGGAAGCCCGACCGTTTACGGCAACGTCTCCCCGCTCGAAGACATGGCGGAAACGGTGTGTGAGTATCTGATGGCCGGCCCGCTGCTTCGAAAGGCTGACCCGGCAAGGTTCTCCTTCGTTCGGGAAAGAATCATGGCAGGCAGGGAGTTCCAGCCCGATCCCGCAATGGGGAATTGAGCACCGGTCCCGCAGGCGGTTTGAAAAAAGAGCCGGAAAGGGTATATTACCGGTGTCATGAACAGGAATCATGCCATCCTACTCGGACTGGCGATCTTGACCCTTCCGCTGCTCTGGTTCTTGATCCCTGAAAGCACCCCGGGATCGCTCCAGTCGCTCGAAGGCGTCTCCCTCCTTAACCTCCAGGGGCAGAAGTTCCAACTGACCGGCCTGTTCACGGAGAAGAAGATTCTGCTGGTCTTCTGGTCGATCACATGCGGATCCTGCATCGAGGAGATTCCTTTCATCATCAAGCTCCATGAGTCGTTGAAAGACAAGGTGACGATCATCGGTGTCCATCCGAAGGGGTTTCCACTGGCAAAGGTCCAGAAGTTCGTGAGGAAATACCCCCAGCCGATCCCCTACATGCTGGTCATCGATGACGAGATGAGGCTGACCCAGACCTACGAAGCCGTCGTCCTCCCGAAAACGGTCCTCCTCGACCGGAAGGGCAACGTCCTCTATTCCCACGTCGGTTACGAACAGACAATGGAACCGGAGATCGAAAATGCGATCAAAGCGAAGCTCTGACCTGCTCCCGTTTCTTCTTTGCCTTCTTGCCCTGCTGGGCCCGGACTTGCTCCCCGCAGATGAACCTGTCGCCATCGGCGCAACCCCCGGAGCGGTGGCCGGCTCCCCCACCCCGGGGATTGCCTCAGGGAAACTTTCCCAAGGGGCGAGCAACCCGGTCCAGATCAAGGCTGTCGGAGAGGCGGCCCCATTCTGCACTCTCGAAGAGCTCCGTGGAACCAAGGTTTCCTTTCCCATCAAGGGGGAATGGAACCTTATCTTCTATTGGTCCCTTTTCTGCCACAGTTGCCTCGAGGAGATTCCCATGGTCGTGGAGGATCTGAAGGCCTATCCTCCTCCAGGGCCCAAAACCTTTTTCATTTCCCTCGACACCGCCCAGCGCCGGACCGCCCTCGAGAACTACATGAAAAAGAGGAGTCTCGATTTCACACTCCTTCTCGAAGAGATCAGCTCCGGAACCTACAAATCGGCCGACCTCTGGGGCGTGAAGACCACGCCCTCGGTCTTCCTGGTCGACCCGTCGGGAATGGTGAGATTCTCCAGGGAAGGCCCATTCGACCTTGCGGAAGCACTCGACCTGCTGAGGAAATCCTCTTCTCCCCCGGTTCCCCTCGCGAGCGGACCCGAATCGGAAGGCGGAAAACCATGAGCGAAGACGTTTTCCAGCCCGAGGCGTTCTCGTTCATCTCGCTATCCAGGCGCTTCATCTGGGGAATGGTCCTTCTTCTGATTTTTCTGACGGGTTTTCTCATGATGGTTTTCATGAAGTTCGACATGGAGGAGTTTTTTCTTTCGGACCAGCTCGCAATCAAGGTCGGGGGAACATCCATAAGGATGTCGGAGTTCAAGCAGATCAAGGGCCTTTCCGCACCCGAAGCCGATTCCTTGTCCGACCAGGCGTTCGCGGGAGAGCTTCTCGAGACTCTCGTCTGGGCCGAGGCGGGACGCGATCTCGGGCTGGACCGCCAGGAGAAGTTCCTTGCCAATATACGTCTTTTCGACCAGGCGATCGCTTTGTCCTCCGGCCCCATCGATATTTCGAAGGCCCTTTTCCTGATCGAGGAACTCGCCCGGACAACCAGGGAGAAGGTAATGTCCAGCGCGGAGGGGATCCCGGAGATGCCCCCCGCCGGATCTGCCACGGAACCATCGATCGTTCCGGAAAAGCTGCATCTCAAGACGATCCTTCTTCCTCCTGGAAGCTCTCCGACGCAGCTTTTCCTCGATGCGGCGGCGGGGGTCCCGTTCGAGGCTCTCAACGCCAGCTTTTCGAAATCCCTGTACGCCCCGGTTGGAGGTGATATCAGCTGGAAAACGCCCGGGGACCTTCCTCCCGGGGTCTTCGAAAAGATCGCGGCGGTTCCGGTGGGCTCGATTTCCCTCGGATTCACCGACGAAGAAGGGACCCACCTTTTCCGGCTCGAAGCGCGTCCTGAAGCGGGTGCGACCCTGACCAGGAAACTCGCCCAGGGGCGCGCGGTTTCCGAGAACCAGAAACAGGCACTGGAAAGGTTCTTCCAGACGATGAAAAGAACCGTTCCCATGTTCATCCATCAGTCGCTGGCACTTTCCGGAGGAGTCCCGGATGCAGGCCACTGAACATCCTGCGGAACACCGAAACTCCACCGACCTAAAGGAGGCGCTATGACCCCGGTTGCTCGTACCCACTATCTGGTTCTTCCATCCTACCAGATCAGACTGGTGGGATTCCTGATCCTGGTTTTGTTCCTCGGCTCGATGCTGCACGGGTTTTTCCTGTACAAGATTACGGCAAAGACGATCACCGAGGGCTTTTTCTCCGCCCATAATCGCTTCAGGTCGACATGGGAGGTCCTGAAACCCGCCGTCATCCTGACCAACGGCCTATATTTCCTGCTTGTTTCCCTCGCATTCCTAGTGGTGACCATCTTCATCTCCCACCGGCTGATCGGACCGATCTTCAAGATCGCAGCCCGCATCAGGAAGCTCTCCGAAGGCAGGCTTGGGTTGTCCCCGCTCCAACTGAGGAAAGGCGATGAAGGCCAGGTCCTCTCCGACGCGGTCAACCAGCTTCAGAGGGATTACCAGGAAAGGTTCAGGATCCTGCTCGAGCTGAGGCGGAAGTGGAACAACGGAGCCCACCCGACAGAGCAACAGATCAGGGAAGCCTTCGACACAGCCCTCAAGAACATCGAGGTCGAGGACGCATCGGCCTGAATGAAGGAAATCACCCTTGCGGGGCTGCTGCTCCTGGCGACGATCCCAATCACCTCGGCATGGGCTTTCGACCATCAGAAATCCGCGACCGAAGCGGGTTGCGGGATCTGCCATCCCGAGGGAAAGCCCCCGGCCAAACATGAGGAACCAGCCACGGCTCCGGGTCTGCTGAAGAAAGGGGCGGGTGAGTTCTGTTATTCCTGTCACCAGCTCAGGGCCACGGATTTCCACCCGATGAACATTCAGGTTCCGGGGAGCACAACTCTTCCGCTCGAAGAAGGGAGGCTCCTTTCCTGCCTGACATGCCATTCCCCGCATTCGCCGCCCCTGGCATCGGAGCCATGGATTCCCGAAGGTTCCGCGCTCCTTCCCGCGGCCGGTTTCAAGACCTATATCCTGACCAGGAAGAATCGTGAAGGGGAACTGTGCGCGGAGTGCCACGACCGCTCCTCCGCCGGTTTCGTGAAGGCAGGCCTCCACTCCCCACGAAGCTTCGAAACTCGCGCATTTTCCGGTTCTTCAGCATGCCGGTCGTGCCACCCGAAGATCTTCGACTCCTGGGAGCTGACTCCCCACGCGCGGATGACCCGGAAATCGCACGAGGTGCCGTTGGTTTCGGCCCTTCCCCCGGCCGAGATCGGCTGGCCCGCGGAAAGGATCCGGTTCGTCCTCGGCTCCCATTGGGTCCACCGTCTGGTCGCAGAAGCCACGGGCACCCTCGTGGTGCTTCCCCGGATCTTCGACCTTCACACCCGCTCCTGGCTTCCGGTCAAGGACTACGGCTGGACGAAAAGGGCCTGGTTGAAGCAATGTGCCGGTTGTCATACCACGGGTTTTTCCACCCAGGGGGATAGCTTCATCGAGGCGGGGGTAGGTTGCGAAGCCTGTCACGGCCCGGGCCGAAACCATGTCAGAACGGGGTCGCCCCATTTCATCACCAACCCGGGCCACCTCGAACCCGACAGAAAGCAGATGGTTTGCGAATCATGCCACACGTCCGGCCTGGACAACAGCGGCCAGTATCACTTCCCTGTCGGATACCGTCCCGGAGAAGACCTGACGCGTTTTTTTTCGGGCCTCACCCCCAAACCGGGCCAGGACCCCACGAACTTCACGGGTGACGAGTCCTATGCCGACCGCCGGCGCCAATGGGATTTCCTCAAATCCCGGTTGTTCCTCGCGAAAGGCTTGACCTGCGACTACTGCCAGAACTTCAGGGATTTTTCCCCCGCTTCGGGGAGCGACTATCTCTCACACGACCAGTATTGCCTGACGTGCCATCTGGACCGGAAAGAGCATCCGGCGGGCAACCCCGGAGCAGGCTGCACCTCGTGCCATCCCCCCGCCCGAACGGCCTCCGGAACCGAGTATTCGATCCATGACCACAAGTTCAGTTTCGGAACGCCTCCAGGAAAGTGAGGAAAAGGCCATGACGACAGGAATTAACCCCTCGGGCCCGAGGACATCTTCCCCCCTCCCCTCACCGAAGCCATCACCTTCAGTGGGCGACAAGGTTGCGGGCTATCTCAAGGCGTGCGGTTTCTGGGCGGGGATTTCCATCGTCCTCTCCGCCATCGGATTGTATGGAAGCTTTCTGTGGCGGCAGGTGCAATGGGAGATGGAAATGGGGTCCGACATCGGCCCCGAGATACTTGCGGAAGCGGGAAGACAGCTGCTCGACCTCTACCCCCCCCGATGCCTCTTCCACCTTTTCGTGACGGTACTGATTGGCGGATGCATCATCGGGATGGCCTCCAAGGTTTTCTGGGCCGCCGATGAAGAGGACCCGGCTCATGGAGAGGGTTGAAACCGCCCGCTATCATGGGGGCCGGCTGTTTCCAGAGCCCCTTTCCGGTCAGCGAACCTGGTCGGGGTTTCCCGGGCTGATCCCTCCGCCGACCTCACCGCCGTAATCGCCATCCTTGAGGTGCTGGTAGGGGTTGAACTTCGGCTCTTGCCCATAGTACCGGATCGTCAGGGGTTGTTCGTAACTGTCCCGGGAAAAGGTGGCCTCGGTGGCCTCGACGATGGGCTGTCGCCTCGAGCTCAGGACGGAAGAGTACGTATTCAGGACCTTTTCCACGCCGACGATCTTCCCCTTGATTTCGAGGCTCGAGTATTCGCTAACCCGCGGGTCGTTCGGAAGGGGCTTGGGGAAAACAACCCCGAAGGTGAAATCCATGTTGGACTTGGGATCGACCTTTCCGTTAGAGTTCACGAAGAAACGGCTTTTCCCTTTTTTCGAATCGGAAAAAGCCACGTCCCCGGACCAGTGGACCGGCTGGCCGACAAAGGTTACCGGATTGGTCACGACATCCTCGACCGTGATGTTCTTGTTGATGTAGGACTGCTCGGAAATGTCTTTCCGCTGGGAAGAGATCTCCTGCTCGGCCCTCTTCTTCCCGATCCAGTAGCGGGCGGATTCGATCATGTCATCGGCGGATTTCTTCTGGACATCCGTCAGGGTCCCGTATTGTCTGGAGAGCCCCAGGAGCGCCTCCGCTTTTTCGTAATCGCCCTGTTGATAATAGAATGAGCCCCGGGAGAAATAGTTGTAGCTCAACCGGTTTGAGAGGTACTGAAGCCTTTCCTGGGCGGCTTTCAGGTTGGGATCGAGCGAGAGGCACTTCTTGAACTGGAAAACCGCGTCCTCGTAACGATTAGTTTCCTCGTAGACCTCCCCGAGCGCGAAATAAGCCTTGATCAGGGAAGGGGAGATCGCGACAGCCCGCTGGAAAGACGCGGCGGCGGGATCGAAGTTCCTGGTCCGGAAATGGATCAGGCCGATGGCGTAATGGATTTCGGAGTCGTTGGGAGCCAGCTTCAGAGCGCCCTCGTAGAAATTCCGGGAATCGATCAGTTGGTCGGTCTTGAAAGAGAGGTATCCAAGGAGTTTTTGGAGGCGGACGTTGTTGGGATCTGCCTTGAGGGCCTCCTTGAAGGCGACGATAGCTTGAGGCAACTGGTTCTTTCGAAGAAATTCCTGGCCCCGTTGTTCGGCAACGTTGGCGCCCATCTCGCCGAACCGCTGTTTGAGGGCTTCCTCCTGGCCTTCGATCTTCAGCTGGGTCATCACTTCGGACTTGATCTGGCTCTTGATCTGGTCGAGTTCCCGCTTGGCGGCGACATAGCTCGGATCGAGGGTAACCGCGAGCTGGAGTTCCGCGACCGCCTCCTTGAGGAAGCCCTGGATCTTGTAGACCCTCCCGAGGTTGAAATGGGCTTCGGCATTCTTGGGGTCGATCTCGACCGCGGATTTGAACTCGTTGAAGGCCTCGAGATACCGTTTCTTGTAGAAATGGTTGAGCCCCACGTCGATGTGGAGCTTTGCAGTCGCGGCAAAAATGGCGGGAACACAAATGAAGGCAAGAAGGACGCTGAGGACGAGGAGTTTCTTCGAATTCATCGGATACCTCGGCGCTGATTATACCCGGAAGCTGGGAATCGGGTTCCGGGAAGGGGCAAAACCCCGGCGACAAGCGCCGGGGTTTTGGGTGAGCCGTGCAGGACTTGAACCTGCGACCCGCTGATTAAGAGTCAGCTGCTCTACCAACTGAGCTAACGGCCCGGGATATGGTTTTCGGTGAGCCGCGTTGGAATCGAACCAACGACTCCCTGCTTAAAAGGCAGGTGCTCTACCCCTGAGCTAGCGGCCCATTCTTCGCGCCTGGGAGGATTCGAACCCCCAGCCTACGGATCCGAAGTCCGTTGCTCTATCCAGTTGAGCTACAAGCGCTGGAACCGGGAGGGAGAAAGACGGGACTCGAACCCGCAACGACTAGATCCACAGTCTAGTGCACTGCCATTGTGCTACTTTCTCCAGGAAGAACCTTCTTCCGGCCCTGCGGCGCGCCTGAGAGGACTCGAACCTCTGGCCCACAGCTTAGAAGGCTGTTGCTCTATCCACCTGAGCTACAGGCGCAGCGACCAGAAGAGCTCGGAGAGCGGGAAACGGGACTTGAACCCGCGACATCCACCTTGGCAAGGTGGCGCTCTACCAACTGAGCTATTCCCGCATACGACACAATCGGTCGGGGCGACTGGACTTGAACCAGCGACCTCTTGCGCCCAAGGCAAGCGCGCTAACCAACTGCGCCACGCCCCGCTGGGCGACCGCTGCAGTTCGTTCATTGTAGCAAAAGGTGTCCCCGAAGTCAACAAAAAAGAAAGCCCCAAATCCCGCCGCGGGATTCGTCATGGAAATCAGCGATTGCCAAGCACGCGGGGGTACAATAGAATGTCACTCCGGATGCCTGACAACCGAAGGGGGTGGGCTTTTCGGATTCCCGGTGCGCTCATTCCGCGGACGAAAGGAGAAAGAGGATGAAACACTCTGGAGTTTCTTTGAAGGCCCTGATCCTGGCGGGAAGCATCTTCCTCCTCGCAGCCACAACCGCTCAGGCGGGAGTCCCCTTCCTGGTGGGCTATGGAGACGAAGTGAGCCAGATTTTCGATCTCCCCGACGACAAGTTCGGGAAGGTCAACGTGGGGTATTTCTACAGTTATGTCTCCGTGTTTTTCATCCCCATCGTGACCTGGAGCGGGAAGCTCGTCCTGTTCGAGGAAAACAAGTATCAGGAACTGGTCGAGGAAGACCTCAAGGAGCTCGAGGCCACGTTCGGGAAGATGCGGCCCCGCGTCGGGTGGTGGGTCAGTTATGTCAATTTCCTCTGGATCATCCTGGTCCCTCTCCTGATATTCCTCGGAAAGCGGGGGGCGGAGGACGCATGAGGGCTTCCGAATTTTTCGCCGCCCATGGTGGTCAACTCCGAGAGCCCCGAACGACAACCGATCGAAACCTCGAGGTTCCGATTTCGTTGACAATGGATCGGGGTTACAGTAGAATGTAGATTCGCTATGAAGGATTGCATCTTCTGCAAGATCGTCGGGGGGGATATCCCGGCGGATATAGTGTACAAGGACGAAACGGTCGTGGCTTTCAAGGATCTCAATCCCCAGGCTCCGGTCCATGTCCTTATCGTACCCCGCACCCACGTCGAGTCCCTTCGCGAGCCCGCTGCATCCGATGGAAAGCTGCTCGAGGGGGTTTTTTCGGCCGTACGGAAACTCGCCGACCAGCTTGAGCTCGACAAGGGTTTCCGTGTCGTGGCCAACTACGGGGAGTACGGGGGTCAGTCCGTTTATCACATCCATTTTCACCTTCTTGGGCGCCGGCAGATGTCCTGGCCCCCCGGTTGAGAAAGGATTCATGTGATCAGATCTATATCAGGAGGGGGGTGAAGAAAGATGGCGGAAGTCAGGGTCCTCAAAGATGAGCCTTTGGAAAAAGCCTTGAAGCGGTTCCAGAAGAAATGCCAGGAAGCCGGAATCATCAAGGAAATCAAGCGGCGACGCGCCTATGAGAAGCCCAGCGAGAAACAGAAGCGCAAGGCGGCCGAAGCCCGGCGCAAGCAGAGGAGGCGGAGATAATCCGACTTCCCGTGGGCAGAGCATGAAAAGCCTGACCAACAGCCCCGTGAAATCCTTTGTGGGTTTCGCGGGGTTTGTCTTTCCTTCGTTACTGATCCTGGCCGCGCTCCTTCCCCTGTGGGCCCAGGGCCTTCCGGTCGGGGGTGGAACCGCCGTCGGGCCTGTCATGGTGATCCCGATCCGGAGCGTAATCGATCCGGGGCTCTCGTTCTTCCTTCAGCGGATGATCCGGCGCGCGGAACGGATGCAGGCGAAAGCGCTGATACTCGAGATCGACTCCCCCGGGGGCCTCGTCGAATCCGCTCTCGAGATGAAAAACGCGCTGTTGCGCGCCCAGATTCCGACGATCGCTTACGTCCGGGGGCGCGCGATTTCCGCCGCCGCCCTGATCGCCATCTGCTGCCACAAGATCTTCATGGAACCCGGATCGGCCATGGGAGCCGCCACCCCGTTTTCCCTGATCGGGAATACCCCACCGGAAGCCCAGGCCAAGTTCGTTTCCGCGTTTCGCGGGGAGTTCGAGGCGGCCGCTGAGTTCCGTAGAAGAGACAAGAGGCTTGCCGCGGCGATGGTCGACATCAACCACGACGAGATCATGGGCCTGGTCAAAAGAGGAGACATCCTGACCTTCACCCCCGAAACTGCAAAGACCCATGGCTACTGCGACGGGGAAGTGGTTTCGGTGGAATCCCTTCTCTCGAAACTCAACATCACTCCCGCCCCCCTCGAAACGATCACCCCGACCTCCATGGAGGTCTTCGCCCAGTGGATAACCGGCCCGAACGTCTCGATCCTTCTCTTCACGGTGGGCCTTTTCTGCCTGGTCCTGGAGTTCCTCGTCTTCGGCTGGGGACTTCTTGGATGGTTCGGCCTGGTTTGCATCGGGCTTTTCTTCGGGGGCCATCTTTTCGCCTACCTCGCGGGTTTCGAGGCCATCCTGGCCTTCCTGATCGGTGTCATCCTTCTATCACTCGAGATCTTCGTCATTCCGGGGTTCGGGGTAACCGGCGTTCTGGGCATCCTCAGCCTCGGGCTGAGCATCGTATTCGTTTTTGGCGATTTGTACAAGGCGGTCGAGGCGATGTCGAAAATGACGGCGCTTTCGGTAGTCTTCATCGTGGGCATTTACAACCTCGCGCCCCGTCTGAAACTCTTCGACCGGTTCGTCCTGAAGGAACAGCTCAGCACCGAAAAGGGCTTCGTCGCGGTCGAACTCAACGCATTCGACAAGCTGCTGAACCTTGAAGGAGTCACCGTTTCCCCCTGCCACCCCTCGGGGATCGTAAAAATCGGGAACGAGAAGTTCGAGGTGGTTTCCGACGGGGATTTCATCGAGCGTAACCAACGGGTCATCGTTATCGCGGTCGAGGGGACGAAGATCGTGGTCCGCGGTATCAAGGCCTGATTTTTCACAATGTAATCCAGAGGACCAAGCATGCACAGGAAGACATTTCGGAAATCGTCGGCGTCGTCGTTGGGGCTCCTTTTCCTTTTCTGGCTCCTTGCTTTGACAGCCCTTCCCGCGATTTCCCAGGCCCAGGAGCTCTCTGATGGAGAACTCCTTCCCAGGAAGGCGACGTCGCCGGAAGCCATCTCCCCCGAGATGCCCCTCATTCCCCCCGCCTCGGGAACCGCTTCTCCCGAAGAGGATCTCCCCTACGGCCTGATTTCCCTTGCACTGCTTTTGGCCGGGCTGATACTGCTCTTCATCGAGGTCGCACTGATTCCCGGGTTTGGGGTGACCGGTGTAACCGGAATCATCCTCATCCTCGCCGGGCTGGCTCTGTCATTCTGGAAACTCGACCTCAAGCTGGCGATCCTCTTTTCGCTCGCCTCGATGATAGGCCTGATCGCCATCGTCGTCTGGGCGGTATACGTGTTTCCCCACACCCGCATGGGAAAACGTTTCGTTCTCCAGGCCACGATTTCGGCCGAAGACGGGTTCACCGCCACCCGGGACCTAGGCAAGTACATCGGCATGGAGGGCACCACCACGAGCGACCTTCGCCCCTCGGGAATCGTCCGGTTAGGGGATGAGCGGCTCGATGTCATGTCCGACGGAGAGTATATACCCCGCGGAACGAAGATCAAGGTGGTTAAGGTGAAGAACGGCAATCTTCTGGTCGTTCCAGTTCCCCCCGTTCCCTGAGCCCACCTTTCCCCTTGACTTTGCCCGACAAGTACCGGATATTATCTTAGTTCGCATTCGAGCCGGACGCCCCATTTTCCCGACTTTCAAGGAGGATCCCCGTGAACGAATTCGTTGTCGTTCTGATAATCTTGGGAGGCCTGATCGGCTTTTTCGTGGTTACCTATTTCATCCCGATCGGTCTCTGGGTCAGCGCCCTTGCTTCGGGCGTCTACGTGGGACTTATCGATCTGATCGGAATGAGGCTCCGGGGCGTCGTTCCCCATGCCATCATCAATCCCGCGATCACGGCCGCCAAAGGTGGTCTGGAACTCTCGCTTCAATCACTCGAATCCCACTATCTTGCCGGCGGAAACGTCAGCAGGGTGGTTTCGGCCTTGATTTCCGCGCAGCGCGCGGGAATTCCCCTCGATTTCAAGCAGGCCACGGCGATCGATCTGGCCGGCCGCGACGTTCTTGAAGCCGTCCGGTTGTGCGTCAAGCCCAAGGTGATCAACACCCCCGAGGTTTCGGCGGTCGCCAAGAACGGGATCCAGGTCAAGGCCATCGCCAGGGTCACGGTCAAGGTCGACATCACCAAGCTGATCGGCGGGGCCACCGAGGAGACCATTCTTGCCCGGGTCGGCGAGGGAATCGTCACCACGATCGGTTCGGCCGAGACCCACAAGGAGATCCTCGAGAACCCCGACAGAATCTCCAAGACCATCCAGGAGAAGGGGCTCGACGCCAAGACCGCCTTCGAGATCCTCTCGATCGATATCGCCGATGTGGACATCGGAAACAACATCGGTGCAAAGCTCCAGATCGACCAGGCCGAGGCCGACATGAAGATCGCCCAGGCTAAAGCCGCCGAAAGGCGCGCCATGGCCGAGGCCAAGGAACAGGAAATGAAGGCGATGGAACAGGAAATGCGTGCAAAGCTGGTCGAAGCCGAGTCGATGGTTCCCCAGGCAATGGCCAAGGCACTCGAAGAAGGCAACATGGGAATCCTCGACTACTTCACCCTGAAGAACATAACTTCCGACACCGAGATGCGGAAATCCTTTTCCCATCTCGTTGACAGCCCTGTCTCCGGGCCCAAGGGTTGACGAGTGGAAGACCTGATCAAACTGATCATCTTCGGGGTGATCGTCGTTGCCTCGGTCCTTTCCGAAGCCAGGAAACACGGAGGCGGCAGTCCTCCATCCGGTGACCCCGACCTGGGCTCCCTCGACGACTTTTTCAAGAATCAGCCCCCCGCGGGTGGAGATTCCCCCGGCGGCGACTCCTCGTGGAACACTCCCCGGAAGGAAGAACCCACCAGCCTCGAGGCTCTGGGAACAATCTTTCCCGTCGACCAGCCTTCCCCTCGCCCTCCGGAGCCCACGCGGAAAAAGGCACGCAAGGAACGAAAGAAGGAAAGGCCTCCCCAGCCGGAACGCCACTTCTCTTCCGAGGGCCCCTGCCTCGATGAAGCACCTTCCCTGACGGGCGCAACCAACTACGAGCAGATGACCGGTTCCCTGATCGCTTCGAAGTCCACCCGCGCCCCGGTCCTTCCAAAGGTCCGGCAACCCCGGCTCCGCCTTGCCAAGAACGATCTTGTCAACGCATTCATCCTTTCGGAAGTAATGAACCGCTATGACCTCAACCGGATCTACAGCCGGATTCCCGATATCGATCAGCGCGGATAACCGGTTCCATCCCTGGATCGCCCCCCCACGTCGCGGATCATGAAGCGGGCATATAATCTCGGCTTTGCTCGATCGCTTTGTCGGGCGTTTCTTTCCGTTTTCGATCTGAAAGCCGTTCTGACTGCTCCCCCCGACCTTTCACCCCTTCCCCCGGAGCCTCGGGGCCTTCTTTTCATCGCCTCCCATCAGGGATTCGCCGATTACCTGGCAACCCTGGCCCTCGTGCCCCACCCTTTCAGGTTCATAATCCCGGGCTCGGGGATCTCGGCCTTCCCGTTCCTCGAATCGATCAGCCGCAAGATGGAGAACATCCATCTGATGGACAAGGGAATCCAGAGCCCGGATTTCGGAAAGGCTGAAAACCTCCTGCGAAGCGGTGAAAACTTGGGAATAATGGTGCCCGAGCATTCCCAGGGGCTTTCATGGCTCCCTGACGAGCTCCTCCTCGCGTCATTGCTGGCCCTGAAGTCGGGCGCGCCCGTCATCCCCCTCGCTTCCGATGGCGCGACGGCGGTTCTCCCGCAGGGTTCGCTCCTGCCCACCGTCGGAACGATCCGGATGGCCCCCGGCCAGGTTGAGTTCCCCATCCAGGTCCCGGATGGAGGGATCGGAAAGGGCCACATCTTCCATTTCGCCAGGATCCTTTCCCGCGGTATCCAGCAGGCGCGTGGAACCCTTGATTCCCCGGCACCCGCCAAACCCGAACCCGTTTCGGTGCCGCCCGTGGAACCTCCCTCCGAAACAGATCCTCCCCGAAAGGGTTGAAAATCGCAGGTTCTCCGGAAGTCCTCCCGATCCGTGTGTAACCTTCTTCCTTCTGATGCAAATCAACTATTGGAACAATCATTTCCGGAGGGTTCAAATGTTGAATTGCCGACTCCGGTTTGTCGTCCTTTCGATCCTTTTTCTGATCCCGTCTTTCGGACCCGCAGGCCCGGCGGTTGCCCTGGGACCGCTTGACACCCTGAAGGTCCATCCGACCACGTTTTTCGACCAGCCGGTCCCGAACGCGAGTGAACCCCCAAAAACCAATGGCCGCCCCGGCAAAACCGGAAACGGGTCTGATGCGGCGTCCTGGTCCATGGCGATCATGGCGGACCTTCACGTCTGCGCGGAGAACCTTCCAGTGTTGAGAAGGAGCGTCCAATCGGTGAATTCGCTGACCGGGGTCTTCGCTGTCGCCTTGGTGGGCGATCTGTGCAAACGCACCGGAACCCCCCGGGAGCTCGAACTGGCGGCGCATCTGGTAGACTCATTCGCCGACCCGGTTTTCGCAGTTCCGGGAAATCACGATTTCATGTACAAGGATGAGACAAAAGCGGACGGAAAGATGGCGCGGGGAACCCCAGCGGGAAAGAGGAAGAAACTCGAGAACTTCCGTAAGGCGATGAAGCAGCCTGGTATTCGTTTCGCGAAGAAGGTTGGAGGGCACCTCCTCGTCTTCCTTCCGGTCGACGCATGCAACTCGAAACCCCTTTGCACACTCTCGGATGAAACGATCGGATTCCTGAAAAAGACCCTCGGGAACAACCGGGGTCTTCCAACCATCGTTTTCTGCCATGCCCCGCTGGAAGGGAGTTGCGGAGCCGCGAGAAAAGCCAGGCAGGCGAAGAAGGGCTTCCTCCCGCATGCCTACATCCAGCCGGCGGAAAGGATCCGGGATATCCTTCGGAGAAACCCCCAGGTTTTCTTGTGGATCGCAGGCCACCTTCACATCAAGCCCTCCGCCCAGGATTTCCAATCGAAAACAAGCAGCCTCGGTGGAGTCACGGTCATCCATGTTCCCAACCTGACCCAGACTTCCACATGCATCCGGTTGCTCGAGCTGACGCCTTCCGCTGCTGTCGTCCGCACTTTCGATACAGGCAAGGACATTTTCCTGACACGTTTCGACAGGAAGTTCAGCCACCACAGGAACCATGGCACACCGAACCCTGTCACGACCAGTGAAGAACCCCCGGAAAAACCCGCTCATCCCAGAGATTCAGGAAACACCGGGGATTCCGATGCTCCGGAGGAATCAGAAAGTGCCGTGGAGACCCCTGATCCGGACCTGGATGACCTTCCGGAAGAACTGATCAATGTTTCCCCCGACCTGGGAGACCTTCCGGAGACGTTCGACGCTGGCCCGGAAGCCGACTTCATGTCCGGGGCGGAAAAATGAACATGGAAGGAATCCGTCCGGCCCGGGGCCGATATTCAGCGGGTATCCCCCGGAAGCTCGGGCACCGAAACACGGTTGGAAATGAAATACCGGTGCCGGATAAGCCGGGATTCGAACTCCGAACGGGTGGAACTTTTCAGGTAAACCGCGGTTTCCTTGCGTTGCGGATGGTTCGACTCCGATTTGACCTCGACCTCGTAGCAGGGCATTTCGAACATCATCCGGCGCCGGATCGAGAAATGAACGACCGCCTGGCCCAGCACTTCGGTATATCCAGCTCCAAGTGAGCCTTTCAAAAGGTCATGAACCTGGAGGGTCCTGCTCAGCTGCTTGGTCTCCTTGTTGAACGTGTATCGGACCAGGTTCACCGGGTTCCGGAACTCGGGTATCTTTCCCGGAGGCGGGAAGACCGCGAAGGAGATCTCCTCGACCTTGTCGGTCACGTTCAAACGCATGGCGGGAACCCCATCCCGAAAACAGAGCATACGGAGGTCCCGGATCGCTTTCTCGAGTATGATGCGGGCGGTGGAGAGGGATTCGAGCCGGTCAAAACCCTTGTAGGCATTTTTCTGGGTGGAAACCAGAAGGCTGATGAGAGGAACCAGGATTACGCTCCCGATTGCAAGAACCACGAGGAGCTCGATAAGGGTCAACCCACTGTTGCGGCGCCGATCAGTTCCCATATTCGGCTCCCACGATCTTCTCCAGTACCACCGCACCACCCTCGCGCCTGATGATCGTGAACCCCTCCTTGGGTCGGACGGTGACCCTGATCAGAAGGACCTTCAGGCGGTCCGAATCCCGGTCTTTCACGAACTCTATCTTTCGCTCGAACTGGAGGAAGTCCTCGGGGTAACCGATCCTGGCCCCGTCGTCATACTGGGAGTTCCCGACATCCTGGAAATTGCCGAGGTCAAGACTGTCACTCAGGGAGCTGCCGGGATTGAGTTCCACTTCCATGAGCTTCTCGTAACCCAGGCCTGAAACCCACTCCATTGCTTCCTGGGCAAGAGCGTAGGCCATGGTTTCGCGGTAGGAATCGAGCGTTCCCCGGTTCGAAAAGGTGAACATCGAGAAGAGCGCGGTCAAGCCAACCGTAAGGAAAATGATCGCGAAAAGGATCTCGAGCATGGTGAACCCGGCGATCCTTTTCCGATGCGAGCGGGGGGTCATTTGGACATGTTGTAGGCGCAGCTCATCAGCCGCAGCCTTCCTCCGAACGTGAGGTGGTAGAGATCGTCTCCGGAAAGGGCCTCGTCATCATAAGCGATCTGGTTGTCGGAGTCCTGCATGGAGTTGAGATTGACGTTGTCGGCTACAAGGTTTCCCAGGACGTTTGCTGGTTTGTTGCCGAAATGCACCTTCGAGGCGGAGTTGTTGTTCCCGGGAACGTTCCTGAAGTTCATGGCGATGAGGGAAGCCTGGACCCTTCCTGCCGCCCCCACGTTGCAGAATATGTCATTCCTGAAGGTGTAAAGGACGCATGGCCCGGTGGTGGGATCCTTCGGATCACGGGTGAATGAACCCTGGACCCTTATCGGACCATAGGAAAGAAGGACCCCCTCGCCACGATACTTCAGGTTGTCCCAAACGGAGACCCCGACCGTCGGGTCTTCGAAAAGCATGATCCCGTCGACCTTCAAGGTCTGGGACTCGACGTCGAAGAACGGGCTGTCATACAACTCCTTGTCGTCCTTGAACCGGAACGACCTGAGGAGAAAAGTGGCGTATGGCAGGTATTCCATCGCGTCGACGGGCCCCATCCGGCCGAAAAACGCGGGAGTCGGATCGCGGCCCGGGCTGTTCTGTTCCTGGTTGGCATGTCCGGGAACGAAGGAATACTGATCGTTGGCCTGGGACATGAGAATCGATTTAGTCTTTTCCTGGTACCGCTTGACCAGACGAAGCAGTTCCTTGGTCTTTTCGTCAGAAGTCGGTGTGGTCAGGATGCCCTGGTCGATGGTTTCATAATAGGGAATCTCGCGTTGGGCCTTTCCCTCCGAGACCTTCTTTATCATCTCGATTATCATCGGGTCCTGCGTGGCATCGGTGAAATCGATCCTGAAGATGGAATTCTGCCAGAACCGCTTCCGGATGTTCCCTTCCAGGAAGGGCCACTCGGCCGCCCCGCGATCGAGCCCCGACCAGAAGTCGATGCACTTTTCCTTGTTTCCCTCACGCTTGTTTCCGACCTTGCGGAAGTACTCCTCCATCATTTTCTGCGTCCATTCCCGTTGGGACTTGAGCCAGGTCTCGCTTCCGGAAATGCACGTGAATTCTCGTGTGATGACGCCCTTGAGCTTCTCGGCCTGGATCATCCCGCCCCCGCCCGTGTTCACGATGTTCTCGATTTCCTGACACGTGACGGGCATGAGCTCCTTGAGCTCGGACCAGGGGATCTCGATGTCGGGTGGAGCGGGGGGAAGGAGGAACTCCATCCCTTCCGTGACGTTGCAGAAGACGAACATCTCGGACCGGCCCACACCGGACCCGGGGGAGGTTCCGCAGAAGATCTTGCCCTTGTCATGGGTTCGGACGATCTTCAACTGCCGGCGATCGTTGTTGATCGACGCCGCCGCGGTCTTGTCGAATTCGGCCCGACCGTTCCGGACGAAGAGAACGTAATCGTTGCAGGCGTTGTTGGAATACTGCCCCTTCAGCCGCTTCCCGGGGTCGGTTCGGAGACAGGCGTTCTTGACGTCGAACTCGAAAACGAAGCAGGAGAACTTCCGCTCGCGCGATTCTCCCAACCCCACGGTGATCTCGAACCGGAGGGAACCCTGATACTCGTTCCCGTAGGCACTCACCTTCGACTGGTTGTCGACCTTCTCCTCGAA
>CAYRYU010000131.1:0-8786 GCA_964428355.1 uncultured bacterium
ACGGTTTCGGTTCCCGGGCGGGCCGTGCCGTTTTTGCCGAAGGTTCTTGCTCTCGGCCGGACCGCTCTCCGGCCCGGATCCGCCTTCAGGAGACATCTGGAGGCTTCCCTGGCCCTGGTTCGCGGAAATAGGGGCGATACTCCGACATCGATTCGAGAGCCAGGAGGCTCGAAAGAAACCGATAAACCGCGGCCAGCCTCAGCCCCCTCGGGGTCAAAACGAAAACCCCGCCTTCATCCCTGATCAAACCCCCATCCAGGCATTCGACTATCCGTTTGTCGACGAAACCATCAGCGTCGAATGCGTGCTGGATCGCCTCCCGGGAAAGGCCCCTTCCGGAATCGACGAAGAACTGAAGCATCTGGCTTGCGCAGGAACGGTCGGCGGTGATCGGACCAAGAAAGGAATACAGGCCGGCTGCGAAAAGGGACGTGGTGGCGGATCCGACGAGGGCAAGAACCAGGGCCTCCTTCGAGGAAAAAAACGCGGGGAGGGTGAACCACCCCGCAATGCTTACCGCACCCGCGGTCACGAGTGCAACTCCCGTCGAAACGGGAAGAAGATGCCTGCGGACGAGGAAACGGGCTACCAGCCATTGAATGACCAGGAAACTGGCAAGGTGCGTTCCCAGGAGAACCCCGAATCCTGCCACATCGGCAAACATTCTCAATCTCCGCCGGGATGCTTCAACCCAAGGCGCTTCTCGATTTCCTGTTTCTGGGCCGAGTTGGCAAGGGCCTCTTCGGGCGTGATCTTCTTCTGGTTGACCAGGCGCATCAACTCGTCGTTCAGGATCCGGTTGCCCTTTGACTGGCCCGTCACCATCGTGTTCGGGAGCATGTGGGTTTTCCCCTCCCGGATCATGTTGGAAACGGCGTAGTCCGGAACGAGGATCTCCAGAGCCGGTATCCGGCCCCCTCCGATCTTCTTGCAAAGGGTCTGGCAGCAAACTCCCACCAGCACGTCGGCGAGCACCGACCTGATCTGGTTCTGGGATTCGGCGGGGAAGAGATCCACGATCCGGTCCACGGTGCTCATCGCGGTCGCGGTATGAAGTGTGGCCAGGACCAGATGACCCGTGTTCGCGGTCTCCAGGGCCATCGAGATCGTTTCCAGGTCGCGCATCTCCCCCACTAGCACGACGTCGGGATCTTCGCGCAGCGCGGCTTTCAGCGCCCTCGCGAAGGAGTTGGTGTGGACGCCGACCTCGCGCTGGTTGACGAGAGCCTTCTTGCTCTCATGGACGAACTCGATTGGATCTTCGATGGTCAGTATGTGGACCTCCTCGTTGCGATTGATGTGATCGATCATGGCGGCCAGCGTGGTCGATTTCCCGCTTCCCGTCGGCCCCGTGACGAGGACCAGGCCCTTGGGGTAGTCGCAGAACTTCCTGAGGATGTCCGGCATCCCCAGCTCCTCGAGCGTAAAGATCGTGTTCGGAATGTGCCTGAAGACGGCGCTCACGCCACGATGATCCCGCAGGATGTTAACGCGGAAGCGGGAATGCTTGTCCATTGCGTAGGCGAAATCCTTGTCGTTCTCCTTGGCGAAGATGTCATGGACGTCGTGGCTCATGATCGGACCCAGGAGGTGGAGCACCTCTTCGTGGCCCATCTTCAGGAAGCCATTGATCGTCTTCATGTCGCCGTGGATCCGCCATCGCGGATACTGGCCCGCGGAGAGATGAAGGTCCGATCCGCCCTCCTCGACAAGCCTTTTGAGGAGGTCGTCGATATGTTTCGCCCCGGAACCCGATTCGGGAGCGGAAACGGCTCCGGGTGCCGGGGTGGTTTCCCCACCATACCCCTGCATGATCCGGCTGAAGAACCCGGTGTCGATCGCGACGGGCTCGAGTTTCATCCCGGGGAGAAGCCGGGTGCAGGTTTCCATCTCGTTCGAATCAAAAACGTCGCAGTATCCGAGCAGGAGGGTGTTTCCGTCCTTCTTGAGCGGTACTATCCGTTGCCGGCTCATGAAAGCCTGGGGAAGCAGCCGGAGGGTGTCCGCGTTGGGAAGGGGGGCGTTCTCGTGCGCCTTGTGGGAAGCATTGCCCGCAGAGTTCTTCAGGCGCTCGGCGAGGATCCGCAGCATGGCCAGTCCGGCATCGGGGATGGCCGTCAGGATCTTGAAGAATACATCCCGGTTCATCTTCAGGATCACCGATTCCTTCCTCGCAACGAGGGTGGCGGGGTGGGTTTCGTCCAGGAGGACGCCGATTTCCCCGAGAATCTGGGCGGGGCCAAGGTGGGTTATCTCGATCGCGCTGTCTCCCTGGCCCATGATGACACCGACGTCACCATCCAGGATGATGAACAGCGAATCCGCTTTGTCTCCGGTCTTCACTATCACCTCGCCGCTCTCGAAACTCTCGAAGATGGCAGCCTTTTCGACCACCTGTTCCCGCTGCTTTTCGTTCAGCCGCGACAGGAACTCGGCTTTGGCCAGGACGGGCCTGATTTTCGTTAGGAACTCCGGTGTCAGTCCGAGATTCTTCAAAATCGGCTCCTTTCAGAAACCTGTTGGTGACGAGGTAAATCGGAAATGGGGGAAACCCCGGAATGGTCAATTTAGCCCACCAGGGACCGGAGGGTCAATCTTGCGAGGAGCTTTTCAACCAGAAAGCGGCTCGGGCTCCATGGATACGAGCTCATAGAGCGCAACAGGGGCGGATTTTCCCTTGATCGGAACCTTGTCAAGAAATTCGACGGTCGCCACCCCTCCAAGGAAATCCCGGGTCGATTCCGAGACCATGACGTTTGAATACCGGCCTCTCTTCGACTCGCTTTCGAGCCGGGAGGCGAGGTTCACCACGTCGCCGATCACGGTGTTGTCGAGACGGCCATGGCGGGAGCCGACATGGCCCGAGATGCACTCGCCCGAGTTGATCCCGATCCCGTTCCGGATGGGAAACAAGCCCTTTCGTTCGCGGTCCCGATTGAACTCCTCGAGCGCAGCCCGCATCCCAAGGGCAGCCCGACAGGCCCGAACGGCGTGTTCCCCACCCGCTTCACCCTGGCGGGGCCGGAAAACGGCCATCACGGCATCACCGATGTACTTGTCGATGTCCCCCCCCGAACTCACGATCGGCTTTTCCATGGCCGTGAAGTAGTCGTTCAGGAGGTCGACGATCTCACCCGCATCATTGCTTTCCGAGATTCCGGTGAAGTTCCGGATGTCGGAAAAAAGAACGGTCACGCAGATCCTCATCGCGGGTTGGAATTCCCCCGCTTCCTCCCGACGGACCGTCTCGAGAAGGTTGGCGGAAACGAATCGGGACATTCGGGCACGTTCACGAAGGCCCATGGTCATCCGGTTGAACCCCGCCGCCAACTCCCCGAACTCGTCGTCCGTGCTGATCTCCACCCGGATATCGAGATCGTCCTTCTCGATGGAGACCGCGGCCTCCTTGAGCGCAAGGAGGGGTTCGGAAAAGCGTCGGGAGAGGAACAGGCTCATCCCGAAGCCAATTCCGAAGGCATAGGCCAGGAGGACGACGATCTTGAATTTGAGGGCCTGGATTTCAGACCTTATTCCGTCTCCGCTTCGCCGTCCGAAAATGATGAAATTTCCGTCCCTGAGGGGAAGTGCCCCCAGAAATCCGCCCCCGGGTTTGTCGAACTCGTCGCGAGAGGCGAAGCAGTTTCCTGCCACCGCCTGGTCATAAAGCTCCTGGTCGGTGGGTGAATCTTTCCAATTCAATGGCCTTTTCCAGGTATAAGCAGTTCCATATCCCCAGCAAAGGAGGGAATCCAGGTTTCCTATCAAGGAGACTCCCTGGGATCTTGATTGTTGGGGAGCCCGCTCGAGCCCCCCTGGCATTGCCCCTTCCGTGGACGCCAAGCCCCTGAAAGCTTCGCCCTCCTGGCGAGCTCGGTGCACGGCGCCCTCCGTGGACGCCAGGACCCCGTTGAGGAAGTCCCCCAGAAGGATTTCTGTGGTCAGTGTGAGGAACACGATTCCGGCGGGGGGTGCGGGTGGCGGATCGGGCCGTATGAAATCAACGAACGAATAGACAGGGTTGGAGATCCCGAAATGGACCTTCTTCAGGAGATTCATTTCCGCCATCAGCCCGAAAAAGTGATTCGTTCCGATGAGTTCCTTGAACATCTCCGCCTTGAGGCTTGCCCTGTCGACCTTTCGAATCCCGGGTCGGAGGGGTTCCTCCTTGCTTTCCTCCGGAACACTCTTTTGGAAAAGCGGGTCCACAACCGATTTCATCAGGGCTTCGCCGTTCCGTTCGGAATCCCTCGAGTCAACGGAAACGATCGCTTCCTCATCGGCGATTCGCAGATAGTACTGATTGACGAATTTCGCCTTGTAGGCTTGTTCCATGAACTCCGCCATTTTCTTGCGACTTCTGGTCATCTTCGCAAGGGAGTCCCGGATCTTCCTGAACCTTTTGAGGGCGACCATACGAAACGATCGGTATGCCTCCTCGACCTCCCTGAGACCGGATTCCAGCGAAAGAAGCGACTCCCTGCGGCTGAAGACCAGTTTCGTTGAGATGAATGAGAACCCGACCATGGCGAAACCGATGAAGGGAATCAGTGTTGCCGTGAGAAGTGCTGCGTTCAGCTGGCCCGAAATCCGGAGAGGAAGAGCGGCGTCATTTAGGAAGGACATGAACCCGAAGACCAGGAAAATACCACTCCAGGCGAGAAGGATGAAATCCAGGAGGGGAAGGAATCTGCGGGTGGGATGGACGAGGTTCTCCTTTGGTACGGAGACGACGATGTGCCATTCCGGAAGCTGGTGCGGGACGTCGACCCAATGCCTGCCAGAGGAGGTTTCGAACCAACGTCTCTCGGGCCTGCCAAGGTGGTTCGGCCGCCATGTCCGCCGGAGATCCTTCTCCTTCGCGCGTTTCGAGGCCCGCATCAAAGGCCACGATGGTGGAATCCGGGCGGATTCGAATGAGACGAGGAAACCGCCCAGAGGTTCTCCATTTCGTTTTCGAAAGAGGCCGAAAGCCATTTCCGTGCTTCCCACCCTCGAAAGATTGGGGTAGAAACCCCCACAGACCATGCCATCGGGGTCATCCCTTCCATGGCCGAACTTATCCCGGTAGGAATAGGGGTTCGCGACTGAGTTCCAGAGGCCGCCCATGATCTTTTCCATCAGACTCCCGACATCCTTGGACGTTGGGTCGGTGATGATCTTCGAGATCCGTTCCCGCTGGAATGCCGGTTCGTGGGACCCGCCCCTGACGCGCTGGAGGAAATCGGGGTGATCCCGGGCGAACTCCTTCAGGTTGGAGAGGAATGCGATCATGGGCGCAACTTTGGACCTGGCTTCGGAAGCCGTTCCCCAGATCAGGAGGGGGCTCAGGTTGGGGTCGAACACCCAGATTTCGTTCGCGGGAAATGGGAATGCCAGTCGCAGGCCTTTTCTGAACCTGACCGCCCATTTCCTGTCGATCCCTGCACCGGGTGAAAGTCTTTTCAGGAGCTGGTTCAACCTGGAAAAAAGCTGAGTTTCCCGGTCAGCCTCGAGCAGGAAACCCTCCATGTCGGTTTTCGCCCGCCCGCAGATTTCCTCTTGCAGCCGTATCTCGTCGAGTCCAACGGTGTCGCGGATCACTTTTCGGACCAGGAAAAGAGGAAGGATGACGAACAGGATCAATCCCGTCATGAGCAGGAACGGGCGATGGTCGCGTCCCGTTGTTCTGGGAAAGGTTTTCACGCGCGAATGATATCACGAACCGGTTGCCTGAACGGATTTTCAATTTTTGAAAAGATGGGGTGACTGTTGTATAGTGTCGCATCGGGATCGACGGGATTGTCAGAGAAAATTCGGGATTCGGGAGGGACTATGAACAGACGCGCCTTTTTGAAAGCGGTCGGTGGGCTGGCCGGCGGATTCTTCCTCGACAAGCTGGGAGCACTCGAACTCCTGGCCAGAACCTCCCCGATGCCCATGCGCCCCCTTGGGAAGACCGGGCTCGATGTTTCCGTTCTGGGGCTGGGAGGTTTCAACGTCAGCCTGGACAGTCTGACGGACAAGACCGCGACCGATTTCATGCGGTTCGCGATCGACCAGGGGATCAACTTCTTCGACAATGCCAGGGAATACAACAAAGGACTCGCGGAAGAGCGCATGGGAAAAGCACTTCGGGATGGGTATCGCGACCGGGTAGTCCTGATGACGAAACTTTGCGACCACGAGAGGCGCTACAAGGGGATCATGCAGAGCATCGAGGAGAGTCTCAAGGCTTTGCAGACCGACCACATCGACCTTGCACTCTTCCACGAAGTCGTCTATCCGGACGATCCCGCCTGGATCTTCGAGCGGGGGGGAATCGAAGCCGCAATTGAGGCCCGGAAGCAGGGGAAGATCCGTTTCATCGGTTTCTCCGGCCACAAACTTCCGAGGTTGCACCTCGAAATGCTCAACAAACCCTTCAAATGGGATGCAGTCATGCTTCCTCTGGGAATCATGGATTACCACTTCCGATCCTTCACCCGACATGTGCTCCCGACGCTGGTTCGCCGCAACATCGGGATCATAGGGTTCAAAACCCTCGGCGGGTTCATGTCGGGAAGCCCCCAGAAAGCCGGGGTCCCTGTCGCCGAATGCCTGCGCTACTCGATGAGTCTTCCCGCGAGCACGATCGTCGTCGGGATGGAAACCATGGACCAGCTGAAGGAGAATCTCCATACGGCGCACACCCTGAAACCGATGTCCCGGGCCGAAATGGATGAACTCCGGCGGCGGACCGCCGAGGTCTCGAAAGACGGAAAGCTCGAAGCCTTCAAGATCTCCCCCGTTTACGACGGCTCCCGGGGCAGACTCGCGAACGGCCTTCCACCGGTCAACTGAAGGGGGTTTTCCGGCTTCGGTTATAAGAACCACTCGGAATCATCCGGTTCGGGGATTTCCGCCGGGATGAAATCCTCCGCCTGACCCTGGAATGCACGATCCTCGGCTTCCTTGATCCGGTCGGGAGCAAGTTTCGGCCGGAGCTTTTCGAGTTCCTCCTCCGCGGTCTTCCTGAGATCCTCCTGCGGGGAGAATTTCGAAACCCGCGTGAAGAGGAAGAATGCCTCGTCGGCGTCCTTTCCAGTATCCCCTTGCGAAACGAGCAACTGGCCAAGGAACAGCTGGGCATTCCAGTTCCCCGCCCTGGATCCTTCGCGGATCCATGCCACCGCTTCATCTTTGTTGTGGCTCCAACCCCTTGCCGTTCCATTGAGAACTCGCATTCCGGCCATTATCCTGGCAGGTGCGAACCCGTTCCGGGCCGATTTGAGGAGCATGCCGTCACCGTACTCCCGCCAGACTCCGTGATATCTTGAACCTTTCCTTTCCGACTCATTTTCCATCTGAATCAGTATCAGTGCACAAATGAACTGGGCGACGGGGTTTTCGGCTTCTGTCAGATTCAGCAGCGTTTCGAAGACCTTCTGGAGCTCATCGGAACGGGAAACCTCCCTTCCCCGGGTCAACGCCAGGAACAACGCCGCATCATTGTCTCCCGCGTCGACTGCCTGTTTCATGAATTCGAGAGCTTTTTCCCGGTCCTTGGGGTATCCCCGGCCCTCCAGGTGGAGAATCGCCTGGTGGAAAAAGCCCGGTCCATGGCCCTGCTGGGCCGCTCGTTCGATCCAGTTCCGGGCTTCTCCGTCATCGGGGGAAACCCCTTGCCCGTAGAGAAACACTCTTCCCAGGAGAACCTGGCCACGGGGATCCCCAGCCTCGGCCGCCCGCCTGACGAACTCCATTCCCTCCCGGACGTTTTGTTGGAGCCCCTTCCCGAGGAGCTTCCGCCAGCCGAGGACCAGACTGGCTTCGAGGTGGCCTTCCTCCGCCGCCGAGCGCAACATCGACTCGATGTTGATCCAGTCCTTGCTGTCCCAGCTCCCCCCGGGCAGGTTGGGGGAGAGAGAGGAACTCCATAGTTGTGCCAGGAGAAAACGGGCCCGGGTCGACCCCCGTTCAGCTCGCTCCCGGAGGTCCGCTTCAGCCTTCGACAGGAACTCCCGGGTCTGGTCCGTCGAATAGGGAAACCGTCCATTCCAATAACCACTGGTCAGCGATTCGGTCAATGCCAGTTTGATGAACGCCTCGGGGTCGCCGGCGGTTCCTTTGGCATACAGAATCTCCCTTGCACGTTGGAGCGGGTATTTAAACCGTTCGGGGCTGTAGTAACTGTCCTGGATCCTTCCCCCCCTCTCCCATTTGAAAAAGGAAATGATTGCCTCGGCGGAGTTCATCCTGGCCGCGCGCTCGAAGTATCCACGGGAGCGGGAAGGATCCTGTGGGACTCCCATCCCCCGGATACAGATCTCACCCAGGCGCCACAGCTGGTCGGCGGTTCCAGAACTGTTTCGGGTCTGCTCTTCGAGGAACCGGATCGTTTCGGGGAGCGACCTGATGGTGAATCGGGACCTTCCTTCGGGAGTCACCTCCTCGAAGGCCCAGGGAGCGAAGGTGACCGGGGAAAGACTCCGGTTTTCGAGGAACTTCGAAACCTCCTCCCAGGTGACCGCCGTGCAGATACGCTTCAGAAGCTTTTCGCCCTCCATGTCGAGGCGGGGATACGATGCGGCGGTTGAGGGGAATACCCCGACCGACAGAAGCCCCTGGATCAGGGCCCAAAAGACCGCTTTCCGGATGAAGCCGGGGAAATTTCGGTTCATCGTCGCTCCTTTCGAGATTTCTCTTCCATCGGGATCCTTGCGGAATTATCGTTCCGATCAAATCTACCACGTTGTCTCGCATGGAGGGAATGGTTGCCCGAAACGCTCACCCGGGGCGCGCAGCCTGCGGGAGCCGCAGGGGAGGGG
>CAYRYU010000131.1:8886-17864 GCA_964428355.1 uncultured bacterium
GCCGCAGGGGAGGGGTTCCCGTCACCCAGGAGAAATGGGGGTAAGGATTCTTTTTCCACTTTAAATTTGTCCCCGCCTATGTTTGAATATTCATGCCCTGACCGTTGATGAAGAAGTTCCCCCGCGCAAAGGAGGTCCCCGTGGATCTGAAATACGTTGGAAAAAACGTCAAGCGACCGGATGCCGTGAAAAAGGTCACCGGAAAAGCCTATTTCCTGAACGACATCAAATTGCCCGGAATGTTGCACGCGGCCATCCTCCGGCCGGATTTCGCCCATGCGAAAATCCTTTCGATCGACACGTCCGAGGCGGAAGCCTGCGAGGGTGTCGTTAAGGTCGTGACCGGAAAAGGATGCGATTTCCGATACGGGGACAACATTCGTGACCTGACCCCGATGGCGGTCGAAAAGGTGAGATACATCGGAGAACCCGTCGCCGCGGTGGTGGCCGTCAACCCGCACCTGGCACGGCAGGCGGTCAAGAAGATCAAGGTAAAATACGAGCCTCTTCCCGTCTATACGCAGGCCACCGACGCCCTGGAAAAGGGTGCTGCGCTGATCCACGAAAACAGCGGTGAATACTGGCACCTCCCCGGATTGGGACCCAAACCGGGAACCAATATCGCCAACCACTACAAGTTGAAGAAGGGGGATGCCGACAAGGGGTTCAAGGAAGCGGACGTGGTCGTCGAGGGCGAGTTCGTCTATCCCTTCGGTTCGTGCGCCGCAATCGAACCCCACGGATCCATCGTCTGGTTCCACGAGGACAAGACCATCGAAATCTGGTCTTCCTCGATCTGTCCTTTCATCATCCGCGAGGAGGTCGCACGGGTCTACAAGCTTCCCGAATCGGACGTCCGGGTCCACATTCCCGAACTGGGGGGATGCTTCGGGTACAAGTCCGACATCACCGTGGAACAAACGATCGCGTGGATCGCCAGCTTCGTGCCCGGGCATCCGGTCAAGTGGGTCGCGACGCGCAAGGAGGACTTCCTCAGCACCCTCCTGGGGCACGGAATGAAGGTGAAGATGAAGATCGGCGCGAAGAAGGACGGCAGGCTCACCGCGATGCGCACGACGGTCTATCATTCGACGGGGGCCTATTCCGATACCGGGGTCCACGTCGGGATCGCCGCGGGTCACAACAGTGCGGGGACCTACGATTTTCCCAACATCGACAACGAAACCCTTCTCGTCTACACGAACACTCCCCCTATCGGCGCCTACCGGGGTTACGGCCATCAGGAAGGACAATTCGGAACCGAACGCCTCATGGACATTCTCGCCCGCAAGCTGGGAATGAGTCCATTCGAGCTGCGGGAAAAGAACTACCTCGGGCCGGGCAAGCAATCATCGGTCGGCGAAAGACTCTACGCTTCCAACGGCGATGTCCGGAAGTGCGCCGCCGTGGTGAAGAAGGCCGTTTTCGGGAAGGAAAAACCCCGCGAGGATGACGAGTACTACTACGGAAGGGGTTTCGCCGCCATCGTGAAAACCCCCAAGGGAGCGCCGTTTTCGTCGAAAGGATGCTACCTGAAGTTCAACGCCGACGGAAGCGTGGTGATCAACTGCGGTGGAGCGGAAGTGGGTCAGGGGCTTCGTAACGTCGTGAGGCAGATCGCGGCCGAGACCCTCAAGATCTCCCCCGACAGGATCCGCGTGTATTCGGAGATCGACACCCAGTTCTCACCCTGGGAGTGGCAGACGATCGGGTCGATGTTCACCCTCCAGGGCGGTGCCGCCGTCCAGAAGGCCTGCCTCAGGGCGATCGGAATGATGAAGAAAACGGCCTCCCAGGTGCTCCGGGTCGAGGAAGAGATGCTGGATTACGACGGTGAGCACGTTTTTCTGAAAAACGATCCGGAATTGAAGATCGCGGTCGAGCGGCTTACCCGCGGATACATGTACGAGAACGGGATGACCGCGGGTGAAGTCGTCCAGACCACGGCCGATTGCCGCCTTCCCAGATACTCCGGGTTCGACGAAAACGGCCAGGGAACCATGGGAGTTTCCTACACCTTCGGCGCCCAGGGTTGCGAGATCCGGATCGAGAAGAAGACGGGGAAGGTCATCATCGACCACTTCGCATCCTCCTTCGACGTCGGCAGAGTGATCAACCCCGAACAGATCAGGGGACAGATCGCCGGGGGCGTCATGATGGCCATCGGCGCAACCTTGTACGAGGAAGTGAAATTTGACAAGGATGGAAAGGGGCTCAATCCCTTCTTTTCGAAATACCGCTTCCCCAACATCAAGGACAGTCCGGGAAAACAGACGATCGAATGCGTCGAAACCCCGGAGGCCGTCGGGCCCTACGGTGCCAGGGGGATCGGGGAGCATCCCGTCATCGGAGTTGCCCCTTCCATCCTGAACGCGATCCATGATGCGATCGGGGTCGATTTCTTCCAGATCCCCGTCACTCCGGAAAAGATCCTCGCCGCAATCGCGGAGAAATCCGCCAAGAAGGCCGGAACGAAATGAGAAAGAGGTAGGTTATGGGCGAACAACTCAAATTCGTCGTTAACGGGGTCAGACGCACCGTCGAACTGGATGGGTGGGAGCGGCTGCTCACGATCCTCAGGGACAAACTCGATCTCACCGGCACCAAATGCGGCTGTGACGATGCTTCCTGCGGAGCCTGCGTCGTGGTCGTGAATGGGAAGGCCGAAAGGAGTTGCGTCCTCCCGCCCGCCAAACTCCAGGGTGCGGACGTCGTGACGATCGAAGGGCTCGGGGAGACGGGCGATCTCCACCCGATCCAGCAGGCCATGATCGACGGGGGGGCCGTCCAGTGCGGATACTGCATCCCCGGGATCGTCATGGAGCTCTATGCCTTGTATGGCCGGAATGTAGATGCCGGGGAAGAGGAGATCAAGGATGCCCTCTCGGGGCATTTCTGCCGCTGCACCGGATACGAGGCGATCATGAAGAGCGCGCTTCTCGCTCAGGAGTATATGAAGAAAAAGGCCGGAAAGAAGTCCCGGACATGAGAACCGGGATTCCCGGAGTTTCTTGCGAAAATGAAAAACGAAAGGGGAATGAACAGTGGATTTTGATCTGATCATCAAGAATGCCCAGCTGCGCAGGGAGAAAGCGCCCGTCGAGATTGCCATCCAGAAAGGCGTCATCAAGAAGATCGGGAAGAAGATTGCCGGAAAAGCCGGAAAAACGATCGACGCGGGTGGGAACCTCGTCACAGAGTCCTACGTCAACACGCATCTTCACCTCTGCAAGGTCTATACGCTTCAGATGATGGATTCCAAGGCCCTCGAGTCGTATCACGGCGGAAACATGGGAGCGGCCATGACCGCAATCGAACTGGCCGCCAGGGTCAAGGAGAAATACGACGAGAAGTGGATCATCAAGAACGTCCGCCGGGCTCTCAAGCAGGCAGCCCTTCACGGGAACACCCACATCCGGGCTTTCGCCGATGTCGATTCGAAGGCCAGACTCATCGGTGTCAAGGCACTCTTGAAGGCAAGAGAGGAGTTCAAGGGAATCGTCGACGTCCAGGTCGTCGCCTTCCCCCAGGATGGCGTCGTTCGTGAGCCCGGGACGGTTACCCTCGTTAAGCAGGCCATGGATCTCGGCGCGGACGTTGTGGGCGGAATTCCCTGGATCGAATACACCGATGCCGACTCCCAGACCCACATCGACGAGATGTTCAAGATCGCCCAGAAGTTCGACGCCGACATCTCCATGCTCGTGGACGATGCGGGTGATGCCGGCCTTCGGACACTCGAGATGCTCGCTTTGCGGACCATCGAAACCGGCCGCATCGGTCGCTCGCTTGCCCACCATGCCCGTGCCATGTGCATGTATCCGGAACCCTATTTCAAGAAACTCGTGGCCCTTCTCAAAAAGGCGAAAATGGGAGTGGTCAGCGATCCCCACACCGGCCCCCTGCACGCAAAGGTCAAGGAGTTGCTGGCCGAGAATTCCCTCGTCTGCCTGGGGCAGGACGACATCGCCGATGCATACTATCCCTTCGGCCGGAACAACATGCTCGAAGTGGCATTCCTGAACGTTCACCTGCTCTGGATGACCACCTTCCCCGAGATGGAAACCATCTACGACATGATCACGGTGAATCCCGCCCGGTGCATCAACCTCAAGAACTTCGAGGTGAAGGAAGGCGCACCCGCCCACCTGGTGGTTCTCGACCAGAAGACCGTCTATGAGGCCATTTGGGCTCATCGCGAACCCAAGTACGTCATCAGCCACGGAAAACTCGTCGACAAGGAAGCCATGCGTTCAGAAGACTGATCATCTCCGATTCGGAAGTTGGAAAAAAGGCCCGGGAGCCCCCGGGTCTTTTTTTTGGTTCATCCGACAAAAGCGTACTTCGTCTCATGAAGGGCCATAATCTTGAGTTTGAAGAAATCCAAGTCACGAAACCCTTATGCCTGCCGCTTCATCGTCTTGATTTTGTTGTTCATTCCCTACAATGGCCCTGTTGAGATTCGGTGATCGTAGAATGTGAGTATCTCGTGAGGGTGGATTGATAGAGCCTTTGCAAAGACTTTCAGGATGCGAATTCCAGAAGACTTCGCTTTTGCGATCCAAGACTGAAATGCTGTTGCAGCCTTTTTCTTGGTGGGTTGATTCCAGAATGTTCGCAGCTCCTCTTTCAGAATGCTGGCCTTTGCCGAGGGCTGGTTCAACTTCAGGCCTTCCTCCAGCCCGGCCTTTTCGTTCTTTTCGGGATCAAGGTTTTCTGGGTTCTTTAACAGGAGCCACCTGGTTCCCTTCAGCACATCCTTTTGGATGTTTGTCAGTTGCTTCTTGGTGCAGTTCCCCAAGGAGAGCGGAAAGTTTTTCATTGAAGGATTTGACGACATGCAAATGGTCAAGGAAAATGGCCGCATGAGGAAGGTTTTCTCGAACTGCCGAAATGTAGGCAGCTCCCATGTCTGTCGCTTCGGCCTCAATGGTCGGCTTGGCTTTTTGGATCAGAGGCCAAAAAGGATCGAGTGTCTCCTGCCCCTTGGAATCGCCAACGAAGACAACTTCTCCCGAATCATGGTCCATCACTACAGTCATGTATTTGTGGCCCTTCCGGGCCGCAATCTCGTCGATGGCAATGCGCTGAAGATTCACCAGATATGGTTTCGAAGAGCGTTTCCCAAGGTGCTCTTTTTGAATGCCCTTGATGACATCCCAGGAAACCCCGAGATGATGAGCGATATCCAGGATCGTGGCAAAGCGGAGCAACTCAAGAGAATACCGCTCGAAACGTTTGGTGTAAAAAACCCGAGGATCAACAAAGCCCAAGGTGGCTTGGCGAACGGCCCCACACCTCTGGCACTCAACGCGTTGAACTGGGAGCTCAAGAAAAACGGGTCTGCCACCAACAGGCAGCGTCCGAAACATCCGGGTGGTGCTTCCGCGGCAGATCACCACTGGAGATCTGCAACAGGAGCAACGAAGATGTTTCGTCTTTTGTTTGATCTCAAAGATCATCCTGCCCTCAACAAATCTTGTCGAAACATAGTCTTAGCCAATGATGCCCCATGCGTGGTAGAGAATACTCGTGGACATGGGTTCCTCCAAGTAGGGTTGGGTCGTGTCTCCCTACAATGGAGATCCATGTCCACTTTTTCAAGTTTTGGAGAAAAGTATTCAAGAATCGGATGAAACAAAAATGAAAACCCGAATTCCGTATCACGTCCCCGGAACTCAACGAACATTGGTCATTGGAGCGACTTTCCTGCTTGCTTTCGTCGCCTTCGAATCGATCCGAAGCTTTCACGATGAGTTGCAGGCCTGGGCAACGGCCGGCGTAGCACGATTCGGCCTTCCCCTGCTATTCGTTCTGGTCTGGGCAGCCGATTTCGTCGTTCAGCCGATTCCCCCGGATCTGTTCGTCTTCGCCACCGGATTCGGCGGTGCCGATGTCTGGGCGACAGCCTTGGTGGGGGGCGTTGCCAGCACCGTAGGCGGCATGACCGGGTACATCGCAGGACGTCTGCTCGGCCCCCGAAGGTTTTGCCGGTTGTTCGGCCGCGCCCTCCTCCGTTCCGGGCGGACGGTCTTTCGCAGATACGGCGGTTGGGCGATTTTCGTTGCCGCGGTTTCGCCGGTTCCTTACAGCGGCGCCTGCTGGATCGCCGGGATTTCTGGCACCAACCCTGCGGTCGTCTTCATTACGAGCCTCCTCAGTCGAACGGGGAGATACCTTGTCATGGCATGGTGGGGCCATATGAGCTGAAGAGACACATATGATTGAGAACACGTCAGCCGTTCCTTTGGGTGCCCCACTGTATGTACTCCTGTTTCCGGCGCTCCTCTTCGCTGTTTTCGGATTATGCCATGATCCCCTGTCGACCATAGCCAAGGGATGGGCGGCCATTCTGACGTCCCAAAGCCTCCTTATCACCGACTACCTCGCAGTCGGTGGAGTCGGCGCGGCCTTTCTCAACGCCGCAGTGCTGGGCCTGCTGGCGACTGCGGCGGTGCGATTCATTCATGCTGAGCGCCCGGGATACGAGATCGCCGGGGTCTATCTGATCACAGGTTTTGGCTTGTTCGGGAAAAACCTGTTGAATGTCTGGCCCCACGTAATCGGGGTCCTGATCTTCCGCCGCCTCACCGGGCGTCCCATCAGAGAGCTCTTTCCCCCGCTCGTGTTCGGAACCACCCTGGCACCGATCGTCAGCCAATACGCCTTCGGACCGCACTTCGGCGGCGCCGGGTCCTTCGTGGGGGTCGCTCTCGGAATCCTTTCGGGTTTCCTGCTCTCAGCTCTGATGGGACACATGCTGAACCTTCATCAGGGATTCACATTGTACAATATTGGTACGGCAGGGGGCTTTGTCGGAATCGTCATTGCCATGATCATGCGCGGCTTCGGGATAGAGAACACCCAGGTGTTCTTCTGGTCGACGGAACACTCGGCGCTTCTGAGAATCGTAATGTTTGCGCTGTTCGGTGGCCTGGCGATCCTGGGACTGCTCGCCCAACGTTCCCACCCTGATTTTCCGTCAGTCCCGCCAACCCCCTTCCCCTCCCGACTTTTCGATGGCTGGCAGAGCATTATGACCCGGTCAGGGATACTCCCGTGCGATTTCGTCCAGGTAGCCGGGCTTGGCCCCACGCTTGTCAACATGGGTTTCCTCGGCCTGCTCGGCCTTGCTTATGTTATCATGGTCGGCGGCCCGGTCAATGGGCCTATCGTTGCAGGTCTCTGCGCCATGGCCGGTTTTGGAGCTCTCGGGAAACATCCTCGCAACGTCTTGCCAATCATGGCCGGCGTCTTCGTGATCTGCATTCCGAAGATCTGGTCGCCAAATGACCCCGGCCCTCTCCTGGCCGCCCTCTTTTGTACGAGTCTCGCCCCATTTTGCGGTCATTTCGGCCCTCTCGCCGGTTTCGTCGCCGGAGCGCTCCACCTCCCGATGGTCATGCACATCGCCGGCATCCATGGCTTTCTGAACCTCTACAACAACGGCTTCGCAGGAGGACTGACGATGACCATTCTGGTCGGGGTAATGAAGGGAATCAACCCTGTCCTCCTCGATGATCCGTCTCCCGGCAAATGAAAGGCATCGTCCGCCAAGATCAACGACACCAACTGGTACATGACCGCGATCCCTGAGCTCATGGGGATAGTTGCTCAACGATTTGAATGCCTTGCCACCGGTTATCAACCCTGAAAAAGGACCCGCCGAAGCCAGTCCTCGGGTTTCTCTTGCAACAATTCTTCGTCGATTATCTGATGCAACAGCTCCACGCCAGTTCCCGCACGATTGCTGCATACCGAGACAGTTTTCAACTGCTGCTCACCCTCGCCGAACGACAGCTTTGTCAGCCAGATGATCGGTTGCTTCATTTCCTCCAGGGCCTTTGATTATCGAAGGTTCAAGGTGATGATCAAACGCCGCATCGCCTGATGTGACAGACCATTCTTGCCCCAAAATAGGCGCGTTCGGGAGACATCGATTTCCGCTGACACAAACCGCCACACGAAGATCTCACATAATTTTGGACTTGCCTAAGCTTCTTCTTTTGACGCCTGATTCGGGGAACCGAAAGCGAAACCTCCCCCTTTTCAGGGGGAGGCAGAGGTTCTGAACCCTTGAACTCCAGGTGCTTCTGGGAAGAAACTCTACTTCTTCTTTGGAGATTTCGCCGCCTTGTCGGCCTTCGCCGCCAAATCGGCTTTGGCCGCCAAATCGGCTTTGGCCAGGATCTTGATCGCTTCGATGGCTGTCCTGATGGCTTCATCCACCCCCACTTTCTTCACGATGGGCGCGTCGTCGTATGTCAGGCCTATAATTGCCAGGACCTCGCCGGCCCGGACCCGACGGATCGATGAGACGACGAAGAGCGCGGCGGATTCCATGGACGTGGAAAGAACGTTGGATTTGTACCAGGCGTTCCATTTCATCTTGTTCTCTTCGGCTATCGGAAGCGCCTCTTCCCCTTCGATGAAGAACGCGTCCTTGCAGTGGCCGATTCCACAATGGTGCTTGAGCCCAAGCCTTCTCGCCCCCTCGCGAAGAGCGATGGTGACGTCCAGATCGGCGACAGCGGGGTAACTGGGTGGAACATACTGGTGGGTCGTTCCCTCCTCGCGCACGGCCGCGGTCGTGATGCAGACGTCGCCCAGACCGACATGCTTCTGGAGGGAACCACCCGTTCCGACCCGGATGAAGGTGTCCGCGCCGAGTTTGATCAGCTCTTCCACCGCGATTGCGGTCGAAGGGCAGCCGATTCCGGTCGAGGTGCAGGATACCTTGATTCCATCGACGAGACCCGTGAAGGTCCGGTACTCCCGGTTGAAGGTCACCTCCTTCGCCGAATCGAAAAAGCCCGCAATCTTGGGGACCCGTCCCGGGTCTCCCGGAAGAATGACGTAACGGCCGACGTCACCTTTCTTCATGTTGATGTGATACTGGAGGCCAGGATCAACCTTTGCCACGTTTTCCCCTCCTGATGGAAATTTTGGATTCGTACGTCGATCCATTCTGCCTTCCC
>CAYRYU010000132.1:0-17703 GCA_964428355.1 uncultured bacterium
CGCACGATGCGGGAAGTGGGCGTTTGCAGCCCGGATGGCGCTTCGCAAACGACCCCTCCTGAGCTTACCCTCTCCAGAGAGTCCCCTTGGTCGGGGAACTCAAGGAGCGGAACGATTCTGCCGATATCTTCTCCGGCGTATGGTCAAAATATTCCGCATTTCTGCTCTTCTGGTTTTCCTTTGGCTCCCCGCCGGACTTCTGGGAGCGGTCGACACGTCTCTCGACAAGGCTTCCCTGGCCGAGATCAACCAGATGGAAGCCCAATACAAGGCCGGGGACTACACCGGGGCGATCAAGACCGCCCGTTCGGTTCTGAAAACCGCTCCCAACGACTCCCCCGCGAAAATGCGGGCGCACGACATCATCATCCTGTCGGTGGACAGGCAGAATGCCCAGAGGGTGGAGCAGGAACGCACCAAGGCGGCCGAGAGCGGGAAAAAAACCGCTGAACAACTCGTCGCTGAAGGATCCGGTTTGTTGCGTGAAAAGAAGTTCCAGCCTGCCCTGGAAAAATTCCGTGGGGCGATGAAGGCGTTCGGTGGGGACGCCGAAACCAGATACCTGGTGGGCTACTGCCTTCAGAAGGTGGACAAGGACGCTGACGCCTACGTTGCCTTCAAGTCCTGCCTCGAGCTGAACAAGAACCACCCCCGGGCGCTTTTCCATCTCGCAGAGCTGAGTTTCAAGCTCCAGAAGGACGAAGAGGCGGAAACCTACACCAGGCAGCTGATCGAAGTCACCGATCGTCGGATCGAGGAGCTGACCGGGGTGTTCATCGAACAACGTGGGGCGAGTCTCAACGACAAGGCCCTCGCCACAGCACGGAAAATCACCGGGCTGAGGCATTCCCTTGCCCAGACGACATTCGTCTACGGAATCCTAACCGCCCGGAAAGGGAAACTCGATGAATCCATTGAAGCCCTCCAGAGGTCCGTAAAGCTCGATCCCACGAACCTTGACGGTTTCTACCAGCTCGGGAAGTCATACCTGAGGAAAAGGATCCTGCACCAGGCCGCGGTCAACTTCGAGCAGGCTATTTTCATGGGGGAAACGCGCCTCAAGGAGGAAAAAGCCCGCGCCAAGAAGCTCCTTGACGAAGGGAAGGCCGACCAGGCCGTCGAGTCCGAACTCGTGGCGAAGGGGTTGGCCAACCAGGCCGCCCGCTCCCTCTATGGTCTTGCCATCGCGGAGTTCCAGCGGAACGATGTGGGAGCCGCGATGGGGTCGATTGAGAAGGCGCTCGAGATCAAGCCCGATTTCGTCCTGGCCAGGTTCGCCCGCGCGATCTTCCTCGCCAGTCGGGGCGAGTACATCGAAGGGATCAACCAGATGAGGGAGGTTCTCCGGGAAGCCAACCCCAACAGCCCGGAAGCCTCCCAAGCGATCAAGACGATCAAGTTCCTGATGGAGGCGCAGACAGCGCCAACGCGGAGCTACTCCGGAAGCTGGACCCACACCCAGAAACCTCCCGTCCCCACGGTTGAAATGGACAAGTTCGTGAAGTTCATGCCCGGGATCGGAGGCAGGACTACCCAAAAACATTACGGGGACATCTTCTACCAGCTGAAGGGAGTCCAGGACCTTCTCGACAAACATAACATCCCTCAGGCAATCCGGGTTCTCAAGCACCTCATGATCCGGTACCCGGAGCTTTCCGAGATCCACACGATGTTGGGGCATTGCTACATGGAGCAGGGAAGATTCGATGATGCCATCGATTCTTTCAAACGGGGAATCGCCCGGAACCCGAGAGAGCCCCAGTCGCTGGCCAACCTTGCCTACGTTTTCGCACTAAAGGGAATCAACCTGCCCAAAGCGCTCGAGATGGCCCAGCTGGCACTCTCGATAGATGACAAGCGTCCGGAGTTCCACCATACCCTTGGATGGGTTCACTTCAAGATGGGCGAGATCGACAAGGCGATCGCGGAGCTCAAGAAGGCTCTCGAGATCCAACCGACATATCTTCTGGCCCGGTACAACCTCGGGCTGGCGAATTACCTTGGGGGTTCGTTCCAGGCGGCGCTGGATTGTTTCGACCAGGTGCTGGCCGCCTCGCCCGGCCACCCCAAGGCAGCCCTCTTCAAGGCGCTTGCCCAGGCCAAACTGAAACACGTTCCGGACGCCTTGTTGACCCTGGACGATCTGAAGAAGAAGCTGCCCCCTGGAGAGATCCTCGTGAAAGTGGTGGACGACCTGCACAGCCGGCTGAAGTTCGCCCATGAAAGGAACACCGAGACTCCGATCCCCCGGATCAATCACCCCGCGCCCATCGAGAAGCTCCTGAAGCAAGCGAGGGAGTTCAAGGACAAGGGTCTGGTGAACCACGCGAAGGAAATCTACCTGGAGTGCCAACGTCTCGTTCCGGAGAGATTCGAACCATGGTATGAGCTTGGCGAGATGTATGCCGGTTGGGGCCTGAGCAAACCGGCTCTTCGGGCCTGGGACCAGGCACTGAAGATCAGGCCGAATCATTACGGTCTCCAGCTCAACATCGGGAAGATGCAGTACCGGCTTCTCGACCGGGCAAAAGCCAAACCCGCGTTCCTGGCGGCCCAGGCGCTTCGGGCGGATGATCCCGAACCCAGCTACTATCTCGGGCTCCTTGCCTACGAGGAACAGCGGTTCGAATCCGCCGAAAGCCACGCCCTGGCCGCGGTCCGCCTGAAGCCGCTCTACTTCAAGGCCCTTGCGCTTCTCGGGATGGCCCGGATCAGGCTCGGCAGATTCCTGCCCGCCCGGGATGCATACGAGACGATCTATGCCAAAGCCCCCGTGGAATCCTCGATCAGGCGGCACGCCCGCCGCCGGCTGTTCGAGCTTGCAAGGATGATCGCCCCCGCAAGGGCCCCTTCCGTCGAGGATGCCAAACAGTTCGAGGTGGAGACAATGAGGCGCATCCGCAAGGAAGGAAGACAGGAGATCGACAAGGGAAATGTCTCGGTTCCTCCCGCCGAAAAAGGTCCGGTTGTCCTTCCCCTGGAGGAGAAGATGTGGATCCTGAAGCGCTTGGAGGACAAGGGGGCAATGCCCGTTTCCGGTCCCCGACGGTTGGCGAACCGCGGCACCTCCGGAATCGACGAGAAGCTCTGGGTTCTCAAGAGACTCGAATCGGACAAGAAAAAGAGCGGGTTGTTCGAACCACCACCACAGATCACCCCGAAGTACAAACTCCATGACATCGAGAAAGCCCGCCCGGTCGATCCCGCAGATTCTTTCCTGAAGGAAGGGCTGGCCGCCGCGGAGAAGGGGTTCCTGGGGGAAGCCCTTGCCGCGTTCGAGAAGGGGAAAGCCGCCTCCCCCGACAACATCGATGTTCTGCTGAACCTTGGCTTCCTGCATACCCTGCTGGGGAACTTCAAGAACGCATTCGAGAGCTTCGCCCAGGCCGCCCTCAGACATCCGGAGCACCCCCTTCCCAGGCTGGCCCTCGGCCATCTCTACTGGCTGGGGGGCAGGGGAAAGGAAGCTGTCAAACAGTGGCGCGGAGTCAGGGGGACCATTTCGCTTGATCCGGATTACAGTTTCATCGCGAAATCCGAGGGCTGGTGGAAGCGGGTCCTGGACACCAATCCCACCGACCCGGACGGCCACTCCAACCTCGGAATCGTCTACCTGTTTTCGAACAAGTTGATACAGGCGATTGCCGAGTTCGGGAGTGTCCTGAACCTTGCTCCGGACAAGAGCGAACACAAGTTCTACCAGGCACAGGTCTACGTGATCCTCTATCTCAGCAGCAACTCCTCCGTCCACAAGAAGGAGGCCAAGACCCGGCTCCTCGAACTCGAAGCCCTTTCGCCGCCTTTCCCGCACGCCCGCACCCTGCGGCAGTTCCTGGAAACGCAGTGAAAAGGGACCAACTGAATGGATGAAACCATGAGACATCCTCCAACGCACGGGCCACTTCCACAAAAGGATTCGGCAGCCCCCGAAGCTGCGGCAAGGGTGGCTTGCCGGCCTTCCATCCTCATGTTCTTCCTTCTCCTGCTTCTGCCGCTGGCCATGCCGCGAACTGCGGCGGGGAAGGTCCAGGTTCTGAAGCTTCCTGAAAACGCTGATTACGAGATCTACTCCGTTGCCGACGACAAGGCCGGACGAAAGGGAAGGGTCTTTCTCAACGAAACCCCCAGAAACGCCCTCAACGAAGATGGTCTGTGCGGGTATTTCGTTTCCGAGACGGCGGACCGGCTGAAGCCGAAGCGGATGTTCTTCGGCGGGCACCTGGAGTTCTACGAACTGAGCTCCCGTCGTGGGTATGCATACAAGGCGGATGACAAGGGTTCGGTCAACACGCTGGCTTTCAAGCTCAACTACATCGGGGAATGGGCCGAGTGGGCGGTCACCCTACCGATTCACCGGTGGGAACTGACGGCCCCCAGAACCTACAACACGCTTTCCACGAGCAACCAGGGGATCGGCAATGCCAAGCTCGGCTGGAAGGCGACCTATCTTCCCGATCGGAGTTACTATCGGTTCGCCTACGGAGCCGTCGCCTACGTGACCACGGGGAATCCTGATACCATGCTTCCCGCAAACGCAAAGAAGGAAGACGAGTTGAAGATTTTCGGCTGCGTGACCACTCAGGAAACCGACAATGCCGTTGGAAACCTCGAACTCGGGACAATCCTCAACTCGGAGAGCCGCGACAACCGCTTCATCTACCGCCTTGCGATGAGTTACGAGGCCAGCATCCATGCCACTCTGATCGGGGAACTGGCAGGCGAAGTGCAGGGCGGTGACGACAGGGACAGCCTCGACCTGATCGGGGGTGTCCGTCTTTCCCCCACCCCGTTCTCGGTTCTCGAACTGGCGATCGCCAAGAACCTTCGGACTTACAGGGAATACGGATGGGACGCACGAATCCAGGTGGGTTACACCATCCGCTGGTGACCCCCTCCCCTCCGGAGGGTTTCACTTGTATCTGGTGTTGAGCTCCTTCACCATGCTTTCGGCTATCCCGGCTTCCTTGGAACCGGGGGGAGCCGCCCGGATCACTCTCTGAAAAATGTCCCGAGCCATTTTGCCGGCTTCCGTGTCTCCCTTGAGGAGCATGAGGTCGATGTATGCGTTGGCCATGGCCATCAGAGCCTGGACGTTGTCAGGCTCCTTGTCCAGCCCCACCTTGAGGACCGCTATCGCATCGAGAGTCCGGCTTTCACGGGCCAGGCGGTTTGCCTCGGTGAGGATCTCGTCGATCGTCATCTTCTTGATGAAGAAATCGTCCTGGCGCGGAGAGAAAGCCCCGGAGGCATCCGAGGTGGGCGGTGGAAGGACGGCGAGTGCGCTCTGGGAAGCGGCCGCAGCCTTGGAAGCCTCCGCTGCAGCCTTCTGTTTCTCGTACTTCTCGATGATGACCTTTGCGTCCTCGGCGAAAACGGGGGTTTTCCCGCCTTCTCCCTGGGTGAGGTAAGCCTGGAGGTCCACCGAAGCCTTCTCCAGGTCGCCAATGATCGAGGTCAGGTAACCTCGATAGAAAAGACCGTCGCCCATGACGTTGGGGCGGTCCCCCAGGAGTTCGAGAGCTTTCTGGATCAAGCCGTTTTCGGGTTCGGAAAGGAATTCGCGCTCTGTCATCACGCACCGGACGTACAGTTCGATCGCCTTGGGGAGCTCCTCCTTCTCGAGGGCATCCAGCGCCTGGTTGAAGAGGGTCGCACCGGGACCCGTCCGGAGAGTGTGGATCATTTCCGCGGGCTTCTTCTCCGGTTTCTCCTCCTTCCCGGGAACCTTTTCCGTTTTGCCCGAAGGTGTAGGAGCGGAGGGGGTGGAACCCTTTTCAGGTTTTTTTCCGGCCTCACCGGGAGGGGCGGCGGGCTTCGAATCTCCACCGTCGGGTTTCCCAGGTGAACCTGAGACGGCTTTTGGGCCGCCCTCGGGTGAGTCGGCAACGAGAATCTGCGCACCGGGCGGCTTGGGGAGAGGGGCATTTCCTCCCGATCCGGGGGATAGCTCGCGAAGCCGGTCCAGTGCCTGCGCGAAATCGGGGTTCAGGGACAGTGCCTTCCCGTAGGCCTCCCTCGCTTCCTGCATACGTCCCATCGCCTCGAAGCACAAGCCCATGTTGTAGGGAACCCAGTAGGAGCCTGGGTTGATCTTCTGCGCCTGTTCGTAACAGAAGAGGCATTCCTTGTACTGGCCATTCTTCTTGTACAAAATCCCGAGGTTGTTGTATGCATGGAAATTGTGGGGATCGATCTTGAGAAGGGCGAAGTAGGTTTCGACGGCTTTGGCGGTCTGCTTCTGCAGGGTATATTCGAGCCCGAGGAGGAGGAGGGCTTCACGGTCCTCGGGGTCGAGTTGAAGGCGTTTCTGGAGCTGCTTGATCTTCCCGGGGTTGACCTCGGTAATCTCTTCCGCACAAAAGCAGACCGAAACGCAGAAAAAGAGAAGGGCCAGGATTCCGATCCCCAGGACCGGATGTCCCGGCAACCCTTGCGGGAAATCCGCTTCGGGCCTAGCGGGCCTCGACGAGGAATTTGATGGCTGTCTTTTCGTTGCCGTCGATCTCAATTTTGGCGAATGCGATTAGCGTGATGAGTTCGATTCCCTTGGGAGCAACGTATCCTCTCGTGACTGCTATTGCCTTGACTGCCTGGTTGACCGCTCCCGCACCCACTGCCAGAAGTTCAACCTTGCTGTCATGTTCGAGAACTGCTGCAATTGCTCCCGCTACGGACTTTGGATTGGATGATGATGCGACCCTTAGAATTTCCATCTGAGCCTCTCCTGTATCAACTGTGGGCGTTTCTGCTCTCATTATACCCATGTGGAAAATGGAATGCAATTCCAACGAAAACGGCCGGGTTTTCCCCGGCCGGAATGGATTTACCCAAATCAGACGTTGCGGAAAACGACCGACGCGTTCTGGCCTCCGAACCCGAACGAGTTGACCAGAGCGGTGTCGATCCGGATTTCCCTCGATGTCTGGGGAACGTAATCCAGGTCGCACCCTTCGCCGGGGGAAAAATGGTTGATCGTGGGGTGTATGAACCCGCCCTGGATCTGGAGAACTGTGGCCACTGCCCCTACCGCTCCAGCTGCTCCGAGTAGGTGACCGATCATGGATTTCGTCGAATTGACCGCCAATTTTCGGGAATGGTCTCCGAAGACCTTTTTGATTGCAAGGGTTTCGATTGGGTCCCCGATGGGGGTCGAAGTCCCGTGCGCGTTGACGTAGTTCACCGACTCCTTGGTGGTTTTCCGCCAGTCGAGGGCCATGTTCATCGCCCGGGCGGCACCCTCTCCCTCCGGATCGGGGGCGGTGAGGTGGTAGGCGTCCGCGGAAGCCCCGTAACCGATGACCTCGGCGAGGGGTTTCGCGCCTCGCCTGTTCATGCTCTCCTCCGATTCGAAAACCAGGATTCCTGCACCCTCGCCCATGACGAACCCATCCCGGTCCTTGTCAAAGGGGCGGCTGGCACGCTCGGGGTCATCGTTCCGGGTGGAAAGGGCCTTCATCTGGGCGAACCCCGCGACGGTCATGGGGGTGATGGCCGATTCGGCCCCGCCGCAGACCATGATGTCGCACACCCCCGATTCGATCTTCAGGAAAGCTTCCCCCATCCCGTGCAGGCCGGAGGCACAGGCTGAAACCACACAATAATTGGGCCCCTTGAAGCCATGGGCAATCGAAAGACAGCCGGCAGCGATGTTGCAGATCATCATCGGGACGAGAAGCGGGCTGGTTCTTCCTGGGCCTGACTTCTGGATTACCTCGTGCTCGGTTTCGAAGGTGTGGATCCCTCCGATGCCGGTCGAAATCAGAACCCCAACCCGGAACGGGTCGAAGCTTCCCGGAGCGATTCCCGCCTGCTTGATGGCCATCTCCGATGCCGCCATGGCGAACTGGGAATAACGGTCATGCCGCCTGATCTCCTTTTTGGGGATATAGGGGGCGGGATCGAAGTTGATGATCTCCGCCGCAATCTTGGCGGTGTGGCGGGAGGGGTCGAAGCCCGTGATGGTCCTGACTCCGGATTTCCCGGCTTTGAGGCCGGCGGAAAATTCGTCCGTTCCAAGACCAATCGGGGTGACGGCTCCCGCGCCTGTAACGAAAACCCGTTTCATCTGGAATCAGCTCCTTTCGGTCTGCCGCACCCCGGGGTTGACTCCCGGAGACCGCGACTGATCAGCCTTCGCGGGGCTCGAGCCCGTCGAAGAAACTATGGAAGATCTCCTCGACGGAGAGGATCTCCTTGATCTTGTAGACGTCTTCTCCGGCGAATACCAAGCCTTCCTCGAGGTTGCCGTTCTTTGCATTCTCGAGTGCCCTGACGATGCAGAAGCTTCTCGAGCATCTCTTCAGACAACCGTCACAAGGGGTGTCTACCTCGTGAAGTCCCTTGGCAATGCGATCCGAAAAGGGGGTGGACAAAGCGTTTCCGGGAAGTCCGACCGGGCTGTGGATCTTGAAAACATCGCCCTGCCTGGCCTCGAGATATCTTTTCTTGAAGCGTTCGCTCGCGTTGGATTCCCAGCTGGCGGCGAACCTCGTGCCTACCTGGACTCCGTCGACGTGCATGTTCAAAACCTCGATGAGGTCCTCACGTGTAACGACGCCTCCTGCGATGATGACGGGGATCTTGACCGCTTCCTTTACCAGGGGGTAAAGGACCCTCGAGGATTTGGTCGTTCCGAGGTGTCCACCGGCCTCTTTCCCCTCGACTATGACGGCGGAAGCCCCGAGGGATTCAGCCAGGACGGCGAGCCTTGCAGTCGAAACGACCGGGACGATCGGGACTCCCGAGGATGCTCCAAGAGCCAGAAGGTCACGGGAAAAACCCGCCCCTGCGACCAGAAGGTCGATTCCCTCGTCCACCGCCGTCCGCATCACCGTAAGGAATTGCGAAGCGGCAACGAGCGTGTTCACCCCGACGATCCCGCCCTGGGCAATGCTTCGGGCTATCCGGATCTCGTTACGGACCTCGTCGGGTGCCATCCCGGAACCGGCGATCAGACCGATCCCGCCGTTTCTGGCAACCGTTCCCGCAAGCTTTCCGGTCGAAACCCGGATTGCCATTCCACCCTGGATGAGCGGAAATCGCGGACGGAGTTTTCCGATGACCAGCCTGGGAAGGATTTTCACCCTTTCAGAACACTCCCTTCAGGGGTTCCCGATGTTGGGAATCCCTCCTGCAGCACCCGTCGGCGAATCCGGAGCCCGTCCCGGGGGCGGCGGGAAAACCCCGCCGATGAAACGACCGTGTCAGCCCTTCTTCTTGGTGATGTAGTCTACGGCGTCCTTCACGGTCTTGAGCTTTTCGGCGTCCTCGTCGGGGATTTCGATCTGGAAATGTTCTTCCAGGTCCATAACGAGTTCAACGGTATCGAGGCTGTCGGCGCCGAGATCTTCGATGAAACTGGCTTCGAGAGTGACCTGTTTCTCATCCACCTGAAGCTTGTCGACGACGATTCTTTTGATCTCTTCGAAATAGTTGCTCATGTGGGTCCTCCTGTTTGGTTATTGGTTGAATCGCATTCTAATACATGACCATTCCGCCGTCCACCGTTATCACCTGCCCGGTGATGTATGCGGCTTTTTCGGAGGCAAGAAAGGTCGCGATGTTGGCAACGTCGGACGGCAGACCGAAGCGGGAAAGGGGAATCTGCTCGAGCATCTGTTCCTTGACCTTGTCCGGAAGGACATCGGTCATTTCCGATTTGATGAAACCGGGGGCAATGGCATTGGCCGTGATCCCGCGCTTCCCGAACTCCTTCGCGAGGCTTTTCGTGAAGGCGATGATTCCGGCTTTGCTGGCGGCATAGTTCGCCTGGCCCGCGTTTCCCATGAGCCCGATCACGGATGCGATGCTGATGATCGTTCCCTTACGGGCTTTCAACATCACCTTAACCGCCGCCCGGCTCATCAGGAAGGTTCCGCGAAGATTGACGGACATTACCTGATCCCATGCCTCATCGGTCATCCGCATTACAAGGCCATCACGGGTGATCCCGGCATTGTTTACGAGCACATCCAGGCCCCCGAAGGTCGAAACGGTCTGCTCGACCAGTTTCTCCGCTTCGTCACCCCGGGAAACGTTCCCTACGAAGGCGGCAACCTTCATCCCGGATTCGGCAAGGGTTTTCCTTGCGCTTTCCAGCGTTTCGGCATTGATATCCGAGAGCACCACGGAATAACCTTCGCTGCCGAAAGCCCTGGCGATCTCGAGACCGATCCCGCGGCCCGAACCGGTGATCAGGGCAACCTTCCTGGTTTCAGGGGGACGGACGGAATCGACTGGACTGCTATTCATTTTTTCCTCCGGGTTGGAGTTCCCGTTTTGGGGAAGGGCAGTATTCTACCGGATTCGTGTCCAAAGTCAAGTCAAACTGGCAGGATGTTGCGGTCAGCGTCCCGCGGCAGATTGTCCGAGAAGTGCCCTGAGGGATTCAGGGTCTTGACCGAATGCGGTCCGGGCTTCGGGGACTATCTTCCGTATCAGTCCGGTGACGACCTTCCCGGGTCCCAGCTCGACGAACAAGCGGAATCCGTCCTGGTACATCCGCTGGATGCCGTCTTCCCAGCGGACTGAGCCCGTCATCTGGTCGAGGAGCTTTTTTTTCAACGTTGTTCCGGACTTCGAGGGCGCCCCGTCGATGTTGGAATAGACCGGGACCTTTGCGTCACCCAAGGGAAGCTCATCGAGGGCTTTGGAAAGCCTGTCGCGAGCCGCACCCATGAGGGGGGAATGGAATGGCCCGGAAACTTCCAGGGGGACGACGCGTTTCGCCCCCTTCTCGTTGGCAAGGGAACAGGCCTTTTCGACCGCGGCGCGGGCTCCCGAAATGACGAGCTGGCCGGGGCAGTTGTAGTTGGCAACCACACAGGGGCCCAGCTCAGAAGCCTCGGAACAAACGGATTCGAGGACATCCCGGGCAAGCATCATCACCGCAGCCATGGCACCGGTTCCGGAGGGGCATGCCTGCTCCATTGCCCTCGCGCGGACATCCACAAGCCGGATCAGGTCCTCGAAGCCCGCCGCACCCGCCGCGAAGAGAGCGGAATACTCGCCCAGGCTGTGGCCCGCAGCGCCATGGAATTCGAATCCCTCACGTTTCAGGCCCTCGGCTAGAATGGCCGAGGCAAGGAATATTGCCGGCTGGGTGTTGATCGTTTCCTTCAGCTGGTCCTCCGGCCCTTCAAAACAAAGCTTCGAGAGGGGACGTCCCAGGATTTTGTCCGCGGATCGGGCCATTTCGGAAGCCCACGGGAAGGCATCGACCATGGCCTTGGCCATCCCGATTTTCTGGGAGCCCTGGCCGGGGAATACTAGTGCGTTCATTTCATCAATGTCCTTTTTTCAGTCAGGTTGGGTTCCTTCGTCCGGCAAGGGTTTCCGCGGAGCCGGAATCCCCTGGGATGCCGATCGGAACACTGAGCACGGATTCCTTCCGCTCCGGCGGGAAAAACCCGACGAAAGGCGGACTGCCTGGAACCGGCTTGGAGGGGAGGAAACATGGGGAAATCACTTTCCCGATGTTTGGGGAGGTGTATCCTTGGCGAGTCGTCGGCCAATCAACCCGATGACGTCCAGGCCGGAATATCGCGCTGATAGGTCGATGGCGTTCGCGATAACGGGACCCCGGGACTTCCCGTGGCAGACGATTGTCGGCCCGGCGATTCCAAGGAGGGGGGCCCCGCTGTATTCGGGGGAATCGACCCGGTACCTTTTCAGCCCGGAATAGAGCTTTTCGGAAACGTCCTTGGGAAGCCCGGCTTTCGCGATCGCCTGCTTGACGCCGTTCATGACGAGCTCGGAAACGCCTTCACTGGCTTTCAGCAGGACGTTCCCGATGAATCCGTCGGCGACAACGACGTGAGCGTGCCCTTCGAACATGTGGTCGGCTTCGACGTTTCCGACGAAGTTCAGGGGGGCTTTCTCGAGAAGCTCGAATGCCGCCTTGGCCAGGTCGTTTCCCTTCCCGGCTTCGGAGCCGATGTTGAGAAGACCAACCCGCGGATCTTTCACTCCGCACATCTTCTCAAAGTAGGATGAGCCCATCAAGGCGAACTGGACGAGGTTCAAAGGCTTGCAATCGACGTTTGCCCCGACATCGAGTATCAGGACTCCGTTTTCTCCCTGGGTCGGAAGAAGGACCGAAACGGCGGGCCTTTCGACCCCGGCAATGCGGCCGATTTCCATCAGGGAAGCAGCCATCTGCGCTCCCGTGCTGCCGGCGGAAAGGAAACCCTGGGCTTTTCCTTCCTTTACCAGCCTCGCGCAAACGGCAATCGAGGTGTTCTTCTTTTTACGCAGCGCGGAAGCCGGGGCTTCCCCCATCTCGACGAATTCCGGGGTATCCACGATCTCGAACCCGGTGGGGAGTTCGGGAAGGTGCTCACGGATGGCGGCTTCTTTCCCGACAAGAACCAAACCCGCTGATCCACCCTTTTCCCGGTACAGCCGGGCACCAAGAATGAGCTCCTTCGGGGCAAAATCCCCCCCCATGACATCGATGGCGATCTTCATCGTCAAATGGGGATTCCCTCCGGATCAGTCTTTCTGGACGTCCAGAACCTTGACCTTCTTGTTGTAGTAACCGCAGCCGGGGCAAACCCGATGGGCGAGCTTGGTCTCGAAGCACTGCGGGCATTTGACCAATGCCTGGGTGATCAACTTGTGATGCGTCCGCCGCTTACGAATGCTCATCTTGGACGGGCGATGTTTGGGACATGCAGCCATGGTACATCCTCCGAATAATGAAGTAGATTCGGCCAGTATAGCAAAAGATGGGGATTTCGTCAAATTCGACGTTCACGGCAATCCCGACTGTGGTAGAAATGTACGGCCGGAAACTTCGAAAGGATGGGTATTACCGATGAGCGAAGGAAGATTCCAGGAAAGTTTCGGCTTCCTGTGGCTGGCCGCCCTCTTTTTCATTTCCGCGGGTGCCGTGACGGTGTCGGAAGCGGGTTTTCCCGCGGCAACCCCCTCGGAATCCCAACCGATTGTGGATTCGGGCTCCCTGGCTGACCGTGTGTTCAGCTGGGCCTGCGTGTACCAGAAGGTCGCGGTTTCGGCGATCAGAAAGAATGCCGCCGACATGATTGTCGTCGAACCCGATTTCTACTCCTATCGAGACGTTCAGTCGATCCGGGAAAGCGGAAAGATGGTCATCGCATATCTTTCAGTGGGTGAGGGAGAGGACTACCGGGCCTACGCCAGCAAGCCCGGTTTCAAAGATCTCGTGATCAGGGAGAACCCTCATTGGCCCGGGAATTACCGGGTTTCCTACTGGGACGAACGCTGGAGGAAGATCCTGACCGACTATGGGTTGGAGATTCTCGGGAAGGGTTTCGACGGCATTCTTTTCGACGTCGTCGATGCCTGGGAGTCGTTTCCCGAAGACCCCGGGAAAGAAGCGAAGATGGCCCACCTCCTCTCGGAACTGGTCAGGACCTTTCGCGCTTCGAGATCCGGGCTTGCGATGCTGCTCCAGAACAGTCACGAGCTTTTCGATTTCCCCGAGATCCGGAGCGGTTTCGATGGAATGACCCAGGAAGGGCTGTTCGAAACCTGGATGGACCAGGACCCCGCCGAAAGCTGGAGAAAGGCAAAGATTTCCGCGCTCCGAAGGCTTCGCCGGACCGGGAAGTTCATCGGGGTGCTGGATTACACGAGACGCCAGGCCCGAATGCAGCTGATCCGGAACAAGGTCGCGCTGGAAGGCTTCATTCCCTACTTCTCGACCCGCAAGCTCGACCGCCTCTTCGATGTCCCCTGAACCGACCCCGCAGGTTAAGGGGATTTTCTTTCACTCTTTTTCCCCGCCTTCCACATGACTCCCCCTGCCTTGTTCCTTACCTGCCCTCGGCAATCCGTTTCCGAAGGATCGCCCATCCGGGAAGCCCGGCTGGGTTCGAAGGGACGACCTCCCATGCCTCGCCAAGGGCCCCAAAAGTGGTCGGGCAGACGACGAATCCCGGACCGGGGGCTTTCTTGGTCGATTTCTCCATGGACAGGGCGAGGTTCACCGTCGGGCCCGTGACGGTAAAGTCCTGACGCTCTTTTCCCGCTCCGATGGCCCCAAGAAGAGTCGGGCCGGTCCCGATGCCGACTCCTATCCTGATGGGGAATTCACCCCTTGCCTCGCGCTCATCACCGAACGCCCGGACCTCCGCCAGCATCTCCCACCCTGCAGTGACCGCCCTTTCAGGCGCAGGGGGCTTCCCATGCACCGGGAGAAAAAGTGCCAGGATTGCGTCCCCGATGAACTTGTCGATGATCCCCCCGTTCCGTTCGATTATCTCCTCCATGCGCGTCAGGTAGGAGTTGAGCATGTTGACTATCTCTTCCGGAGGTTTCTCCTCCGACATCGTCGTGAAGCCGCGGATGTCGGCAGCCAGGATGGAGGCGTCGACCCGGGTCGCCCGAGGTTCCTCCCCAGCGGCAATAGCCTTCATCGCAAGATCCGACAGGAAACGGGCCAGGAACTCCTTCTCCCGGAGGCCGTCCGCCATCCTGTTGAAGGACCGGCAAAGGTCACCGATTTCGTCGGTGGCCAGGATCGGCAGACGGCTCGTTTCGCCCTTCTCGTCGAGCATCCGGACCCCGGTTTCCAACGCCCGAACCGGGCCGAGAAAGAACCTGGAAAAGGCGATCGCCATGATGCCCATGATCGCCAACGGGAATGCGAGTGCGAACAGGACGGATCCCAGGTTCCTGCTCCAGCTCCAGTAGCGGGGATCGGGGCGCAGGGCAAGGGCGACGAATTCGAGGTCCCGGACCGGCCTGGCGAGGAACAGATGGGGTGTCCCGTCCAGCAGGACCGTGCCGCGGATCCGCCCCCCCTCTGCCGCGAGCCGGTGGAGGATCTCCTGAAGGCCGGGGTGGAATTCGGTCCAGTTGGGGAAGATCTCGAAACGGCTGAAATACAAAGCCGACATGAGAGCAAGACTGGGACGGCCGTCGTCCAGCTTCGGGGAGTTCTGGACCCAATCCGTCATCGTCCCCGCCTCGATCGACCGGCGGCTGAACGTCGTGAGAACGGCCAGGGTGCTGGAGACGCCCCGGGCGGGAAATCGGTGGAACACCGCCCAGGTTCCCTCATGCAGGATCTGAAACCCCTGGATCTGGTCCGGTTTGAGGATTATGCGGATGAGGTTGGCTGGATCGACCGACGTTCGGATCGCTTCGATGAGAAGATCGTTCGTAACCAGGTGCCGGGCCTTTTCTCCCTTCCCGAACTCTCCCCGGCTCATTCGCAGGCTTCGGGTAAGACTGTCCAGGAATCCCGACATCAGGCGCTCCATCTGAAGGGTGCGGTCCTCCAGACCCCGGAGGGGATTCCTTACGCGGATGACCCGGGTCGGGCTGTCGGGGAAAATGAGGAACAGCCGGTCGATTCCGCGCGACCGGAAGTCCGGATCGAGGGATTCCAGATAGGAGGCTGGGGGTGGGCCCGACGTCCAGAGAGGGTTTGAGAACACCTGTTTTAGGAAGGCAACCCGGTCTCCTTGTTGCTGACGGCCCTGGTTCTCCAACTGCTGGATTTGACCCTCCATGGCCTGGAAACCGGTTATTGCTGCAGCGTTTCCCTCCCAACGGTGACCCGCTATCAGGGTCCAGATCAGCCCGAGGGTGGGTCCGAGGCAGGCGAGCAAGCCGAGCAGGACGAACTTGCGGGTCATTGAAACGTTCCATGGCCGGGCCGGACGGAGTTGGCGGGCAAGGAAGGCGAGTCCCAGGAGGAGGAAGGTGGTTCCGATGGCGACCCCCGCCGGAGACCTTGCCAGACGTGCGGCATGGGAGAAGGGTTTCCAGAACACCACTATTTGTTGGGGAGCTCCCGGGGGGATGACGAAAGCCGCCCCGCCGTCATTGGTCACCACCTCCCCGCCCTTTTCCGTGGAAGCGGCTTGCAGAAGTGCCTGCCGAAGAGAGCGGGGAAGGGAGGCGACACCTTCGAGCGCAGCCGGGTCACCCGCCCAGCTGCAGAAAGAGAACCCGGTTCGGTTTCGTCCCAGGTTCTCGAGGAACCACTCGGGTCGTGAGAAGAAATCCATGGGGACGAGGACCGCCAGATGACCTCTGAAATCCTTCCCCTGTTCGATCAGTTGGAGGTTTTTTATCAGGGGGGAAGAGAACCTGTCTGGCCAGAAGCTTGCGGACAATGCCATGAATTCCTGTCCACGGAAGATAACCCGGGCGAGGGGGACCACGCTGAACCCGACGTTTGAGCCGATCGAGTTGCCGAACAGCCGGGCCAGGCGAAGGCGTTGGTTCTGATTGGCGGCGGGCGTGAAGGGGATCCGGAAGTTGCGGAAACTGCCGAGGAACTCGAGGTCCTCCAGTTCCTGATCGCTCAGGTTCCTTTGGGCGAGGAGCCCATGGGGGGACCAGAGCCCGTAGGAAGCGGACGCCCCGAAGGTGAGGTGGATCCGCTCGGAAAGAATTCGCGCCGAACAATCATCGATGGCGCTTACCCCCGAGAGGAGGTCCAGGAGTACTTCCCGGGCCAGGATGTAGGGGGAGAGCCGGTCGTGAAGGAGAGGAAGGAGGAATTCCGTCTCGTGAGCCGAACCGGAGGCGGAGATGCCCTCCAGATCACCTTCCAGGGCGTCGAGAAAGAACCATTCCAGAGCGCAGAGGAGGACGACCACGGCAAGGATCCAGGCCCCGCGGGAGTTGCGTGCGGAGGAAGAAGGAAAACCCCTCTCTCCGGAGTCCGGCCCGCTCATCGCGATGGTTCCCTGCTTTCCGCGGCTCTTTCCACCGTGAAGATGCGGGCGCTGCCTGTGCGGCCGCGAACAGAACGGAGCGGGAGCTCCCGGATCCGGAAACCCGGGGGAACGGAAGGTTCCAGATCGCTCGTCCCCAGGACGGCGGGAAATTCACCGGAACCTGCAAGCTTCTCCAGGCGGGCCGCGAGATTTACGGTGTCCCCGATGACGGTGAAGTCCATCCGTTTCTTGACAGAACCGATGTGGCCCGCCACCACCGGACCCTGTGCGAAACCGATTCCGAACTCCGGTGCGGGGCTTCCCGACCTCAGGCGGTCGCTCCTCCAGCGCTCCAGCCTGACATTCAGCTCGCACGCTGCCCTGAAAACAGGAGCCCCACCGGCTCCCCCCGGAGAGGCCCCTGCGACCGGAGAAAGGGGAACGGCGGCGGGCGCGACGGGAAAAACCGCCATCGTCGTATCCCCGATGAATTTGTCCACTTCGCCCCCATGCCTTTGGATGACTTCCTGACAGCAACGGTGAAAGTCGTTCATCAGAGCCATGGCCGCTTCAGGGGAAAGGTCCGCTTCGAGGGAGCGGAAACCCCGCATTCCCGCGAACATTATTGCGAGGCGTTCCCGCCCAACCCGAACGACCGGCCTTGCGGTCGTCTGGCGGATCAACTCGGGGCGAAGGAAGGAGGTCATGGCTGCCTTCTGCCGAAGACCGTCAACCATGCCGTTGAAGCGGCCAGCCAAAGCGCCCAGCTCGTCGTGGCATCGTGCGGTTACGGAAACCTGGTAGTCCCCTTCCCTGACCCGGGTGAAGGCGGCTGCCAGTTCCATCAGTGGTTCCAGGAGGTGGCGGCGCAGGTGGCGTGCGGCAAGCATGGCAACAAGGCAGGCGATTGCAATGAGAAGGCCCTGGAAGAGGATCGCACTAAGGGGGAACCGCAAGAGATCTACTGCCCCCAAGGACTGCGCCCGTCGGGCCAAGGACGGGCCATCCGTGGCCCTGGCCCGACACTGCCGCATCCTGCGGT
>CAYRYU010000133.1:0-17554 GCA_964428355.1 uncultured bacterium
TTAACCAAAAAATCAATAGTCAGTATGAAGCATACTGAAAAAAAAGACCCGAAGACGGGGGCCCGACTCCCGGTAGGGCCGCAAAAACCGGAAGACTATTGTGGTTTGAAAACGGTTTTCCCCTTCCCGTGGTTCTTTACAATGGGCAACCATCAACTGGGGTTGGAATACACTCAAACTGCGGTAGCGCGCGCTGGGAGAGTGTTTCAAGCCTTGCCAAAGAACTTGGCATACGTGACTCTCCTTTTTATGGGAGTGATCCCCGACTGCCTGGGAGGACCTAGGAAAAGAATCGGGATTGCTTCCCTGTTGTCGCTTCCAGGCCCCTTCCATCCCGAAATTCGGGAAGCCCGGATCGGAATGGAAAAGGGGGGCGGATCCCTCGGGAATCACGAGCGGGAAACAGACTCCCCTGCTCGCGAATCGCGAGGATCCCGCCCCCCTTCAGGGGACGCTCATTTCATCGTCAGGAGCGGGAGAACTCCTCCAGGATCGCGTTGAAGGTCTTGCTGGGGCGCATTGCCTTTGTGACCTTGGAAACATCCGGTTGGTAGTAACCGCCGATGTCGACGGGCTTCCCGCGGGTGGCGTCGATCTCCGCCAGGATGGCGTCGTGCCGTCCCGACAGGTCCTTTGCCAGAGCCTCGAAGCGGGTTTTCAGCCCCTTGTCGTCGTTCTGGGAAGCCATGGCCTCGGCCCAGCGCCGGGCGAGGTGGACATGGGTTCCGCGGTTGTCGATGCCGCTCGCGGGGTCACGGGCGGGAGCGATGTTCTCGTCGAGAAGCTTTCCGATGGCGTCGTTCAGAGCTTTGGCAAGAACCTCCGCCTGGGGGTTCTGGTTTCGGCGGCCGTAATCCTCCAGTGAAACTCCCAATGCAAGGAATTCACCCAGGGAATCCCATCTCAGGTGGCCCTCATCCACGAACTGCTGGACGTGTTTGGGGGCGGAACCGCCCGCCCCGGTCTCGTAAAGCCCGCCGCCGTTGAGCAGGGGGACGATCGAAAGCATCTTGGCGCTGGTTCCAAGTTCAAGGATGGGGAAGAGGTCGGTGAGGTAGTCGCGCAAAACGTTTCCCGTGACCGAGATCGTGTCTTTCCCCTCCCGGACACGCTTCATGCTCTCGAGGATGGCTTCGCGCGTTCCGAGTATCTGGATGTCGAGGCCCTTGGTATCGTGGTCCTTCAGATACCGCTGGACCTTCTCGATCATGACGCTGTCGTGTGCCCTCTCCTTGTCGAGCCAGAAGTAGGCTGGAGTATTGGTGATCCTGGCGCGTTGGACGGCAAGTTTCACCCAATCCCTGATCGGGAGATCGCGGGTCTGGCAGCCGCGCCAGATGTCGCCTTTCTCGACGGAGTGCTCGATCAGGACCTTCCCTGAATCGTCGATCACCCGGACGGTCCCATCACCCTGGATCTCGAAAGTCTTGTCGTGGGATCCGTATTCCTCGGCCTTCTGGGCCATCAGGCCGATGTTCGAGACGCTCCCCATCTTTCGCGGATCGAACGCCCCGTTCTCTTTGCAAAACTCGATCGTGGCCTTGTATATTCCGGCGTAACATCGGTCGGGGATGACGGCTTTCATGTCCTGGAGCTTGCCGGCCTTGTCGTACATTTTTCCGCCGGCCCTTATCGCGGCCGGCATGGAGGCGTCGATGATGACGTCGCTGGGAACGTGCAGGTTGGTGATTCTCTTTTCGGAGTTGACCATCGCCAGCTGGGGATGCGAGTCGTAGACATTCTCGATGTCCTGCTCGATCTCCTTCCGCTTTTCCTCCGGAACCTCCTTGATCTTCTCGAAGAGCTCACCCAACCCGTTGTTGGGATTGATTCCCAGGGTCCTGAAGGTCTCCGCATGCTTCTCGTAGACGTCCTTGAAGAACACGCTCACGAAATGCCCGAACATGATGGGGTCCGAAACCTTCATCATGGTTGCTTTCAGGTGCACAGAGAAAAGGACTCCCTTGGCCTTTGCATCGGAAACCTGCTCCGCGATGAACTCCCGAAGAGCCTTCCGGCTCATTCGTGCTCCGTCGATCACTTCGTCCTTCTGGAGGGATAGTTTGTCCTTGAGGATGGTCTCCTTCCCGTCTTTCCCGGTGAAGACGATCTTTACGGTGCAGGCCCTTTCCGCAACCGCCGATTTCTCGCTTCCGAAGAAATCTTCACTGGTCATGTGGGCGACATGGCATTTCGAATCCCGGGTCCAGGCTCCCATGGAATGGGGGTTCTTGCGAGCGTAGTCCTTCACCGGAGCCGCCACCCGGCGGTCCGAATTCCCTTCCCGGAGGACGGGGTTGACCGCACTCCCAAGGATTTTCGCATAGCGGGCCTTGATCTCCTTCTCGGCGTCGGTCTTGGGTTCGACCGGGAAATCGGGAACCTTGTACCCGTGGGACTGGAGCTCCTTGATCGCCGCGGTCAGCTGGGGGACCGATGCGCTGATGTTGGGAAGCTTGACGATGTTCGCTTCCGGAGTATTGGCAAGGTCTCCCAGGAAAGCGAGGTCGTCGCTCTTCCGCTGTTCGGGCGTGAGCTGCTCGGGGAAGTTGGCGAGGATGCGTCCGGCAAGGGAGATGTCCCTGCGTTCGAACTCGATTCCCGCCGGGGCGCTGAAGCTCTGGATGATCGGCAGGAGCGAAACTGTCGCCAGCGCGGGGGCCTCGTCGGTATGGGTGTAATAGATCTTCACACTTTTGGCTGTCATGGAGTGGGATTCCTTTCTTTATAGGCGCGAAGCCTTCATTTCCATCATTCGAAGTTCGAGCGGGTGAACTGATCGGAAGGCGATTCCCGCCGTTCTCCTCCATCGGAGCCGGAGGATACCGGGCGGGAGCTCTTCGGGGGAAGCCGTCTTGGGGCGGAAGCCGTTGCCCGGAGCCCGGATCCGGGGGATGATTCGAGAAGAAGCTCGATCAGGGCGGCGACGGATTTCCGCCGTTCGAGCGGGTGACGCAGGGCGAGGTCGGTTCTGACCGAATACCGGTTTCGCCGGCCCTTCCGCTCGGTGGTGAGATAGCCGCTTCCCTGGAGGTCCGCAATGATGCGCTGGACGCCACGTTCGGTGATCCCGATCTGGGTGGCCAGATCGCGGATCAATATTGTGGGGGACCGGACGACGCAAAGCAGGACATGCGCATGGTTGGTCAAGAATGTCCATTGCTGGCGGTTTTCCGTGATTCGCGAGGGTGTCAAGAGTGGCCCTCCATCCTTGCCGGTCAGGTATCAGACGAAATCTAGCACGAAAAGCCATAAACGTCAAGTAGAATTCACGAATTAAAATTCGTCATACGACATTTCATTCCATAGGTGCAGAAAGTCACCGTTCCTGATCTCGGGGAGCGCCCCCTTGCACAGAAGGAACTCGATCAACGGATCGTTTCCGACTCTTGCTGCGAGATGGAGAGCGGTGTTTCCGCTTCCATCCCTTGCATCGATCGGGACTCCCTGGAGATCAGCTTTTCCGCGATTCTGATCTGGGCAAAGCGTGGTGCGAAGATGGCGACACGATGCAGGGGTGACAACCCTTCCGAGGTCCCTGCCTCCAACAAATTTCCTGGCGCAATGAAAAGGTGTGGAATTTGTTCGAGGCTCGCGATATGATTCGTAAATGTCTTGACAGCAGCGCCACGCATCGGAGCCGGGTATGACCACCCCGAAGGAAATCGAGCAGCGGTTTTTTCTGGCTGATCTGATCGGCTCTTGGGTTGGTGACCCCTCGTCCGCAAAAGCGGGGAAGATAGCGGACTTCACACTCGCTCTGGGAGACAAGTTTCCTCGCCTCGGTCAGGCCGTCATCCAGGGTGAGGGTGAAGACCGGTATCTTGCGCGAAGAGACCAGTTTCAGAACTTTGGGCGGGGAAACCTGAAGCTCATGGTCCAGCTTTCCGAGCTTCCCAAGGTGGGCGGGATCCCCGACCAGGTCATGGCCCGTTCGATTTGGGACAAGCAGATCGTCGACACCTCGGACGCCAGGGTGGTCAGGGTCAACGACCTCGAGATCGTCGAGGTCAAGGGCGACCTCAGGCTGGTGGGAGTCGATATCGGATTCCGTGGTCTTATGAGACGGCTGGGGTTCGAGAACTTCGTTTGCCCGGTCCTGGAGCGATTCAAGTTCCCGGTAAAGAATGAGATCATCGGCTGGGACATCGTCGAGAGCATCCCGACCAACTTTTCGCACCTGCGGCTGACGGTTTCCTCCCAGAAAATCAAGGATCTACATCCTGCCGATCTGGCCGACATCCTCGACGATCTGAGCGTTCAGGAAGGCCTTTCCATCATCCGAAGCCTCGATACGGAGACTGCGGCGGAGACCCTCGCCGAAGCCGAAAGCGAGACCCAGGTCCAGCTGATAGGGCAACTCTCGCCGGAAAGGGCATCCGACATCCTCGAGGAGATGGAACCCGACGAAGCCGTCGACATCCTCCAGGATCTCGACCAGAAGAAGGCGAACGAGATCCTCTCCCACATGGATGGCGAAGAGGCGAGCGATGTCCGCGAACTGCTGAAGCATGAGGAGAACACCGCGGGCGGTCTTATGAGCACCGGCTTCGCAACCATCTTCGAGGAGTTCACGGTCAAGGATGCCTTTTCCCACCTCCGTCTCGTGGCGGTCGACCTCGAGATCATCTACTATCTTTACGTGGTCGACCATCACGACCACCTGAAAGGGGTCGTTTCGATCCGGAACCTTCTCGTGGCGGACCCCAATGTCAGCGTTCTCACGATCATGAACGACAAGGTCATCCAGGTCACCCCCGAGACACCCCAGGAGGAGGTTGCAACGCTGATTTCGAAGTATGACCTTCTTGCCCTCCCCGTCACGGGAAAGAGTGGGGAAATCCTCGGGGTCGTCACCGTCGATGACGTGATCGACCTGCTTCTCGACCACATGCCCAAGATGTGGAAACGTCGGGCCATCACGAGCTGACGGGCGGGAAAACAGATAATGCCGAATATCTTCAAACGTGCCCGCGTCCGGCTCATGATGCTCCTCGCGGTACTCGGGCCAGGGCTCATCACTGCCACGGTGGACAACGATTCCGGCGGGATCGCGACCTATTCCCTGGCCGGAGCCCTCTACGGATTCGATCTCCTCTGGACCCTCATTCCCGTCACGATTCTGCTGATCATCACCATGGAGATGAGTGCCCGACTCGGTGCGGCGACCGGACAGGGGCTTGCCGATCTGCTTCGCGAGCGGTTTGGGGTCAAGATAACCTTCTGGATGCTGCTGGCGGTTTTCCTTGCGAATTATGGAACCGTCCTGAGCGAGTTTTCTGGAATCGCAAGCTCGATCGACATCCTGGGAGCCGCCCTCGGGTTCGGGGAAAATTTCCAGCTGCTGAAGTACATCCTGATCCCCCTCATGACTTTCGGGCTCTGGAAGCTGATCACGGAATACGACTACATGAAGATCGAGAAGTTCTTCCTAGTCTCGATCGTCTTCTACCTCGCCTATCCCATCTCGGCCTACATGGCCCATCCCGACTGGGGGGCCGCCATGAAGGCTCTGGTGGTGCCGGTCTGGCGGTTCGACGCGGGATACTTCTTCACCATGATCGGACTCATAGGAACCACGATCACTCCATGGATGCAGTTCTATCTCCAATCCACCCTGATCGAAAAGGGGATCACCCTCAAGAGCTACCGGACCGCGAAGTGGGACGTGATTCTGGGATGCTCCACCACTGACGTGATATCCTTCTTCATAATCGTCGCGTGCGCCGTCACACTCCATTTCCACCCCAGCGGGAAGGTCCCGGTCGAATCTATTGGCGACATCGGGAGGGCACTCGTCCCCCTGGCGGGCCAATACGCGGGATATCTCTTCGCCTTCGGTCTCTTCAACGCCTCGATCTTCGGAGCCGCGGTCCTTCCGTTGTCCACCGCTTTCGCAATCTGCGAGGGAATGGGTTGGGAACGTGGAATGAACAAAACATACGAGGAAGCCCCGCTCTTCTACTGGATCTTCTCCACCCTCCTGATCTCGGGGGCAGCCCTGGTCCTGATCCCGGGAATCAGCTTCCTTTACCTTTCCGTGATGCGGATCTCCCAGGTGGCACAAGGACTGATTCTTCCACCGTTTCTTTATTTCCTGGTCAAACTCGGTGATGACAAATCACTTTTGGGTGAGTATGCCAACCCCCGATGGTTGAGCATCCTCTCCTGGTTTTGCGTCGGGGTGCTCACGATAATAAACATTCTGCTTCTCGGGTCGTCTCTATTGGAGATGTTCCGATCGTGAAGACCGGGTGAATCGATTCGTCCGGATTATTCCCCAATCAGATCCCACCATGGGGATTCACCCCTCTCCGATGGCCTTTTTCACCATGGAACCCAGATCTTCTATCTGGTATGGCTTTTTCAGGAAACCAGCCAGGCACTTTGGGGAAAATTGGCTGATGGTACTCGATTCGGAATAGCCACTCATTAAAACGACACGTACCTGTGGATCGATCTTGATAAGTTCGCGAAAAGTCTCCTCGCCATCGAGATTGGGCATCGTCAAATCCAGGAGGATGCACCGGATCCTGCTTTGGTGCTGCTGAAACTGGTCCAGGGCGGATTTCCCGTCGGCCGCGAGCAGAACGTCATAACCCAGGCTTTCGAGCATTCGACGGCACGTGTCGCGGACATCCTCCTCATCATCGGCGACGAGGATGGCTCCAACCTCCTTCGACTTTTCTTCCCGAGCCTGCGGTGCTGCCTCGAGTCCCACGGTGGGGCGAATGTGCCCGAAAAGCCAGGATGGCGCAGCCCTTGAGGGCTCCTTCCCTGAGACTCCCTCCGCAACGGGAAAGAAAACCCTGAAGCAGGAGCCGCGCCCCGGTTCGCTCGTTACCTTTATCATCCCACGATGGCCTCGGACAATTCCGAGGGTTGCCGTCAGACCCAGGCCCCGTCCCGTGAATTTGGTGGTGAAGAACGGATCGTAGATCTTCTCGAGCGTCGCTTCGTCCATTCCCTGGCCCGAATCCGAGACCTCGAGGAACAAAAACCTGCCGTTTCCCAGCTCCTCCGGGAGTGGGAACCCCCCTGCCGCTGCCGGGGTTCCCCCAACGCAGCCGGTTGTTATGGTGATGGTGCCGTTCTGGCTCCCGATGGCTTCGGAAGCATTGATGATCAGGTTCATGATGACCTGCCGGATCTGCGTGACATCCCCACCCATTGGGGGAAGACCTTTTGCCAGGCGGTATTCGACAACGGCCTTCTTGGAAATGGAAACCGAGATCATCCGTCCGATCTCCTCGACAACCAGGGAAAGGTCGATCGCCTTCAGGATCAACGGGCTTTTTCCAGAGTATGTCAGCATCTGGTTGCAGAGTTCGGCCGCACGGCGCGAGACATTGATGATCGTTTCGATCTTGGGCCTCGCCTGTGAGGACTCCGGAATGCTCAGCAAAGCCAGGTCGGCATTTCCAAGGATGACCGTCAGGAGATTGTTGAAGTCGTGGGCGATTCCTCCTGCGAGGACCCCCAGACTTTCAAGCTTCTGTGTCTGTCTGATCTTGCTTTCCAGACGTTGCCGTTCGGACTCCTCCCGCTTACGGTCGGTGATGTCCCGTGCGACACTCAGAATCGCGGTTTCCCCATCCCACATGATTCGGCGGGTGCTGACTTCGGTCGGGATGGGAGTTCCGTCCTTCCTCCTGTGCGTGGTCTGGAAGACGAATCCCTCGGTCTCCAGGGTCTTCCTGATCCTCTCGGGAACATTTTCCGCCTCATCCGGGGTATCGATATCGCGAGGAGTCAGCTTCATGAGCTCCTCGAGAGAATACCCCCACCGTTCGCAGGCAACACGGTTTGCGCTCAGGATCCTTCCATCGGTTGTGTGGAGCAGGATGGCGTCATTGGCATGGTTGAAAAGATCCCGGAACTTTTCTTCGCTCTTTCGGAGAGACTCTTCCGCCAACCTGCTTTCGGTGATGTCCCGGACCACGGTCACCATGCGCACCACGCGACCTTTCTCGATTACCGGAAGTTTCGTGGTCTCGGTGTAGAATGGCCGGCTTCCAACGTTGGTGATTTCTCGGGTGACCAACGGCCGCCCGGTCCGGAATACCTGGTTCGTTTCCTTTTCAACCTTGCGGGGAAGGAACGGAAAAGCTCTCGAGACCTTCTGACCAATGATTTGGGGAGAAAGGCCGAGCTCTCGGGCAACCTTCCAGAACGGGGCGTTCATGTAGATCAAGCGGCGTTCGGAATCGATGATGTGGATCCAGTCATGGATCGCATCCACCGTGGTCTGGAAGATCTGCTCCGGTTTCTCCTGGAATAAACCTTTCCCCGTGCCTTTCCGGAGAATCCGGCCCGGAAACTGGGATCCAGGCCGGATACGGGTTCTGGAAGCCCTCATCCAGTGTTTGAACTTCTTTTCCATGGGAATCCCCCTAAAGATGGATTATAACAGACGGAAAGATTTCCGGCGGGGAAAAGCGGCCCTGATCTGGAAAAAGGGGGAATTCGTCCGGCTCCCTTCCAGGCGAATGAGCGAATTCAGAACCATACCACCTCCACATCCAGGTCGAAACACTTTTGCCACAAAAAAAACCTCCCTTCCTGATGGGAGGGAGGTCTTGGGGGAAACGTCGGTCAGGGAATCTTTTTGGTAACAACCGCGGAGTATTGGGAATAGCCCTTGACCCCTGTCGATGTCCTGGACCAGCCGCGGACTTTGTACGAGTAGTATTTTCCTGAATCGGCCTTGGTGAAAGTCTGCGAATATTTCGTGACCGACCCGGAAAAGGCCGGAGTGGAACCGAATTGGGGAGTAGAGGTCGTCGAGATCGACCGGTACAGGTCATATCCCGTTGCATTGCGGTTTACCGTCCAGCTGACCAGGAAACTGTTATTGGATACCGTGCCAAGGGTGATCGTGGATACCCCAGTGATGCTTGCGTTCTGTTGAGGTCTGTCAAGTCCGAAGGACACCCCCACATAAGAAAAAAGACCCGCAAGCAGAAGAATTCCTGCTACGAAATAACCCGTTCTCGCTTTCATGGAGAACCTCCTTGTGAGTTGAAGTCGCCGAGGGGGAACCGTCCACCCTCCGGGGGTATTCTACCACCCTTCGGTTCAACAACAAACGGGTTTCTTCTGTTGTCCCGGTTGCCGAATCAACTCCGGGCCAGGAAATCAAAGGCCGTCCGACCTGAGGGAGTCGAGAAGCTTGGAGGCTCTCTTCCTGATTTCCGGGGAGATTCCCCCCGGCCCTGGACTTCCCAAACCGAGCCCATGATGCCAAACTGATCCAGGTCGTTGTCGGCGTTCATGCAGACGAGTCCTCCCAGCCCGCCTGGGGGGCCGAGTGGGTTGCGAGGCATTCTCACCTGTCCTGTCCTTTCCTCGAGAGGTTTCCCAAAGATCATTCGGTGGCGAAGGTATCCCGGTGAAGCTTGGAGAAGTTCGCCCTGAGAGCGGAGACGGCAGCAGCGGCCTGCGGAGTGATGAACACGCGCTCTGGGTCACGCTGGACGTTGGTTCCGCAGTGGACTTCGCCCATCAGGTTGTGGTAGGCGAGATCGTCAAGGAAGTGCACCCGGTTGCCCTGACTGCGGAACCTGGCTTCCACGATCTTCCGGAAGGGGGGGAAGAACGGGTCTGGAACGATCAGGTGATCGCGCAGGATGAGGTGGTTTACGACGCCGGGAGTATAGGCGACACAACTGGTGGGATTCTCCGGGTTCTCCCCCTTGAAGAGGTTGGGCCATGCCATGACGGGGATTTCCAGGTCCTCTTTTCCGGTGATCCGGCGGATCCCGGAAATGAACCGGCCGGTGTTCTCCTCGATGATCTCGCCGATCTTCATGTTGAGTTGGATGAACTGCATCTCCTCCCATGTGATAGGCGAACCGCCGGAATTACCCTTGAGAAAGTCGATGATCTTCTGGAGGAACCCTCTGTCCCCCTCCACATGCGCTCCTTCCATTTTCTTGAGGGCCGCCTGGACCTTGGGAAGGAAACTCCTGAAGGGCTGGGGCATCTTGGCAAAATCTTCGGGGGAGGCGCCTTTGACCAACTCCAGGGCATTCCAGGGATCGGAGCGGACGATCGAGTATCCGCAAGGTGAACTCCTGGTGGGGATGATCGTGAGATACTCATCGATGTGACCCACCGCCAGCCATTTGGTCGCCAACTCGATCTCCCGGTCTTGATAGCCGTTTTCGAGGAAGTACCTCCGGCACTTCTCCGTCATGGTATCGCCATGGTAGAAAATGTTCTCCGGAGTAACCTCGATGTTTCCGCCGTAATCACCGCAGGTGCCGGCCTTGTTGGGGTTCGTCTGGAAATTCAAGCCCCAGTTGTCGGCGAACCACTTGGGGAACCCCTCGAGACCACGGCCCCGACCGGAGTCGAAAATGGCCAGGGAAGCTTTTTCCCCTTCGGAATAGGTGCAAAACTCCCCAAAATCCTGCATCCAGATATCTCCGGTCTCGAGGGCGGGATTGACCTCGACGAGATTTTCCACGATCCCGGATGGGGCGTCGAAGAAACGGGCCCGTCTCTCGGGGGTTCTCAGGGAACCTGTCGAATCGACCACATGGAGTTTGAAGGAATCGGCCCCGACCAGCCCGTCCACATCATGAATGTTCCGGATGACGAAAAACAGCCCTTTCACGAAGGATTCCGTTCCAGGAGTATTGACTACCAGGACTTTCTTGGGGAGCTGATTGCTGCTCATCAAACGGATAGTGCCGGCCCAGAGGGAGTTTCCAAAAGTCAATGCCAGAAGGAACACGGCCAGAAAGTGCCACCCACCGATTCTTTTCATCTCTTCCACCCCTTGTTTGGATTCTCTCCAAGTTGCGGAGGGAAGTGCAAATCCGGTGCCAGTGCAACTTTTCTGCAACCCCACTAAACCTTTTTGAGGGTCCATCACCACGCGCCCACCCCGAGGAGGAAAATCCGGATCTTTCTTCCACTCCGCGAACGTGTTGAACCGGATTGCCGAAAATCCGGTCAGAACGATCGAAAAGTCAACATCCCAGAAATCGCACGCAAAGAATTGCTTCCATAAACCGCTTTGGATGCTTTTCTCCGATGTGGGGGGGCATTCCCCCGCTCGCCCAAAACGCATCGTGCGAAAGGGGAGTATAATCCAAACCTCGTGAATGGGAATTTCTACCCCGATAATGTAACCGACCCGGATTTCAGGACAAGAGATATGTACAATCCAATGAAGCAAAAGGAGGAATCATGAAGTTATCCGCAGTTTCGAATCGCTCCTTCAAGTGGTACCTGCTCCTCGGAGTTGTTATGAGTCTCCAATTCCTTGTCGGTTGCGATGACCCCGAAAAGTTGTCCAAGGAAGGCAAGAATGAAGAAGCCGCCAAAATTTACATGGAAAGAGCGATCGAAGCTGAGAACAGGTTGAAGGACGACAGCAGAAGCGCCAATTCTAGGAAAGAGGATGGAAAGGAAGCCATCGAAAACTACTTCAAAGCGGCAGAGTGCCAGAAGAAAATGGGGAATACGAAAAAGGCACAGGAGATCTATACCCACCTCGTTGCCCTTTCCGAGATCAAGATCAAGGAATGGTCCGGTCCGGAAAAGGGTTGGCAGGAACCAACCCTCGCAAGTCAGATCAGCACCACTTACATCGAATCTGCGAAGAAGGAAATCCCTCAAACCCCGACCAGTGATTCCGGCTCGACGGCAAATTCGGTGACCAACGGCAAGGCCCAGGAATTCTGACCCGGACCCCCCTCCCCTTCTTCAATCAGGATCTTCGGGATATACGACCTCAGGACCCCTCGGCAAGAAGCAGGCGGCCTTGGGGTCGTTTCCTCCTGAACCGGTATTGATGAAGATATCCAGCCAAGGATATGCAATTCCCGATTCAAGCCCATCTTTGCACGCATGGAAGCCCGGCGGGGGAGAAGACCCCTCATCTGGTCAGTGACCTGGCAAAAGAACGCTGTGAGGAAAAGCTCTCAGTCCCCCGCTGTATCCTTGAGGGTATCAAGAAGGTCGGAGGCTTCCTTCCGGACTTCTGGGGAAATTCCCTGGTCATGCCGGATCAAGAACCTCGCGCGGTCTAGGGCATCCTTCTTCAATTCGGGAAGAAGCCGGTCCTGATTCCGGACCAATTCCGCCAAGCTCCGGACAGTGTTCGCTTTCAAGTCAGCAGCCACGGAAGGGCCGGTGATCTTCTTGTAGAAGTCGAACAGCATTTCATCCCAGAGGGTGCTTTTCGCGAACTGGAGCTGGGAATACTGTTTCGAAAAGCTGTAGGCGGAGACGGGGAAGTAGATGGCGATTCCCCGGGCGTTCAACATGTGGCCCCCGGTGTTCCCGCTTGCCGGAATGACGCGGGCAAGAATCTCCTCGAGTTTCTGACAGGCGGTCTGGATGCCTTCCTCTTTGATCCGGGATTTGAGGATTGAAGCGAAATGTCCAAGGTCGATGTTCTCACGGATATGGAACTTCTGGACCTGGAAAAGGGCATCCTTGATTTCTTCGTTCCAGCTTCCCGACATCATCGCTTTGGCAAGACCCGTTACCCCGTCGAGCAGGTCGGGAATCCCGGCGGCATCGATGGCGGACAAGGTGGTACGTGGAGCATCCTTCTGGTCAGGGGCGGAATAGAAACTGTTGAAGGCCTGGACCCAGGAACCCGCGAACTGGGCCGGAGTGGCTCCTTTCACGAGGGAACCCAGGATGCGTTCATACGGCTGTCCACCCATCGGGACGATCTCCTCGGACCCGACGATGAAGTTGCACCCCTGATGGACGGCGCAGGCGACCTCGGCCATCTGCATGTTGCATGCGTCGAATGCCAGGATATCGATTTTCCGGCCGAGTTCCTTCCGGATTTCCGCAAGACCGTCGGCCAACTGGTTCGTCGTGATATGGTGGCCGCTCTGATCGTCGAAAGAGATTCCCCGTCCCTGGACTTCCTCTGCGGGGCCCTTCCAGCCGCGCCCGTGGTTCCAGATTACCAGGGCATAATGCTTGGCCGGAGCGGTCTCGACGGCTTCCCGGACGAAGGATACGAGGGTTTTCACGTCACCCATGTCGGGCTCGGGGACTTCCCTGATCAGGGAGCGGTTTCCGTCTTTTATCGACAAGAGTGCGGCGGTTTCTGTGGCGTGATCGACCAGAACGATGGTGGTAAGCCAGGGTTTCGCCTTGACCGCCTCGATTTCCGCGAGGTCCTTGACGCTGAACGGGTCCAGGTCGTTGTCGGCATTCATATAGACGAGAAACCCCCATTCGGCCTGGGGGGCCGAGGGGGCTGCGAAAACCACGGAACCTGAAAGGGCAAGGATGCAGAGGATCATCCCGAGAACTGGTCGGAGTGGGTTACGCGGTATTCTCATCTGTCCTGTCCTTTCCTCGAGAGGATCTCATAAGGTCATTCGGTGGCGAAGGCGTCCCTGTGAAGCTTGGAGAAGTTGGCCCTCAGAGCGGTGACGGCAGCGGCGGCCTGCGGAGTGATGAACACGCGCTCGGGGTCACGCTGGACGTTGGTTCCGCAGTGGACTTCGCCCATCAGGTTGTGGTAGGCCAGATCATCCAGGAAGTGGACACGGTTTCCCTGGCTCCGGAAACGGGCTTCGACCATCTTCCGGAAGGGGGGGAAGAACGGGTCGGGAACGATGAGGTTGTCGCGAAGGATCAGGTGGTTCACGACGCCGGGGGTGTAGGCTACGCAGCGGCTGGGTTTGTCGGGATTCTCGCCCTTGAAGAGGGTGGGCCAGGCCACCACCGGGATTTCCAGGTCTTCTTTTCCAGTGATGCGGCGGATCTCGGAGATGAACTTGCCGGTGTTTTCCTCGATGATTTCACCGATTTTCCGGTTGAGCTTGATGAACTCCTCTTCCTTGCTTCCACGGCACTTGTCGGCATCTTTGAGTGCGGCCTGGAGGCGGGGCATGAAACTCTTGAAGGGTTCGGGCATCCCCGCGAAATCCTCGGGAGAGGCTCCCTGGACCAGCTCCATGGCATACCAGGGATCGCAACGGACGATCGAGTAGCCGCAGGGGGAAGTCTTGGTGGGGATGATGGTGAGGTATTCGTCGATATGGCCGACAGCCAGCCATTTGGTTGCAAGCTGGATCTCGCGGTCTTGGTACCCGTTCTGAAGGAAATACTCACGGCATTCGGAAGTCATCGTGTCACCATGATAGAAGATATTCTCAGGAGTGACCTCGATGTTTCCGCCGTAATCGCCACCCGAAAGCTGGCGGCTGGGATTGGCCTGGAGATTCAGATTCCAGTTCTTGGCGAACCACTGGGGGAACCCGGCAAGACCACGGCCGCGCCCGGAGTCGAAAACCGCGAGGGAGGCCTTCCCATTTTCCGAGTAGGTGCAGAATTCGCCGAAGTCCTGCATCCAGATGTCATTGGTGCTGAGCTCGGGATTGACCTCGACGAGGCCTTCAACCACTTCGGTTGGTGCGTCAAAGAACTTCGCGCGCTTGTCGGGGGATTTCAGGGCGCCGGTTCCATCGATCACGTGAAGCTTGAAAGCTTCAGCCCCGGCCAGCCCGTCCACCTCATGGATGTTCCGGATGACGGAAAAAAGACCCTTCACCATTGAAGCCGTCCCAGAAGTGCAGACAACGAGTACTTTCTTGGGGAGCTGGTTCGCGCTCATGAGCTGGATCGTCCCCGCCCAGACCGCGCTTCCAAAAATGACGGCCAGAAGAGCCACTCCCAGAATTTTCAGTCCGCTGATTCTTTTCATCTTCACACTCCCGCCAACCTTTTTTCTTTCGAACTCGTTGTCGGGGGTATATGCAATTCCGATGCCGTTTGTACATCCCTTCGAAATCGGGAATTTCCCCAGGAGAAGAGGGGATTTTCCATGCGAACGGGAAAAGGTTGCCGAAATTCCTGCAGGGCCAAGCCAAAAACCAGCACCGAACCGAATCAAAACAGGTTCCCCAGAACACTGATCGCCTGGTGGAAAAGAAAACAGTTCTCCTGGCTTTGGGAGGCCTTCAATAGCTTGGTGATCTCGGTATATTGTGAAAAAGAGCTCTTTCGGGGGGACTTTTAGAAAAGACGGACGTTCACCGGGCGTCGGAAAAGCGTCTGGAGCTCTTCTCCCAGGTCGGGCCAGTTGATCTTCCCCTGATCGACATTAGGTTCGAACTCGACGAAAACTATCAGTATCTTGTTCTCGGCTTTTTCGTTGACCTCGTTCCCGAATGTCCCCAACCGTCGTATCCGGTAGCGCTTGCAAAGGGAATCGATCATTTTCTGATCGACCGTGGGAATCCCCCCGGATTTGCCGTTGGTTGAAAAAATGCAATCGGGAAGATTGCTGTTTACACGGACTGCAATGCCCTCCGGCCGATTGGAGAGTTCCTCTTCCAGTTCGAGGATGCGCCTCTGGAGGCGTGCGATATAGTCCCGAACCACCGCCGGGGTGCGTTCGAGAGATTTTTCCCAAAGTTCACCTTTTTCCGGGGGCTCGAACCCGGTTCCCTTGAATTGGGGATCAAATGGCATGTCGAATTTCTCCTTCTGGAGTCATGATAGCCCCCCCATTGGGTTTCATCAAGGCGAAAATCCGTTTTCCCGGCAATTCTTGGCGGTACACCTCCCGTTGATAAGAGTTCCTAAGGGAAAAAGGATCCCGGAAGCAACTTTTTCGGAAAAAATCAGTATAATTAGAAAACAATCTCATTCCATGGAGCAACAGATGACTCGTTTCGCCCTTCTTTCAGGAATCCTTCTCCTTTCCGCATTGGTCCGGCCGCCCTTCTCTATGGCGACCGATTTCTCCTACTCATTTCCCCAGAGCGTTGCCCTTTCCCTGACTCCTTCCGAGGGTTCGAAGGTCACTTCCGAGGGAAAGTTCGAGCTGAACGGAACCGTGGAACCGAGGGTGGGTACCTTGACCGATCTCAAGGTATTCTTCGAAACCTCGCCAGACCTTGTCGTGAATCCCGCCGGAGAAGAGATTTCGGAACTTGGAACCGGAAAGAAAAAGGACTACCTGCTCTCAGTTTCCCCGGGCCCCGGGAAATCCGACGGAAGCGGGACCTGGGTTCGTTTGCGGCTGGTCTACTTTCCTGATTACCGGGTGCTGGAACAGGAGTTTTCCGATACCACGAAGTATCCCTATGAACCAGAAAGAAAGCGCATGCTCGAGATCGTCGAGAAGAACATGGCCGAGATCGCGACCCAGACCGACGCGGTCTTTTTCCGGGTAAAACCTTGAAACGCCAGGACTTCCAAATGAAGTCAGGAGGGGGAAGCATGGACTGCAAACTTCGGATTTTGTTGGTGGTGACGCTGTTGATGACTTGTCTCACGTCCCAGGTGTGGGCAAAGGAGACCGAATTCGAGTTCTACTATCAGAAGATCGAAGACGTCGTCCAGATCAACAATCCCGATCCACAAGGGTGGTGGGAGAAGACCAAGACTTTCGCCAAGACTGTCTGGAACGGTGCCAAGAGCCTCTGGGAAAAGGGAGTCACCCGCAACTTTTTTCCCGGGGAAGGTGAGAAGACCTGGTACTCTGGTGAAGACAAGAACATCGCCTACAAGGTCCAGCGCGTCAAGGTCCGCGATGAAGCGCACCTGCTCGAACTTATGGGGGCAAAGGATGACGAGAGCAAGCTGACGAACGGTCAGAAGGCCCTTCTCGCAACATACAGGCATTCGAAGTCCGAAGCGATCAAAGCCCGGATGGCCCTTTCGACCCGGAACAAGGTCAAGGTGATCCTGTCCGATACCACGGGTTTCGATGACACCAAGAAATACCCCAATGTCGAAAAGGATTTCTGGCCCTACTCGAGCGGGTTCATGATCCAGTTCAACTCACAGCACTACAATTACAGCGGATCCGAAGCCAATGCCCAGTCCACCTTCGTTCACGAGTTCGCCCACACCCTCGATTCGACGATCTCCGAAATCTGGAAACCCTATGGCCCTGATGGTAGCCATTACTGCAACGAGCTGACGAAATCCCGGGTCTCATTCGTCGAAGGGTGGGCCGAGTTCAACCAGATGATCGATTCGGAGGCCAAGGAAAGGTATACCAAGAACGCCTGCAAGTCGATCATGATCGAAGAATCCAAGGGGAAATACAAGACCGTCGCTCCCACCGACCTGACAGGAATGGACCTTACCCGTGTCGAAGGCATCAACGCCATCATCATGTTCAGGCTCGCCAAGGAGACCTCCGGCGGTCTGGAGAAGGTCTACAATTCCTTCAAGGGTTCGAACGTCCCCTGGCGCAGTCTCAAAACCTTCCTGCGAGATTTCGTCAAGAAGAACCCGGCAGATGCTGCTACCGTGGCGAAAATCCTTGACGAGGAAACCTATCACAAGCTTTCCAACGCAGAGATCATCCATCTCTGTGGTAACGCCGACGGAATTTCATCCTTCCTGGCGACTCGGAGCGAACCCAAGCAGAATGCCTCCGCGGCTGCCCCACTTCCACGCGCCAACATAATCAAGGTCACTCCCCTCATTCCGGTCACCGTAAAGGGTTTGGGAAAGAGTCCCTTCGATTTCAACGATAGCGAACCCATGGAGTAGAATTCTCCGCCCTTCCGCCAGATGGTTTTCCCCGGCTCCCGGTAACGGG
>CAYRYU010000134.1:0-7002 GCA_964428355.1 uncultured bacterium
GGAGCTTTCCCCGGATGTTCGTCCGCATGTCCTCCAAAACCTGATTATCCCACCCCGGCCGCGCCATCTCCGGCCGCTTCTTGCAGACAAGCCAAACCGACGAGGAAAGAGCGGCGGAGGTCAATGAACGTGTGCGAGCTACGCGCTCCGTCATGATTGGCCAAGAACCATCGACCACAAAGCCAGCCCGAATCATAGCGGAAACGAGCGTTTCCCAGGCATCCGGGTGCTTGTGTGCGAAAACAACAATCAATCGACCCTCAATTTTCAAACCAGTATGGCATGAAAGGAAAACTCGAGCCATCCCGTCTTCATACGCTTGCTTTGATTTAACTCTGTCCCCGCCATGGCGACCCGCATCGTCAATCAATTCGCCATCCTGCTTCTCGTGGTCCCACTTTGGCGACAACTGGCTGGAGAACGCTTGGTCAAACTCTGGTGACAACCCATGTAATGTTCGCCGAAGCCAAACGTAGAAGAAATCCATGCAGTCAGAATATGGAATTGCGTCATAGTAAGGTGGGTCCGTCACGATGGCATCATAGTATTCGCCCACGGCTTCGGTTGCACTTCTCTGAATCACTTCGGGCGTCTCCGCCGTGTTCCCTGCCTCAAGACCATGTTGAAGGTAGCGACATATCCAATCCAGGGCGTTATCAAAACTTCCGCTGGCACCAGCACAGTAGTCAACTTCTGAAAAATCCCACGACATTGGAAGTGCAAATCGTTGGAAGGTATTCACATTGAATTCATTTCCGATTTGCCAATGGCAAATCGTGGAACCAGAATCAGCAAGCCTGTCGTTCACGATTGCCAAGCATGCGCAGATTCCAGCACGCCATGACTGGGTGTAGGAAAATTCACCCATGTTTTGGCGGGAGGCCCGTACCCACTTCACGAAGGTCCCAAGAGCAAGAAGTTGCCGTGATGTGAAGAGTTTTTTCCATTGGTCGAAACCGTAACCATCTACAGAGAAGGCCCGACTTGCTCCAATCCCTGCCTTAGGAGTCGGTTCATCCGGCAACCCGAAGGGGATCTGGGAGAATACATCGCCAAGCGACTTTTCGGCTGCTGCGGCCATTTGGATCTCGTGCTTCGTCGGCAGACGGTATCCCTTGCGGTCCTGCCCGTCAACAACCACGGCGGTCATGATCGCATCGAGGCGGCCGGCCTTTCCCTCCAGCCTGATGTCTTCCATGGTCATGATCGTGCCGCAACAGGGGCATTTCGCACCGGATCGCGACATGGTTCCGGCGGAAATGCGCTTGTCGTGTTCCCGCTTCTGGGCGGCATTACCTCCCTTTGGTGGCACATTGGTCTCGATGCTGAAGAGGACGCCGGTTCCCTGCGCATTTGGTTCCATTGCCAGGAGGACCCGCTTGTGGTCCTTTTTGCAGAGCCAGCGTGTCTTGAGGAGCGGGAGCGTGGCCCGGCAGTTCTTGCATGTAACAGTCCGTGCCCAGAGGTAGGCCACGGTCGGCTTGGCAACCCATCGGGGGTTTCTCCTGTCCGCAAGGTAGTCCTCGCTGAAATCCTTGTTGAGAGCCTTCACATCATAGGTGCCGTCATCCGCGAGCGGCACCAGTTGCATGGGTCGCTTCTCGAATGGCTTGGGGTTTATCTGGTCAAGTGCCTCGAAATCTGCATAGGTGGGGTAGAATCTTGCCAGATCGCGGCGGGCCCGGTCGAGCACCCAGCGGCCCCAGGCACGGACGTGCCAGGCAAGGTCGGCCTTGGGAACCCGGGTATTGTCCTCCCGGTGGGGCCCCAACCCCGGAAGAAATCCGGCCTGCTCCTTCAGTTGTCTCTTGGTGGGTTTGGTCCGACCGACGAGGTGCGGATGTGCCTTGTAGAAGGAATTCATGAATTCCTCGTCGCTGAGGATGAAATCAGGCAACGGGTACGTTTTTCCGGCCAACCTCTGCGGATACTCGAGGGTGCATTTCAGAATGAACCAGGCGACCGGGTTGATGTCCACTGCGGTGGCTTCGCAACCCAGGCGCATGGCTTCAAGGGGAATGGCACCTCCCCCCGAGAACGGGTCGAGAACCTTCGGAGCGCGGCCGCCGTAGGCCTTTCTGATCTCTTTCCTGAACCACTCCAGTTCATCATGGAACAGCTTTTCCCTGGCTTTGAACTCGGCCTTCTTCGTTTTGCCACCCGATTCAGGTTCGCTCCCCAGCCAGTGCAAGATGCCGCCTTCAGTCTGTTCTTTCTCTCGTTCGACGATCTCCCCGCTGGGCATCTTCTTGCGCTCGATCTTCTTGACGACTTTGCCCCCGATCTTCTCGCACAATTCCTGCCGTCGGCGGGCAACCTCTTCCTGCCAAGCCTCATCGCTCATCCCCTTCGGTTTCGGCTCCGCGCTCGGGTCGGGGAGCAGAGTGGCAATGAGCGCCGCCCGGCAAGCCGCCAACGGCCGCCGCGCCGGCCAGATGTGCAGCGTCGAGATATGCCCATGCCGCACATTCTTCTCATGGACCGAATCCAACGAAGCCTGCTTCAAAGGAAACGCATGTTCAATGAGTCTTGGTTTGTCAGTCATGGTGGTGGCCCTTTAATTTTGTTTTGTTTTTGCCGCCGTTGGTGGGCAGGCCGGTTTTTGTTGGCAATTGCATAGTTTTCCAAGCAAGGTCATGACCACCAGGCCAAGGTCGAGTCAAGGGGTTGGGTCTCGATTGGTCGGGGTTCAGGGTTTATGCTACTCCTTTTTTTCGGGAAGTTTTGAGGCCGGTCCATTCGGCTCCTTGAAGTCTGGAATGAAACGCCCTTTCCGTATCTTCTCCCGCGCCTTTTCAAAAGCTGAATCATCAGTGCAGGGAAGGGCAAGCCGGAGGTTGTTGTATTTGTCGGCAAGGCGGCGAACTTCAGCGGTTAGTTCAGAGTGAGAGAGTTCTTTGCTGAATACTTCATGAATTTGTCGAGCTTCATGCCGAAGAGAAGTCATGATATTGCCGGCATTCGTGTGCTGTCCCGCATCTCGATCCACACCCAATGATGCCGCTACACCACCGACCCCGCCAAAAATCGCCCCGATAACCCCAATCCATGGCGGCAAGCCGCATGCCACAACTGCACCGGCGATGCCGCTCAAGAAGGCTGGAATGGCGAGAAAGCTCCATCTCTTCCAGCCCTCACGGTCCGCTATGATGTAGTGCGTCTGAGCTGTATACAGACTATTCTCTTCGATTGTTTTGCATTCACCAAGTAGATGCTGAATTTCATTTTCTGGAAGCGTCATTGGTTTCTCCTTCATGCTGGGAATGGATCTCCGAAAAACTCTCGCCACCGCCCAAGGGCGCGGGCTTCGCTGTCATCTCCACAAATCTCCCAAGCCTCTTTCCCGAGTTCGACGAGGGTTTGACCAATTCGCGTCAAAGAAAAAGCGTTCCAACCGGAATCCACCTTTGGTGAGTAACTGTTCGGTATCCCAACCGGTCCATCGAGTAAGGAATGCGCATTGGAAAGAAAATAAGCGAGAACGTGATGATAGCCCCAATGTTTTCCCTGCCAGGAAAAAAGAGCCTTCGGAATGAGATGTGAACACAGAATCTCAATATGGAACGACTTGAGCCCCACCTGTTTCCCGCGAAGGAAGGCTTTCACCATCTTGATGGATGGAACGATAGACTGTTCGATGGTGCTCAGCTGGTTAAGACCGCTGATAACCGCGGCATCATAATCATAGTCGGCAGGAACCCATGAACCGCTGGGTGTTCCCACGATGTAGCAAGAAGGGCCGCCGTTGCGAGGGTATTTCCCTGTTACTTCCCGATAGCATGGCACCAGTTCAATACTGAACCCATCGGCGTAGCTCAGGATTACCGTCGGGGCATCTGACTCGGGTTTCATGAGCTTGTATGTTCTGTCAGTTTCCAAAGCCTTGCGAACAGCGTCAATTGCTTGGGCGGGGGAAACTCCCGACCCGTCGATTGCGTATTTTCTTGCATCGCCAAAACACACGATGGCATCAATATCCAGTGTGTCGCGGTTGTCAAGAGGCCTAATCTTCGTCTTTCGTTGAAAGGAGCCAATTTGTCGAACCTCTTTGCTTGGTAGGGCAATTTGAATCCGGTCACTCACAGCCTTGTAGCGTTGTGACGCCAAGGAAGTGCGCGCCGGGTTGAGTTCAACTCTCGCCAATAGTTCTTTGAACCCTTGGGCAACGGAATTAATTGAGCTGGCCATGGTTCACTCCTTCCCCGCTTCGACGATCTGGGCCTGACTGACAAGGACGCTGCCCTTGGCCTTGGCGAGCAGGTTTCCGAAGGGGTCTTGGACGCGGACGAGTTGGGGGGTGGATGTCCCACAATGGTAGACGGCATACAGCCAATAATCCTTGCGCATGTTGCACGCCTTGGCCCACTCGTTGGCGGTGACCTCGATGTCTCCGGTCGCGGCCCGACCTTTGACCTCGATCGAACGCTTTTCGTTTCCCGGCCGGATGGAAAGCAAATCGAACCCGGGGTTGTCGGGCAGGCCCGCCAGGCGGGCGAGTTCGGGCGTATGGACGTCGATCACCCTGGCCCCGGCCCCCTCCTCGAATGCTCGAGCCACCTGCATGGCCAACATTTCCACGTTGGCATCGTGCCGTTCGATTTCCGCTGGATCGGAGGTGGGGACCACCAGGGCATGAGCAACGAAAAGCACCGGTCCCGGGGCGATCAGGTCCGGTTCCCGCCGCAACACCGCCAGTACATTTTCGCGGCGGCCCGCAAGTTCGCGCTGCTGGCGTTTCACATCCTCCAGCGCTTCCATCGCCTTGCGGTTCCCCGCCCGGGCTTTGTCGGAATGCCTCGCTCGCGCGGTGGCCAGTTCTGTCTCCTGGTAATCGAACCCACGCCGGATAAACGCCTCCCGTTCCGGGACGTTTTCCAGCAAAGTCTTTTTCCGCTCCAGGGCCATCTCACGCGCGACCCGTTCGGCCAGGAAGGAGCGGGCGAGCTCCTTCTCCTCGGCCGCCATGACCGCCAAACGCTGGCCCGCCGGAGGCAACCCCAGCCCACCCTTGAGGAGCAGGAGATGCTCGATGGGGCAGATGGCAATCTCGGAACCTTCGTATTGTTTCACCCCTACCAGGCGTGAAAGAAGCATTTCCTCCTGGGCAAGCTCGGGAAGCTCCGGATCGGCCTTCCGCACGATGGAAAGTTGCGCCAGATGAAAGAGGTAGGGCCGGGTGGCTGAGGGATCGATGAACACCGCGCCGCGTGCTCCCGCGTCGGCCAGCCTTTCCTTGGCCCAGGTTCGGAAGCGTTCGAACACAGGCTCGCCGGGGTGAAGCCAGATCACATCCTTGCACTCCGTGGGGCGAACCACTGAAAGGTTTCCCCGTGATTTTTCGGGGTAGAGTTCCAGCACGGAAAGTAGGGGATCAAGCGCCCCGGTACGTTGGGACCGGAGGGAAAAAACCCCATCCATGTCCCCTTCGATCCCGATGTCTACTAGGGGTGCGGCTTTTTGGAAATACTGGCGGATGTACCCCGGCATCAGTCGGAAATGGACCTCCTGCTCCAGGGAAGAACGAAGTGACGGGAGGTCTTTCACCACGTCGCCCCCTACCCCGTAGAGGGTTTTCTCGCGCTCGAGAAGGGCCGTGACCTGTTCACAGGTCAGGCGGCCGTCAAGTTGCCGAGCCACCTCGTCCGCATTTTCCGTCACCGCCAGCTCCATGTAATCCTTGAGGGAAACTCCCTTGAAAATGCGGCCGACACAATCGAAGACCTTGTCGGACCGCAGTTCTTTGCGGATTTTCTCCAGCTTGTCGAGAAGCACCTTCAGGACCTTTCCCTCCCGGGTCGAGGATGCCACCAGGTTCATGATGACGACCGGATCATGCTTCTGACCATACCGATGAATGCGGCCCATGCGCTGTTCGAGGCGGGCGGGATTCCACGGCACGTCGTAATTGATCATGATCCAGCAGAACTGCAGGTTGATGCCTTCCCCCGCGGCATCCGTGCAAATGAGGAAACGGGCCCCGCCCTGATCGAGCGGCGTTCGGAATCGTTCGACCTCAACCTCGCGTTGGAAATACGGCATTCCGCCATGGATCTGGGCGATCTGGCCGGTGAAACCCATGCCCCCAAGGCGCATCACCAGAAATACCAACGTGTCACGATGCTCGGTGAAGACGATGAATTTTTCACCGGAAAACTGGGAGGCCGTCATCACCGCCCGGAGCCTCTCGAACTTCGATTCGTGTTCCCCATCCTGGACCTGTCTTGCCAATCGGAGCAACTGCCTGACCTGCTCCTTTTCTGCAAGCAAATCGGTGAGAGATGCTGCCACAACACCTTGGAGGAGCTTCTCTTCGCCGATCTCGTTCTCTTCGTAACCTTCTTCCGAAGTCTCATCATCGGCGGTTTTGGTGGTGAGAACGTCATCTTCCTCTGAGATCCGCTGTTGAAGGGTAACGAGCTGATCGGTGGAAATCTTCCCATCCTGAACATCCTCGATCAGTTTTCCCAGCTTTTCGAGCCGTCGTTCGAAGGAACGCAACAGAGCGTAGGTCGAGCTCGCCAGACGGCGCTGGAACACGCTCATCGCCAATCGGGCGGCTTCACGATTGAGCAACTTCGCTTTGTTGTAGACGAAGCGCAGGTAATCGGTGGTCTCGTCGTACAGCCGCTGTTCACTCACCTCGCCTTGGGTGAGCTCATAATCAAGTGTATCGGAAATGCGCTTCGGGTAAAGGGGGCGCCCATCCAGATAGACCATTTCCTCCTTGGTTCGGCGGATGAAGTGGGCCTGGCGCTGTTCGGAGGGATACTCTGCAAATGCATCCGGAGTAGGAAGGACTTCCGGCTCGAGAAGCCGCCACAGGGCATAATATGGATATTCCTTCCCCATGTGCGGGGTGGCGGTCAGGAGCAGGAGGTGATGGGCTGCCCACTCCAGGCTGAAGGGCTCGCCATGGGATGGAACCCCCGGAGCCGTGTTGCGGGGTGCCCCCGGAGCCGTGTTGCGGGGTGCCCCCGGAGCCGTGTTGCGGGGTGCCCCCGG
>CAYRYU010000134.1:7102-17386 GCA_964428355.1 uncultured bacterium
GTTGCGGGGTGCCCCCGGAGCCGTGTTGCGGGGTGCCCCCGGAGCCGTGTTGCGGCGGTCGGCCGCTGCCGTCGCGCCGGCCAGAGCCTCGGCAATGCGGTACCGATCCGTCTTGCGAACCCGGAGATCATTTCCGCGATCCGCTGACAGCTTATGGGCTTCGTCAAAAATGACCAGATCGTAGGGAACGACGGCTCGGCTCTGCAGGCGGGAAAAAACCTTGGGGCTGGCCAGGGTGTCCACGCTGATGATGAGACGGTCGCCCGTCTCTCCCAGAAAAGGATTGTCGTTGCGGGCATCAGATCCCGCCACGATGCGGAAAGGCAGGTTGAACAAGGTCAGGAGCTCGCGTCTCCAGTTGCCCACCAAACCGGCGGGCGTAACAACTAGGATTCGGCGGAGAAGCCTTCGCGAGAGCATTTCCCGGATGTACAGACCAGACATGATGGTCTTGCCGGCCCCGGCGTCGTCAGCCAAAAGGAACCGTAGCCTCGGCTGGGGAAGCATGTGCTTGTAGACGGCGATCCGCTGGTGGGGAAGGGGGTCGATGCTGGAAATCTCGGTGGCAAAAGCCGGATTCATCAAGTGGCCGAAGGAAAGCCGTTCGCCCTCGGCCAGAACCTTCACAGTCTCTGGAGGAGCGGTGAAATCAAGAATCGAGGGTGCTTTTTCACTCTTTTTGCTGGAATCTGGCAAATCATTGTAAAGAAGCTTCTCGAGATCTCGAAGGTGACCCCAAAAAAGCCTGGAAGGTTTTGCCTGGTTGTTCTCCCAACGGTTTACGGTCGCAAAAGAAACTCCAAGACGATTGGCCAGAGACTGCTGGGTAAGACCGATTTCAGCGCGAAGACGCTTGATACGATCGGCGAAATCGTCCCCAGGGGTTTGCCCAAGTCCCGACTTTTTCATAATGGCTTTTCAGTCCACAGTGTACGCAAATTCCATTTCACGGAATAAGCATAACAAGTGTTATACTTGTCGTCAAGTCACCACGCGACGCAAATCGACCCAGCATAAAACCTGAAATCCAGGGCCTGGCGGCCAGGGATGGGGGCGTGACCGAATTTCGCCCGTATGGCGAAGCTTTTTCGGGCCTGCCCTGGAAGGACTGCGGGACCCGTGGCCTAAGGCCTCAAAAGCATGCCAAAGAGCTTCCTGTCCCCCACACGACTCATCAGCCGCTGGCCTCATGTTCCGAAGTCTTTACCCCGGGTTGAAAGTCTCCGGCCCCAGGGCTGCCCGGAAGGAAATTGAAAAGGAAGACCCGAAGCCTAGGCGGTCTTTTTCTTTTCTTCCTTCTTCTTGAGCATCTCTTCGGCTTTCATGGTGGTCTGATAGAGGGTGGCGCGGTTCCGCCCGGTTTCCTTCGAGTAGTAGAGGGCGGTGTCGGCGAGAACGATGAGGTCCTGTTTGTTCCTGGCATGGTCGGGATAGGTGGCGATCCCGAGGGAGACGGTGATAGGAACGTGGACCCCGTTGATCCGGAAATCGTAGGTCTCGATCGTGGTCCTGATTCGGTTGGCTGGAACCATCGCACCCTCACCTTCCTTTTCGGGACAGATCACGACGAACTCCTCGCCGCCGTATCTCGCGGGGATGTCGACCTCACGGACCCCCTTTTCGATCAGGCGGCTGACGGTCTTGAGGACCCGGTCCCCTTCCGGATGGCCGTAGGTATCGTTGAAACGTTTGAAGTGATCTACATCCAGGATGATCAGGGAGACCTGGCTTTCGTATCTGTCGGCCCGCTGCAGCTCCTCGTCGAGACGTTGCTGGAAATACCGGTGATTGTACAACTTTGTCATCTCGTCGGTGACGGCGTACCTGTAGAGGCGCGCATTCTCGATCGCGATTGCGGCCTGGTTGGCAAGGTTCACGAAGAGTTCGAAATCGTTCTTGGAGAAGGAATTGGGAGTAACACGCGAAATGTTCAGCACGCCCAGGATCTTGTCCTTGGCTTTGAGGGGAACCGACATCAGGGTTCCCCGGGTGATGTTGCTCTTCTTGATGGCCAGGAATGCATGATCGCTTTCAACGTCCTGGACGAAAAGCGGCTGGCCGGTCTCCACCACCCATCCCGCAACGGGTTCCCCGATCCCGACCTTGGTTTCCTTCTTGATCTCCTCCGAAAGGCCGAACGAGGAGCCGATCGTCAGCGTCCGCTCCGCATCGTCGAGGAGCATGAGGGAGCCCTTTTCCGCCTTCAGCTCCTTCGCCACCCTCTCCAGGATGATGTGCTGGAGCTGGACGAAATCCAGGACCGAGCTGATCGCCTTTCCGACTTCATACAACGTCGAAAGCTGGGAAATGTGGTATTCGAGCTCCCGCTTGGTGTTCCGGAGGTTGATCCGCATCTCGTCGAAGGTTCCGGTGAGCTCCCCTATCTCGTCCTGCGAAGTGGGGACGATCTCATGCGTGAAATCGGCCTTGCTGAGGAACCGGGCCCCCTCTATGAGATTCAGGAGCGGTGCGATGAACGAGTTCGCGATCAGGATCGCAAGGATTATCGAGAGGAGACCGGTGGCGGCCAGAAGCGTCAGGACACGCTGCCGAAGCTCGAAAGCGGCCTGGAAGGCCTGCGCCTCGGGGATCTGAAGTACGATCGTCCAGTTTGGAGCCTGGTAGAAATCGAACTTCTTCAGGGAAACCGCGGTGACCAGATACCGGTCCCTTTCCGTCTCCTTGACCACGGTGATGTCGTTGTCCAGTGCATCGGCTGCAGAAATCCCGAAGGATCTGACCTCGGGGGAGGAACGGGCGATAACCTCCCCCTTGTCATCGAGAACCAATCCCTGGGACTTCGAGCTTTTCAGCGCGCTCTTCAGAAGCTCCCGGATGTAGACCAGATCGACCTCGGCCACCAGGACTCCGATGACCCCTCCGCGTTCCTGGCTCTTGATAACCGCTTCCAGGGTCATCGAGGGATTCCCCTCGGCGGATTTCGAGACTTCGGAAAGGGACCCCTGGTAGATCCGCTTCATCGCGTTGGAGTAGCTCCAGTCCTTGGGGAGAGTCACATTCGGATTGGTGGTTGCGGTGATGGCCCGGTTGCTGTCGACGAGGTAGATGTATTTGAAGAAGGGGTAATACCTGAGGAGGACCTTGAAAAAATCCTCGGCGACCGCGGGGTTGAGGCTTTTGACGATCTCCAGTTCGCTCACCGTGGTCAGGAGCTTCCGGGTGTTCTCGAGGTCCTCGTAGATCCCGTGCGCCAGGGTGTTCGAAAGCTCGCCATGGCTTCGCTTGACCTCCTCGGTGATGACCCTTTTCTGCTCGTTGAATGCCTGCCAGCCCAGGAAGCCGACCGGGACGAGGGACATCAGAAGAATCGTCAGGATCAGCTTGACCCGGATTCCAAAACGAAGAAACGACTGTGTCATCAAGACTTCCCGGCTTTCTTCTGGATTTTCGACCTGATGTTCGTGATGTTCTCATCGATGAGGGGAAATCCCGGGTCGTGCGTCCGGACCCGCTCGAAGTGATCGAGAGCCTTCTCCAGGTCATCGAGCGCAAGGAAGAGGTTCCCGAGCTGGAAATGCGCCTCGGTGCTGTCCGGCTTTTCGGCGACAACCCCCAACAACTCGGCAATCGCATCCGCCATCCGGCCCAACCCCTGGAATGCCTGTCCTCGGAGGATCCTGGCGGGGATGTCCCCTGAATCGGCTTCGATGAGCTTGTTAGCGATCTGGAGAGATTTTTCGAAATCGAGGTTGATCGCGGCCAATAGAGCCTCGGAGTGTTGGCTCGACCGGATCTCCGAATCGTTGAGTCCCGCCTCCCGGGCGATCTTGAGAGCATCGGTCTTCTGGACCTGCTCGAGGAACTCCTGCTCCTCGCACTTCAGGATCTCGTTGTTCACGATCTCGATATACGTCGAATCGAGTTCCTTGAGGCGGTTGAGATGCCTCTTCGCCTTTTCGAAAAAATGCTCGTCGCGATAGATTATCCCAAGGTTCTGGTGGGCCTGGATATGGGTGGGCTGGATTTCGATCACCTTCTCGAAAAAGGGAACCGCCTCCTTGCGCCGCCCCAGGTGGGAAAGGGCAACCGCGATGTTGAAGATGGCATCCACATCTCGGGGGTTCTGCCGGATCACGGCCTCCCATTCCTGGATGGCTTCGATCGCGCGGTTCAGCTTCATGAAGATGAGCCCGAGGTTGAAATGGGAGAAAGCGTGGTTCGGGGCGACCTGAAGAGCCTTCTGATAGGCGTCCATGGCGGCAACCAGGTCGTTCATCTTGTGGAGAAAGACCCCCCTCGTCGAATAATAATCCGGGTGGTTCTTGGCCTTGTCGATGGCCTTGTCGATGTGCTCCAAAGCCTTCTCATACTGCCCTCTTTCAAAGAACTCCAGGGCAGATTCATAGAATCTCTGGGCATAGGTGCTGGGTTTTTCAGCCATAGGGGAACTTCATTCCTCGAAGAGTCCAATTATATCCAAACCCTCCCCCCTTTTCAAACGTGACCCGCCCGATTAAGAAAATCCCGTCTTTCGCCGATTAGATGATCAGGCGGATCATTACCGAAGTGGTGTTTTCAGGAGCAGGTTATGGGTTATATCCATGAAAATGATCCCGAGCTGATCCACAAGCTCGAGCAGAAACTGGCGGACCTGATCGAGGAGAACATGAACCTCAGGAAGGAAATTGCGGATTTGTCGGAAGAGAACCGGAGGATACTGCTCCGGAGCCAGGCCCCGCATTTCTCAACCGAGCAGGCAACAAGGCACGCCTGGAGGATCTGGAAGAATCTTTGAGGAGACGTTTGCCGAAATCCTCGACCTCCCGGCTGGCCCCGTTCACCCGGCGAGTGATCCGCCTCGTTTCAGCCATACCACCCGGAATGGTTGCCACCTACGGCGGGATCGCACGGGCGGCTGGAAATTCCCGGGGAGCCCGTCAGGTCGTCAGGATCCTCCATTCATGCTCGGAAAAACTCGGGCTTCCCTGGCACAGGGTCGTCAACTCAAAGGGAAGGATTTCGCTGAGCGGGGATGGCGGTGCCCTTCAAAAGGCACTTCTCAGTGCCGAGGGGATCTCCTTCGACCCTGGGGACCGAATAGACATCGGGAAGTTCTGTTTTCCCGGGGTTGAAGGGGAAAAAGAAAGGGAGTATAATCCCCGCCATGAATGAGGAAACTGTTTCCGGGATGCCCGGGGGACCGCTCACCACCCCCGACCAGGGCGGCTCCCGGCCGAACGGCTTTGGAAACTGGCTTGGCGGCTGGATCTGCCTTCTGGGAACGGTTTTCCTCGCCGGGGCCACGATCAACAGCCTGATGAGGTGGCTTCCCTACCACAACCCCTGGGATCTGGGAGGGTTTGCCCTTTCCGGCTTCCTCGCGTGGTTCTGCTACCAACGCACCCTTTCCAGGAATGCCATCCCCAACCAGGGGAACCGGATCGCACTTGCAGTGATCCTCCCCTTTGCCTGGACGGTTTTTTTCCCCGCCGTCATGTGGGCCTTGGGGTTCAAGTAGTTTTCGGTCACCCCTTTTTTGTCTGGATGGTGAAACGCGAAACCAGTGAGTGAAGCTCGTCCGCAAGGCGGGCAAGGTCCTCGGTGGAACTGGAGATCTGGGAAACTGTCGTGGTTTGCTGCTCGACCGAGGTCGCGACCACGCTCGTCCGTTCCGACGTGCTTTTCGTGAGTTTCGTGATGTCCTCGACGGTCCGGGAAACCATAAGTGAGTTCTGGGACTGCTCCGCCGAGATCTTGCTGATATCCTTGATCTTCTTGTTGACATCGCTGATGTTCTGGATGACGTTATCCAGGTTCAGGCTTACCTCGCGGATGATGCTTTTGCCTTCATCGACCCTTCCACGTCCCATCTGCATCGAATCGACAGCGTTCTGTGTCTTCGTGAGGATGTTCTCGATCCGCGTTCCGATCGCGTCGGCGGCCTCGGCTGACTCTTCGGCAAGTTTCCGCACCTCGTCGGCGACGACGGTGAAGCCTTTTCCCTGCTCACCCGCTCTGGCGGCTTCGATGGCGGCATTCAACGCGAGCAGGTTGGTCTGGCTGGCAATCGTCTGGATCGTACTGACGATCTCGCTGATCTGGATCGAGGTCGAGTTGAGGTCCAGGATGACCTGGGTGGCGATGTCGACCGCTTCTTTGATCTTCCCGACCATGTCGACGGATCTCTTGACCGTGCGGCCCCCCTGTTCGGCGGATGCCACGGTCGTGCTGGCAGCCTGAACGGCGGTTTCCGCCAACTGGGCGACCTGCTGGGCGGAATGGGAGAATTGGTCCACCGAGGTCGAGGTCTTCTCGAGATTGGTGGAAATATCCAACGCCGAGGTGTTGATCTCGTTGACATTCTTGGAGATGTCGAGGAGGGTCGCGGCCGACTCCACCGAGGCGGAACTCAGCTGCTGGGAGCTGGTTGCAAGGTCATTGCTCGTGGTGAGGACTTTCGAGATCATCTGGCAGATTCCGGCCAGCATCCTGTTGAAACTCTCGCCCACCTTCTGGAACTCGTCCTGGCTGGTAATGTTCAAACGGGTTTCGAGAAACCCCTGCTCGGCATCCCCCATCGCCTTGAGGATCTTTTCGAGGGGACCGGAGATTCCGGTCGAAATGAACCAGGTGAAAAGTCCCCCGAACAGGATGATAACCAGCGGGAGAATGATGAAAACCCAGTTCATCTTGGTCATCATCGCCCGCAGGCCGACCTTGGCCTTTTCCGCGGTGCTGGTGGTGAAATGGACCGCGACCAGCTTGGCACCCTGGTGGATCTTTTCGAGGCTCTCGTTGACCATCTCGATGAACTGGGTCGCGCTTGCGGAACCAGGTGCAAAAGGTTTCTCGATCATCTCCGTGGTTTGTCTGAACATCTCGTCGGAATCGTTCCGGATGCTTTCGATGTAATCCGGAAGCGGACCTTTGCCCGTACCCATGTCCTTGACCTTGCTGGCAGCTTTCGCTCCTGCCTCCTTCGCGCTTTCGGAAAAGTTCGTGAAGTTGGCTTCGAGTTCGGGATCCTTTCCCTTCCGGCAGATCTTCATTGCAACGAGCCCCGCCGAGGTCGTCTGGGTGGTCATCTCCTGAACCAGGGCCATAACCGGGATCTGGATATCCTGTAGGAGTTCGATTGTCGATTGCATCCGCTTCTGGATCAGGGCAGCCGCTCCGACGAACACGAGGCTGACGAGCAGGATGAGGAAAAAACCCGCCAGGATCTTCCTGCTGATCGAAAGTTTCTTCATCCGTCGCGCTCCGAACCGGGATCCGTTTCGCTCTTTCCACCACCGCCCCTCCTGCCGCCTCCGGCAACCACGGCCGAGGGGGCAACGTCAAGGTGAAAATGCGGAACGAATAGCTCCTTGAACAAACGTATGGCATATTGATCGGTCATTCCCGCAAGATAATCCACAAGTGTACGATTGAAAGATTGTCCGGGGGTTGGAGGATGCCTCAGCCGCTTTTCCAGTTCCCCCGGATTCTCCAGGAACCAGTGGGCCATCTGGCGAAGGAGCTTTTTCGACTTCTCAACCTCGAAGTTGATCTCCGGGCGGGGATAGACCTTCCCGTAAAGAAACTCCCGCAGCTCCTCGGTCGCGTCCGCCACATCCGGACTCATACGGATTTCGGCCCCCTCAGAACTGTTGAAGATGATGTCCTTGACCATTTCGTGGATCCGTTGGGAATGACGCTCCCCGAGAAGACGGACCGGCCCGCGGGGAAGGTCGGAGAGGCATATCACCCCTGCCCTCACGGCATCGTCGATGTCATGGTTGATGTAGGCGACGAGGTCCGCGATCCGGACGATCTGGGCTTCGAACGTGAGAGGGTGTTCGGGCCCGTCAGAGACAAGGGCGGCTCCCTTCCGGCCCTTGCTGTGCTTCCCGATCCCGTCGATCACTTCGAGATTGAGGTTGAGCCCCTTTCCGTACTTTTCGAGGACCGTCACCACCCTGACGCTGTGAGCGGCATGGTGGAAGCCCGTCTCGCTTATTTCGTTGAGAACCGCTTCCCCCGCATGTCCGAAGGGAGTGTGGCCCAGATCGTGGCCGAAACCGATGGCCTCGGCGAGGTCCTCGTTCAGCCGGAGAGCCCTTGCAAGACATCTGGAAATGCCGACGACCTCGAGGGTGTGGGTCATCCGGGTCCGGAAATGGTCGTTGGTGGGGGAAAGGAACACCTGGGTCTTGTGCTTCAGCCGCCGGAAGGCCTCGCAATGGATGATTCTGTCGGTGTCCCGCTGGAAAGTGGTCCGGACGAAGCACTCCTTCTCGGGAGTCTGCCGGCCGCGGGTGTGACTGGAAAGGAGGGCACGGGGACCGCACCGGGCCGCCTCCTGCTCCTCGATCATCCGGCGGATCGAGTCGTCGCGAATCGAAACGTGGGGCTCTTGGGGGTTCACGAAATGATGTCGAGGATGAGGGGTTGGGGTTGGACCGGAGCGGGATCGACCACGAAGGCCGCCTTGAGACGGTCGAGCGCCTTCCCGTTGTCCCGTTTCGGATCGAGATGAACCTCCGCGAGAGGTTCGCCCTTTTTCACGCTGGAACCGACATGTTTCAGCAGCCTCATACCGACCCCCATGTCGATGACCGACTCCTTGGTCTCACGCCCGGCCCCCAACATCATGGCCGAGAGTCCCACCTCTTCGCAGTCGATCCGGGAGATGTGACCCTCGCGGTCCGCAAGAAGCGGTTCCCGGACGGAGGCTTTCGGAAGGAGGCCCGGGTCCTTGACCATCGCCGGGTCGCCGCCCTGGGCCTCTACCATTGCCACGAACTTGTCGAAGGCCTTTCCGGAATGCAGGAGTTCTTCGACCTTGGCGGATGCGCTTTCCTGGGTGATCCTTCCACCCTCGGAAAGGAGGAGCGCTTGTTGCGCGAGCGTTTTAACCAACTGGACGAGGTCCGAGGGGCCGCGGCCCCGAAGGGTGTCGATCGCCTCCTTCACCTCGAGGGCGTTCCCGATCATCTCGCCCAGAGGCTCGTCCATGTTCGAAAGAACCGCCGCCACCTTTCGTCCGGCCTGCTTTCCGATCGAAACCATGGTCTTTGCGAGTTCGCGGGCATCGGAAAGTGTTTTCATGAAAGCACCGCTCCCGACCTTCACGTCGAGAACAAGGACCTTGTTGGCGACGGCGAGCTTCTTGGACATGATGGAACCGGCGATCAGGGGAACCGAATCGATCGTGGCGGTGACGTCCCGAAGAGCGTAGATCTTCTTGTCGGCGGGGACGAGGTTCATGGTTTGTCCCATTATCGCCACGCCGATTTGGTTCACGTTGTCCCGGAACCTGTCCGAGGTGAGGTCGCAGGAAAACCCCTTTATCGATTCGAGCTTGTCGATCGTTCCACCCGTGTGGCCGAGACCGCGACCGGAAAGCTTGGCGACTTTCAACCCCAGCGAAGCGAGCACTGGCCCCAGAACGAGGCTGGTCTTGTCGCCCACGCCTCCGGTTGAATGCTTGTCCACGGTGAGGCCTTCGATCCCGGCGAGGGAGATCTGCTCCCCGCTCAGGCGCATTGCGTCGGTCAGGACAAAGGTCTCCCGGGGGTTCATCCCCTTGAAATAGACCGCCATGAGAAAAGCCGACATCTGGTAATCCGGGAGCGTCCCCTTGACGAACCCGTCGATGACGAACCGGATCTCCTCTTCGGAAAGCACTGCTCCGTCACGTTTCCTCTTGATGATGTCGTATGCCCTCACGGTTGTCTATCCTCCTCTTTGGGAAAATGGGAGCGGCATCTCCTGGACGCCACCCCCACGAATTCCTAACGCTTGATCCGCATGATCCGGATATTGTTGGCGATGGCGCAGCGCTCGTAGTAGTAGCATTCGCAACACTTCGCCTGCTGGTCCGGCCGATCGATCTTCATGGCTTCGAAGGTCATTCCGGTGGTGTTCCATTTTCCAAAATAGTCCGTTCCAAAGCACTTGGGCATGGGTTGCTTTTCGGGGGTGGGGGTCGGTGGATGGTTCATTGTTCTCGATCTCCTTCGACATTCTGGTCTGACGAGCGGCTCCGGAAACAGTTCCCAGGCCCGGGAGCCACGAAGTCCGCAGATAAGGGAAAAATCTGGGAAGCGGGCAACAGTCCAATACTATCACACCCTGGATGAGTCGTCCATTTCGACAGTCACCATGTCGACCGTCGTCAAGGCTCCCCTGCTAAGGAAGAATCGGGCCGGACTTCCCCGAGTATAGCTCAGGTCCTGACGAAATGGGGAATTGTCGGGGGGATGACGAGAGAAAGCTCCACAAGGCCCTGGAACTTCCCGCCCCGAAACCAGGGGGATTGGTAGATCAGCTTTCTCACCC
>CAYRYU010000135.1:0-17322 GCA_964428355.1 uncultured bacterium
ATAAGCATAGCTCCCCTTTCGGAAAAAGTACAGCGGGGGGTAGGTGAACGGTTACGAATTCTCTTCCGAAGGACTTTTTTAGGAAATCCGCCGATCAGTAGGAAACGGTGATCGGAACGGTCTTGTCCTGATATCCAGTTCGGGCAATGACGAGATGGTAGGACCCCGCGGGGACGTCAGTGAAACGGTAAAAACCATCCGACGCCGTCGATGTCGAGGCCAGCCAGGCCGACCCTACTTGGGAGTAGAGGTCGACTTTGGCCCCCGAAACCGGAAGGTTGGTGACTTCATCGAAAACGAAGCCCCGGATCTCGTTCCGTATCACGACCGCGACCGGGAGCTGATAAACAGTGATTTCCGCAAGGTACCACCTCTGGTCCGAGGTCTCGAATTCCATGTGGAACGTGATCACGATTTTTGCGATTCCCTGCGAAAGGTTCCGGTAGATGTACGAACAAACCACGTTGGCAAGCCAGGCGGTCGGTCGTTGCGTTTCATCGATGTTGAACGTCCAGGACGCCCCGGAAAGATCGTAGAAGTTGATATGGCCGGATCCCGAGGCAACCGATCCGAAAGTTGCGAACGGCTTCCCTGTGGCGGAGGAAACGCCGAAGGCGGGCCCTCCCGATGCCTGCCAACCGGCAACGATCCCGCGAACGGCATCCTCCGGTGTCGGGGCAACCGGAGACCCGGTTCCAGATCCCCCTCCACCAGCGCATCCGACAAGAGCCAGACAGATGAAGATCGCAGAACCCGCCAGGACGAACCGGGAAATTCTCGAACAGCTAATATTCACTTCAAAAGCTCCTAATAAAGAACCACTTTGCCAAAGGCTCTGGATATAGCTTACCACAGGGGTCCCGAATTTCCTACTTTCCCGAGATCCCAGATCCCGGGGCTTCTCCGAGGCTCTGCTTCGTCTGCCTAGGCACCGATGATCTTGATCAACGCGCGCTTTCGACGCTTTCCGTCGAACTCCCCGTAGAAGATCTGCTCCCAGGGGCCGAAATCCAGTTTTCCGCCCGTAACGGCAACAACGACCTCCCGACCCATTATTGTTCGCTTCAAATGGGCATCCCCATTGTCTTCGCCGGTATTGTGCCGATATCTCGAGTGGGGCTTTTCCGGGGCCAAACCTTCCAGCCAGGATTCGAAGTCCAGATGAAGTCCCCCTTCATCATCGTTGATGAAAACCGAAGCGGTGATATGCATGGCGTTGACGAGAACCAAACCCTCCTTGATTCCACTCTCCAGAAGCGCGGTTTCCACCTCTGAAGTAATGTTCACGAAACCCCGGCGACTGGGAAGGTTGAACCACAGTTCCTTACGATAGCTTTTCATCCGTTCCTCCGAAATCCCGCCCTCGGGGCGGGGAAATTGTGACCCGCTAAGAGTTGACGAACAATCGTGGAAAAGTTATACCATTCACCACGAACATCGGTTTTTCATCCACCCACTCGAGAAAGGAATCGCACTCATGCTCGAACGCACCGACAAGACAGTATTCTTCTTCACCATCGAATGCGCGGTCTGCAGGAACGTCGCAAAAGTCAGCCACGTCGTCATCGAAGACCAGAAAGGGTCCCTCGTCTGCTCTTTGTGCGGAAAAACAGTCAAGGTTCCCTCCTTCGAGATTCTCGTTAAAGCCTCCAAGGACCTCAACGCATATCTCGGGGACAACCTCAACGCGAAATACATCAAGATCCTTCTCAACCCAGAATTCCACGTTGATGACGCGGTTCCCCTCGCCGGGCACTGACCGGAACAAGGAAAAAGCCCTCCATCTCATTCCACCAGGGCAAGGACTCCCCGATTGACTTCGAGGGCTTTTTCCGGTCCCGCCAACTTTTCGGCAAGCCTGAGCGCGAACTCGAACGTGGTTCCCGCTGCCCGCGAGGTGATGGTTTTCCCGTCCTCGACCACCCGTTCCTTTCGATAGACCGCCCCCGCCATCTGCCCTTCGACGGAGGGATGGGATGTCATCCTGGTTCCTTCCCTTGCCCCGGCTTTCAAAAGAACCGTGGGAGCTGCGCAGATGGCCGCCACCCACCTTCCCGCAACCTGGACCGCTTTGACGAACTCGATAACCCGATTATCGTTCCCGAGATTTCGGGTTCCCTCGAGTCCGCCCGGAAGAACGACCATGTCGCACATTTCCGGACGAACCTCCCCGATGGTCGTGTCGGGAGTCATCGGAATACCACGGGAACCGATGACGGGCGCACGGTCCGGGGACAGGGAAACGGTCGAAACCTGGACCCCTGCCCTTCTCAGGATGTCAACGGTGATCACCAGTTCCATCTCCTCGAACCCGGAGGCCATGAATACGAAAACGTTTGGCATAGGGACCTTCCTTTCGGCATTCCTTTTTATTGACAGAAGGGAAACCAGTTTCTATAATCCTGTTCAAAGTGTCCCAAGGAGCAACCAGCCATGCCCACCCACGCTGAAAAGATGGAAAGACGACTCCGTATCATCAGCTTCCTTTTCGTCGCGGCCGCGATCTTCCTCGCTTTCGGAAGCCTCGTCTTCGCATCCCATACGTTCGAGAGCCTTCTCTCACAACCAGCCAAGGATGGGCTCTCGCAGAGTTCCTTCAACGTTACCCTTCTGGCTCTCGTCACGACCGAGCGGTTCGTGAACCGGTGCCTTTTCATGGCGCTTCTTTTCATGCAACTCGGAGTGCTTTTCATCCTGTATCTCCTTCTCGGGAAGCTCCAGGTCCTCGAAAAGACTATCTGATCCAACCCGCCCACCCCCGGCCATCTCGGCCGGGTAGTCTCCGTCGGGTCGCCTCGGCGGAATCATCTGGGCGGGTCATCTCCGCGGCCCCAGGCATCTTCGCATCCTGAGCTCGACCGGAAAGGCGAGACTGCGCAGAAGGATTCCAAGTGAGAGTTTCGAATCTCCCCAGACGCGGTCTTCGAACTGGATTGCAACCTCGGTTATCCGCCTTCCCCTTGTGATCTGATCGAACAATACCTCGGAAACTATGGTCGGTCCGACTGACCGGTAGGTCGTGAAGTCGATACCATCAAGTGCCCGGCGGGAAAAAGCCCGGAAACCCGATGTACAATCTTTCACCCGGGTTCGCAACACGAAACGAAGATAGGTATTGGCGAGGCGTGAAGTCCACTGGCGAAGGACTGACCGCCCGGTCTCCCCACCCCCTTCTGCAAAGCGCGATCCGATCACGACGTCATGATCCTCGAGCCCGGCGACCAGTGCGGGAATGAAGCGAGGATGATGGGAGAAATCGGCGTCCATTTCGATCAACCCGTCGAATCCGGGGTTTTCCTGGAACCATCGGAAACCGTCTCGGCCCGCCAGACCGCGCCCCCTTGGAGGCTGCCGGTCCAGGAGGTGAACCCGTGGATTCGAAGCCGACCTTGTCGCAACGATCTTCCCGGTTCCGTCCGGGGAATGATCGTCTACGATGAGGATCTCCACCTTCGATCCCAACCCCAGGACCTCGTCAATCAACCGCTCGATGTTTCCCGCCTCGTTGTAGGTCGGAGCGAAAACGAGGATCCTTTTCAGATCGAGAATTGCGCCCCCCATCAGCCTTTGCCTCCGATTCCGCGGACCTGGGCTCCGGAAGAACGGATTCCGCGAAGAACGGCGGAGAATACCTGGTCGACCTCGATCCCTGAAAGGCATTCTTCCGACCTGGGGCAGACCCTCCGATAGCAAGGTGCGCAGTCAGCTTTTCCGACGATGGCTTCACCCCGGCCGTAGAATTCGATCTCCCGCTCGGTGGTGGAACCGAACAGGGCCACCGACCACACCCCCTGGGAGATAGCCATGTGCATGGCAAGCGAATCTCCGGAGACCATGAGGTTCAGGGTGGACACGAGCGCCGCGAACTCACGAAGAGAAAACAGGCAGCCGGGAAACACGGCGGGAAATGCAAACCGGTCTTTCAGGCTTTCATAAAGAGAGGCTTCCTTCCGGCCCCCGAGAAAAACGGGAACCGCTCCTGCCTCGCAGATCCTCTCCGCAAGCGCAACGAACTTGTCCACCGCCCATTGCTTTCCAGCGAAGGCCTCACCCGCTCCGATGTTCAGGCCGACCCGGGGACCGCTCTTCCACGATCCCGAAAAGCGAACCGCCCATTCCCTTTCCTCGGGGAAAAGCGGCAGATGATACGGATTCGGGTTCCAGGGAAGCTGGCAGGCTTCGGCGATCAGCCGGGGATAGGTTTTCGCGTTCTGACGAAACTTCCTTTCGTCGTCGATCCCGAGCAGGAACAGCTCCTCGCCGGCCTGGGAAAGAGGCGTCAATAGACCATTCCGGTTCCTTCCGAACCCGAACTTTCTTTGCGATCTGACGGAAGAGGCGAGGGCAGTCGGACCTTCCTCCTTGTCGAGACTCACGACAATGTCCCATTCAGAATTTCCCGCCCAGATGACGGAATCTGGCCCCCAAGGGAGGATCCGCTGAAGGCCAGAACCCTCGAGCAATGGAACCGCCCCGGGAAGCGTGATCCATGAAATCGCGGCGTCCGGATACTCCTTGCGAAAAGCCGGTATGAGGCTCGTTGTGCGAAGGACGTCCCCAAGTGCTCCAAGCTTGATTATGAGGACCTTCTTTCCCGTTGGAGTGTATTGCGAGCAAAGCCCCTTTCGCTTCCTTGGGTCCCTTTGCAGGAGTGGCCCGCAGGATCTTCCTCCGGATGGCTTGCATGGCTTGTCTCCCCGGAAGTGGAGACAATCGAAATCCTGGTCGATGCTCATAACGATGTTTTCCTTCAATCGTCTTTCCCCTTGAGAATTCCCATCCGCTCGAGAACGAAATCAGGCTGGCGAAGGGGGATCAATCCCCTGGCAGACCGAAGATGGGTAAGGGTGACCCGACGAATCTCCCGACTCCCCACCCTGATGACTTCGCTCATCGATCCTGCTTTTCCAGTGAAGTTGGCCGCGAAGGAATCGACCTCGGAGTGGCGCCCTTCGTCGACGTAGATGACGTCGGTTCCGGTTCCGATCGGATTTTCCTCCGCCCACAAAGCCCAGTTTCCAGCGCCATGGATCTCACCGATCCTTTCGGGGGAAAGTTTTCCATAGAAGGCGACGAGCGCGGTCAACGGGGCGCCCTGCGAAATGAACCGCTTCTCCCCCCCTGTTTTGGAATCGAACTCGCGGATCATCCTCCCCATTTCGGTCCAACCGTGAAGGCGTATGGAGACATCAGATCTGGGGGGAAGGGGAAGAAACTGGAAATATGCATGGGCAACCACCAGGACAGCCGCGAGAAAAGAAGGGCCCAGGGCAACCGCGGGCCGGAAAAATGTCCCCCGCCCTCCGATCCATCGTGCGGCAAGAGGCATCAACGCGAGATATGCCACCTGCGGCCAATTGGCCTCCACCTTGGCGACGACCCCCTTGTAGGCGAAGAAAACGGTCATGGGAAACCCGAGCGCGGCGAGGAAGAAAACAACTTCATCGCCTTTCTTCCACCCTCTATAGAGACTTTCGAGCATGACCCACCAGAAAAGCGGATACAGCACCGGACCTATGGTTCCGATCTGCCCCCCGGCGAACTCCCCGAAATTGGCTATGAATCCTCGTTCCGCACCCCGGAGTCCGTGGGTGAACTGGAACCTGAATGACATCCAGTCGTGATTGGCGTTCCAGACAAGAACCGGAACCGCCCCCAGCGCAGCGAGAAGGAACATCCCCCAGAACCAGCCGCTGGCAATACTGCCTCGTCGCCCGGGAAAACCCAACACGACAAGCGCCACCGCCGGACAGAAAAAGATCATGTTGTATTTCGACATCGCACCGAACCCAAGGGATGCCCCCAGACCAAGCCACCAGGCAGGGTTTCCCCCCCGCAGAATTCTGATGAAGCACCAGGTGCCCAGGCACCAGAAAAACGCGAGTGGAACGTCCGGCGTGGTGATGAACCCCAGCGCGACGCCGGCAACGGTCACATGAGGTATCAGTGCTGCGAAGAACCCCGTCCTTGCTTCCCCGTCGACCTCCTTCCCGATCAGGAACATCAATCGTGAAATCACCAGTATCGCGATCAGCGCGGGAAGGCGCACGGCAAGCGGCGAGTCACCAAGGAAAGACCGGAATAGTGCGATGACATAACCGACCATCGGAGGGTGGTCGAAGTACGAAAGATCCAGCCGCCGGGAGTATTCCCAATAATAGGCCTCGTCGGGAGTGAGATCCAAACCGGATGCCAAAACGACACGGACCGCGAATGCCAGGAGGAGAACCGCCCAGAACCATGTTTCCCAATGTTCCGGGGCCTGGACCGAAGCCCCATCCGCGGGAGGAGTAGACGATGGGGAATCTGCTGCAGGTCCTTTGGTTGGATCCAAGACGACCTCCCATTTCCGAAGCTTTTCGAAGGCCCCATGATATCACACCAGGGTCGGAAAATGCCTCAGGAGGTTGGAAACACGCGACGCGGCCAAATGTCGACCGGGCCAACTGGACCGCCGCTGAGAGAACGGGGAAAAACCCTCCTAAGGGGCTCTTTGGGTCCCGCCTCAAACGACCCTTCCAAGGAATTTTTCGAAGGAAGTCCACAGGCAGGGTCGCTCGACCCAGTTTTCCGCTTGCTCCTTTGCCTCCTCGAAAACATGATAGGGCCTGGAGGATGCCACCCGCCTGCAAAGAGCTTCGGCATCATCCCGTAAAGGCCCCTCCGGCATTTTCGCTGGGCTTTACACCCTTCCATTAAAAGAGTATGTTACCCGAATCACAAACCAAGACAGGAGGGCAGCATGATTGAAATTCGCTGGCACGGTCGAGGCGGACAGGGAGCGAAAACCATCGCCCTGTTGTTTGCTGATGCCGCGCTAAACCAAGGCAAACACATCCAGGCTTTTCCGGAATACGGACCAGAGCGCATGGGAGCTCCAGTCACCGCCTTCAACAGGATCAGCGAGAAACCCATCCGCCTTCATTCGGGTGTGACGACGCCCGAGGTTGTGGTGATCCTCGACCCCACGCTCATCGGCGTCGTTCCGGTAACTTCCGGACTCGACCCCAAAAAGGGGGTTATGGTGGTCAATACCCCCAAAACCCCTGGCCAGATAAGGGAGAAACTGAATTTTTCGGGGAAGATCTTCACCGTGGACGCGATGAAGATTGCCACCGACTGCATCGGAAAACCAATTCCAAACATGCCGATGCTCGGGGCAATGGTCAAGGTGACGGGAATCCTGGACCTCGAAAAGATGGTCGATGAGGTGAAGAGCAAAATCCAGGTCAAATTCAAGAACAAGCCCGAGGTAATCGAGGGGAACATCAAGTCCGTCCAGCGTTCCTTCGCGGAGGTGAAATCCGAATGAGCAGCGCGCAGAAACTTCCTGGCTATGCCGAATTGACCCCTGGCGGAATCATCCCCGAGGGTGGAACCGCCAACCGCTATATCACTGGAGGCTGGCGGTCCCAGAGACCGGTTTTCCACGCCGAAGCCTGTGTCCATTGCCTGACCTGCTGGATCCTCTGCCCCGACAGTTCGGTTCTTGCGGCGCAGGGGAAGGTTTCCGGATACGATTACGACCACTGCAAGGGCTGCGGAATCTGCGCCTTCGAATGCCCTGTCAACAAGTCCCATCAGGCAGGGAAAGCCAAAAAGGGCCCGGCGATCACCATGGAGCCGGAGTTCCAGAAGGAGGAAAAGGCATGAGCGGAAAGGAAATCAAGGCTCTTACCGGAAACGAGGCGGTGGCGTATGCAATGAAACAGATCGATCCCGACGTCGTCGCGGCCTATCCGATCACTCCGGCAACCGAAATCATGCAGATCTTCACCGATTATGTCAGCAACGGGGCGGTCCAGACCGAAATGATTCTCGTCGAATCGGAACATTCAGCCCTTTCCGCGTGCATCGGAGCGTCGGCAGCTGGGGCAAGGGTCATGACTGGAACCAGTTCATGCGGCCTGGCCCTGATGTGGGAGATCCTTTATGTCGCCGCGAGCACCCGGTGCCCGATCGTGATGTGCGATGTCAACCGCGCCCTGAGCGCTCCGATCAACATCCACTGCGATCACAGCGACACGATGGGAGCCCGCGACTCCGGCTGGATCCAGATCTACTCGGAGAACACCCAGGAATCATACGACAATATCATTCAGGCCATGCGCATCGCCGAGGACGCCCGTGTCCGGCTCCCTGCAATGGTTATGCTCGATGGGTTCATCATCAGCCACTCGATGGAAGGTGTTGAAGTCTCAGCGGACCAGACAGTGAAGGATTTCGTCGGTCCGTACAAGACCCCCCGTTATCTTCTGGATACCGACCACCCGCATACCTTCGGAGCCCTTGACCTTCAGGATTACTGCTTCGAACACAAGTATTCCCAGGCCAAAGCGCTCGAGGCCGTCAAACCGGTTCTTCTCGAAGTGGGCGCGGAGTTCGGCAGGAAATTCGGTCGCCCCTACGGTCTCTTCGAAGCCTACCGGCTCGATGACGCCGAGATCGGCATCGTCGCCATCGGCTCGACGGCCGGAACCGCAAAGGACATCATCGATGGTCTCCGAACGCAGGGAATCAAGGCCGGGATGCTGAAGATCCGGCTTTTCCGCCCCTTCCCCGCCAAGGAAATCCGTGATGCTCTCGGGAATCTGAAGGTTATTGGGGTTTTCGACCGGTACGAGTCGTTCTCGGGAACCGGGGGAGCCCTGTTCCATGAAGTCAGGTCAGCACTCTATGACCTTCCGACAAGGCCCAGGATCCAGGGAATCACCTACGGGATCGGGGGAAGGGACATCACCGTTGACGAGATCCGTGACTGCTTCCTGACCCTCGAAGCCGCCCGGAAGGGTGCCGACCTCCCGGTAAACCGCTATCTCGGCGTTCGCGAATAGGAGCTGGCAATGGAAAGACAACCAATCACGGTTAAACCCGTCGACCTCAAGGAACTCACCAACCGTCCCGTCCGTTTCACGGGGGGACACCGGGCTTGCGCCGGGTGCGGGATGACCGCCATAGCGCGCCAGGTCATGCTTGCCGTCGATGACCCGGTCGTCGTCGGTTGTGCAACCGGCTGCCTCGAGGTCACCACGACGATCTTCCCGTTCACTGCTTGGAACGTGCCGTTCATCCATAACGCGTTCGAAAATGCCGCCGCGACGGTCTCGGGCGTCGAAACCGCCTTCCGTGCGCTCAAGAAGCGTGGCCGGATCCCGGCCGACAAGAAGACGAAGTTCATCACGTTCGGGGGAGATGGCGGAACCTACGACATTGGCATCCAGTCCCTTTCGGGAGCTATGGAACGGGGCCACAACATGCTCTACATCTGCTACGACAACGGGGCTTACATGAACACGGGCATCCAGCGAAGCGGCGCAACCCCCCGCGCCGCCCACACCACCACCTGCCCGGTGGGAAAGGTTATCCCGGGGAAACCCCAGAACCGCAAGGATCTGGCGGGCATCCTTGCCGCCCACAACATCCCCTACGTCGCCACAGCCTCCCCCCACCAGCCTCGCGACCTGATGAAAAAGGTGCGCAAAGCCATGGCCGTCGACGGCCCATCGTTCATGCTCATCTTCTCCCCCTGCCGCCTCGGCTGGGCATTCCCCCCGGAACAGGCCATGGATCTTTGCCGTGAAGCTGTCGCGACGGGATTCTGGCCCCTCTACGAGGTCGAATACGGGAAATGGACCATCAACGAACCCTCCCCCAAGAGCGACCTCGCTCCTGTCCAACCCTGGCTCAAGAGGCAGGGAAGATTCAAGCACCTGTTCCAGCCCGGGAATGAGGAACTGGTTTCATCTATCCAGGCTGATCTCCAGGCCACCTGGGAAAACCTCAAGAAACGCGCGACCCTGTAGGTCGTTTCCAGGATCCCGAAGAGGGGCGGTCCAGGGCCTTTCTTCGGGATTTTTCATCCCCCCACCGAAGGACCGGTATCCCCTGATGCTGGCCCGGCCTCAACGCTCGATCAGGGGCACTCGGCGAAGAAAATCGTGACAAAGGAAAGAACCTGTCCGGGATAGACGTCGTTCAGGATCCCGTGGGAACTCCCCTTCCTGCACAGCCACCCGTCTCCGGGACCTACCGGGAACCTCTCCCCGTTCAGGATTCCCATCCCCTTTCCACTCACCACGAAGTAGAATTCCGCCTCTCGCTCATGCCTGTGCTCCGGAATCGTCGCCCCGGGTTGCATCTGGTTGAAGCCCAGCGAGGCGAAGGGTAATCCCGCCGAATCTGGCCCAAGGTAGTCGCGCGCCCGGACCTCACCTTCACCCCCACGAACCTTCAACTTGATGATCTCGTTGAGTTTGTCATACTTGAAGATCATTTTTTCTTCGCTCCTTCTTCTCTGGCGAAAGCCGTCATGACACATGGCCGATTGATCTTGTCTCCAACTCCTCCCAGCCTCACGAAACCGGTCCTCTCGCAAACCAGGGCCCCTCCCGCACACTTCCAGGAGTGGGGCGTGGTGTGAAGCTCCTTCGATTCATTTCCCAGATGGAGTACCACCTTGGAAAACCTCCTGTAGACAACGAATGCGACCTCGAGCGGGAATACCCCATTGCCAGAACTGCCGGTTTCGATCAAAAGCCCCGTTTTCCCCCATCTGATGTCGAAACTGAAACTCGAAACCTGCCCGCTCCGATAGGCGAAGGAGATCCCGTCGTCGATTTCGTAATCGTAACCGAGCCGTCCATCGGTCCCCATGGGAAGGAAAAGGTGCAACTCGATCCTGGACAGGTCGATCCGGTTGTTCCTGGCAACACCCGGTGCAACCGGAACGGCAACCCCCTCGCGGAAAAAGAGCGGGGTCTCAGCTTTTCCCGCCTTCACGGTAACCGTCCTTCCGCCTACGAGCCAACGGCCCAGGATCGCGTCATACCATTTTCCAGGAGGAAGTACAACCTTTCTCTCCCGGCTTCCCTCCTCGACGATCGGAGCCTGCATGATCCCGGGCCCCACCATGAACTGGTCATCGGAAAATGCCAGCGGCCCGTGGGAGGTTTCGGGGAACTCGAGGATCGGCGGGCGGAGTATTGCCTCCCCGGACCTCTCCTGTCTCTGGAACAACCCGTAGAGGTACGGGATCATCTTGTACCGAAGCCGGATGAAATGTCTGAGGACCGGCATCGTCCTTCTCCCAAAGGCCCATGGTTCCTGAGGTCGGGAACCCGTCACCGAGTGATTCCGGAAAAACGGGAACAGAAAACAGGCTTTGAACCACGCGATTGCCAGATCGGGGGTGGCGTCCCCCCCGAAACCAGGAACGTCGGGAGCATTCAGGGGGATTCCGGAAAGGGCCAGGTTGAGCGTTGTTGGAATGCACTGTCGCAAATGATGCCAGTTGGAAAAATTGTCCCCCGTCCAGTTTCCGGAATACCTGCTGATCCCCGGACACCCCGCCCGGCTAACCAGAAAGGGCCTGCGCCCCGGAGAACCCCTCAGAAAACCTTCCCGGGAGGCGATGGCCATCCCAAGGGCATACTGGTTGTGAAAGGCCGAATGGGCGGCTTTCCCCTCGGAGAAACACATCCCGTCCGGATCGACACGCCCGACGGAGGGCTCGTTCATGTCCAGCCAGGCACCCGAAACCCCCACCCGTACGAATCTTGCTACCTGGCGCGCCCACCAGCCCCGCCCACGGGAAGTCGAAAAGTCAGGAAAAACCGTTTCGCCCGGCCAGACCCATCCTGTAAACTCACGCCCCTCCGGGGTCAAGCAGAAGATCCTTCCCGTCGAACCCTCGTCATAGAGAGGGAAACCCCGTTCCTTCTTGATTCCCGGATCCAGGATAGGGACCACGTGAAACCCGTGATCGCGGGATTCTCCGATCTCTTCCGCGGGATCGTTGAAACCCTCAGGGTCGAAGGTGAACACCCTGAACCCCCTCATGTAATCGATATCCAGCCACAGTCCGCTGCACGGGATTCCGTGACGGGTGAACTCCTCCCGAAGCCTCCGGAGATCCGCCGCGCCCTTGTACCCCCACCGGGATTGTTGATATCCCAGGGCCCACAGGGGAGGCCTCGGAACGCAACCGCAAAGCCTCTGGAGTTTCCGGGTCACCTCTGCCAGAGTCCCAGTTATCAGGTAGATGACGGGCTTTCCACCCTTCGACCCGAAATAGAGGGACCCAGGGTCGGGACGATGCTTTCGCGGCTTTCCCCCGAACTCGGGAGTCACCATGAACGCTGGATAGGGGTCGTCCACCAGGATTCCCGTGAACCGCGTTCCCTGGCCGATCAATAGATATGGAATCGAAATGTATGCCGGATCAGGGTTTCCATTGGTGAAGAGGTCCGGGGGGTTGTCCGACCAGACGTCGGTGTTCCAAAAGAAAGTTCTTCTTCCGGAACGTTCGAAGGGGAAGTTCTTCTCCCCCATTCCGTAGAAACGCATCCCTGGCTTGGCTTCGAGACACCAGAGCCAGGCCTCTCCGCAGACCCCGAACGGAAAGTCATGATTCGCGCAAAGGATCAATCTCCCCCCGGGATCGAGAAGCCTGAAGAAACCGTCGGGTTCGACCTCGAGCCGGCACTTTCCGGAAACGGAAAAGTCCGGTTTCAGGCCCGAAAGCGACCTGCACTGTCCCCAGATCGGGGATGAAGCGGAAATCCGGAAAACGTCCTCCCCGAGGTCCTCCGATCCGAAACGGATGGCTTCCGGTCCCTTGCGTCTCCTCGCCCCGGCTCGCACCTCCCCAGCTTCTGGGAAACGGAAGTTCGCCGGGATCGGGATATGGCTGGCAGAACCGTTCACTGGTGGTTGACCCCGACGGACGGGGTTGTTCCTTCCGGGGTCATTGAATACCGTATTTCGAGACCCTGAAGACACTCGCTGACTTCCTGAAGAGGTAACAAGCTCCGACAACCCATCCTATCCTCCTTGGGAAACTGGCTTTCCCCAACTACCGCAATCTAGCACGTTTCCCACTGCCCGGCCAGCTATGGAGAAGGGAGAGACGTCCGCGGGGGGGATTTATCTTGCCTCCCGAACTCCGATGATATACGATGCTGGAATGGCCCAGACTCCCTCTTTGCCAGAAAAAGTCCTCCAGGATCTCTCCCTTTATCTTTCCGAGAAAGAGACCATCCGGAAAGTCCTCTCCCCCGTCGCAGGTTCGGGAAAACCCCTTGGAGAATTGTGGGTCGTCCAGACTGATCACAACCTGTTCTTCCACACCCGGGAGCTTGGGAAGGAATCGGTCGTCGCGCTCCTTCCCCGCGCGGAAATCCAGCGGATCACCTATTTCCAGCATCCGGGTGGAGTCACCCTGACCTTCGTCCCCTCCCGTTACCCGCGAAATACTACGAGGGTCTCCTTCCCGAAGGAACAAAAGCGGCAGGTGGAGAGCTTTTGCGAGGATCTCGCCGATCTGATCGATTTCAAGACCGAATCTCCCCCACCCGCTCCGGACCTGTTGGACCCGAGACCGGTCACGGGGGAGCCCGGGTCCGTTCGCCCCCTGGACGGTGCCCCCGCTTCCATCCGGGAAAGCGGTTCCGAAACCGCCGCGAAATCCCCTCCGGAAATGGCAAGGAACCTGGACACTCCACCCGCACCGCTTCGTGGCCATCCGCCTGAGGCCGAGCGCGCCACGCCTGCCGGAGTGACGGTCAAGATTTCCAAGCCTCAACCCGCTTCGGCAAAAGCCCCGGACCAGCCCAAGCCTCCCCCCTCGAATCCACCCTTGCCGCCCAAAACCGCCGAACCCGGCGACACCCTGGATGCTGCCCCAACCCCACCCGACCCCAGTCCCGAAAAGCCCAGGACCGCGCAGGGCGCTGTTTTGCCGTCCAAGGAGAAACCCAGAACCGCGGTTCCCCCTTTTGTTCCTCCTCCATCTTCCCCGCCCCCGGGCACAGGATCGGGACGATCCTCTGATTCCACAGCCCCCAGACTCGTTTACGAAAGGACGGGGGTTGGGATTGCCTTCATCGCGACTGCGGTTTCCGTGATCGTCGGCTTCCTCTGGCTCCGTCTTTTCAAGGCAATCTCCGACTCCTGAAATGGCGGGGCCAGCTTCGCGACGGTTCAACCCGCTTGTCTTTCTGCCTCTCCTAGGCGATTCCATAGCCCTCTTCCTATCAGGTTTCCTGGCATACCAGATCCGGACTTCCGCGTTCTTCCAGGTCGACGACTATCTCCAGAACCCGCGTCAGTATTTTGTTCTTCTTGGAATGGCCCTCGTGATCTGGCACACGTTGTTGGCCTGGAAGGGCGGCTACGCGCAACGTCTTCTGATCTTCAGGATCGACGAGCTCCTCCTCCAGTTCCAGACATCGATCATCCTGCTCTTGTTGCTGATGTCCGCGACCTTCCTCTACCATTCCTATGATTTCTCCCGTCTGATCCTCTTCTTCAGCTGGATTCTCTTCGTCCTTCTCGGAAGCCTGTCACGCCAGGTCACGCACCGGATAAGGGAATTCCTCCACCGCAAGGGAATGTTTCGCCGGAAGGTGATCCTGGCCGGCTCCGGGCCCAAGCTTGGTCTTTTCCGGAAACGGATCCTCGAAAATCCCTCCCTCGGAATAGATCTCCATGAGCTTCCCTCGATTGAAACCCCTCTGGAAACGGTGTTGTCGGAAAACCCCATCGACGAACTCTTTCTCTTCGGGGAGGAGGTTGCCTACGACCGGATATGGAGGCTGAGGGAAGCATCAGCCAACCAGGGGTTGACAATCCACCTCGTCCCCCGTTTCGGAAACCTCTACCTCCGCAATCTTTCAGGAGGGTTTTTCGATGGAACGGTCATGATCAGCCTTGACTCACCGTCCGTGAAGAGTCTGACCCTACTGGTGAAACGTTCCATAGACATCGCTGTTTCCATCCTCTTCCTCCTTCTCCTTTCACCCATCATGTTGCTGCTAGCAATCCTCATCAAGCTGGACTCCCCGGGACCGGTCTTCTTCAGACAGCGCCGGATCGGCATCGAGGGCCGGGAGTTCGATATGTCCAAGTTCAGGTCGATGTTCGAGGATACTCCGGCATACGCCCTCACCCCCACTGAACGCGAAGATCCAAGGATTACCAGGATGGGCCGTTTTCTCCGGTCCTCTGGTCTCGACGAGCTTCCACAGTTATGGAATGTTGCCAGGGGGGACATGAGCCTGGTGGGCCCGCGCCCGGAAATGCCGTTCATCGTCGAAAAATACTCCGATTTCGAACGGAAGCGCCTCAAGGTAAAGCCTGGAATAACCGGACTTTGGCAGGTTTATGCCCGGACGGCGAACCTGCCGATTCATGACCATGTCGAGTATGACCTGTACTACATCGAGAATTTTTCGTTCTCACTCGACCTGATGATCCTGCTGGACACAATCCCGACTTTGATCCTGAGAACGGGAATCTGATTCCCTCAGCCCCTTTTCCTCGACCCGGGCGGAACTCATGCCCACGGGGGGGAGGAGGCCGAATGGCTTCAGCGATTCGTTCTCCGGAATGGAACCCTTCCCGTCAGAGCTCGCCGGTGGTGAACTGAGCCCAGAGGTTTTCCAGGTTCGCAACCTTCCTTCCTGATTTCGATCGGAGTCCGGATTTCTTGATCTTCAGTAGGTAGGGGTTGTTGGCTTTCAGGCTCCGTCTCGGAACCAGGTTCAGGAGTTTGTCGTTCTCCTGCCATTCGACCGAGAAGGCTGCGGGAAGAGAAGAACCAGTGAGGGAAAGGGCCGCCCCCGATTTCACGTCCGTGATCTCGATGAGGAAATCAGAATAGAGGGACCCTGTGTCCATCGGGCGATCGAATCGGATGAGGAATGGGCCCCACCGTGGAACCTGCGTGTCCCCGTTCTTCGGGGACGTCATCGAGATGATAGGCGTCGGATCGTCATCGGTCGTGAAAGTCAGGTAGTTCCCCGAATAGCTTTGGAGGTAACGCCCATCGACCGTCCGCGCACCCCACCTGGAAACCAGGAGACTGTAGCGGGAAAGCGCATTGAGCGGCTCCTTGGGGGTCAAAGTGATCGTGACGTTTCCTTCCCAACTGATCGTGAAGAACTTCTTCACGTCGGGACCCGTGAAAACACGGGTCTCACCGCTGACAGTGTCCTTGACCGTCATCTGGAAATCATCGAAGATGGTCTCCATTTCCATCCCCTGAGCGAAGCCGATAACGAACGGCCCGATGACGGGGACGGCTTTCTGTCCGTTGTACGGTGCAGTCCACGAGACTTTCGCTTTCTCGTTGACGGTGGATCCCTCCTGGGTCATCCGCACCCTGACGAGAGTCTGCCCGTCGACCTGGACGGGAATCCTGAGACCTGTAAGGCTTCGGTATCCCGACTTCTGGAGACTCATTTCAACCTGTGTTCCGGAGATTACTACGCTCTTGCAGAGGGTCCCATTCTGGGCGATGTCGATGTCTGATCCAATTCCCACCGTTACTTCCCGCACGGGAACAGCGTCTCCGTTAGTGAGACATTCCACGGCGTCAACTTCCAGGCCACCCCGGGTATTGATGAAGTTGTCCCCCTTCCCGACTGCAACCGTTATCCCTTCATATCCGGGATAGAAGTTGATCCGGTCCGCACGGGAGGTTCCGGAAGCGGGAAAGATCGCGGGAAAGGAAATCTCCCAGTCGAGGTACTCGAGCAGAACGGTAGCCGCGCTCGCGGCCATTCCGCCGGCATCCAGGTCGAATATGATCTGGCCGTTGGAATCCGAGATCCCGGTCATTCCGGTGCCGACTATCGAAGCCTTTACCCCTGGCAGGGAAAGCCATTCCGTGGCCGGTCCTTCGGTGTTGTTGGCAAGGATGGTTGAGCTGCGATTTATGTCTAGCTCGAGAAGATACTTCCTCCCACCCACCACATCTACCCCGACCAGGCCCGAGTTTGATCCTCCCTTTCCGTCTTCTGCGATGCATTTGATCTCGCACCTTCCCGCCTGTATGGGCGCTTTCCAGGTCGCCTTCTGCGCCTGGCATGCCACGATGGTTCCGCCCGTGGCTGACCACCTGAGGGTGACCTTATCCCCATCAGGGTCGAGGGCTTCCGCCGATAGAATCACTTCCCCCCCATATCCCACAAGCGTTTGCGAGGAGGAAAGGTTGATCTGTGGAGAAAGATTGGCGCTGGAATTCGTGCTGGTCGAAGTGGATGTACTGGTTCCGGCCAAACTCTCGCCGTCATCGGTGGTCGTTCCCGTCGTGGAGTTGAGAACCCCCGTTCCCGCCGAACAGCCCGCAAGGGCCGTCCCGAGAATGACAAGCAGGGAAATGTAGGCGAGGAACCGCTTTTTGTCGAAAACGAGCATAATCCACCTCCGCGGATGTTCCGCCCTATTATCGGTGGAATGCGGAAAATGGATTAGGGTCCGATGAAATTCGGTACCGTTGTGATTGCATTATGCCCTGTTTTCTGGTATCATCAGACTTTA
>CAYRYU010000136.1:0-9645 GCA_964428355.1 uncultured bacterium
GGCCAGGGGCCGGGTCGCGGGGGGACCCTCCCGGAAAGGACTCCCAGCAGAGCCTGGATCGCCGGTGTCCGGAACCCGAACGAGGCGATGGCGGTCGCGGGTTCGGGTATTGCCGTCAGGTCGTAGGGGTTTCTGAGCGCGAGAAGGATCGAAGCGGGGTATCTTCGGGCGAGGGTTCGGAACGCCTCGATCTGGCCCTTGAACAGATGCGCATTGTAGGAGAACAGGAGCAGGTCGGTGTCCTTGGGGCTGCTTCCGGCCGCGGATTCGAAATTGCGAATGATCTCCTCTGCGGAGGCTTTGGGGTGATACTGAACGCACTTCAGTGCAAGGAAATCGCGGGCGAGAAGGGGGGCGATCCCTTCCTGGCTTTGGGTTTCCTCTACCTGAACAAGGGACGACAGCTCGGGGCAAAGGGCGAGTTTCGGTCTTGAAGGGGAAAGCGGAAGGGCACCCGGCGCGGCGCGGGCCACTAGGATGGACTTCTCGGACGCTTCCCGGATGAGGTTGGAATGCGAATCTCCCAGATCCGATAGGGAGGCCGCCTTCTCGCTGTCCCCGAGCCGGGTGCGCGCCCGGGTGATCCTTTCGAGACTTTCTTCGAGCCGCTTTTTCGCCGCGGCAGATCGTTCGATCTCGGACAAAACGGCCTGGGCGGCCTTTCTCTGGCGGTCGAGGTCGTGGCAGATCAGGAGGAGATCCGCTCCGGCCAGGAAGGATAGTCGCGCGGCCTCGTCGACCCCGAAGGCTTCCGTGATCGCCCCCATCTCGAGGTCGTCGGTGACGAGAAGGCCCTTGAACCCCAGTTCATCGCGGAGAAGGCCGGTTAAGACCTTGTGTGAAAGTGTTCCGGGGAAATTCGGAGCGGGTTCTATCGCCGGGAAGAAGACGTGGGCCGTCATGATCGCATCGACTCCGGCCTCGATTGCCTTGCGGAAGGGGAACAGTTCGTAGTCCCAGAGGTGCTTGCGGTCGGAGGGAATCACGGGAAGGCTGAGATGGGAATCGACTCTGGCGTTGCCCTTCCCGGGGAAATGTTTCGCGCAGGCCAGGACGCCGCCCTCCTGGAAACCCCGGATGGCTTCGAGCCCGAACCGGGCAACCCGCTCTGGGGTGTCTCCGAATGATCTGGCGCCGATTCCGGGGTTGTCGGCATGGTTGATGTCCAGGACCGGGGCAAGGTTCCAGTTCAGGCCCAGCGCCCGCATTTCCTTCGCCAGAGCGGCCGAGACCCGCCGCGTCAGCACCGGATCATCGGAAGCGGAAAGCGCCATTGCGCCGGGGAAGAGAGACCCTCCCTTCAGGATTCTCAATACCAATCCACCTTCCTGGTCGATCGCGGTGAATTGCGTCGTTCCCGCGGCCCTCCGAAGTTTCCGGATCACGGCTGGAAGGTCGGACGGGTCCCCGATGTTCCTGACGAAGAAGATGATTCCGCCGATTCCCCATTCTTCGACGAAGGAAAGGAACTCGTCGGAAGGGTTCAATCCCTGGTATCCGATCACGAACAACTGGCCGATCCGCTTCTTCAGTTCCATCTGATGCCCTCCTGCCCCATGGGAAACGATTTGCGAGGCTTATCCTATCCCAGACCAGGGGTGCGCCGTCAAGGGGATCCGTTAATCGGGTCCACTTTTTCTTCGGGCGTGATTCGGGTATAATCCATCCAAAATTACTCCAAGGGGGCTCCGATGATCTACGCCAACGTTCTCACGAATCCCGATCAGTTCGATTTCGACATTCCAACGCTGGGGAAATGCGCCATCGAATCACCCGTGAAGGGGCGGGAGTTCACCGACGACGAGGAACGGATCTGTTTCGCGAGCCAGGTCAAGAACATCGTCGCGCTCATGAAGAACGCCAAGAGCTTTCCCGCCTTCCAGAAAGCCGGGCCTCGCGCCAGGATCTACCACGACCCCGCCTGGTCACATGCCGCGATCATCACCTGCGGAGGGTTGTGCCCAGGTCTCAACAACGTCATCAAGGGAATCGTGAACGTCCTTCACTACGATTACCACGTCAAGACGATCTACGGGATAAAATACGGGTATCAGGGATTGGTTCCCAGCTTCGGCCATTCCCCTCTGCATCTCAACCCCGATGTGGTGGACGACATCCACAAGGTCGGAGGGACTATTCTCGGCTCCTCGCGCGGCAATCAGGGGGAAGAGGAGATGGTCGACACCCTCGAACGGATGAACATCAACATGCTGTTTTGCATCGGGGGTGACGGAACGTTGCGTGGGGCACGGGACATCGCTAACGAGATCAAGAGGCGCAAGCTATCGATAGGCGTGATCGGGATTCCCAAGACGATCGACAATGACCTCAGCTTCATCGAGAAGACCTTCGGCTTCGAGACATCCGTCCATACCGCTTTCGAGATCATCTCCTCCGCGAACAACGAGGCGGTCGGGGCTTACAACGGGATAGGGATCGTGAAACTGATGGGCCGCGATTCGGGCTTCATTGCCGCGGCGGCCACCCTGGCCAACTCCGTGGTCGACTTCTGCCTCGTTCCCGAGATCGATTTCCCGCTCGAGGGGAAGGGCGGGTTCCTCCCCGCGCTCGAACGGAAGCTCGACAAGGCCCATCACGCCGTTATCGTGGTCGCGGAAGGGGCCGGGCAGAGCCTTTTCAAGGGTCTGGGACAAACGAAAGACGCTTCGGGGAACATCCTGAAGCACGACATCGGGATATACCTCAAGGACGAGATCAACAGATATTTCAAGAAGGTCAAAAAGGAAGCCTCGGTCAAGTATCTTGACCCCAGCTACCACATCAGGAGCGTGGCAGCGATTCCGTCTGACGCGATCTTCTGTCACCTGCTCGCGGAGAATGCCGTCCATGCCGCGATGGCGGGAAAGACCAACATGGTAATCGGCCACTGGAACAACTTTTTCACGAATGTCCCCATCGCTCTCGCCACCCACGAACGCAGGAAGATCGATCTCGATGGCGCCCTCTGGAAGGGAGTGCTGGCCACGACGAGACAGAACGATTTTTTCGACGCAGGTTGAGGAGGGTCTTATGGAAAGGGAACCGGCAGTCAGCGGAAGATTCTATCCGTCTTCGCCCAGGAGCCTCGAGGCGGCGATAGCGGAATGTCGCGACCACGTTCTCGGGCCGCGGGATTCCAAGATCGCGGTGTCCGGACGGCTGGCGGCCCTGGTCCTCCCGCACGCAGGGTACCAGTTCAGCGGCCCCGTGGTTGCCTGGGGAATGAAACGGTTGTCGTTGGAGAACCCGCTTCCGAAGCGCATATTGTTGCTTGGACCGAAGCACACCCCCTACGGGGCAAAAGCTTCTCTCAGCGCGGCAACAGGTTGGAAAACGCCTCTGGGGGTGGTTCAGGTCGATGAGGGCCTTCGAAAAGCTCTCGCCGATACCGGGGCCTTCACGATGGAGGACGAAGCCCACAGGCACGAGCATTCGATCGAGGTGGAGATACCTTTCCTTCAGGATCTCTATGCGAAAATCCCGTTTTCCGTGGTTCCGCTCGCGCTGCAGTATTCCGCGTTCAAGGATTGTTGCGCCTGGGGCGCGGTGATCGCGAAGGTCCTCGGGGATCCCGGGTTCAAGGATGTCTTGTTGGTCGTCAGCTCGGACTTCTCGCACGACACTCCGCGCGAGGAAGCCTACGAGATCGATGGCCAGGCGATCGAGCGGATCCTTTCGATGGATGCCCGCTCTTTCTACGATCTCGTCGTTACCGAGGACCGGTCAATTTGTGGGTTCATACCGATTTCCACAGCCATGGTCGCACTGAAAACCCTGGTGGGTGAAAAGGTCAAAGCCGCCAGGCTTGCCTACTCCACTTCGATGGACGTGATGGACCACCCACGCGGGGTGGGATATGCCGCCATCTCTTTCGAAGAACCTTCCAGGTAGAAGATTTCCGGATCGTGACTCCGTTCGAGTTCGGACTCCTGATCGGCATCGTCTGGTCGTCGGTTCTCGTCGTCTGGGCCCTTGCTGACCTGACGAGTGGGGAACCCAGCCGACCACTGACGATAATCATGATGGTTTACGACGGGTTCGACTTTTCCGCCCGGGGGATTCTCAGGGGCGGACTCTGGGGCTTCGCGGACGGCTTCATCACAGGCTTCGTGCTTGCCTGGCTCGCCTCCTGGATCTGGTGACCTTCCCCGCCCGACCCGGTTCGCACGCTGGAGGGGCCGGGGACTGCCACGGAGACAAAGAGTGCCTGGAATGGCAGGGGCTTGGCTGAAGGCTCAGACTGCGGTCTCGGGCTGAAGGCTCAGGCTGTAGTCTCAGGCTTTAGCCTGAGCGTTTTCCGCCAGGGTCCGGGGAACGAAAATTCCGTCCGCCTCTCCGTGTCTCGGTGTCTCCGTGGCGTTTGACTTTCTCGTATCACCTGTCGAGGCCCGGAAGGCCGGGGCCCAGGAACCGCTCCACTTCGGGAAGGGTCGGCAAAGCGGCCCGGCCACCGATCTTCCGGCATTTGAGGGCGGCCGTGGCGGCCGCAAACCGGAACACCTTTCGAAGCGGATAACCTTGCAGGATTCCGAAGATCAGGCCGCCGTGGAATGCGTCTCCGCACCCGGTCGTATCGGCCGCCTCGACCGGGAAGGCCTTCTGCATGAAGACCTCTCCCCCCTCGTCGATTCCCATGGCGCCGCGGGGCCCGAGAGTGATGCCCGCGGTTTTTGCCCCGTGCTTCCGGAGTTTCTCGAGGGCTTCGTAGAGATCCTTGTTGCCCGTGAGGGCGTTCGCGAACCCTTCGCCCACGATCGGAAAATCGACGAGAGGCATCAGGTCGAGGATTTCCGGGCGGAATGTCCCGGTGTCCAGCATGGTCGGGATTCCGTTTTCGCGGGCGATGCGGGCGGCGCGCATTGAAGCCTGGATGTGGAGGCCGTCGAGATGGAGGAACCGCGCGGCCGCGATCGTTTCCGCCGGGATCTCGAGTTCGGTGAGGGGAAAAGCGGTGCCGCGGTTCCAGAAGATGGTTCTCTTGCCGGATTTCTTTTCGACGGCGATGAAGGCGGTCTGGGAGGTCTTGCCCGGGGCCGTGACCACGCCTGCGACATCCACCCGCTCTTTCTTGAGCCCCTGCAGGATCAGGGTTCCGAAGAGGTCATCACCGACCTTCCCGATGAAGGCGGTCTTCAACCCCAACCTGGAAACAGCCACCAACGCGGTTGCGACGGGCCCGCCACCCTGAAGCTCGAGCGCCTGGGTTTCCGCCTTGACATCGAGGGGCGGATAGGGGGAAACCACCCCGAGAATGTCGACCGAGCATTGCCCCAGCCCAACCACGTCAAAGACCGCCATCGAAAAACCTCCCCGAAAGAGAATCTCCCTTGGTCTGACTTTTCTACAACACTCATCCCATTCCTGCAAGTGCTTCAAGGGCGTCCCGGGAATTTGAGGCCAGGGATGGAAAGTTGATTCCTGGGAAAGCCGTGTAGGCGAGGGTTTCAACCCGCGTCCAAAACCCGGCCCGACATCAAACCTGCAAGGGAACCGCGCTAGTGGTCTGTCAGGTTTGCTCTTGTAGGAATCTGTCATTGCGAGCGAAGCGAAGCAATCTACTTCAGAGCGAGAGATTGCTTCGGCCCTTTGGGCCTCGCAATGACATTCAAAATCATCGTTGACAAAGGACTAGCAAAACCGGCGGCTACGGGTTTTTGAGTTATCCTTGCAGGACTCATCAAGCCAGCCGATTTTGTCAGGCACTGCCGATCGGTTCCAGTCGCCCCAAGGAAAAAGTAGGTGTCCATCTGCCCTGCGGACAACTTGTCGTGGCATTCCCTCCATGCTAGATTGAATCAGGTGGAGGTTCCTATGGCGCACCCTCGTGAAAACCCCGACAAGAAGTTTACCTATGCTGATTACCTGACCTGGCCCGACGAAGAGAAATGGGAGATCCTTGATGGGGAAGCCTTCGATATGACCCCTTCTCCAGGGACGGAACATCAGGAAATTCTTGCGGGTTTGGTGACGCAGTTTCATCTCTATTTCCGTGACAGGGATTGCCGGGTTTTCCCCGACATCGATGTCATTCTTCCGAGCCGGAAGGAAGCCGACGAAAAGGTCAAGACCGTTTTCCGGCCCGACCTTTCCGTGGTATGCGCCCCCGAAAAGATCGACGGAAAAAGGATTCGGGGGGCTCCGGACCTTGTCGTCGAGATCCTTTCCCCGAGCACTGCATCATACGATTGCATCAAGAAGCGCCGGGCCTACGAAATCGCCGGAGTGAAGGAACTCTGGCTGGTACAGCCCTCCGACCGGATTACCATGGTTTTCCGCCTCGAAGGCGACGGGACTTTCGGGAAACCCCTCTTTTTCGATCGGGAATCGAAGGTTTCGCTTCCGCTTTTCCAGGGCCTCGAGATAGATCTTTCGAAAGTTTTCCCGAAACCCAGGCGCGAAGTCAGGGAATCACCTGCAAGGTATCGTCGCAAGAAGAATTGACGGGTCTGGAAGGCCGTTGGGGGTGCCCTTGCGAGGGCGGGGCCGTGGCGGGCGAGTGGGACCATCCGGTTTTCAGGATGTTTCCGCGCATACCGGGCCGGGTTCTTCTTCGGGCAAGGCGGGTTCCTCGACCGGAAAGGGGTGGAGCAGGACACCCGTTCCGCGGCAGTAGGGACAGATCCCCGAGATCTCCTGGTTGTCGGGTTTGGAAAGTACCGGCAGACCCCCTTTCGTTCCGGGCCAGATGATGGGTTCCGGTTTCCGTTCCTCCGGTTCTCCTGTTTCCGGCCTGTAGAGCTCGCCTTCTGAGCCTGGCTGCGAGTCTTTTGGGAGGGAAAGAGGGCCGAGCCAACCGGTTCCGTCGCAGGTCCGGCATTTCTGGTGGGTGGCCTCGATTCGAAAGCCCAGAAGGGCCGGTGGGGAGTACCTGGCGGACAACCCGCACTGGGAGGCCATCAGGAGGTATCTTCCCCCGACCACGATCGGATCGGAGGGAACCGCCCAGACGGAGTTATCCCCAAGGATTCTTTCCCAGAGGGGGGCTCCGCTCGAGCGTTTGAAGACCGTGACCGAGACGTATGTGCCCTGGAAGTCGCATCGGAGGGGAAACGAGTAGGGGGCGGTACCGAGACTGAGGCCCGTGGGCGGCAGTAAAGGCGGCTCCTCGATCGGAGTTCCCTTGTCGAGTCTGATGTGGAGCCGGCCGGTTCCGTAGGCCATGAAACCCCGAGAGAGATGCAGTTTCAGAACATAGCGGGTTCGGGTAAGAGCTTCGCTGACCATTTCCAGGCTGTTGGTGGTCTGGACCTTCCGCCCGATGAAGAAGACCCCCCTCCGGACCTCTTCTTCGGACAGGTCGAACCGGACTTCCCAGGTGCGGCTCGTTTCTCCGGGGGCGAGGCTGAAATCGAAAGTCTGGACGTCGGTCAGCCCCGTCTGGGCAGTTGACGTGCCCGTCAGGGGGGCAAGGATCAGAACAAGTATCGTTGCCAGAAACGCTGACGCGCGTGGGGAAAAAGAAACCCGGTGTTGCATGATGACTCCTCCTTTTTTTGTGTTCCAAAGAGGAGTCGCCCGAAAATGGAAACGGGGAAAAAAATCTCCGAAAATTCTTATCCCCCCGGGCCGGCCCGTCGAAGGCTTTGTTGCAGTCGCTCGACTCCTTCAATGATGCCTTTCTCTCGGCGGTTTCAATTTTGAGGATGAGATCATCGGCGCTGCCCCATTTCGGAAGCCCGATCCGGCACCTGATCCCTGGCGGCTTCCCTCGGTGCGGAATTTGTCTGCGTCCCCGGATTCTCCATCGTTGACTTCGGGGGAGGTTCGCCGCCAAAGCGGTGTTCGTGATAGAATTGATGAGGTGGACTGAATCTCGCGAGGGGGCGAAATCGAAGGCCTGCTTTGAGGGGTTTTTCTTTGGCAGGACAGGGAGAAGTTAAGTGCGTCTCGACCGATCCGTTACGAGACTTGGGAAGATGAAGGAAACCGGTGCCCGGGATGGGCTTTCCCCGTTGAGTCCTGCCGAGCTGTTTCTATCGGTTTGGGATATCACCCGGGATGCCTGGGAATTTTTCAGGTGTGGGGATGCTGAACGAAGACTACAAAGACATATTACGCGCCTTGAGCGCCGAAAGAGCTGAATTCATAATCGTTGGGGCTTTTGCGCTCGCTGCCCACGGACTTCCCCGAGCGACGGGGGATATCGACATCTGGGTTCGACCCACTCCGGAGAATGCAGCCAGGGTGTTGCGTGCGTTGGCCTCCTTCGGGGCTCCAGTCGGGGATCTCTGCCCCGAAGACTTGTCCGCCCCCGATATCGTTTTCCAGATCGGTGTTCCGCCGCGCCGGATCGATATCATCACGGGAATCGACGGAGTAGCCTTCGAGGAGGCCCAATCGGAGAAGCTCGAACTCGACCTGGGTGAAATCAGGGTCCCCGTTCTTTCACGGGCACATCTGATCCGTAACAAGGAAATCACCGCGCGCCCAAAAGACCTCCTCGACCTTGAACTCCTTCGCTCCAGGAAACCCGACCCCGCCTGAGCCCGACGGCCCCGCATCCTTGGCCTGGGAAGAATGCGTCTCACGTAAGAGATAATCCCGAAAGTGACCCCTGAATTGACATTATGAACGGCTGGCGTTATATTAACGGTATGCGTTAATGCGTCGGAGATCCCATGATATCCGGTTTTGCCTGCAAAGATACGGAACTGGTCTTCAAGCGAGGTCGGCCAAAAAGGGTTCCCGGTGATATTCTGCGTGTGGCCCTCCGAAAACTCCTTCAAATACACGCTTCCGTTTCCCTGGATGACCTGAAGGTTCCACCGGGAAATCGTTTGGAAGTCTTGAAAGGGGATAGGATCGGTCAGCACAGTATCAGAATCAATGATCAGTGGCGGATCTGCTTCAAATGGCGGAACGGCAACGCCCATGATGTTGAAATCGTTGATTATCACTGACAGGCAAAGATCGTGCAATCCTTCCGAAAGGGGAAATGGAAATGACGAAGCAACCTCCGGTTCATCCCGGTGAAATCCTGCATGAGGACTTCCTGAAACCGATGGGGATTTCCCAGTATCGTCTTGCGGTCAGGATAAAAGTCCCTCCCCGCCGGATAAACGAGATCGTTTTGGGAAAACGCTCGATAACCGCGGATACCGCCCTTCGCTTGGGGCGCTTCTTCGATATGGATCCCCAATTTTGGTTGAATCTCCAGACCTGGTATGACTTGGAAATAGCCAGGGATGCGAATGAAAAGAGATTTACCGAGGAGATCATTCCTTGGGAAAAGGCCGCTTGATTTCTGCAGGTCATCGAGGTTTTGTCCCCGGGTTTCCCACGTTTTTTGTCAGCGGCTCCCGTGCTAGAATGGACCGGTGGAAGAGAGACTGAAAGCTGATTTGGAGACCTGGAGCCTCCGGTGGAAGGGCGCGGCCCCTGAATTGGAAAGGGTCCGGAAGAAGGAAGCGGTTCTCTTCGATGTCGGGAAGACTATCGACTCGTTCAATGATGCTTTCGCCTCCGCTCTGAAAATGGTTCCCCTCATCCCCGATTCGGGCCTGGTCGAGCAGCAGCGGCTGTTTTCCCTTTTCCGTAAATGAGGGGCCTTTTCCAGCTCGGCCGGACCCTCCAGGATTTTCTCGAGGGGCGGGGATGGAAATTCTGCTTCATAGGCGGGATCGCTCTGCAACGTTGGGGAATTCC
>CAYRYU010000136.1:9745-14371 GCA_964428355.1 uncultured bacterium
GAATTCCCCGGAAACTCTCCCCCGCCTTTTCGACCTGGTCACCCGTCTCGACTAGCCCGTTTTCCCCGGCAAAAGAATCTTTCCCAGATCGGGTCGCCTGAGAGCCTCAAGAGAAGGGAATCACCCGGTGCGAAACGGATCCGGGCGAAATGAGTCGGGTGTCCCCCGATTCTCTCCGGTGCTCCTCAGGCTTTGTCGTCGGACCAGACCTTCAGCCGGCAGAGGGTGTTCACCAGGGCGAGTTGCTCGGTGGTTTCGCAGGGGATCTCGAGCAACCCCGGGCTGGCCACGACCACCGCCAGGGATCGGGCCCGCGAAACCGCGACATTGAGGCGGTGGCGGGAGAAAAGAAACTCGATGTCCCGCGGCAGTTCCTCGACATCCGAGGTGGTCATGGAAATCAGGACGACTTCCGCTTCCTGCCCCTGGAACTTGTCGACGGTCCCGACCCGTGCCCCCTCGGGAAGAAGCGATTTCAGATGATTCGTCTGGAGATTGTACGGGGCGATGACCAGTATGTTGGAAGGCGAGATGGGGTGCTTGATCCCCCGACGATCGACGTAGTTCTGCTTCAGGAGGTTCTGGAAGAGGTCGAGAATGATCCTGCCTTCCACTTCGGACTTCTGGGCGCACCCGGTATGCTCCGCCGGCAGGAACACGATTCCATGCCGTTTCAACGCGGGGTGGGCCTCAGCGTTGAGCTCCAGAACCTGGCTGTCGTTGTCGGGATGGCTTTGCAGGCGCCCGTCGTATACCGCCTCCGAAATGAAACCGCAAATCGATGAATGCAAGCGCCAGGTGGTTCCCAGGAAAATCCCCGTTTCCGGGGGCACGGTTGCCTTTCCCTGCAAAAGGAATTCAAGGGCCGATGCTCCCGACTCGCCGGGATGTAGCCCTTGAATCGGCTGTCCGAGTTGCATCTGATCGCCGACCAGAATGATATTCCTGGCCGCGGTTCCCATGGCCGTGAGGTTCGCCAGGGAAACCTGGCCGGCCTCGTCCACGAAGAGGAAATCGAAGGCGGCTTCGAAGCCGGGGTCCGCGAAAAGCCAGGCGGTTCCCGCAACCAGGGCATCCTCCGCCCCGATCTCTTCCCGCTTGAATACGTCCCGGACAAACCTGCCCCCGAACTGCTTCTCCGGGTCATCCTTGTCGGATTTCTTTGCCCCCCGAAAAGCCCACCCATCCTCACCTGCGGCTTTTTCAACGCTCCTCAGCAGGTTGATGATCGCCTTGTGGGAATTGGAAGAAACCCCGACCCGTTTTCCCTCTTTCAACAGGTTCAGGATGACGCGCCCGGAGTAATGGGTCTTGCCACACCCGGGGGGACCCTGTATGAACAGGACCTGGTTCTCGAGGGCCAGGACCGTTTTTGTGATGCTCTCCAGATCGGGCTTTCCGAGAGGGAGAGGGGGGCACCCCGAGATCGTTGAAGGAAGCTGGTGGCCCAGAAAAGCCTTCAACGCCGGGAAACGGTCGTCCCCCGCGGCGCACGAGCCGGCCACACGCTCGATCGCTTTCCGGAGAATCTGGTCCGGAACAGGTTGAGGGGGAAGAAGGGAAAGAGTCGGCGTCGGGTCTCCGAGCTTTTTCCCCCTTTTGATGGCGAGGGATCCCGAAACCGGGTCGATGGCGACGATGGTTCCGGGTGTTCTCAGTGTGTCGGATTGCAGGGGCCTCTCGCCCGCCCGCCTTTTGGTTTCCTGGGGGGGGAACCGGTACCGGAAGATCAGGGAATTTTTTTCCGGGGTGGGCAAACCTTCCAAGGTCAATCCTCCCACGCACTCCAGGTCTTCCATGAGTTCGGAAACGGTTGCGTTGGCTAGGTCGAAAATCTTCCACCACTGGGGCTTCTGCTCACGCCGATGGAAATCGCACAGCGAGAGCAACAGGTCTTTCACTCGCGAGTGGGGGCTCTTACCGGCCCAACCCGGGCCGGCGGCGCCCTCGCGGTCCGCGCCCAAACCGCCATCGCCGCAGACTTCCTCGGTCAGGGCTTCCCGGAGCTTGATCCGTTCATTTTGGGCTTCCCGGGCCTGCTCCGAAGGGGTGCCCTCAAGAACATCGCCCGTCGGGCCAAGGACGGGCCATCCGTGGCCCTGGCCCGACACTGCCGCATCCTGCGGTTCGTCCTGGCTTTTCGGGCACATTCGCCCCGTCGTGGGGCTCGTGTCCTCGAGCGGGGCAGGAGCGAACCATGGGATGTCCGCGGGGCGCAGCCCGAGAAGCCAATCCCGGCAGGAGGCGGTGGATTCGCAATCGATGCGGTTGTAATCCTCGATCTCCTTCAGGAGAGCCGGACCCCGGGTGCGCCGCCAGGCTTCGTAGACCACAATGCTCTGCTCGGCGTTCTTTACCTCCCCAACCCGCTTGGGCATGTAGAAGACTTCGAGATTCTTGAGGGAATACCCGGGCTCGGAGACCATGATTCCCTCCCGGACAATCTTGTACAAGTCGACAAAAATCCCGCGCCGCAGGAAGTGATCGATCTCATCCTCCCTCGAGCGATGCTGTCCCATCAGCCTCTTGAGGGCTGTGATCTCGTAATGGTTGTAGTGGTAGATGTGGGCCCCGGGGTGTTTCTCCAGGTGGGCCGTGAAGAAATCCACGATGTTCTCGAAGGCCTTTTTCTCGAGGTTCCGATCGTGGCCCCAAAAGGCCTTGAATTGAGCGTTTCCACAGCGATGAAACACGCCGAACAGATACTCGAGCCCTCCGGGGAACAGGGGATCGCCTTCCATGTCGAAAAAAAGATCCCCTTCGTGGGGGGGCGGCATGCGGAAGAAGCCCAAGCCCTCGCGCCGCGGAAGATGCATGACCTCGGCCTTCCCGGTGGTCCGCCTGCGATACTGGAGAGACGCCTGATGCCTGATCTTCCGGAAGGCCTCCTCGGCCATCCGCGGTATGCTCGTTCCATCCGGAGCTGTTGCCAGTTTTTCCACCGTATCGATTCCCGCTGCTATGAGTTTCTCCCTTTGGGACTTTCGGAGATTCGCCACCTGGGAAAGGTGGTCCTGCCTGATCCAGACGTCATCGCATTCCTCTTTCCATGCGCAGATGGAACAATGCTTGCAGGGCTCTGGCCCCAGACCGAAATCCGGTGATCCGACGAATTCTTCGATGCGCCGTTGGGCATGCCGGACGTAATAGACGGCCTCCGCGCAGGCCAACGACTCTTCCCGTCCGTCTCCCGCGACGACCCTCATTTCCTTCGGGAGAGTGCCCTGAACGGCCTTCAGCAGGAGGGCATAGACCCCCAACTGGATGAAGTGCTTCGCGGTCGGTATTCGTTTCAACTTCGTATCGACCGGAAAGTAACTGTGCGCCCCAAGGTTCGAGGGAATCGGCGCGCGGAACAGGAAATCTGCGAACCCGTGCCAGGGTGCCTCATGGAGAGCCGCCTGGTAGATGATCTCCGTCCCCGCCAGCATGGCCTGCCGGGTATCCCGGATCCGGTCCTGGAAAGAGCCCCTGGTCGATATCTCCACCACCTGCTTTCCCGCCTTCCGCAGGGAGTCCAAAAAGGACTTCTCGTGCTCGAACCCGGCTTCCTGGATGAGCTGACGGTCTTCGGCGTAGTCCGGCCGGCGTTTCTTCCCCTGCATCACCAGGATTTCCTGCAGGCAGGCATACCGGCAGCCCAGGAAATTAACGAGATCGGTCGAGGAGAACAGAACCTGAGCCTGGTTGAGAGGGTCCGTTCTCACGGCGCGATCTCCTTCCACGCGGTATTCACAGACAAGCCCGACCGAACAGGGGTGGGGGAGCGTAAAGGGGAGAAATGGGAAAGCGCGGTCATACCGGATGTCTCCCCTGACCTCGGCCTGTCAAAGCGCGCGGCTGGTCAAAAACAGCTCGGCCGACTCGATCAGCCGGGCGGGAACAGCGGCCATGCGATCGAACAGGGAACGGTCGATCGGGGCTTCCCCTCCGTTCACATGGTTTTCAGCAAGGCTAAGCATCCAGGGGATGCGGGTGGCTTCGTCGGCGGGCAGAATTCCGGGCTTGACCAGCCGCCGCTCGATTTCCAGCATCGAGGTCCGTTCCCCGGCTGGGACGGCCGGGCCCTCCAAACCGAAGAGACTTTCGAGGACGGCATCGAGAGCCTGTTTGAGCGATGGGACCGCTTCCCCCGCGAACCCCCCGTCGGCCATGAGACGCGCCAGGCGCATGCGCTCACCGGCTTTGGAAAGCTTCTCGCGCGCCTCTTTGGCCGCTCGTTTTTGCGGGTCCGTCGCCTGGTTTCCGGGAAACGGCAGGGCGGGGGATCGGAAGACTTCCCTGGCTGTATCGTTCAGTCCTAAGGCGTCTCCCGCGAGGCTTCTAAGGCCTTCGTAGCCCGTCCGGTCGAACAAGTGGATGTCCGGGCAGCCGGCCCCTTGCGCGGGGGCGGACGGGGTTCCAAAATCCCCACGGATGACCTCCTCGACCACGGGCAGGCAGGCGGCGGTGTCCCCATCCACGACGACGATCAGGCGCGGCGGGCTTCCAGCCGCTCCCGCGATCCGGCGGAACAGCAGCAGGCGACCTCCCAGCCTCGCCTGGAGCCGATTTCCCAGGCTTCCAAGCCGTTCCTCCAAGGGAATGGGCGGTTTGGGGGCGGATCCCCCCTGTGGAAAGGCCGCG
>CAYRYU010000136.1:14471-15760 GCA_964428355.1 uncultured bacterium
TCCCGGAGGTGAGGGGTCGGCTCGGGAGCCTTCTCCCCGTCGGTCAGCATCTGCCGCAGGCGGCCAACCAAGCCGCGGTCCTTGGCGAAGACGAGGGTGTCCTGGCCGTCGATGGCATCGAAGACGGCCTGGAAGATCTGGCGTTTCTGGGCCAGGGAGTCGAGCATCCGTTCCTCGATCACGCCCTGTGAGACCAGGTTGACAACCTGAACGGTCTCATTCTGGCCCAGGCGATGCGCCCGGCCGATCCGTTGCTCGAGAACGGCGGGATTCCAGGGGATGTCCAGGTTGATCACGAGGCTTGCCGACTGCAGGTTGAGCCCGACTCCGCCCGCGTCCGTGGAAAAGAAGAGCCGGCAGTCCGAATCCTCGCGGAACCGGTCGAGGAGCTTGCCGCGCCTTGCCGTTGGGACTGACCCCGACAGTTTGACGAAACCTATTCCAAGCGGCCCGGCAACCCGTTCGATGGCCAGATCGATCATGCCCTCGAAGCTGGAAAAGATAACCGCCTTGCGCCCGGCTTCCAGGACCTGCTCCTCGAGAATACCTGCAAGTTCATCGAGCTTGGGGGCGGTGGTTTTCTTCAGACGCACTGGAATGCGGGGATCATGGAGTTCGAGGGCATCGCACAGGATTCGCATCTTCTGGAGGCACATCAGCAGTTTCTTCGATTCCGCCGGGGTGAGGGGCCGGCGGTTCGAAATGCTCATGAGCTGGGCCACGATCCTCTGGTAGTCATGGTAGGGCTCGAGCTGGGCGGGCGTCATCGGGACGAAGAAATGGTTGTCGACGCGGTCGGGCAGATCCTGGAGGACTTCGGAGCGCAGCCGGCGCAGGACTACCGGTTTGATGCGCTGCCTGAGCTCCTCGAGGTTCTTGTGTCCGAGCACTTTGAACGACCCGCTGCGGCGCCGTTCGAGCTGGAAATACCGGGAGTTGAACTGCCAGAGCGGGCCCAGGAGGCGGGCATCGAGAGTCTGCATGACGCTGTACAGCTCGTCGAGGTTGTTCTCGATCGGGGTTCCGGTCAGGACGAAGGCATACCTGCTTCGAAGACGCTTGACAGCCTGGGCGGTCTTGGTCCGCCAGTTCTTCACCCGTTGGGCTTCGTCGAGTATGATGAGGTCGGGTGCCAGCCGCTCGAAAACCTCCTGATCCCGCAACAGGAGCTCGTAATTGACGATGGTGAAAAACGCCGGGGTCGAGTAGAGAAGGTTCCTTTTGGATGCAGGCCCTCCGATGACTTCCGCGGGGAGCGAGGTGAACCGTTGGATCTCCCTGAGCCATTG
>CAYRYU010000136.1:15860-17153 GCA_964428355.1 uncultured bacterium
TTCCCCCGGGTACCTTTCCACCTGAGGTGTCGCCGAGTTGCGTCGCGCAAGATGGTTCGTGGAGGATTGCGACCCGATGATATTGACATTTTTACGATTTAATCGTAGATTTTCCATATGTGGTATCGACGAAAGCACAGGGAGCTCTTGCTGCGGGCTTCGTCCCAGTTTCCCGCGGTCCTGCTTTGCGGTGCCCGACAGACGGGGAAGACATCGCTGTTGCGGCGCCTTTTTCCCGACCACCGTTACTTCACTTTTGATGACCCTGGGTTGGCCGCCCAGGCCGAAGCCAACCCAGAACTTTTTCTCGCCCCCCTCGCCGAAAGGGTGATTCTCGACGAGATCCAGTATGTGCCCACGCTTTTCCGGTGGCTGAAGATTCTCATCGACCGGGATGGACGGCGGGGTCGCTTTTTGCTGACGGGTTCCCAGGAGTTTCCGCTCATGCGCGGAGTTTCGGAAAGCCTTGCCGGGCGCTGCGCGGTGGTGCGGCTTCCGACGCTTTCGTATTCCGAAGTCCTGGGCGGGACCTCGATCGGGAGTATCGACTTCCTTCTCGCGGGTGGTTACCCCGCCCTCTGGGCTGACCAAGGTCTCGAGCGGGACCTCTGGTTCAGCAGTTACCTGGCGACATGCCTGGAGCGGGATGTTCGTAACCTGCTTCAGGTAGCGAATCTGAGGGATTTCGACCGGTTTCTCCGGGCATTGGCGGTTCGTTGCGGGCAACTCGTTTCCTTCAGCGACCTGGCCCGGGATGTCGGAATTGCAGTCAGCACGGCAAGAGCGTGGCTCTCCATCCTGGAAGCCGCCGGCCATGTCTGGTTGTTGGAACCCTGGTTTCGCAGTCCCGGACAGCGCCTGGTGAAAACCCCCCGTTTGATGTTCGGGGATACGGGCCTGGCCCTTCACCTTTCGGGCATCCGGAGCCGGGAGCAGCTCCTGAGATCTCCGCATCTGGGTAATGTCTGGGAAAACTTCATCATCGGAGAAGTCAGGCGGGTCCTGCTCCAGGCGGGGCGGTCCCCCGATCTCTGGTTCTGGCGGAACCGATCCGGATCCGAGGTCGATCTCCTCATGGAAGAAGGGGGTCGATATCGGCTCTTCGAAGTCAAGTTCACGGAGAATCCCGCGGCGGCCGATTCCCGAGGTTTCCATGCCTTTTCCCGGCTGTACGGTCCGGAAGCGGTTGCCGAGCGGACAATCATATGCAGGGCAGCCAGGCGCTTTTCCCTCCCGGATGGGACGAAGGTCCTTCCGGTCGAGGAGATCCCGTCCGCCTTCTGATTCATTCTC
>CAYRYU010000137.1:0-4600 GCA_964428355.1 uncultured bacterium
GACGAGATGGACGGTGCCGTCAGTCTGCTTGCGGGTGGTGAAAAAAGAGAAATCGGGGTTGACGAAGAAACCGCGCGGATCGAAATCCTCCTTGTGGAAAAGGCGGACCTCCTTTTTCCCCGCTTCGTCCCAATAGAAAAGGCCCCGGGATTTGGGCATGGCAAGAATGTAGTAGAGGCGCCCCCCGACCCGTTGACAGGTCTGAAAAAGTGGTTTCCCGATCGGGGTTTTGGCCCCCGCCCCCCAGAGGAGGCTTCGGGAAACAAGTGCCTGGTCCTGGAGGGGGTCATCGACGGCTTTCCAGGACTGCTTCTCCTGCTGTTGGCGTGAGGCGTCGAGCTTCTCCCGTGCGAAGGGACTTTCGAACTCCCGCTCCTTCCCCTCCTCGACGATAGTCAAGGTTCCATTCCGGATCAGTATCATTTCCGCAATCTACCCCGGAATCCCGCGCCCGGCTATTTTCCTGTGAGGGCCTCGCAGACTGCGAGGAGTTCCTTTGCCTTGGCGTCCTGGTCGTGTGTAACGCGGTGCCGGAGGACTGTCTGAAGGTTTTTCAACCCCCCCGTAGCTTCCAGGGTATAGGTGCGCCACCGGGTGGAAAGCCCCTCGAGATACTTGAGGGCGGTTTCCACGCGGGCGTCGTTCTTGCCTTCAGCGGCCTTGACCACGAGCTGGTTGACCTTGCACATCAGCTTCCGCAGCCGATCGGTCTGCCGGTCGAACTCTGCGGGGCCGATCTTGCCGTCGAGCCTCGTGAGATTGGCCTGCAACCGGGCGACGAACTGCATCAATGTAAGGAATGCCTCTTCCTTCTCGGAGTCCATGACCCAGACCACCGGGTGTTCAGCCATGGGAATCCACTTTTCAGGCTGGTCGGAATATGCAACGGAGCAAAGGATGGCGTATTTCCCGGCGATTTCCGGCACCCAGACATCCTTGAACCGCATGGTCAGCCAGGATTCGGTGCCCGTTCCTTTCAAGCTCGCCTTGGCAAGCACCAACTCGCGACCTCCGACCTTCAGTTCCTCCCGGGCGGTGGTATCCTGGCCCTTCCGGAAGATCTGGACATCGGTCACGCTTTGGCTGGCAACCTTCCAGCGGGCGGGATACTCGAGCTTGATCTTGTCCACCGACTTGCCGTTGGCGAAGATGACCAGATTCACCTCATCGACAGTTGTACCGGTGAACGGGAAATCGCTCACCGTCAGTTGGGTGGCGGCTTTGGCGGTCTTTCCGAACAGGCGGTCGAACTCCTTCTGGTAGAAGTTGGTAATCTCCTTGGAATGGACGATCAGGACGTTCTCGTCATTCGTCCGGTTGCCGTTGCTGGATGCGTTCTCGGAGCCCAAAACCGTGACCGGATCAGGCCCCTGCGGGTCGACGATGAAGACCTTGTGGTGGAACTTTCCCTCACCGCTGTGGATGATGACGGGGACCCCAGCTTCGCTCAGATGCGAGAACTCCCCGTAAGGCCCTGTACTCCTGTAAAGCATCCGGTCGAAGATGCCCTCGACCTGTTTCCCTTCGCGGTGCTTGGCGACCAGGAGATTGCCCAGGTCGTCGGCTGTGAAGGCGAACTGCATGAATGAGACTCGTTGTTGCGCCGCCGCGAGAATCTCGGCGATGCGCTTGTTCGGATCGTCTTCCGGGGCGAAATAGAGTTCGACCTGGGTCTTCCCGACCTGAACGGTCTTCCGCTCCCGGTGGGCGGGGGATTCCCTGCCAAAGCTTTTGTCGTCGAACATTTCGCCGAACTCGTCGGAATACAGCTTCGCGAGGTCGGGAGACCGGATTTGCATCGCGTTGTTGGCGTTTCGCCAGCTGCATGTGTCGGTCAGGTTGAAACTACCCGTCCAGACGTCCCGGTCGTCACGGACCGCGAACTTGTTGTGCATGAGGGCGGCCCGACCCTGGTCGTCGATTACGGGGATTCCGGCATCGACAAGCTGCTTGACAAAGGGGTTTAGCTCGGTCCCCTCGGGAGAATCGCCTTCGGAAGCCCCTCCACCCGCCCGGGAGGTGCGTGCGGGCTTCTTGGTTTCGGGAGGTTGCCGTCCGTTGAGTTCGCTTTCGGCCTCGCCATCGACGGCCTCCTCCTGCTGTCGGAAGTTCATACTGTCACAGACGAGACGGATTTTCACGCCCCGCTTGTGTGCGCGGATGAAGGCTTCGACGATCCCGGGGTGACGGAACTCGAAGAAGGCCCCGTCGAGCGTCTTCTTGGCCCCGTCGAGGAAGGCGATGAACTCGTCATCGAGTCCCACTGCCCTTTCGGGGTGGGGGCCGAACCCTGCCCGGATTTCGGGGGAGAGTTGGACCATGGGCCCCGCGAAGAGTGCGGATGCTGCCAGTGTGCACCAGACTAGGCCAGCCAGGAATCGCTTCATGGGGATTCTCCTTCGGTCTGAGACCGTTTCATGCAGGTTATTGTTCCAGTATATCAGAACTCCCCCGACTTTTGGGGAGTCGGGGCTATTGCGTTCAGGATGGATTTGAGGCATCATGACTGCACGTCCTCCCAGGGACCTTTGGGGGGGGGCGGCTTGATCAGGGGGAACGAAAGGAATCATCTCGTTTATGGTTTGGGACATTTTCTATGTCATAGTGGGATTCGTTCTCCTGACCGTCGCGGCGGACAGGCTCGTTCTGGGTGCCACCGGGATCGCAAAGAAACTCGGTGTCTCTCCTCTCGTCATCGGCCTGACCGTCGTCGCGTTCGGCACCTCGATGCCCGAACTGGTCGTCAGCATCCAGGCAAGCTTCGAGAACAACCCGGGAATCGCGGTTGGGAACGTGGTGGGCTCGAACATCTTCAATGCCGCGCTGATTCTAGGAATCGCCGCAATGATCCATCCGATCAAGTGCGAGCGGTCCGTCGTCCGGAGGGACGTCCCGATCATGATAATCGTTGCCCTCTGGAACTGGTTTCAGGCGCGGGATCGGTTGCTTGACCGGTTCGAGTGTTTCACCCTTTTCATCGGGATTATCCTCTACACCTGGATCAGCTATCATCTCGCCAAGAAGGAAGGGGTTGCGGCAACCCCCGAAGAGCCCGGCTCACAGGAGAACGTTCCCGCGACCATGGGACGCTCGTTGTTCGAAATTGCAATCGGGCTGGTCGGGCTTGTTGCCGGCGCGAAGCTGCTCCTTTTTGGGTCGGTCCACATGGCGAAGGCTTTCGGGATATCCGACGAAGTGATCGGCCTCACCCTCATCGCGGCGGGGACCTCCCTTCCGGAACTCGCAACCTCGGTCGTTGCCGCTCGGAAGGGAATGTCCGAAATCGCCATCGGGAACGTCGTTGGTTCGAACCTCTTCAACAGCCTCGGTATTCTCGGGGTGGCGGGAACGATCCTCCCCCTGCAGGTTTCAGAGCACATGTACGGCATCGATATGCCGGTGATGGTCGTGGTCAGCCTCGGGTGCCTTCCCATAATGCGGACCGGTTACATGATCGTCAGGAGCGAAGCCCTTCTGCTCCTTGGGGCTTATGCCTGGTACACCTATGCCCTCTTTCAAACCCCCAACTGATCACCAGGGAGGATAACCATGAAATCCTGTCCCAAGTGCGGAAAACAGTTCCCCGATGGTGTCAAGCAATGTCCATTCGACCGGATCCCCCTCAACGCCGCTCCGGGGGCCCCGGCTCCAGCTCCGGCGGGGTCTACGGCACCGGCCGGGTCCTCCGTCTCAAAGGTCCCTGGCAAACCCTCCGCAAACCCTGCCCCCGACCAGACCGGCGGGGAAGTCTCTCAACCCGCCCAGGCTTCTTCTGCCCCCCCGACTCCGCCGAACAAGAGGGTTTTCGCCATCCTTCTGGATTTCTTCATCTTCAACCTGGTTGTCACTCCCATTCTCTTCGTCATTCCCGGGCTCCAGTTTCCGGTGACATTTGTACTGGGGCCGATCTACATCCTTCTGAAAGATTTCCGGCAAGGGCAGAGCATCGGAAAACTGGTAACGGGTCTCCAGATTTTCGGTGACGACGGAACTCCTCCTCCAATCCAGAAGTTGATCCTCAGGAATGTCCCATTCGCCATCCCGATCATCGGAATCCTGATGGGTTTGCTCGAATACCTCGTCAGCCAGAACAGCGCGGATAGAAAACGCCTCGGAGACCGCTTCGCCGGGACCCGGGTCGGCGATCTCCATCCCGAAAGGGGAGACAGCATGTTCCTGCTGTATTCCATCGGATTGATCGTTCTGAACTATTTCATCATCAAGGCCTTGACCCCGACTCCGAACTTTTGACGAGGCACCCCTACTTCCAGAATCCGGCAAGTTTCAGGAGGGGGATGGAAACAAAGACCAGGCCTCCGATGAAATAGCACAGGATGATCAGGTAGAACCTGAATGGGGAAAACTCCCTGTGGCAGATCACTACGCGGTTTTTCCCCGTGACCTTCCCCGACTTGAGGGAATCCACTGCTGCCCAGATGATGAAGATGCCCAGAACCACGCAGAAGATCGCCTGGACGAATGCCATCTGTGCCTCCCGGGCAAAAGGATTCCGAGGATTTCAGGGCACGGTGGGGAAGCTACTCCCGGAGTGTTTTCTACTCCCGGAGTGGTTTTTACTCCCGGAGTGGTTTTTACTCCC
>CAYRYU010000137.1:4700-14909 GCA_964428355.1 uncultured bacterium
TCGTCCGAGGCGATGTCGAAAACTTTGACCGAAGGCAGCTTGTCGCTTCCCCAGTTGATTATCCGGCCGTCGGCGAGAACCGCCAGAAGCCCCGAATCGACTCCGATGAAAAGCACCCCCTGTCCCGCGGTCATTGCCGAGATCCAGGGTTGGGGCTGGATTCCAAGTTCGACCGGTACCGGCCCCGCTGCTTCCGAAAGGCGGAAGATCCCGGAGTTGGTTCCCACCAGAAGAGAATTCCCGTGCTGGGCGAGACACGTGACGATGAGCGAACGGTTCCGGTCGAGAGGAATCCGCTCCCAAAGAAGCCCGTCGAAGGAGCAGAGGCCGGCCCTCGTCCCGACATACAGTCTCGTTCCCATCACGAAAAGGGACGTCACGTAGTCATCGATCAGGCCGGAATCGGTCCTCGTGATCGTCGTCCAGGTCGACCCCTCCAGGCGCGCAATGCCCTTTCCATAGGTGCCGATCCAGAGCTTCCCGCCGAATTCCGCCCCGCAGACGGCAGGGGCATCGGGAAACCCGCGGTCTCCTCTTTTCCATGTCTGGAAGCCTGCGGGGCTGGATAGCGAAACCCCTCCGTCCGTGCAGACCACGGGGTTTCCCTGGAACAGGGCGAGTCTGTTGATGAAATCATCCGCCAACCCGCTGTTGGCCTTTGAAAACCGGACTGCCTGGCCGAAAACGCAGGAAGAAGCCGCGCCCAGTATCGCGAAAAGAACGAACAGGAGGCGGACTCGCTTAAAATGTCTCGAGTTCATCTTCGTAACAGCTTATCGTCGGCGGAAAATCGCCAGGCCGCGGTCCGTCCCCACGTAGAGGAACGAACCTCCATCCGGGGCCGGGGAAACGTTGAGACAACGGATCGACATTGAGGGGAGCCCATCCTTGAAATCGATCGGGCCTTCGAACTGGCCGTTCGCGAAGCGTTGCAGGCCCTTCCGGGTGGCGATCCAGAGCGCATTGCCATCGACCGCCAGGGCGGAGATCCAGTTGTCTCCGAGGCCGTTTTCCTTCTTCAGATGCCGCCATGCCCCGTTTTCGAAAATGCACAGACCCAACGTCGTCCCGGCGTAGACTGCATTCTCCGATACGGCGAGAGAGACGATGTGGTCAGCGGGAAGCCCGTTCGCGGTGGAGTAGTTGGTGAACAGCTCCTTTTCACCCTCCTTCCCTTTGTAGACGCTGATCCCTGTGAGGGTGCCGATCCAGAGCTCGCCTTTGCGGCCACTCATGCATGTCACCCTGTTGTCGATCAGTCCCTTCTTGGTGGCGAGGTAACCGAACTTTCGGTAGGGGTTGTTCTCGAAGACCCAGATGTTGATCCCCTGTTCCTCGGTACCGATGAAAAGGGTGTTCTTTTCGTCGACGTACAGGCAGCTGATGTAGTTCGACTGCATGTCGTCCTTTATCTCCTCGAACCATTCCCACTGGAGGCCGTCCCAGCGGTAGGTGCCGCCCCCTGCCACCGGTGAGCGACAGGAAGTCCAGAGCTCCTTTCCCCGGAGGACCACGGCGGGTATCCGCTGGAACTTGAGCGGGGAGTTCTGAGCCGACCAGACCGTGGTCTTTCCGTCTTTCCGCAGGACCGTCATGTTCCGCTCGGTGCCCAGAAAAACGTTGTCGGGGCTAACCGCGATGCAGAGGACCGTGGGGTGGCTGAGTCCGTCCTTTTCCGTCAGGACCTTCTCCAGGGATACCCCCGCGGGCATCATTGCGAATCCAGGTGAAGTCGAGGCGATGAAGAGCCCAAGAACAAGCCCCGCAAAGCTTGACAATCCGATGAACGCTTGTCTTCTGGAAAAAAGTCTGCGCATACTCGTACCCTCCAGTCCCACTTTTCTTGGAGGATAAAACAAAACCCGGAGGGATGCAACATCCCTCCGGGTTTCAGGTCAGTTAGGAGCCTTGTCGGAGAACAGGCTCCAAGAGTGGGTTACTGGCGCTTGACGTCGTCCTTGATGGTGCGGGTGTCGGTCTTGACGTCGCGGACCAGGACGCGGAACCACAGTTTCTGCTCGTTCTCATCGCCGAGGGAGGTGGTGGGAACGTCGCGGACGGTGTATTCCACGCGATAGAGGCCGGGGGCGCGGAAGATGTGATAGAACTTCAGATCGGGGTTGAACTCCTCGACCTTGCCGTTGTACTTGGAATCGAAGGCGGACCGCTCGATCTTGGTTTCCTTGTTGCCGGTCTCGTCCTCGAGGAGCTCGTATTCGCCCGTGGGCTGACCTTCGGCGGTCAGCTTCTGGATCTGGAGCTTGTAGGCGCTGATGCCGCGGTTCTTCTCGAAGGCATCGATGTTGTCCTTGGCCACGGCGTGGATGGCAAGGCGGGAATCCTCGTTGATGACCTTGTCAGCCATCTGGAGAACCATGCCGTCGGGGCCCTGGGTCACGGTGTTTTTACCGGAAAGCAGCTCGCCGCCGATGGGGCCGGCAAGGACCGCGTCGCCCTTCTGGATGGTGACAACCTTGTCGGCAACATCGCAGGTGGTGTACTCGCCGCCGGCGCACTCGGTCTTCTCGCCGGTTTTCGGATCGAGGATGACGACCTTGCCGCCGTTCTCGATCGCTTCGGAGGGAGGAACGCCGACGGTGGTGTCGGTGCCCGAATCGCTGATGGTGCATTCGCAGGTGGGCTTGGTGCCTTCACCGCTGTCGAGAACCTTCAGGAATCCTACCTGGTTGGTGGTGTTGCCGCAGCAGTCGGCCATGTCGACCTTGAACATACAGTCGGGAACCTGCTGCATCCAGTTGTCACCGTATTTCTTGATGAAGCTGGAGCTCTGGCCGGCAACCGCGAGTTCACCGGGGACTCCCGCGGTGGCATCGGAGCCGTTGCGGACCCATTTGCCCTGGGGGTTGAGGACGAAGCCCTTGGCGCTCTGGTCGGTCTGGTTGGAATTGAGGGCCTGGTTGCTGCCGGTGCTGTCCCAGGAGTAGGAGTTGAGGGCGAAGTGCTTGGGAAGGAGCACGCGGGGTCCGGGGACCATCCAGGAACCCTTCTTCATCGTGCTGCCGTCGGAATTGGTCACTACTTCCTCGGAATGGACATTCGGGTTGTCCTTTTCGAATTCGATGGGGCCTACGCAGTAGCGGCCGCCATCCTTGAACTCGATGTAGGAGAAACGGTTGACATCGCCGGGTTTGGTGGCGGACATGTAGTTGGCAAAAGCCTGGAGGTCGGCTGCGGCTTTCTTGCCCTTGTCGCCGAGGGAAGCGTATTCCTTGATCATGTCGGCGAGTTCGGGGATGGCCTGCTCGAAGGACTGGTTCTTGGTGTTCTTGGCCTTGTTGATGTAGCCGTTGAGGAGCTTGATCTTGAGGAGGCCGCCGTTCCTCTCATCGAGGATGAAGTAGGCAAGACCGCGATATTCGGGGCGCATGTTCTTGCACTCGTAGGCGTTGGCATACTTGTTCTTGATGTATTCCTCGATCTCCGCGGGGTTCTTCTTGCTCCATTGCGGATCGACGTTCTTCATGTAGGAATACTCTTCGCCCTTCTTGGCGGGCCCGAGGTAGGGTCCAAACTCCACGGTTTCATCATAGGTGACGGGGTTGTCGGTGAGTTTGATCCGTTCCCATTCGCTCTTCCCCTCGTTCCAGTTCATTTTGTAGGTGGGGGGGAGATATACGAAATAGATGTAGGCTTCCGCACCGGGATCATCGGGATTGTAGTAGGGGTTGTCGAGCTTGTAGACATCCATGTTGCCGCATTCGTAGTTGAGGCTTGCGGTCAGACGGTCGGAAGATTTGGCCGCATCGGCGTTGTCATCTTCATACTCGAAGAAGATCCCCTTGGCCTTGGCCCACTTCTGGGCGGTCGGATCCCATTGTTCCTGGACCCACTGGCCGGTGACGCCGCGGTAGATCTTGACCTTGGTGTCTTTGAGGGTCGGGGACTTGTAATCCTCGACGTAAACGCGGTTCACGTGGGAAAACTTCGTGCCGCCTGTGTGGTTCTTGAGCTTGATCCCCTCGGCTTCCCCATCGATCTTGTCGAGGGACTTGGATTCCCAGTTGGAGGTTGAAACCAGCTTGGCTTCAGGAATGGAGTTGGGATCGATGATGGAGATGTCGGCGTTGCCGTTGTATCCCGCTACAGTGGCACCCGTTACGGTGGCATCGCCGCGCTCGTAGGTCAGGAGCATTCCGACTTCCTGAAGGACGGTCGAACCCTTGGTGTCTTCGGTTCCGCTGATGCCCGAGTCGAAAGGCTTGGTGTGGGCATTGGGGTAGACCTTGGGATCCCAGGTCGGGTCGCCGTTTCCATTCACGATGTTGCGCGCGTATTCCAGGGCCTTTTCATTCCCGGAGGCTTTGAAGAAGGGGGTCCAGACTTCGCCGCCGGAAGCCCCGTCTTTTCCGCCGCTGACTTCCTTGTCGCCGGCCGCTTCGAACACCCAGTTGTATTTCACGTTCTTGTAAACGTAAAACTTGCCGGAGGCTTTGTCCTTGATGATGTAGGGATACTTGTCGGCCTCCGCGCCGGTGTTCTTGTAGACCTCGACATTGTTCTGGATGCGGTTGTCGAAGCCGCGAAGGACGGGTTCCGGTTCCATCATCGGAATCCACATTCCGATCTGGGATTTGGGGTTGTCGATCATGTCCGGAATCCGGCGGATTTCGTTCTTGGGAATGGACATGATTCCCTGCGGAAACTTGCCTGGATCATTCAGACCATAACGCGAATCGGTGGCTACGGTGCTCACGTCGGCGGCGAAAGCCGCGGGAACCACAAAAAGTCCTACCAGGACCAGTGCCAACCAAACCCTTCGAGCCATATTTCCTCCTTATGGAAATTTTCAGATCAAATACTTGATACTCTGAACACTCGAACCCTCTTGGTACTGCCTTCTCTCTCCATTCACCTCCGCTTTTTCAAATCACCAAATCTCAATAGCTCCTTCCCGTCTGCCTGACGGCTTCCTTGAGCCGCTGATCAGCTTCCAGGGTCTCCTCCATGAGCTGCATCCTGTAGGTGATCGACGCAGCCTGGGGATACTTCGGATTGATCTTCACGATCTCTTCGTAGAGCCGGTAAGCCTTGGGAAGGTCTTTGTAGGGAGTGTATTCCAATTTGTCACCCGCATTGTCGGCGGAGAAATTGTTCCCCGGGAAGATGTTCCCGTGGCCCGCGTAAATGTTCGCGGTCTGGAATTTCGCGTCCAGCATCTCCGGTCCGCCATAATGGACAGCCCTTTCGTATTCCCGCATCGCATCGTCGATGCGTCTCCTCATCTCGAAGAAGACCCCCAGGTAGAAATGACACATCGGGTTTTCGGGTTCCAACGCGAGGGCTGCGTCGAGGTGCTTCTTCGCCGAGAAGTCCATGATTCGCGGAAGATAGATGGCCACCAAGCCAAGGTGATACTTCGCCTTGGTTGGATCGAGGGAAATCGCGACTTCGTAGAAGTGGATCGCTTCGTCTATGCGCTTGAGGTTCTTCAAACCCTCCGCAAGTTTGAACGCACCCTCGGCGGACTGGGGATTCAACGAATATGCCTGCGCGTAAAAATCGTAACCCTTTTGATACTCCTGGAGACCGGAATAGGCGTCTCCGAGGCCCCAAAGAGGCTTGGGCTCGGCCGCGGCAAGCTTCTGGGCTTTTTCGAACCACTCGATCGATTCCTTGTACTTTCCCTGGACCAGGAAGAGGTCGCCGAGGCAGAAGTTCGCCAGGAAATCTTGTGGGTTCAGCTTCAGAGCCGCTCTGAGGGCTTCCTCCGCCAACTTGAAGTCGAACTTTCTCGCCCTCGTGCTGGCGATTCCCAGGGCCAACCATTGTCCGAACTCCATGTTCTTGTCGGTTACCGATTTCCGGACCGTGGTCATGAGGTTCTTCGCCTTGTCGAGGAAATTCTCCCCGTAATCCGCCATCGCCCGGCCGGCGATGTCCATCAGCTCTACGCAGTCCGGTTCGATTTCCAGTGCTTTCTCGAACTCCAGGATCGCGAAATACGGCCGGCGGTCTTCCATGAACGCGGCTCCCCGCCGGTAGGCTTCCTGCGCCTCGGGCTTCTTGAGCGATTCGAGGCGGTACTTGTCCATGGCCGCCTTGCTGGGCTCGGGGCCGCCCTGGACACCGGATTGGCCGGCACCCAACCGGGCACGGTGATCGGCCGCCCGCTTGAAAGCCTTGTCGGCGTGGTCCCGCCAACCGTCCTTCTCGAGGGCCTCCCCGAATGCCTGCCAGACGTCGGCGGCCATCTGGTTGTCGCTCTTGAGTTCGTCCTTGAAAGCCACCATCAGATCCTTGTAAGCATCGGCGGCGGCACGGAATTTTCCCTCGGAGAAGAGGGCCTTTGCTTTGGCCATTGCTTCCTGAAGGGTTTCTGCATGGATCGTTCCGCACAGCAGCAGCAGGGCAAGGACGGGAAAAAGGGATCGAGAAAGCTTCATTTACGCGGACCTCCCAAATTTCTCGAAGACGTGTATTCAAAGATTTTAACCCATCCCTCCGAACCATGCAAATGATAAATGGCTCCCAGGTCAGTTCCAAGGACGAGGGAACCCTTGTACAACCCCAGGCTTTTCACCGCGGTGTTCTCTTTCGGGAGGACTTCCGGCTTGAGGGCAAGGTCTTTTCCTAGTGAGAAAAGGCCATTCTCCGTGCCTATCCAGAGGCGGTCCTGCCATTCGAGAAGTGCATGGACCTGGTCGGGGACCCCCTGGATCTTCTGGAACCGCGGACGCGGCCGACGGGGCCCGGTCCCCGGCCTCGCGGACGCCGCGACGGAAGCGGAAGCGGTCTCCGGAATCCTGTGGATCAGCCCGCCCGAACCGCAGCCGATGTAGATGTCGCCGGCGAACCGGACGAGAACATTAACGTTCACATCCTTCCACTCATCCTGGGGGGTTTCCACCCGGAGAACGCGGTCTTCCCGGATCAGGGCTGTTCCGAAAGCCGTTGCGAGCCAGATTCCCTCGGGGGATGGGAGCGCGTCATTCACCCAGTTCGATGGGAGGCCGTTTTGCTCGAGGAGATGGATCCATGTGGTGCCGCTGGAAAGGAATACACCTTCACCGACCGATCCGAGGAGGACCCGGTTTCCGGGAAGGGTCAAGAACGCATGGAAGTAAGCCGAACCGGCACCGCTGGAGATGGAGCCCCACTTTCCCGACGCGAAATCCAGCCGGCTTGCCCCGCCACCGACCGTGGCGACGCTGATTCCGCCTTCGTCCACGATGACCTTGCTGATCCGCATGTCGGGAAGCCCGCCTGCGGTGGCAATCGTTGCGGACCACTCATCGCCCTTGAGCGTCAGGAGGCCGGATCCGAAGGTTCCCGCCCAGAGGCGGCCCTGGAAATCCTCCGCGAGGCTGCGGATGACGCAATCATACCTGGTTTTCTTTGTTACCGACCCTACGCTTGTCAAAGACCCGAGCCCTTCGGCCGAGAACGTTACGGCCAGCAGGCAGAGCAGTCCGAGAACCCACCCGGATCTCATCGCACCCGGGAAAGATCTTGTCGATCGAAAGGGCCGGGGTCACCCATTGTCGACTCCGAACCCCAGTGCAGGAGCAGCGGATGCCTTGGACTTCTTCTTTCGTGGAACCACGATCTTGCCGGCCTTGAAGCAGTTCGAAAGCGCGATTGGAACCTTCCGCTCGGCATCGACCAGCTTGGCTTTCATTTCCTGTTCGAGGGCCTTGTTCTCCTGGGTCTGGGCGACCGCGAGCGCCCTGCGGCCTTCCGCCTTTGCCTTTCCGACCTTCTTGTCGGCTTCGGCCTGGTCGTTTTGGAGGATGGCGCCTATGTTCCGGCCGACGTCCACATCGGCCACGTCGAAGGAGATGATCTCGAAAGCGGATCCTGAATCGAGGCCCATCGACATGATCTTTTTCGTGATCAGTTCAGGGGCCTTGATGACTTCCTTGTGCGTAGGGGTAGAGCCGATGGCCGAAACGATTCCCTCGCTGACCCGGGCCACGATCGTTTCCTCGCCGGCCCCGCCAACCATGGTATCGAGGTTGGCACGGACCGTGATCTTCGCCCGGACGATCACTTCGATTCCGTCGGCGGCCATTCCCTGGATCGGCCCGGCCGAAATGACCCGGGGTTCGACACGCATCCGAACGGCATCAAGGACGTCGCGGCCGGCCAGATCGATTGCCGCGGCCCGGGCGAAAGTGAGGGTCAACTTGGCCCGGGCTGCGCTGATGAGGGCGCTGACGACTTTTTCGACGTCACCTCCGGCCAGATTGTGCGCTTCGAGGAAATCCAGTCTCAGGGCGATGCCGCCCTTGGTTCCCCGGACGTATTGGTCGACGATCAGGTCGGTGGGGACCCGGCGAAGGTTCATCGCGACAAGGTTCACCGGACTGGCGGGGACTCCTGCTGAAAGGCATTTGATGTAGGTTCTGAAAGGGAAAAGGGAAAGAATGACGAAAAACAACAGGATTCCCAGAATTGTCAGGCCGGCGAAGACAATGGATGCATCCATTTTTTCAACCCCTTGTTCGAATGGACTTCAGGTCCAATCTACACGGGTTAGAATTCACGTGTCAACAAACCTCCACTCGTTTTAATGTGGGTGTACCCAAGCCTATGGAATGGAGTCGGGAAAAGTTTCAAAAAAAAACCCTCCCGGAAAGGGAGGGGGTTTTCTTGAAGGAGGGGGGACCAGATCGAGTATGGATCCGGGGAAGGGGGCGAGGGAAATCCGAGGCTATTCCATCCGGGCTTCCAGCTCCTTGAGTTTCGCTCGGGAGATCCGGTCGGTGGGATCCTTGTTGACCGTCTTCTGGAGGCGATCCATTTCGTTCCGGCAGTATGTGATAAGTTTCTTGAGGATTGCCAGGTCGCGGGTGATGGCTTGGTCATCATTTGGAAGTTGAGTGGCCCGCGCCCAATCATTGTAGGCGCTTCTATAATGGCTTTTTTCGAAATTGATCTGGCCCGAAAGCTTGAAAACCCCATAGTTTCCCGGGAAAAGGCTCTTTGCGCGGTCAAGACGCCTCATCGCTTCCTCGTAACTGCCGTTGTAGTAGTCACGGGTGGCGTAATTCAGATACTCGGTCGCCCGGAATTCATTTAGGTATTCCTTCCTTTCTTCAGGGGGGGCGGGAATGGGGGTGGTGTCAAGCAATTCACCCTGTTTCTGGACGACAGTCGGCCGGATGGCCATCTTGACGTTGGAAAAATCGAGAGCATTGAAGGAAGGCAGGAAAACGACTCCGGCGGCCAAAGCGAGAACGGCCGCGAGAGCGCCTATAACCTTCCACCAATTCTTCATTTTGGGGCCCAGGCCTCCGATTCATGGATTCCGCGTTCCTTCAGGTACCGCATCCACTCGGAGTCCTCTCTTGGAAAACGCCATCTTTCCGCATACTCGACCGAAACCGCCAACAATGCGGCCTGGCGTTTTGTTTCAGAGTCACCGGTCTGCAATGCTTTTTTCAATGACAGCAAAAGACTATCGTGAAAAGGCAACTCGCCCCACGTCTTAAGTATATCGGCGAAATGCCGGGCCGGCAAGGGGGACAGGAGAAATCGCCAGAGAGCCTTGGCGCGCATGAGTTCCAGGGTTCCCGACAGGGCGGGGGGTACGACATCCCGGGAATGGGCGCTTTTCCAGCCTCGAATCCATGACAGGGTGCCGAACGGGTCGCCTTCGGGATCGGGTGCCCAACCCCGGCGGAGCGCATGAAGAAGTAGATCGGGGGAGAGGGTGACCAGCTCCGGGGCGGACGCGGGGCTGTGCTCCAATTCTCTTTTCATCGATCGGAGGGCGATCTCCATCTCGGAAAAGTCTTCGTTCGGAAGATTGTCCTTGAGGAAGCGAAGTGTGTTTGACAGGGACGCGATCTTCTGAAACTCCTCTTCGAGCTTGATCTCCCTTTCCTTTCGAAGCTTCGAAAGGGTCTCGAAGTAGAGAGCTCGGTTTGCCAGGGCATGGGCCGGCCATGTGTTCAGGAACTTCTGGAACTGGGCATCGGCTTCAGTCCAATGACCGAGCAGGAAAGCCCTTCGGCCGTCCTCGAAAACCTCGTTGGGGGTGAATGAAAATGCCCAAGGAGGAAGCGCGAGGAGAAGGATAAGCGACAAAATCAGGAACCTGATCTTCATGATCACCCCCATGAGAATGCTGGGGAATTTCTTTCCCCCTATCTGTCTTATCGACATCGGAAACCGGGTTTCTGAGGCAGGGGGCTTATCGTCGCTTTTACATTTCCTTACGCGCAATTTTCTGGCCAGATTTTG
>CAYRYU010000137.1:15009-16542 GCA_964428355.1 uncultured bacterium
GGGGCTTATCGTCGCTTTTACATTTCCTTACGCGCAATTTTCTGGCCAGATTTTGCCCCGCATATCTGGCGGGTTTCGGGTTTTGCGATGTGCGCTTTTCGCAAATTCAGGTTAAAAAAACGCAAGAAGTGGAATTTTCACACAAAATCCTGAAGGGAAAAGGGGGGAAAATTTCTCGTGAGGTCGGACGCCGGTCAACCAATCGACGCTAAAGTAGTTTTGCAGCGTCTTGGCTCCGGTTTCATCCGTCATATCGGACTGGTTTCGGAAAAGACCCCTTCCGAGATCGACAGGCTCTCCGGCAATATGAAGAGGCCATGAAGAAGGCATGGCAGAAGACGGGCAAAAAGTCCCGGATCCGGAAGCCCAGGCTGAATACGTCGCTGTGTAAAGATCGAAAGGTCTGCCCGAAGCAAAGAAAAAAGGGACATCTGAGGGGGCGCGGTCCCGGATGTAGCCCGAGCCGGTGACGGCGCGCTGGTTACCTTTTGGATTGCCTGGTCGAACTACTTTGAAGAAGATTTCACCGGGAACCCCAGTATCTTCTTCAGCCCCTCGTGAACCCGGTCCATCTCACGTTTACCCAGTTCTCCGACTTTCGCAACTACTCTGGCGACATCCACCGTCTGGATTTGGTCGAGCAGGACGACGGAGTCTTTCGGAATTCCACCGATTCCTGCTTTGAGCGTCGGATAGAGTGAATTCCCCTTCTTTACCCACTCTTGGCCCCGGAAGGATGTTAACGGAACCACCTCCAGAACGGGAAACCTCGGATGTCCGACAAGTTCAGGGTTCCCGACCACCACCACGGGGCGCAACCCTTCCTGTTCGTGACCTGGCGGTCTACGTTCCCCGAGATGGACCTGAAGGACCCAACCAATAGAGTGGCTCATCTCTTCGAGGTCCCTTCCTCAAATTTTCCCTTTCTCGGGTTCCACTTGATGGGAGTACCCTTTTTCTGGAACGCTTTCAGGTAGGTTGAAAGCTCTTTCTCGGGGATTTCCTTCTCGACATCTTCCAGGAGACGGATAGCTTGGGAACCACCGGCATCGAGCCAGGCTGAATCCTCGTCGTTCATCCTGGAATCTTCGTTGGACCGCTCTCTTCGAGCATCGGTGACCGCTTTGAGTATTGCACCGACGACGAAGTCCTTTACCTTCAATCCCAGCTCCGATGCAGTTGCTTTCATCCTTCGATGGAGGGTGGACTGGAGTGGAATGTTAATCCTGGTGACCTTTTCCATGATTGCCTCCGTTGCACTTGTTCCAGAAGGATGATAAGCAAAGTAACTTTGGTTATCAAGACGTAAAAATGAGCGGCTCCCCATCTTCCGGTTCCGAACGGACGTTCAGAACGTCCTTTGTGAACCCCAAGACTGCAAGGCTGTTGAAGCGGTTACCGCGAATCCAGGAACTTCCGCCCCAGGATCGGCAGGCCGTTTTAAAAGTACTGGATGCCCTCTTGGCGAGGCATGAAATCACCCACATTCCAGGTGTACCGTCTTGAGGCTTCATGAATTTGCACGGATGAACT
>CAYRYU010000138.1:0-14186 GCA_964428355.1 uncultured bacterium
CAAAGCGAGGTTACTACCACAAACTCCACGAGATCCAGTTCAAGGACCAGATGAGGAACGGAAATGGACGAACCGGTTGAGATTCCGGTGAATGGGGTTCTGGATCTTCACACCTTCCGGCCGGGGGAGGTGAAAGACCTTGTGCGGGACTACATCGGGGAATGCCGAAAACGCGGAATCCACTCGATTCGGATCATTCACGGAAAGGGGATCGGGGTTCTGAGGAGGACGGTTCACAGCACGCTTTCGAAGATGCCGGAGGTGAAGTCGTTCGCCCTGGCCGGAGAAGATGGAGGAAGCTGGGGAGCCACCCTGGTAGAGGTCTTTCCCGAATAGTGCCAGGGACGGGGGAATCTGCCGGCGGAAAACCGGGCTTCCTGGGGTCAGAGTTTTCGTGTCGTCTCGAGGCAGCTTCCCACAAGCGCCTGGACGGAATCGAAGGGAAGTGCTCCGCGCCTTAACAGGATCTCGTTCCCTGACCAGGCGGGGGTTCGGACAGGCGGCTGAAAAACCAGGACCGGCCTGCCGATGCGCATTGCCTGTCGGGCGGTTATCAGGGAGCCGCTTTCGGGGCCCGCCTGGATGACGATCGTGCAACTTGCGAGCCCGGCAATGATACGGTTTCTGGTGGGGAAGAAGTCGCGGCGCGGGGGGGTGCCCGGGAGAAGCTCTGAAAGCAACGCCCCGTTTTTTTCGATCTCCCCGAAAAGGCAGGAGTTTTCGGCAGGGTAGGGGACATCGACTCCGGAGCCCAGGACTGCAACGGTGCCCACTCCCAGTGCGGCCCGATGCGCCGCGGTGTCCACACCTTTTGCCCCCCCGCTGACGATCGAGAACCCGACTCTTCCCAGGCCTTCAACGGCTTCCCCGGTTATCTCGAGGGCGGGGTTCTCGGGGCAACGAGATCCGACAATTGCAGCCATGGGCCTTTCGGGAAGCCTGCCGCTCTTGAAAAGAACCGGCGGAGGCTCGGTGAGATCGGCCAGAAGCGGGGGATACCCTTTTTGGCCGTAAACCAGAAGGTCTCCCGTCATTGACTCCGATTCGATCACGTGCTTCACCCTCCCCGAAAGAGGCTCTTTTTCACGCGAACAACGGGGGAGCAGGTGCCCGCAGCGTTTGAACTTCTTGAGATACCACTCGAAAGCCAGTTGAGGAGTCTGCAGCAGATCGATCAAGAGGCGAAAACCTTTTGCCCCTACCCCAGGGGCGCGGCTGAGGCTCAGGGCGAAGAAGGCCAACCGGGAGGGATCGGAAAACTTTCGAATACCGTGACGCATCTTTTTCCCCTTTCGGAAAACGCCGTTTTCGGTGTTTCCCAAATAGGAATCACCCGAGAAAGGGTTTGGGGAAAAACAAGGCACCAAAAAATGGATCGAACACCGGTCTTCCGATTCCCCCCTGTTACAGGCGGTTATTCTCAGGGGTTTCCGAATTCCAGAGGGAGAGTTTTTTCTGGAGACTCCGGACGGAGATTCCCAGCGCTCTCGCGGTCCGGGAGCGGTTTCCAAGCATCTTCTCAAGCGCAGCCAGAATGTAATCCTTCTCGACTTCCTTGAGTGAGCGAATTCCGTGGCCCGCTTCGGAGGCCCTGGGAGGAGGTGCTTCCCTGGGAAACGGGGAACGACAGGTCCGGACGGTTTCAGGGAGGTCGGTAATCCGGATCTCGATATCGGAAGCCATCGTGAGGGCGAAATGGACCGCATTTTCCAGTTCCCTGATGTTTCCCGGCCAGGGATAGGATTTCATGAGCTTCTCTGCCTCTGAGGAAAATGTGGGCTCTCCCCTTTCCTGCTCGAGAGCGAACTTCGCGAGGAACTTCTTCGCCAGGGGGAGGATGTCGTCGACACGCTCACGGAGAGGAGGAATGACCAGGGAAAACAGATTCAGGCGGAAATACAGGTCTTCACGGAAAGTCCCCGAATGTACCATCTCTTCGAGATTCTTGTTGGTGGCGGAGACTATCCTGACATCGACCTTGTGGCCCTGGTTTCCCCCGACAGGCGTGATTTCCCCGCTTTGAAGTACCCTCAAGAGTTTTGCCTGGTGAAAAATTGGAAGGTCACCGATCTCATCGAGGAACAGTGTACCCCGGTGGGCAAAATCGAACTTCCCTGACCGGTCGCGATCGGCCCCGGTGAAACTTCCGCGGATGTGGCCGAAAAGTTCGCTTTCGAAAAGATCACGGGGAATCGCCGCGCAATTGACCGCGATGAACGGCTCTTGGGCCCTTTTGCTCTGGTGGTGAATCGCGGCGGCCAGCACCTCCTTGCCCGTTCCGGATTCACCGCGGATCAGCACGGGGCCTGAACTCCGGCTCACCTTCCGGACGATGTCGCAGATCTTCCTTATCTCCTGATCGTTTCCGAAGAGGCACCGGGAGGTTCCGGTGATGGCGAGGAAATCCTCTCCGGGCGTTCGAGAATCCACATTCCTTGGGCTTGGGCTCATTGTTCCTCCGGATCATTCTTTGCCCGAAATGGATCGGCCAAACACAAGACTATCCAAAATGCGCTGGGAATTCCAGTAGGGAAAGAAACAAGGGATCAGCCCATCTCAGCCGGAAGCCCGTTCTTCATTTCATTCAGGAGGCTGTAAGGGGAGCTTGACATCGAGACCCCGGGAGGACGACGGATATGGTAGATTCAAAAGGAGCGTTGGAAAAAATGTGGACCCGAAAGTTTTCCAAAGGAATCCCGGGTGCTGCCAAAAGAAGTCCTCCTTCAATGCCTTTTCGGGTTCCGGTGTTCCCCGTTGGGCATTTTGGGGGCACCTTGGTCTGAACAATGCTCTGGAGGTAAGGAGTGGCCATATTCGAAGATAATGTTTCCAGTATCGGTAACACGCCACTTGTCAGGATAAACAGGATAACGGCGGGCCTTCCCGGGACCGTGCTCGCGAAAATCGAGGGGCGGAACCCCGGGTACTCGGTCAAGTGCAGGCTTGGGGCAGCCATGATCCGGGCGGCTGAGCTCGAAGGGAGACTGGTACCGGGGAAAAAACACGTCACCGTCGTCGAAGCCACCAGCGGGAATACCGGGATCGCCCTTTCCTTCATCTGTGCATCGCGAGGGTATCCGCTTATCATCGTCATGCCGGAAACGATGTCGATCGAGAGGCGAAAAATCATGGCCGCTTTTGGAACGAAGCTGATCCTGACCGAAGGCGTGAAGGGAATGGCCGGATCGGTCGCGAAGGCTGAGGAAATGGCGGCCGACTCCCCGGGGGAGTATTTCCTGACCCGGCAGTTCATGAATCCGGCCAACGCGGAAATCCATTTCCGTACCACCGGACCTGAAATCTGGAAGGATTCGGAGGGGAAGGTGGACATCTTCGTCGCAGGGGTCGGAACGGGTGGTACCATGACGGGCGTGGCAAACTTCTTGAAGAGTACCAGCCGCCTTCCAGTCAGAACCGTGGCGGTCGAACCCGCCAATTCGGCGGTTCTCACCGCCATCCGGAAAGGGGAGGCGCCCGTTGCACGTCCCCACAAGATTCAGGGGATCGGAGCCGGTTTCAAACCCGATATTCTTGATCTCGCGCTCTTGGACGAAATTGCGACCGTTTCCGATGATGAGGCGCTCGAGTTCGCCAGGCGACTGCACAGGGAGGAGGGCATCACCTGCGGCATTTCGAGCGGGGCGGCGATGGCGGTCTCCTTCCGCGTGGCGCAGGATCCCGCAAACCAAGGGAAGACAATCGTGACGCTCCTTCCCGACGCGGGGGAACGGTATCTGAGCACGGCCCTTTTCGAAGGGATCGGATGAAAGAGATTTGACCGGAGGAACGGTGTTGTCTGGAAAGGGGATATCGATGAAGAGGTTTGTCTTTCCTGCTCTTTTCGCGCTTTGCATTCTTTTTCCCTGGATCGGAACGGCAAAGCCGAGCCTTCCGGAAGCCACGAAACTTTTCGGTTGGGCACAGGAGGCCTACTGGGGAAAAGACCTGGACCGGGCATCCCGGCTGGTGAAATTGGCACTGAAAAGGGAACCGGACAATTCCCTCTTTCGGTTCTTCCTTGGCCAGGTTCTGTTCGATAAGGGGGATTTCCATGGCGCGAAGGAGAGCTTCGACATCGTTTCGGAATCTCTACCATCCAGTGACAAGGGAAACGAGTATGTTGCGCAGGTTTCGGAGCTGAGAAAGAGCATCAAACGCGACACGGCAAAGAACGGGATTTTCCAGAAGGAAGGGCGAAAGATGCTTGTGAGTCCCCGTGAGTGGAGAATCGATTTTGCCATCCGGCTGTCCCGGGCCTTCAAACTCGATCCAGAGCTCGTTTGGGCTAACCAGGGGGATTTGAAGGGCGCCATGGACATCCTGGAAGAGGCTCGCGAGACCTCCGAGCGGGCCGGGAGATGGCCCAAAGAACTGATTCTCGAGCTGGGCAACCTGTACGAGAAATCCCGCCAATGGGACAAAGCAAAGGACCTGTATATTCGCGCACTCGAACACGCGGATGATTGGAACGAGGAGTTCATCCTCACCCACAGGTTCGATCAAGCCTGTCTTCGGAGAAGGTGCTGTGATATGGGCCTGGATCCAGATGATTCCGGGGTTTCGGAGGGCATGGAGACTCCCGTCGGAAGCACTCCCCCCCAGGTTTCCGAAGGGGAAGCGAAGTTCGTTGAGGAGCTGATTTCCAGTACTCGAGAGAAGCTGGAAAACGCAGGCACCGAGGAGGAGCGGGAATCCATCCTCGATGCAGTGAAAACGACCATTATCGAAAAGCAGAAGAGCGGCGAGCTCCCCGGGGGCAGTAAATAGGGATTTCGGGGTGAGAAGCGGAACCGATCAACGGTTTCCGTTTCACCGGACATGGCTGCGTGCATGGTCCCTGGGGTGGGCGGGCAAGTTGTTTTTCCCCCCCAAAGGTGCTATACTTGTTCAACTTCGCTTGCCGATAGTAATAGAAAGGAGATTCTATGGCAGAGTTTGTTCTGAACGCTGAAGTAAGAACCAATACAGGCAAGGGGCACTCGAGACGCCTCAGACAGATGGGGAAGCTCCCCGGAGTCATCTACGGAAAGGGCATCGAGCCTATCCACTGCATTTTCCATTTGAAGGACCTCGAAACCACCCTTTCGAAAGCGCGGAAGAATTCCCTTTTGAAGGTCCAGTTCAAGTCGGATGAAAAAGAGCGCGAGGTGATCGTTCGGGATTTTCAGAAGAATCCCATCACGCATCACTATGAGCATATCGATTTTCAGGCCATCGACATGAACCAGCCGATCCAGATCGAGGTCGAGATCAAGCTCGTTGGCGATCCGATCGGACGCAAGGCCGGCGCAATCCTGACCACCCAGTTGAAAACCCTCAGGATCGAAACCCTCCCAGGGAAGATCCCTCAATCCATTGACCTCGATATCAACGATCTTGACGTCGGACATTCTCTCCACGTTTCCGACCTTCCCAAGTCCGAGTTCAAGGTCATTTCCAACCCGAAACTCACCATCTGCCAGATGTCCATCGTCAAGGAAGAAGTTGTCACCCCGCCGCCCGGTGCCGTCGCCGAAGGCGCTGTTGCCGAAGGCGCAGCCGCTGCCCCCGGTGCCGTTCCCGGAGCTCCTGGCGCGGCTGGTGCCCCCGGTGCTGCTCCCGCAGCTCCCGGTGCCGCAGCTGCCGCCCCAGGCGCTGCCCCTGCCGCCCATCCCAAAAAAGAAGGCAAATAGTCTTGACGTTTCCCTTGGTTCTCTCCAAGGCTCTCGAACGATATCTCAAGTCCGCAGACCGCTTCCCGGATTCCGGGAAGCGGTCTGTTCTATTCTGAATCCACCGGTCGCTCTGTCCGCCATTTGATGTTTAGGAGTGAATTAGAATGCTGAGTTTCGAAATCGGTTCCCCGATCGTCCATCCGATCCATGGTGCCGGAATTCTTCGCCAGATCCAACGGCGCCAGGTCCGGGGCAGATTGCTGAGCTACTACATCATCGATTTTCCCTACAGCGATCTGGGACAAGTGATGGTTCCGGTCGAAATGGCCGAGAAAGTTGGTTTGCGGACGGTAAACGGGAACAACAACATCGACACGATCTTCGAAACCCTGAGCGAAGGGTTTTCCGAAGCCGAGGACGAGGAAAGCAAGAGTTTCCACCAGCGATACCGCGACTATCTCGAGAAGATCCAGAGCGGTGATTTGAGGCAGGTCGCCCAGGTCTATCGGCTTCTTTACCGGCGCTCGATGATCAAACCCCTCGGGACGAAAGACAAGGCACTCTTCGAGACTGCCCGGCAGCTGCTGGTCTCCGAAATCGTATACGCGAAAAGCGTCATCGACGACGAGGCAAAGGAGTTGCTCGACGAGGCGATGGAGGAGATCGTTTTCTAGGGGAGGCCGGTTCTTTTCCTTCGATCCGAAGGTTGGGGCTTTCATTTGAAATGATGCGTCGAACCCAGTTTACGGGTTCGACGCTTTTCCTTATTTTGGAGTGGTCGCCCTCGAAAGGCGATAAAGGGAGGAAGAAATGAAATTCGCCAGTTTGGTTGTCCGGACTCTGATCGTGATTTCCTTGTTCCTGACGTCGGTCCCCGGATCCTCTGAAGAGCCTCTCGAAGTTGCGAAGGATCGGCTCCCCAATTTGCTCGCGGCTCCCCCCGCCCCGGAGAAGCTTCCGAAGATCCTGACGGACATCCAGAAGGAGTTCGGAACAGCCATCCCCCAGGATACCCCCGGGGCACAGATGTGGCCTGCAATCCAGAAAGCGAGTCAGGGGGTCGTCGCCAAGTTCGGAAAGGAATACCTCGCCGAGCGGGTCAAATTGACCAATCCCGAAGAGCGCCTCCCCTGCGATCTTCTGTTCCTGATTGTCCTGGTCAATGACGAAGGTGCCAACGAGGATGCCGAGAAGATCCTTTCCGGATGGAAGGGTGAAACCCAGGACTCCATCGTTGTCAAGGTTGCGGAAAACAAGATCGGATCACATCTGGGCGCCCAGGAGAAGCCGAAGATCCTTCCCGCATTCGCCGCCCGACTCGAGAAGATCGCCGCCGACGGGTCTCCGGAAAACGCAAAAATAGCCCGGAGCCTCGTCGATGAGCTGAAGAAATAGGGCGCGAAAAGAACCCTTCAGCCTCTCTTCAGCCTCCCTCAGGTCCCCTTTTCCCGGGATTTCCACATCGGGGTTCCGAATACCTCGGGGTTGACCGTGTTGGGTGGTCTCTGGCCGGAAAGTCCGGCGGAAAGACAGCTTGCCGCGATCATGCCCATCTCGGACCGGGTTTCGATAGTTGCGGAGCCCACGTGGGGCAGGATCACGACATTTTCCAGGCGGAGGAGGTCTGGGTAGATCTCGGGCTCCTTTTCGAAAACGTCCAGGCCGGCCGCGAAGAGGTGCCCAGAGGCGAGGGCCGCGGCAAGTGCCTTCTCATCGACGATCGGTCCACGCGCGGTGTTGACCAGGATGCTTCCCCTCTTCATCATCCCGAGTTCCCGTGCGCCGATGAGGCCGCGGGTCGATTGGGTGAGCGGTGCATGCAGCGAGACCACGTCGCTCCTTGCGAGAAGATCTGAAAGAGAGAGGTTTGGGTAGGGGAGGTCAGCCTTCGCTCCGGAGAGGGTGTGGTAGATGATCCTCATTCCGAAAGCTTCGGCCCGGCGGGCCACGGCCCGGCCAATCCTCCCCATACCGAGAATTCCCAGGGTTTTTCCCTTCAGGTCCAGGCCGAGGAGGAAGTCGGGTTTCCATCCGTCGAACCGGCCTTCGCGGATGTACCTTTCAGCCGCGGGGATTTTCCGGGCGGCCATCAGGATAAGGGTGAGCGTCAGATCAGCGGTGGCGTCGGTCAGGACATCCGGTGTGTTGGTGACGGGGACTCCAGCTGCGGTGCAGGCGTTCAGGTCGACATTGTTGAACCCGACCGCATAGTTGGCGATGCATCGCAACCCCGGGGCGGACGCCACGAGGCTCGAGTCGATGGTATCCGACAGCAGGGGGATGACTCCATCACAGTCCCGGAATCGCTCCACGAAAACCTTCTGGGGCCGGTTTTCTTCGAGCACCTCCACCTGGAAGCCCTGGTCCCTGAGGTATCTGGCGCAAGGTCCGGGTATCGGGCGCGAAACAATGATTTTCATTTTCATTCTCCAATGGTCCAGGTCAGGAAAGGAAGCTGCGCATACGTTCGGAGAAGTAGTCCAGGTCGTTCAAGCACGAGAGGTGCCCGTTGTGGCTGTCATAATAGAATGCTTCGCCATGAGGAAGGTGGACCAGGGCCGTTTCCGACTGGTGCCGCGTGAACAACAGGTCGGAATCATCAATGATCATCAGCACGGGCATTTTCATCCGTCCCAGGACTTCAGGCAGGGCTTCGCCCGGAGCGCAGAGGTCGAAAAGGGTGTTGGCTTTGGCAATGTAGATGTACGAGTTCGCGTCGAAGAACTGCATCCTCTGAATGACTGTCTTTTCCACCTCGGACTCGACGAGGAACTTCCCCTGGAAACTCCTGAAGGGGTCGGGACAATTCTGGAATGTGGGGTCGGCGGGTTTCCGGCCGAAATTCCGCTCCGCCCAGACTTCCGCCCGGGTGGACATCAGAAGGATCTTGAACGCGAGGAGAAGCCCTTCACGGGGAGGTTCGGACCCGTAGTATGAACCGTTTTTCCAGTTCCGGTCGAGCATGATGGCGTTGATTCCGAGCTGATTCGGAACCATGAGAGTGGACGGGGGCATCATCGGTGTCGAGACCACCGCGAGCACCTTTCCCACCATTTCCGGAAAACATCTCGCCCATTGGAAAGCCTGCAGGCCGCCCATGGAAGGTCCAAGGACGCAGTGCAGCCTCGGGATTCCCAGTTCGTCGAGCAGTGCCTTCTGTGCCCGGACGGCATCCGCCATGGTGAAGATCGGGAACTCCATTCCGTACTCCCGCCCCGTTTCGGGATCAATCGAGGCCGGTCCTGTGGTAATGACCTTCGGATTGTGGAAGTTGATGTTGCTGAAGATGTCACTGCAAAGGACGAAGAAACGGTCTGTGTCGATCGTCTTCCCCGGTCCGATCAGGTTGTCCCACCAACCTGGGAGGGGGTCGGCGGGATCGTATTTACCGGCAGCGTGGCTCGTTCCGGTGAAGTAGTGGCACAAGAGAACAGCGTTGTCACGCGAGGGGTTGAGCTTCCCGTAGGTCTCGTAACCGAGGGTCACGGGAATCTTTCGCCCGCTGATTTCGAACTGGAACTCGGGTATCCGGTACGACTTTTTTTCGACGATCATCTGGGATTCCCTCCTGTCATTTCTCCCATTGCAGCAGGGTCGGGTTGTAGGTGAATACCATCGTTGGAGTGGTTGTCAGATCGAGGGTCAACATCCTGACGTTTACCGGTGACCCGTTCTGGTAATCCTTGTAGGTGATGTTGATGTTTTCGGTTCCCTGGAAGCCCTTGATTATTCCGAGGAAATCCTCGAGGTTCTTCACGGGAACCCCATCGACAGCCAGGATGACCACGCCCTTGCGGTCCGGGACGCGCTCCCCGTTGATGCCGATCTCGTCGAGGTTCGATCCGGACTCGGCTTGGGAGATGTACACTCCCTCGTGCATGATGTCCCAATAGAGCATGATATCGGGGTAAAGGTCGTGGATCGTGGCCCCGCCGAAAACCACGAACTTCTTCAGTTTCGATTTTTCCGCGTCTTGGACCGCGACCTCGCTTGACATTTCCTTTCCGTTCCTGACGAACTCGATCTTGACGCTTTTTCCCACGTTCTGGTCGATGATCTTGTCGAAACGGTACAGATTGTCGCCGATGGTCTCGCCGTTGAGGGCGATCACCACATCGCCGGGCATGAGCACCTCCGATGCGGGAAGGCGGATGATCGTTGCGCGGACCATCGGGACCCATTTCGTTTCCGGCTTGTCCTTCTTCACCCGTTCGAGCGATTTCGGGGAGCAGTGCATGTACTCCTGCGCTTCCGCGGTCTTGATAAGGTCGAGCCTGACCCCGATCTCGCCCCTGGCTATGGGCTTCTTGTCTCGCACCAGGGGCATCTGGTCCGTGATGTAATCGATCGGAAGCTCGAAGGAGGAAGTGTCGCTCCCGCTGAAATGGAGACCAACGACCTCCCCATTCGAATTGAAAACCGGGGCACCGCTGGATCCCCCGGTCCGGTCGAACGAAGTCTGGAAAGACATCCCGTGGCGCGGACCTTTGTTCTTGACCAGTTCGACGATCTCCCCCTGCTTGACGGTGTACTCCTCTCCCTCGTTGTTGGCGATCAGGACGACTTCGTTCCCGATCTTCTCGGAAAAGAACGAGGCCGTCTTGACCGGCTTGACCACCTCGGGGATGGCCTTGGGATCGATGCGGATGATCGAAAAATCCTGGGTGGCGTCGAAGTAGACGAGCTTGCCGAACGTCGAGGAACCGTCGATGAACTGGATCTTGATCTGCGAGGGAAAGCAGTCGGCAACATGCCGGCAGGTAACGACCAGGCCGTTCGGAAGATCGATCACAAAACCGGTTCCGACGAAAGTCCCCGCTTCGTTGATCCCGAAGAACTTGTTGTTGTTGACCTTGATGTTGACCACGGCTGTCTTCAACTCGGACAACAGGGTCTGCTGGACTTTGCCTTGGGCGGGCATTCCCAGGCATGCGAGGACCAGAAAAATGCAAAGGAAGAACCTTCTGTTCATCTTCACTCCCAACCTTTCACGGCGCGGATCCGCTGCAGGTCTTCCGGGCAGGATCGGGCCGAACACAGCTTATTCCGGATCCCTGGGAAATTCAAGTCGCGGAGGCCGAAAAAAACCATCAGCAATGGGGGGTGATTTGCCGAAGGCTAATGAAGAGAACCTCCAAATGAACAGGCAAACACTTCTATTCTTCATGATCCTTGCTTCGGTCTTCTGGGTGATGGGAAACTCCGTCAGCTCGAACGACCTGGACAATCCGTTGCACGAAACTCCCATCCCTCCGCTCCATGGACGGCAGGGGGAGGCTGGGATGATGCAGTTCCTTTCCAAACCCCGGTTCACCGCGGAATACTGGTTAAGAAAGGGGAGGGGCTACCTGGGAAGGAAGGAATACGAGCAGGCGATACTGGCCTTCCGGAAAGCGGTTGCGGAAAAACCTCTGTTTGCCGAAGCACATTTCCTGCTCGCGGTCAGTTACGAGAACCGTGGCCTCGAAGGTCTCCCCGGAGACCGCACATCATGGGATTACCTTGCGGAAAACGAACTCCGTACCGCGATCTCCCTGGCCGATTTCCTTCCCGCCCGATACAACCTCGCACTCCTGTTGGAGCGCCAGGGGAACCTGGCAGCGGCACGCCCGGAGTTCGAGCACATTCTGACCGTCTCCCCCCAGTCGAAGCTGGGAAAGCTTTCCAAAGACGCTTTGGAAAGGAACATTCAAGCGAATCTCCTTCCCGGCGCGCTTTCTTCATCTCTTGAACCGCTTGAAGAGGGTGGAAGCGGGAATGATGGTCCGGGTGGATTCAGACCCTTCGAGGGAAATCCCTTTCCCGAGGATGCAATGGGGACCCAGGGGGGGGGACAGTGAATCCGGACTTCGACTCGCTGCAGGTCATCGACTCCAATCCGGTGGGGAAAACCCTCCCCAAGTCCCCGACGCGGACCTTCGCTCCCGCGATGCGTCGGCTTCTGGCCCTGGGAGGCCTCCTGGCGGTCGCAACTTGGACCGGTTGGGATTTCCTCGGTATGCAAAAAGGATTGTCCCTTGCAGCGGAACTTTCGATTGAAGACCGCCTCTATTACGGTGCGGAACAGCTTTGCCGGCAGGGAAGGTTCGATGACGCGAAGGCGGATCTCGAACGGGTGCTCAAGCTGAACCCCACCCGTGGGGGAGCGCTCTTCTACATGGGAATGTGGCATTTCGCCCATAACCAGGTTGGCGAGGCGAAGAAATTCTGGGAGAAGGCATTGAAGGACAAGGACTTCGGCTCACAGGCCAGGGACCGCCTTATCGAGATGGAAGCGGCCCGCAAACGCGAGGAGGACCAGGCCGCGATCCGGTCCTACCTGGATGGAGGGGCTTTCGCCCAGGCACTCTCTTCCTGCAAGGAAGCCCTGATGAAGACCCCGAAGGATGCCGGCCTCCTTTTCCTTACCATCTACTCCGCAGTCATGGCGGGCCAACCGAGATATGCCGAAGCTGCATTCAGGAACTACGAACTGCTGAATCCACCAGCTCCGGAGAAAGCCGACCTGAGAACCTTCATGGACGGGTGGGCAACGAAGGACCACGCGCCACGCGAAGCACTGGAAAGGCTGAAGGCGGTCACGGACCCGCGCCTCAAAACCCCTCAGGTCCGTTCCGCAATCAAGGAAATCATGCTCCAGATGCAGCTCTTTGACGAATATGTCAAATGGCTCGAGGAGGAAAAGAAGCTTCCCGGGATCGACAAGAACACCATCGATCGGGAACTCGTGAAATTCTACCTGGACCAGGGCCAGTTCGAGAAGGGGCTCGCGATCATCTCGACCAAGCCAACCGACTCGATGCCGGACAATCTTCTCTACATCGATCTCCTGACCCTCAATTCCCAGGAGAGGAAGGCGATGGGACTCGTCCGGAGTCTCCTCGGAATGGGCGTCCAGGAGGATGCCCTCCACGTGGCATGGATGAAGGCCTTTCTCCATCACGTCATCCGCACGGACGCACCGCCCGACGGAAAGGACGGGGACGGCAAGGAGATCAGCGAAATAGCTCTGGCAGAGGTTTTGCGGTCACGCAAGGAAGGCGGAGGGGGAAGGAACCCCAGCCTCATGATGTCGGGGATGCGGATCGCGGCGGTGCTCAAGAAGCCCGATCTGGTCCAGAGCCTTGTCCCCGAAATGATCAGTCTTCAGCTAAACGACAAGATTTTCAAAGAATTCCTGGAAACCACGAAGGAAATTGGGCAGAGGGGTTTCCGCTCCGAGAGCATCACGATACTCGAGGGGGCTCTCAGCCAGAGACCCGACGACCCCGAAATCCAGAGGGAGTTGGGGGGCAACTACATCCTTGACAACCGGCTGATCGAAGCCACCGCTCTCCTCGAGGGGTCCCTCCAGGCGGATCCCGAAAACATGCCGACCTTCCTGCTCCTGATCGACTGCTTGACGACCTCCGGACAGACCAAGGCGGCCCGGAACAAGCTTGCGGACAAGCTCGCGCAACCGAACCTGAACGAGATCTTTCGAAGACAGCTCCAGGTGAAGGCCGCGATCCTTGACCAGGTTGAAGCGGCCAATGAAGCGGCAGCCCAGGCTGCGTCCTATTCACCGCTCGCGTCGGGAGCCCTGATGGACCCTGCGGGCCAGGGCGGGACCTCAACGGATGGATCCAACCCGTACGGCGGGTCTACCGATGCCCAGCCTGTGCCGACTCCCACCCCCACCGATCAGGATTCCCCGCCGGGGGATGACTCCCCCACCAACACGATAGGAGCCCCGTTCTAGGGGTCGAGAATACCAACCCGGAGGCAAACGAATGACCAGCAGCGGATTCACCTAGCCCTTCAGACTCACACCACGAAGGTGGGTTCATTCCTTCCCCTGCCAGGGGAGGATGACCCCCTCCCCGCAAGGGGAAACCGGCCGCCGGGGCGGGCTTTGCCCCCACGACGACCTACCTGTCAGTCAGCAGCAGCAGCCATCCACTACTTGTCCTGCTAAGGAGGAACAATGCTCATCGAAATCTTCACTGATGGCAGGGTCCTGATCGACGGCCAGTTCATGGGGCCGTCATGCAGGGGGGAGGCGGTTCTCAGGGACTACCTGGTGAATCCCCATGTCTTTCACCAGAAACAGCCGCAGAAGAAAACCGCCTGATTCCCGCAAGCCAGAAAGACCGGAACCTCCAAGGTTCCGGTCTTTCTGGCTTGCGGGAAACCTCGCTCCCATCGGGTTGTGCTTCCCGTGGAACCTTTCCGGTAGTCAATCCCCTGGTCACCCTACCATTGACCCGTCCGGGCGGTTGGTTTACCCTGGAAATGTGGCCCGGTGTAACCAACCGCGATGGAAGTGCGAAAACTGATTTTCTGGTGCGCGGGGGGGGGACCCCGGATGCCAACAAGAAATGGGGGGCTTCTGAGATGACACAAACAACCCCTCGCCTGCGGCACCCGCAGGTGAGTGTTTCGGGGAACCCTCGCCTGCGGCACCCGCAGGTGAGTGTTTCGGGGAACCCTCGCCAGCGGCACCCGCAGGTGAGTGTTTCGGGAACCCGTCCAGGATCCAAAGGGGAGTCT
>CAYRYU010000138.1:14286-16362 GCA_964428355.1 uncultured bacterium
GCGGCACCCGCAGGTGAGTGTTTCGGGAACCCGTCCAGGATCCAAAGGGGAGTCTCGAAGCCGGAGGCTGATCCAGGCGGAAGACCTTCGCCGTTTCATCTCCGTTACCGATCCCCGGATCTCCCCGGACGGAACCGCCGTTCTTTTCACCCACAAGCAGTGTGACGACCGCAACCAGGATGTGGCCAACCTCTGGTTGATCGAAAGTCGCGGTGGAAACCCCATCCCCTTCACGAACGGGGGGAAGGATGGCCATGGACGCTGGTCTCCGGATGGCGAGAAGATCGCCTTCATTTCCGGCCGGGAAAAGCACAAGCCCAAGATTTTCCTGCTTCGGCGGGGCGGAGGGGAGGCTTTCCCCCTGACCTGCCTCCCGGAAGGGAGGATCGCGGATTTCAAATGGTCTCCCGATGGGCGTTGGATCGCTTTCCGTTTTCGACCCCAGGAACCCGATTTTTCCGAGGAATCCCGCAAAAGAAGGGAGGAAAAGGGGGAGAGCGTTCCGCCCAGGGTAATCGACCAGCTATGGTACAGGCTGGATGGGGACGGCTATTTCAACGGGCAGCGGTTCCACCTCTATCTTCTCGAGGTCGCTACGGGAAAGCACCGCCTCCTGTTCGACAAGGCTCCGTTGGGCATCTCGGCTTTTTCCTGGGCACCGGACAGCCGCAGCATCGCGATCACGGCGAACCTTGACCCTGCTCCAATGCTTCATCCCTGGAAGAGCAGGATCTACCTGCTCGATATTTCCACTGGGCGCCACAGGCCGGTTCCCCACCAGAAGGACGGCGACCGCGGGCCCCTTTCATGGTCTCCCGACGGCCGGACAATCGCCTTTGGCGGGCAGATGGGGCGGGAGTCCTTGTGGGGGTGCAAAAATCAGCGGCTCTTCACGGTGGATCCCGAAACGGGAAAGCAGACCGATCTGACAGGGGACCAGGATTACTGTCTTTGTGCGCCTTTGGCGAGTGATATTGGGGAGATCTCTTTCTCTCCGAGATTCAGGTGGCATCCTTCGGGCTCCTGGCTCGTGGCCGAGGTGGGCTGGCAGGGTTCCATGAGAATCGTCCGGGTTCCCGCCAAGGGAGGGCAATGGGAGTTCCTTACCCCTCCCGACCGAAACTTCTTCATTGGGAATTTCACCCGGAATGGGGGGAAGCTGGCTCTTCTTTCATCGTCGGAACTCGAGCTGGGTGAGGTTTTCATCGGTGATCTCGCGCGCGGGGGCGGAAGAATCTCCACCTCCCGCCTGACCAGGTTGAACCAGGAATTGCTCTCCGAACTCGTCCTTTCCCGGCCCGAGAGCCACTGGGTTGATTCCTCCGACGGAACCAGGGTCCAGCTCTGGATTATGCGCCCCCCGACCGCGAAGGCCGGGAACCGGTGCCCGGCGGTTCTCGAGATCCACGGGGGCCCGCACGCTCAATACGGGCGGGCTTTTTTCCACGAGTTCCAGCTGCTTGCCGCCCGGGGATATGTCGTTTGCTTCAGCAATCCACGCGGAAGCAAGGGTTATGGGGAAGACTTTTGCCAGGCCATCCGGGGGGATTGGGGAAACCACGACTGGACCGATCTTCAGGCCGTGATCGGGTTCCTCGAGAAGCGGCCGTTTGTTGATCCTCACCGGATGGGTGTCATGGGGGGCAGTTACGGGGGCTACATGACCAACTGGGTGATCGGCCAGACAGACCGGTTCAAGGCCGCTATCACCGACCGATGCGTGAGCAACCTGGTGAGCATGCTCGGTTCGAGCGATTTCCCCACCCTCCCCGACACCTACTGGAAGGGCAACTGCTGGGATCGTCCTGAAGACATCTGGCTGCAGAGTCCACTGCGCTTCTTCGGCCAAGTGAAGACACCGACCTTGATCATCCACAGCGAGGGTGATTTGAGGTGCAACATCGAACAGGCTGAGCAAATCTTTACGGCTCTTCAGATCCGGGGAATCCCCTCACGTTTCGTGCGTTACCCCCCGGGAACCAGCCACGGGATGAGCCGGGCCGGCCCCGCCGACCTCCGGATCCACCGGCTCAACCAGATCCTCGACTGGTGGCGGAAGTACCTTGGAAAATAGGG
>CAYRYU010000139.1:0-15864 GCA_964428355.1 uncultured bacterium
GGCCCCCGAAAGTGCCTGCCGGTTCCGGCGAGGCATCGTTGCCGCCTCCGTTTGCCCAGTTCGTTCCAGGATCTGTGGCGTCCGGGTTGGAAGTGGTTGGCCATCCCTCAAATGAGTTTGAGTCGACGGCGGAATCTTCGCCCGCCCCTTCGTTGCTGGGGGAACTCCAACCCGAACTGGAGCCGCCCCACCCGTTTGAAGAAGGGGAGGAAAAGGTTCCCCCGGGGGGCGATTCGCCCGAATCGGTCTTCTGGTGACTGGGGAAAGCCCAATCGGAAGAGGAAGGCGGAACTGGGGGAACCGAGGGGGGGCGAAGAGGGGCGCGAGCGATCCGGACCGGTTCCGGTTCCGGGGCCTGGGCCGGGCCCGGTGATGGGATCTTCAGGACCCCAAGGGCGTCTTTCAATGATCCTCCGGTTTGAAGGCCGGCACTGAATCTTTGGATATCGGGCCGGTTCCTCTCCCGCTCGGCGATTATTCCGTTGATCTTCGAATCGAAGTTCGAAGGGGCCTGTTGAATTGCGATCGATCCGCTGCTCAGGTTTGCGAAAAGCATCGGATAGGCTTTTCCCCCCGCATCGAGGAGGGAGAACTCGTGGCTGAACCTCCAGAAAAACATGCGGGAAACCCTCCCGCACCGCGCTTGAACGAAAACGTCGACGAGACATCTTTCGGGAACGGCTCCCGGTGTGTCGCGAACCATCAGGTCAAATTTCCCTTCCGAAAACCCCGCGTCTTCCTCGATGTATGGTCGGCTGGCGAAGAACCGTTCCTTCCAGGGTTTCGACCGCAGCCGCGCAAGGACCTGGGCGAAAACGGAATCCCCGATTGCCCAAACCCGGGTAACCTCGTCCAAGTGCGCGACCTGGTTGGAATAGGAGGAACCCATGTTGGATATGAAAGCGAGAACGAACACCAATCCGACCGCGGCGAAAAGAATGAGGGGGAGGATGAAACCCCTTGTCGAGGCGTTTTCCCCTTTTCCGTGATTCCGACAACCCGCTCTCATAGCGTTACCCTCCGGGGCTAACCGATTCAGTATCCCATGTTCTGGTATTCTCCAGATGCTTCCGGCTTCGGGGGTTGGATCGAGTATGACTCCTTGGGGTTTCCATCGCTATATCCACTTCCGTAGGATCCTTCGGAGGAGTCGCTGGGCTTGCCGCCCTCAGAATCGGGGGGGTGAGGTCGGTTTTCCCCCGATTCGCCACATCCCCCGGCCATTCCCGTCGAAGAATCGCCCTGATTCGAAGTGGTTTCAACGGCCGGACTGTCGATCGGGTGAGGTGGTTCGCCGTTCCCGTATCCCGAACCGGGAGTTCCGGAATTGGTCTGCCCGGGGGCGCCCGAACTGGGGGCGGGAACGCCAGTGGAAACAATGGCAGTGGGACCGGGCTGACCCGTCGAGGACGGTGGAGGCAGTTTCGCAAGGATGGAGGCGGTCTTCTCGGCGGTCTGTGGGGTCAGTTCGAGGATCTCCTTTCGGACCTCCTCGAGGCTCGAATAAACCTGCCGGAATTCCTCGGGTTTGCCGTTAAGGGCTTCCTCGCGGATGAAAAACCTCTCCAGAAAAGGATTTCTTCCCGCCATCTCCGTTCGCTGGTCCTTTATGAATGCAAGATACTGTTCTATTGGCAGATCGCCCAATGCGTAGCGGAGCCGTTTCGCTTCGCAGACCTTCGCCCGGCAAAAGGTCAGGGATCTCTGGGAAAGCTGGAGCTGGGCATGGTTTGAAAGCAACCACCCGAACGCGGCATCGGTTTCCCTAAGCCAGGCCTTCATCTCCGAGGGCAGAGACTTGTGCACCTGGAGCGCTCTCGAAAGGTTGGAAAGCTTCGCGCCCGGAAGGAATTCCGGCCGGAACTCGTTGGAAAGCGCTTCGATGTCCGCCAGAAGGTCGTGATGGACAAGGAAGATGACCGATGCCCCCAATTCGCAGTTCTGGGCTATCGCCAACTGGACTTCGCCCAAGGCCGGGTTCGGATTTTTCAGCAATCCTGCGCGTCGGGCGGCCAGTTTCTGGAGCTTAATCGCAAAAGAGCGAAGGAGCCGGCAAAGATCGTGCGTTAGCGCGGTCACCCTGGCGGACCTGCGGAGGAGCTCGATGTCCGCCCCAGTTTCAGCTCGAACCCGCTCGGAAGGCTGTCCGGCCTGGGCGGGGTAAAGGTGGGAGATACCACGGGTTACGAGAACCTTTTCATCGAAATTCAGGCTTTCCCTCGGCCGGGGCCCCACCGGACTGGGAACCATCGACGTCAGGACGTAGCTCCTTTCCTGGCCGTCCCTTTCGGCCCATGAGACCTTTATGGCCAGCCGGGCGAGGTGTTTCTCGTAGCCCTGGCTGTCGGGAGGGGCGAGTCGGGCGGCATCCACCCCGATTTTGAACGGTTTGAACTGCTGGTACATCTGCCCGTCATCGGATTTGATGCCTCCGTCGATCTCGGGCCGGATTTCCCCGAAGGGCGGCTTCCTGTCGCTGAGATACCTGAAATAGACCGACTGAGCGTCTACAACAGGGTCGGGACCCGCCATTTCGGGAAAGGCGGCAAGGAACTCCAGGAATGCAGGACTGGATTTTACCTCTTCGGAAAGGTCGGCCATGACCTTTCCAGCCAGTTGGATGGCGAAAAACGAATTGGCCGTGACCCGCATTCGCCTCGAACTGTCCGACATCAGCTGCGAGATCGTAAGGACCATCGAGGCAAGGACCCCCAACGCGATGAGAATCTCGAGAAGCGTGAAACCGTTACCCCGCTTCACATTTTTCCCGGATATCATCCCCGAGTTCCTCCCCAATAACGCAATCCTTTGGTGCTCTCATTAACATTATACCAAATGAAACAGGGAAGGTTCCCTGGGATATCTTGGGGCAAGCCCGGAGGTTTTTAATCCTCGTGCGCTAATTTCCCGGGTTCCTTTTGAGCCACTCCTTCTGGAAGGAATCACAACGCGAGAGTTGCCATTCCATCGTATTGTTTTCGATCGAGAAGGGTTCCCGGACCGGAAGGCCTGCGGCTTGCAGCGCCCCGCCAATAAAGCCGTTGCAGTTTTCCAGGGGAGACCATCGGGTCTTGCAGTCGAAGTATGTATATGCGCCGTCTTGCATGACCAGCTTCCCACGGCGGCTGTGAAGGAAGGATTCGAGGTTCCTGTGCCCATGGTCCGAAAGCCAGAACTTGAAGACCTTTGCGGTTCCGGGCTTCTTGCGTTCCCAGTAGGAAAACGGGAACAGGCCGAACCGGATGGTCGCGGGGACGGGACTGATCAGCGCAAATGCCCGGGCTGGCCACGTGAACTGCTTTTTCAGATACCAGGTGGCCGCACCCATGTGCCATTCCTGGAAGTAGCCAAGCGTGTAATCGGGAAAGGTGATCAGCGAGTGCATCCCGTCGATACAGACGTAGATCAGGTTCCGGTCATCCCTCGTGGAAGGTGGCCACAGCACGGGGTTGGGCTGGGGAAAAGCCAACCAGAGGACTCCCAGAAGGGTGGCAAGGCTAACCAGGCCAAGGACCTTGCGCTTTCGAAAGATCCAGTTCCCAATGCGCCGAAAGCGGCCTGGGGTTTGTCGAGGTTCGGGGTCGGCCATAGTTTTTCGGATCCACCGTCCTTGCTGCTTTTCAGTCACAATATCTCAAACATACGGGGCTATGGCAAGACAGAGGACAAAAGGCCCCGCCTTTCGATCGTGAAAACCTTCACTCTTCTCTCTGAACTTGGGAAATTCTTCCGTTGCAGTTTTGGGCGATGGAAGGTATTCTATCTTGGCCATCGTAGCTCTTTCGAAGGGGGATCCGTGTCCCGCAAGCGTCTCGTGCTCGTCACTCTGCTTTTTCCGCGTTTTTTTCGGAGCTTGTTCCATCAACCCGTTTCGGAACATGGATGACGACGATTCTTCATCGATCACCTCCGGCTCCTGGTATGAAAACAAGCATTCGGGCTCTCAGGAGATCTTCACGGTTGCGGGGCTTGGCTTGGATGCCAATGTCGTGATCGGGGGAATCCACTCGATGGCACAGTTCGGTTCGGCGGTGGGCCAGATTTCCAATCCCGACGGAACCTACTGGACCGATGTCGTGGATTCTATCACTCCAAATCCGCCGATGCCCACCGATATCCCGTTCTACCTGAAGCACATCTCCTCGCCCGACGGCCAGTTCTCTTATGCCGTCGGGGAGCCCCCCGTCTCTGGTGTCGACTGGGGCCTTGCGGGCTCATCGGACAATCTTGGGTTCGGATACCGGATGGATAGTGGGGGGAAACGGAACCATGCTGAAAACGGTCACTGGAGGGGAGTGAGCCTGATCGGGCAACCACCAGCCTTTGAGCGGGTGGTTGCATCCCGGTTGACGATATGTGTATCAATTCGCAAAGGGCATTCTCTTGCTCTCAAAAGGGGGAGGATATGTTTCGGAATCGGTTGATCCTGGTTTTGGCCGGCTGTTGTCTTCTCGGGTTGGTTGCGTGTTCGTTGAACCCTTTCGGGAGCTCGGGTGGAGACAATCAGGTCATCGTCCTAGGCGGTGAGACAACCCCCATCACCGGATTCACCCAGGAAGAGGTCCAGACCATCATCGGCATGGTCAGTTCCGGGCCCGGGCTCCTGGTCCTCCCAATACAAGTGCCTGCGACCGATTCCTACCGTTTCGAGTTCAAGAACGAACTCGGTGGGAACCGGCTCGCCGTGGTTCTTTCCTACGACCAGGCCAAAGCCTCGCCCACGTACGGAATCGAAACCACTGCCCGGGTCCTTCTTCTGGACGCCAAAGCCCGGGGGATCAGCTACCACTTCGACCGCCCTGGATATGCTGCGGGGATCGCCTCCGCGAGCGTGGATCCGGTCGTCCAGGCGATGATTCCATATTATTCCGACGTCGAGTTCCTCCTGCGGTCGAATCTGAACATCGGTTCCGTTCCCGCGGTCGTTTCCGTCGTCGATGAGGTCGCGGCGGGGCTTCCGGTACCGGTTCCGGCCTCAGCCACGGTTCTGACGGCAACCGGGGCCGTAGATCTGAACCTGCGACCCCTGTTTTCAGTATTGAGTTCTTCCGCCCTCATGAACCTCATCTTCAACCAGGAGCTTCGGGGGTTCTATGGCAAGGTAAGGCAACAGGGCCTGGCGAATTCCCCCCTGTTTTCCAGCAACGTGAAAGCCATTTCGTCCGCCTACGCAGGGAAGCTGGCTGTCCGCGGCGAGGGCAGGGGTTTGGGGACCGCCGCCTCGTCATCGGGAATTTTGAAAAGCCCCCCCAATGCGAGGTATGAGGAGGAAAGCCACGGGGAAACCGACATGGATTACGCGTGGTGGATATCGGTCGGTTTCCGAACGGCGAGCATCAGCATGGATCTGGCGTTGGCACCGGTTTCCCCGACGTCCGGACCCTATCCGTTCTTACTGGCTACCGGATCCGACGACCGAAATCGGTTGACGTATTCCAACCGTTTTTGTGTCACCCCCGTTTTCACCGCACTTGTCGATGAAGCGTGGTTCCTTTTCGGCAGTTCGAAAGATGGTTGTTCGGTCTCCAGTGGTTTTTACAGAGTCTTTTACCAACTAGCCACCTACACCTTCACAATTCCCGAGATTTCCCCGATCGGTGTTCCGGAGATGTACGGCGATTTTCAGGTGGGAAGCGGGGCGGTCCAGTCTTTCCTTTTCCCCTTTGGCTCGGAAGTCGTCCTGCCGGCCATTCCCAGTTCTTCCAGTGCAACGTTGACGACAAGGGTTCTGGGGACCCCCATCCCGACGATCCTGGAGGAAGCCCTTGTCCGTAAAAAGTTTCTGGAGCTGGTCAACCCGACCTATGACACGCTGACCGCGGATGATATCAAGCTTGGAGCAAGGCCGGAATACATCCCCAAGAACCCGGTCATAACCTGTTCGGATTTTCGCCCCGTTTTCGAACGAGGCGTGACAGCAAGTGTTTTCCGGCTCCCGGGGAAAGGATACATCAAGGTTTCATCGGTTCTGCCCAAACAGGCCTTGACCGGAAGCAAGGTCTCACTGGCTGTCACGGGTGAAGGGCTGAGTCTGGTGACCGCCCTCAAGCTTTACAAGACCGGAGCAAACCCGATCAGCGCGACGGGCCTGAACCTCTCCGATTCGCAGCACCTTTCGGCGAATCTCGACCTGGTCGGGGCACAACCGGGTTCGTGGAGTGTTTCCGTGTCCACGGTTGCCGGATACGTTGCGACCTGGCCGGAACTCTTTTCCGTCATGCCCCACCCGCTGACGGTCGCCACGCTCACGCCTTCCACGGCGACCTCGGGGATGACATTGGCGAACGCCGTCGTCACCGGAACCGGCTTCGTGCCGGGGATTTCGGTTTCCCTCAAGAAAGCGGGCCAGGGAGACATAGCGGGCGCGGGTGTGACCGTGGATCCTGATGGGAACAGCCTCACTGCAACCTTCGACCTTTCCTCCTGCGCGACGGGGTCCTGGAACGTGTTCCTGAGGAATCCCGACGGTCAGACAGTCACGAAGGAAAACGCGCTGAACGTCATCAGTCCCGCCCCGGTCATCACCGGCATCGATCCGACCACGGCTTCGAATACCGGAACCCTGGACGGGGTGAAGGTGACGGGGGAATACTTCCGACCGGGCCTGACATTGCTGCTCTTCAGTCTCAAGGGTGGGGTGGCCGCCAGTAACATCGTTGTTGCCGGGGACGGCCGCTCCTTGACCTGTTCCTTCAACCTGAAAAATGTCGCCACCGTGACCTACATGTTGTTGATGACGAATCCCGACGGACAGGTGGGCGGACTGCATGGTGCCTTCACGGTGGTTCCTCCTGCTCCCAAGCCCGTTGTCACGGCGGCAAACCCGAATACCGCGACGAACACCGGGGTAATCTCCAATGTGGCCGTAGCCGGGTCGAACATGAAACCGGGGGCTACGGTAAGGCTGTCCCGGCCGGGATACGCGCCAATTCCCGGAACCGGCGTGTCGGTGGCCGCCGACGGCCTGTCCCTGACCTGCTCCTTCAACCTGACGAAAGTCGCGACGGGGTCTTGGAATCTGGACGTGACGAATCCCGACGGCCAGGCGGGAACCAAGGCGGGAGCCTTCACGGTCACGGCTCCCCCGCCTACTCTCGGCGTGGCCATTCCCAACACTGCGACGAACACCGGCGTCATTTCGAACGTCAAGATCACGGGGACGAACTTCCTTCCCGGGTTGAGCCTGTCGCTTTTCGCTCCCGGCAAGGGCGTGGTTACCGCGACCAACGTCGTTGTCGCCCCTGACGGTCTTTCTCTTTCCTGCTCCTTCAACCTCACTGGTGTCGCCACCGTCACCTATCCCATCTTTCTGGTCAACGGGGACGGCCAACCGGTCTTGAAAAATGGAATGTTCACGGTCACCGCTCCGCTTCCGCCGCCCGTCGTGACGGCGGTTTCCCCGGACACCGCAACCAACACGGGGGTGATTTCCAACGTCGCCGTGACCGGGACGGGCTTCTGGTCCGGAGCGAGCGTCAGGTTGTACAGGTTCGTCGGGCTTGCGATCCAGTCTATTCCCGGAACCGGGGTCGTGGTAGCCGGGAATGGGACTAGCCTCACCGCCAGTTTCGATCTGACGGGGATAGCGACCGGCACGATGCACCTCCAGGTCGTCAATTCCGATGGACAGACGAGCACCAAAACGTCGGCTTTCACGGTCACTGCGCCTGCGCCGATCCTGACGGCCATGGCCCCGAATACGGGCACGACGAAGGATGTTCTCAACAACGTCACTGTTACCGGGCAATACTTCGTCCAGGGTGTGAAGCTGTCGCTTTTCAGTCCCAAGGGAGGGGTCGCCGCAACGAATGTTCTCGTGGCCGCGGATGGAAGATCCTTGACCTGTTCCTTCAATCTGGCGGGCCTCGCAACTATCACCTACGGCATCTTGATGCAGAACCCGGACGGCCAGTCGGCTTTCAAGAATTCGATGTTCACAGTCACCGCACCGGCGCCGGCTCCAACGATTTCCGCGATCACACCCAACACTGCGACCAATACGGGAACCATCTCCGGCGTCACGGTTACCGGAACCGCCCTTCGCGCTGGAGCGACGGTCACCCTTTCCAGGAACGGCCATGCTTCGGTCACCGGAAGTTCGGTTACGGTCGCCGGGGACGGTCTGTCGCTGACCTGCGCGTTCGCCCTTTCGAACGTTGCAACCGGTTCGTGGAACCTGGTCGTGACGAATCCCGACAACCAGAGCAGCACCAAAACGGGGGCCTTCACCGTCACCGCTCCTGCACCGGTCATATCCGCTCTGACCCCTTCAACCGCTTTGAACACGGGCGTTTTGGCAAATGCATCGGTTACGGGGTCCTTTTTCAAGTCCGGGGCGAAGATCACTCTCTTCAAGCTGGGAAGCCCCGGAATCACCGGGTCGAATGTCACTGTGGCCCCCGATGGGCAGTCGCTGGCCTGCTCCTTCAATCTGACTGGCGTCGCCACCGGCTCCTGGATCCTCATCGTGGGTAATCCCGACGGGCAGACCGCGCTGAAGCACGGTGCCCTGACCGTCACCGAACCGGTTCCCGCGCCCACCATTGCAGCCGTGTCCCCGAATTCAGGCCTCAATACGGGAGTCGTCTCGAACGTGACCGTGACCGGCACGAACATACAGACGGGAGCCACTGTTGCGCTTTCCAGATCCGGATTCTCCCCGGTCGCGGGGTCGTCCGTGGTCGTGGGGGGTGACGGGAAATCGCTGACCTGCTCTTTCGACCTTTCGAACCTTGCGACTGGTGCCTGGAACGTGGCCGTTAGCAACCCCGACGGGCAGAGCGTTACCGGAAATGGCTTGTTCACTGTTACAGCTCCCGGGCCGACGGTGGCCGGAATGGTTCCCGGAACCGCTGTTAACGATGGTCCCGTGTCGAATGCCCTTGTCACGGGAACCTACCTCCGGTCCGGAGCGACGGTAAGGCTGTCGAGGACGGGGTATTCACCGGTACAGGGCAGTTCGGTCGTCGTGGCTCCCGACGGGCTCTCGCTGACCTGCTCATTCGCGATCACGGGAATCGCCACCGGCCCCTGGAACCTCGAGGTCACCAACCCCGATGGCCAGGTGGGCTCCGCCGCCGGCGCGCTGTCGGTCACGGCCCCGGCTTTCGCGGTTTCCTCGATGAGCCCAAATTCCGCGACGAATACGGGAGTGCTTTCCAGCGTGACGATTTCCGGAACACTCCTTCAGACGGGCGGAACGGTCGTTCTGACCCGCTCCGGAACCCCGCTTGCGACCGCTGCCTCGATCGTGGTCGCCGGAGACGGGAAGTCGCTGACCTGTTCCTTCGACCTGACCGGTCTCGCCACCGGCCCCATGGATCTTGTCGTGACGAACCCAGGCGGGCAGCGCGTGACGGGTGCGTCGTTCTTCACGGTCTTCGACCTTCCGGCCCCGCTCGTGACCGCGATGACGCCCAACACCGCGACGAACACGGGAAGCGTTTCGAACGTGACCGTTTCTGGGTCCAACCTGCAGTTCGGCGCAAGCGTCTGGCTGACGAAAACAGGGGAAGCTCCCGTTCAGGCGACCTCCATCGTTGTCGCCGGCGATGGCTTGACGCTGACTTGCACGTTCAACCTGACGGGGGCGAAAGCCGGGTCCTGGAACCTCTTGGTGACGAACCCTGACGGCCAGAGCGTCACCGGAAACGGTTTCTTCGTCGTGACTTCGTATGCGCCCACGCTCACGGCCCTGAATCCGAGTTCCAGCATGAATACCGGAGTCCTGAACAATGCCGCGATCACGGGCGATCATTTCCAGACCGGGGCGACGGTCTTCCTCTACCGCTCCGGTCAGGCACAGATTCCCGGAACCTCGGTTCTGGTGGATGTGAACGGCCAGACCATCTCCTGTTCCCTCGATCTGACAAGCGTCGCGACGGGAGCCTGGGACCTCGTGGTCACGAATCCCGACGGGAAGAGCGCGACCGGAACCGGCTTCCTCACGGTCGCAACCCCCGCTCCGGAGACGATCAGCATGAGCCCGGACACGGCCTCCAATGCTGGAATCCTTTCCCCCGTCACGGTCACGGGCGCGAACTTCAGGTCCGGGACGACGGTCGCCCTGACCCGCAACGGGTCCCAGGCGGTTCTTGGAACCGCGGTCGTGGTGGCCGGGGACGGCAACTCCCTTACCTGTTCGTTCGATCTGAACCTGGTCGCGACCGGGGTCTGGGACCTCCTGGTGACCAACCCCGACGGACAGAATGCCTCCGGAACGGTCTGGTTCACCCTCACCTCGCCCGTTCCCACGGTGACCTCCATGGCCCCGGACAACGCGATGAACACCGGTGTCCTGTCGGACGTCAAGATCAATGGGTCGTTCCTTCGTTCGGGAGTCACAGCCTTCCTGACCAGGATCGGTCACGGATCCATCGAGGGAAAGTCGATCACCGTCGACGTGAACGGGCAATCGATAACCTGCTCGTTCGACCTGACCGATGTGGCGACCGGCTCCTGGAACCTGGTCGTAACGAGTTCCGATAACGACACGGTTACCAAGACCGGCTTCTTCACCGTCAACACCCCCGCCCCGGCGATCACGTCGATGTCTCCGACTTCGGCCGAGAACACCACCACGCCGGCGGCGGTGACGGTCAACGGCACGGGGTTCAAAACCGGGATTTCCGTGGTCCTCGCGAAGGCCGGCCAGACCCCGGCTACAGCGACGCAGGTGGTGGTCGCGGGAGACGGGAAATCCCTGACCTGTTCGTTCGACGTGACCGACATCGCGACCGGCACCTGGGATCTCACCGTGACCAACACCGATGGCCAGGGCGCGACTTCCGCCGGCCTGTTCACGGTGACCCGGCCTCCGCTCTCGGTCACCGCCATGACTCCCAACATGGCGTTGAACGCCGGGATACTCTCGAACGTCACGATCACGGGAACAAGCTTCGCTTCGAACGTCGTTGCCGAACTCGGCCGGTCGGGCGAAGCTTCCATTTCCGCCACCATCGATGACGTTGCCACCCATGGCCGCACGCTGACCTGTTCGTTCAACCTGACCGGCACCGCAACCGGTTCGTGGCACCTCAAGGTTTCCAATCCCCTCGGGGAAAGCGTGACGAAGTTGGATTTCTTCACCGTCGGGGCTCCCGCTCCGACATTTGCCTCGCTGAGCCCGACCACGGCGACCAACTCCGGAGCGATCACCGGGGTGGACATCACGGGAAGCGGTTTCAAGAGCGGCCTGACCGTCGAGCTGGTCCGGTCCGGACAGACGAATGTCCAGGCGACCGATATCGTAGTGGCGGGTGGTGGGCTGAGCCTCCAGTGTTCCCTGCCGCTCGGAAATGTCCAGCCCGGGCTCTGGGGGATCGTCATCACGAACCCCGATACGCAGGAGGCTTCCGCTGCGAATGTCCTGACCGTGGTCTCCGCGCCGGTTCCGGTGATTGCCTCGGTCAACCCCGCCGGCGGTGTTGTCGGGACATCGGTAACCCTGACCGGGACCTCTCTCGGTACGGGCGGCACGCTGAAGGTCGGTTCGACGTCGGTGACCGGCATCACAAGCTGGAGCGACACCGAGATCGTCTTCACAGTCCCCTCAGGTGTTCTCGCCGGAACGTACGATGTGGCGGTGACTCCAACCGGGGCACCCGCCAGCGATACCGTTTCCTTCCAGGTGATGGCATGGAAGAACGTCACTCCGTCCGGCGTAACGGCGAACCTCAACGACGTGACCTTCGAGGGTACAACCGGCTGGATTGCCGGGATGGACCTGATCATGCAGAGCTTGGATTCGGGAAATTCATGGAACCAGGTCCCCGGGCCGACCGGGACACCCTACACGGTGGACTTCCGAGACATCCTGGCCAGGAACGGGGAAGTGAGAATCGTGGCAAGGCCTGTTGCCGGGGTTTGCGGCTACTACATCGACCGGGTCCCCGGCTCGTGGGCCGAGCATGATCAGAACGGATCATTGGAGCTCTTCGCTCTTGCCGGAACGACCATTCCGGGCGACGTGGTCGTAGGGGGAACCCATCCCTTCTACAGTATCGGGGCGGCCGGGGGTCAGATGGCCTACGCTTCCGGAACGGATCTGATCAATGTCGTGGATCCCCTCTACCCCGTCATGCCGACCGAAATCCCCTTCATCGTCCGGAGTCTGACGACGCCCGACGGCCAGTTCTACTACGCGGTAGGCGAAACTCCGGTCGCGAGCGGGGGCTGGGGATTGGCCAAATCGACCGACAAGGGCCACACCTGGACCTGGCACACCCAAAGCTACACCGCCTCTCCCCCGAACGTGCTGTATCTTGGGGTCCAGTTCCTCGACACCTCGAACGGTTGGGCGGTCGGGGCTTCGGGGACGGTGATCCACACTGCGGACGGCGGAACCACCTGGGCGCAGCAAACGACCCCGGGCGCGGTCTCGGGAACGACCCTTCGGGCCGTGTTCTTCAACAGCGCAACCGATGGGACAGTCGTGGGTGACGGTGGAGTCATCCTCTCGACTGCGAACGGGGGAACCACCTGGACTGCGGGGTCTTCGGGCACCACCGAGGATCTGCGTTCGGTCCACTTCACGGATTCCGACAACGGGTGGATCGTCGGTGGGAACGGAATCATGCTGAAAACGGTGACGGGAGGAAAATGAGCCCGATGGCTGCAACGATGATTCCCCTCGTCCCCCGTCCCCGTTTCGACCGCAATTTCTGTTTCCATCCGTTCAGGATGGGGAGGTGATGCCATGCTCAAGAGGCGTATGATGTTCCTCGCAGCGATGTTCGGCCTGCTGGGATTGGTGGCCTGTTCGTTGAACCCGTTCAGGAATTCCGGCGATGATCAACCCGTCTATGTCAACGCACCTTTCATCTCCGGATTCTCCCCGGAGGAGATCCAGCGGATCGTCGGGATGGTCAGCTCCGGCCCGGGAAATCTGAATCTTCCGATACAGGTTCCCGCGACCGACACATACCGGTTCGAGTTCAAAAACGAGCTGGGGGCAACCCGCCTTGCCGTGGTGTTTTCCTACGCGCAGGCATTGGAATTCCCAACTTATGGATTGGAGAGCACCGCGCGGGTTCTTCTTCTCGACGCGAAAGCCCGGACCGTGAATTTCGCTTTCGACCGCGCGGGATACGCGAAGGGAATCGCCACGGCGAGCGTGGTTCCCGTTGTCCAGGCCATGGTTCCCTATTTTTCCGACATCGAATTCCTTCTGCGTTCGAACGTGAACATCGGGTCGGTTCCCGCAGTCATTTCCGTCGTAGGGGAGGTCGCCGCTGGGCTTCCCGCACCCGTCCCGATGACCGCCGCCACAGACTTCCCGGCGACCGCTTCGATCAAACTCGACCTTCGTCCGGACTTTTCCGCATTGGGTCCTTCCACGTTGCTGAAGCTGGTTTTCGACGATGAGCTGCGCGGTTTCTATCTGAAGGTCTTCGGCCAGGGATTGTCCAACTCCTCTCTTTTTTCGGGCAACGTAAAGGGCTACTCCTCTCCTTCGGCCGTCATTCGGGGAAATGGCCCCAGAGGTGAGGTGCTGAAATCTTCAGGGCGTTACGAAAAATCGGCCGGCTTCGCCTCCGCGGCCATTTCCATGAGCCTGCTTTTCGAACCTGTCTCGAAAACGGCTGGGAATGATCCTTTCAGGATCGAGTTGGGTTCCGATGGCACCACGCTGTTGACCTACTCGAACGGGTTCAAGGTCACTCCCGTGTTCAGTGCCGAAGTGGACGAGGTCTGGTTCCAATTCCGGACCTATGATGAGGAAGCCTGTTCCGAAATTTCCGGAGATTGCTCGGGCAGTATCAGGAAGCGGGCCACCGTGGTCTTTACCATCCCCAGCCTTGCTGACCAGATTCTCACGGAATTGAGCGGAGACCTGCTGAGGGTGGGGGAAACCCTGCAGAATTTCCGGTTTCCCAAGGGAGTCGGCGTCAAGCTGCCCGCGGTCGCGACCTATTCGGTCGCAACCCTGACCGCCTGGGTTCCCGGGCTCACTCCTCCGGCTGCTCTGGATCAGGCGCTTATCAGGAAGCGCTTCCTGGAGGTGGTGGGGCCGCGATATTCCGCCCTCGAACAGGTCGAGATCAATAACGGCGCCAAGCCCTCAGATGTTCCCGCGAACCCGGTCATTGCCTTCCCGGATCTGGCCCCGGTTTATTCCAGAGGGGGAACGGTGAAGGTCCTTCCCCTTACCGGACCGGGAATCCTGTCGATTTCGTCGGTTCAGCCGGCAAGCTGCCTCGCCGGCAAAATGGTTCCCGTCGCGGTCACCGGATGGGGCTTCGCATCGGGGTCGACTCTTCAGATCTCAAAGGAAGGATCAAATCCGATTCGCGCGGCAGGCACCGTGCCCGACGTGCGCCATCTTTCCGCAACACTCGATCTGACGTCGGCTGACCCCGGATCCTGGACCCTGGCGATCGTTTCGCCGGGTGGGCGCATCGCGACCTGGACGGCACCCTTCGTGGTCATGCCCATGACCACCCCCCCGAAGGTCACCTCGATTTCACCGGGGCTTACAATTCCGGATGTGATCCTGAAAAATGCGACCATCAATGGATTCGATTTCGTTCCTCCGGTCACGGTCTGGTTGCAATGCTATGGAACCGCCCAGTCACCGGCCTCCGCGACGATCAGGTTCGGAACGGAGGTCGTCGTGGCACCCTCGGGAAACAGCATCACTGCCACCTTCGACCTGAACGGCGTTGCCACTGGCGGATGGGATCTGCTTGTCCGGAACCCGAACGGGAAGGTGGGCTTCGCTACAGGGGCGCTGAGGATATTGGACCTCTCCCCGGTCTGTTCCTTCATCATTCCCGCCGTCGCAACACCCGGAATGGTCCTTTCCGATGCTGTCGTCGTGGGAAAATGGTTCGACCGGAGGGCAACTGTTTCCCTGACCAGAACGGGGGAGCCGAGCATCCCGGGAACGGGTGTGACGGTAGCATCGGACGGGATGAGCCTGAAGGTGGGGTTCGATCTGACTTCCTGCGCGACTGGCCCGTGGAACCTGGTGGTCAGGAATCCCAGCGGCGAGGTCGGAAGCATCTCCAATGCCCTGAACGTGAAGTTCCCCGCCCCGTACGTGACCGGCAGCTTCCCGACCAGCGGACCGAACACGGGGGTCCTTACCGGCCTGAAAGTCTACGGGTACAACTTTCGCCCGGGTCTCAAGTTGTTGTTCTTCAACGCCGAGGACCGATTGGCCACGGACATTGTCGTTGCCGCGGATGGAAAGTCGTTGACGTGTTCGATCGACCTGACAGGGCTTTTTCCCGTTCATTGCATGTTGATTCTTGAGAACCCTGATGGGCAGCAATCTCCGAGCGCGCCGCAGTTCACCATTACCGGGGGGAACTGAACCCCTCGACGCTTTTGAGCCTGGTTTTCAATGACGAACTCCGGGCATTGTTTCTCCAGATCAATGGCCAGGGTCTGGCCAGTCAAAGGAGTTGTGGGGAGGACGATCCCTTCTCCCGCAATGACGGTTTTCCCAAAAGTCATTGTTAGCACGGGACAAGGGTGGCATCTTTGTCGCACTATGTGCGTCGGAATTCTCCCGGATTTCCGTTGGAGCTGGGATCAGTTCGTGGGTCCCACACGGAAAAAGCTTTTGGGAGCCAACTTCGCGCACGGCCTGAAAGATTGGCATGGAAGGTGCGAAATTCCTGGCAGGAACCTTTTCCGAAGGAGAGAAACGATGAGTACCCAGGGTTATGATACCTGCCTCAACAGGGGCTCTGATTTCCGGCATCTCCAGGATCTGGGAATCCTGGCGATCGTTCTGGGAATCGTCCTCGGAATCGCTTTCCGGCTGCCGTTTTCTATGCCCCCCGAAGATGTTCTGCTGCTCGGATTGGCAGGCTTCTTCCTTCTTCAGAGGTCTTTTGTAAAACTGATCAACAA
>CAYRYU010000140.1:0-15635 GCA_964428355.1 uncultured bacterium
TTTCGCCAGGAGGGCGATGCCCTTCCGCGCCTGACGTCCAGGGATGGCGGCGTGCGCGGATTTCGCCAGGAGGGCGATGCCCTTCCGCGCCTTCTGGTTCGGAAGCGGTCTTTTCATAAAACAGTTCTCGAGATCAGGTTCAAATTTCGGTTTCCCGGGGAAAACGGACGGAATAAAAAGGAAGAAGGTCGTCAGGAATCGACATTATACGCCCGCAGGACAGGAAATGACCAGAAGCCCCAATTCCGCTGGCCATTTTCTGCCCTTTCATGGTAGATTTCAATCAGATAGTGTCGGGAGGAATGCCATGAAACGCTTTTCCTTTTTCGTCCTGTTCTCTCTGGTTCTCCTCGTGGGCTTCGCGCTCGCCGCCGACCAGAGCCCCGATCCCAGGGGTTTCCCGATCTTCCGAGGCATGGGAACATCCTTCGAGGGGTTGCTCGACCGGACTGAGAATCTGGTAATCGATGAACTGAATGCCGGCCGCGGAGAACTTCTCGACCGGTTCATCTGCGGGGTGGAGGGGCTCGAAGACCCGCGGCCGCTCGGGGCCTCGGTAAGGAAAATCCGGGGCGCGGTAACTTGGAAAAAGCTCCATCAGGAAGATGCCGCGGGTCTTTCCTCCCGCCTGGAAAAGCTTTCTGCGCTCTGTTCGATCGATGACAGGCTCCCGGCAACAGCTCCCAAACCGATCGTGTTCCCGCGGGACGGCGGAGTTCACCTCGAGAAACTGGTCGAATGGTGGTATTACAATGGCCAGTTGAAAGGGGAGACCGGCGCGGAGTACGGGTATGAGCTCTGTTTCTTCAGATGCACCCCCCTCATCTACTTCGCGCATTTTGCCGTAACCGACATCTCGGGCAACCGGTTCGTGTTCAAGAGACAGATCTTTTCGCCGACCTCGTGCAGGATCTCGGACCGCGAAACCAACCTGGCCTATGGTGACTGGGAAGTGACCCCGATCGGTTCCGAATTCCTCTCTCTGAAAGCCCGGACGCCGGATATCGCCATCAATCTCCTTCTCAGGAACCGCAAGAAACCCATGCTCGTCAACCAGACCGGGTTTCTGAAAATGGGCATCGACGGGACTTCATACTACTATTCGATGACCCGTCTCGAATCCTCGGGAGCGGTGAGAATCGGGGAGAAAACGGAGAAGGTGGCCGGAGACTCATGGGGAGACCACCAATGGGGCAACTTCCTGGCTTCGCCGATCATGGGCTGGGATTGGTTCTGCCTGAAACTTGATGACGACAGCGAGTACAACGTTTTCGGATTCCACGACCTCAAGGACCAGCTCGTCAATCCGCTTGCCACAGTCCTCAACGCGGACGGATCCCAGGAAACCACCTACGCGGTCGAGATGAAGCCCATCCTGCGGTGGCTCAGCCCACACACCGGCCGGCTTTATCCGAGCGGTTACGAGATCAGTCTCCCGGAGAAGAAGGCTTCCTTCATAGTCCGGCCAAGGGTTATCGACCAGGAGGTCTATGCGAATTCCTGGTCGCCCGACTTCATAGATTACTGGGAAGGCGCTTGCACGGTTGAGGGAAGGGTCGGAGAGCGGGTAGTCAAAGGACTTGCCTACAACGAGATCTGTGGGTATCCCAAGGTCAGGGACGGTCAAACCAGGAGGTAGGCCTCGACCTCCTGCGTTTTTCCCTTCACTCTTTTGAAGGGAAGTCTCTGTGCACCGATCTTGTCGCCCGCGAGTTCGCGGACTCTTTCCGACATCACGATCCTGGACCCGCCCGTGGTATGCGCCAACATCGAGAGGCGGGAAGCCAGATTCACCGTGTCCCCGATCACGGTGTAATCGAGACGAACGGATGGTGCGCCAAGGATTCCGGAGATCGTCGATCCGGTGGTGATTCCGATACTTGGGGATTCCCGTCCAAGTCGCTGGAAGGCTTCCAGCAACTCGTAGGCCACGGCAAAGGCCGCGGATACGGCGGTCCTGTCTCCACCCCTGAAATCGTCGTGAAAGAAGAGGACGAGAATCCTCTCTCCCATGACCTTGTCGATCTCGCCTCCGAACTTCTCGACGGCTTTGGTGATCAACTCGAAGTGAGCCTGGAGGGAACCGAGAACCTCCTTCCTCCCGGCGTTCTTCTGGAAATCCTCGAAGTTGGGGAGACTCGAAAACAGCACCGTTACCTCCCTGACCTCGCCCTTTGCCGCCGAGGCCCGGAGGTTTTCGTCCCTGATGACACGCCTTACCAACGAAGAAACGAACTTTTCCAGCAGCACGCCCTCCTGAAGGCCCTTAACCAGAACATTGAAGGCGGAGCCCAACGAACCGAACTCGTCGGGCCTGGAGGTATCGAGCCGGACAGTGTAATCCTGCCGATCAACGGCGGCAATCGCGTTCGAAATCTCGCCAAGGGGCTGAAGAAGATAGCTTGCCCCCAGGAATCCGACCAGGGTCGCTACCAGGATGAAGATGGCCAGATAGAGCCTGAAAGCATTGTTCTGGGCCTCGGACAATCTTCGAACCTCGGATGTCGAACGGCTTCCGGCCAGTACATAGGTGGAGAGGAGCCTCCCGGGCTTTGCCTCGCAGATCCTTTCAGAAAGAGATTCTTCCCCCCGCAACGTCATAAGGGTGATATCCGAGGTTTCCACCAGGTCCTTCAGCATCGGAGGAAGATCCGGATCCTGCGGAACGTTCATTCCCCTTTGCCTGCGGCTTTGCACAACCGCGGCAAGGGAGCAATCCGGGTCCTTCCCTTTTTCGATTTCGAACCGGTCCCGAAGATAGGGCAAACCTATCCAAAGGTCACCCCACATCCATCCCATCAGGAACTTCAATGATCCGCCTTCGAAAATCGGCACGTGCATCATGTGGATCATGTCCCATTGGGTTCTGAGCGAGGCTACCTCCATCGGAAAGTGGATCACCCGATAGAGGATTTCCGGCCCCGAGACAGACATGATGGCGAAATACGCGGATTCAAGAAGCATCCCCACGGCTGGGTGGGAAGTCCCAACGCCTCCCCGGCCGACCTTTCCGAACCGGTCGTTGATCTTCCGGATCAAACCCCGGTTCAGATGGGAAAACAGGCGGACGAGGGTGTCCCCGCGTCCGAAAAGTCGGTCCAGTTCGAAGGAGTATTCTTTTCCCCTTGGCCTCTGCGGCCAGGATCGGTAGAACTCGTCCGGACCGGACACCCCCACGGAATTCAGACATGACCTGGCCGGTTTCCCGGCCGGGAAACCGGTAAGAAAACCGGTCGAGGTTCCGGTTGGAATTCCGGATGGAAACTCGCTTCCGGGCAGAGCTGAGGAGGCAATGATCGAAAGTGCCCGATCGGTTCCCGATGCGAGGTCTGCGGAGAGCAGCCGGCCCCAGTCGTTTCCCCGGGCGGATTTACGAATCCCCGCCACCATTTCGGCCTGTTTGAAAAGTGCTCCGTTGTCGATGTGCTGAAGCTTTTCGTGCAGGCCCTCCACGAGCCGGAAACGTGTGGTTCTTTCGTTCTCCGCCTGGGCTCCAACGAAAACGCTCATCGTCCCGCTCAATGGAAGAAGCACCATCAGCCCGAACGCCCCGACCATCAAGGGGCCGATCCGAACCGTCATCGCCCGCCCGAACCAGATCTTCTCGACCACAAACCAGGTCATGAGGGATATGACGCAACCCAGAAGGATCAAAGGGAGAGAGTCCGCGGATTTCCCGGAACCAGGCGGGTTGAGACGAAGCGCGAGAATGGGAAAGAAGCTCTCCCCGAAACTTGGGGGGGCGGAGAACAAGAGGAAATCCCCGAACCTCTCGCCCTCCACCCCTTTGGAAAAGTGCTCTCTTGCACCGAGGAACGCTTTGCGCAGTGCGGGATCGGTCAGGAAAAGCGAGGACCAAAGGGGTTTCCCCTTTCCCCAGGGGATGAACCCCACGCCAACCTCGGCTGCCTGGCCCTTCTCCAACCCGTGGGTGACAAGGATCCTGTATCCCGTCAGCGGGTGAAGCCGGGTCATGTCCATGAATCCGAATACCAGGACCTGCCCACCACCCTTGACCTTGACCGAGTCCCAGAAGAAACCCAGGGACCCGTGGATGCCTGAAAAAACCTGGATGCGAGCCCGCCAGTTGGGCATGTTTTCCCCGATGAATTGTTCCGAGATCGGAAATCTGAGGAAACCTTCCAATGCCTTTGCGAGTTGTACAAGAGCGTTGCCGTCCTTTTTCCGCCCTGAAAGGAAGCCGGCAAGAAGCCCCCGGCTTCCGAAGGAAAGCGCCCTTCCCCTCGAGAACATCGCTATCTCCCGCTCGGCCCCGGAGGCACAGCTCCAGACGACGATCTGGTGCTCCGGCAAAAAGGGGAAAACCTCCTTGCGGAAAATTCTCTCGAGCTCCTGTATCTGTCTGGGGCTGAAGGAGGTGTCGCCGGCTTCCACACCGGCCATCTTACCGGCAGTCCTGGCATAACCGGAAAGGAGGTTCGCCATCTGGTTCAGCGGAGATGCGCGATATTTCAGGCTTTCGAGGTGGTTCTTTCCCCTTTCCCGAAGGGATTCCTCGGCTGTCTGGCGCTCCAGCTCAGGACTCAGTCGGATATAGTAGCTGAGGAGTCCTCCCAGGAGAAGGATGAAAACCAGGGAGAATGCCAGCCAGAACGACCTCCTCACTGATTCCATCCTCCGCAATCCAGCTCGGCGAGCTCGAACCCCTCTGTCCGGGGGATCCGCTCGAACCGGAGGTTTTTCAGCGATCCCACGATGGCTTCGGAAACCACGATTCCGGTGTGGGATCCCTTCCGGGAAAGGCTTTCCAACTTCTCGGCCTGAAGGCGGGGAAGTCCCATGATCACCTGTTCCATCCGGCCCGCGGAGTGGAGAACCCCCACCTGAACGGTTCCATGATCGATTCCGATCCCCATGCTGTAGGGGAACTCACCGTTCTTCCGGCGCTCTTCAACAAGGCTTTCGAGCGCGTTCATCATCCCGACCGCGGCCTCGACCGCCCTTTCCCGGCCAGACCCCGGTTGGTCGTCAGGGAAGACGGCAACAACGGCATCCCCGATGAACTTGTCGATCAGCCCTTTCCTGGCCTGGATTTCCCTCGACATCACCTCGAGGTGGCGATTCAGCATCTGCACGACCGCCCTGGCGGGATGCTCCTCCGAGAGGGCGGTGAAGCCACGAATGTCGGAGACGAGGATCCCCGCTGAGATATCCTGGTTCGCCGCGGCCGCATCCTCGATGAACCGCGAAATCGAGGCATCCAGGGTTCCAGGGACGAACCTTCCGAGCCTGACCCGCGTCTCGAGACCCCGTATCATCGAATCAAACGCCTGGGTCATCCTGCCAAGCTCATCGTCCCGGGACAACCCGACCCGGACGCCAAGATCCCCCTGGATGATCCGCTTCAACCCTGATTCGACAGAAAGGATCGGGTTGATCAGGAAAACGGAACCCCAGTATCCCAGGAGGAGGATCGGGATTCCGAGCAGAAGGGTCAGCAGGCAAAGCCGGACCGTCTGAACGATTTCTTCCGTCGCGAAAGGGTCGAGGTTCACCTTGGCCCCAAGCACGAAGCCGTGAACCTTTTTCCCAGGAATCACGACGAAGGCCTTCTTTTGCTCGGGAAGGGAAAAATGGAGCTCGGATCCCGAAATCGCGGCCAGACTCATGCTGCGCTGTAGAACGCGGCCTTCATGGCTCTCCCAGAAGTTCCCCTCCTCAGAAGGGGGAAAGAAGGGCTCCTGGCCCCCGGGAGTCGCTCTGGAGGCGCAGAACACGGCACGGTCCGGGCGCTGGTTAAGTTCCGCCAGGCGCCGTATCAGGAAATCCTCGTGCAATGGCCGGGGATTCATCCTCAGCATAACCCATGAACCGTTTGGCATAGGAGGAGTGCTGATGAAGTCATGGAAGGAATAGCTCAAGGTGGTCCCCGCCTCCAGCAAGTCCCCTGCCCCCCTGCTCACCAGAAATGGAACGTAGGGATCGACGCCGATGAAAGCGTTCATCGCTTCCAGGAACTTGCCGACGCCGGCCTCCCAATCCTCCTGCATCCTGGGTTGAGAGGAAGGGGCGAGATACCGCATCGTCGAATGGACGTAGGGAAGGAAGAAATCCAGCATCTGCCGGTGCTGGGGAAGCACATTTCCCGAGGGGACGAACAGGAAATTCTCACCCCTGCCATTCATGAGCATGATGATTTCGAGGGGTAGCTTCGAGGATCGGAATTTGCCGAACGTTGCCTTTACCACGTCGCGTCTGATACCGGAATCATCCGAAACCATCCTCGACGTCCAGCCAGGATCGGAAAAGAGCCCCTGGCATTCCGCCGTAAACCGGTTGAAGATCTCGAGGCTTCGGGCATCGGTTCCCTCGATCCTCCTCACTACATCCTTGATGGCCAACTGCTCCTTTCGGAACTTCCCAAGGCTGATGTGGATCTGCCCTGCGACGAACAGCCCCAGAAGACCGAGCACGCCGAAAAGGAAGGAAAAAGTCCGAAACCACGCAGTCAGAGTCACCGGTATCGGTGCGCCGGTCACCAGGAACCAAAGGGTCGGCACCAGGCAGAAACACAGGGAACCCCACATCAGGGAAAGGAAGTATGGATCGTTCATCCGGGCGGGGAATTCAGGAGATGGAGAAACCATCCAGAGCTCATACAGAATATTGAGGGAAACGAGCTGACGCTGTATCCAGACACCTTGCTCGGGGATCTCGACACATTGCCCATGGGGAATGGCCTTTTCCCGTCCGCCCGCTCCCCGGAGTTTCCGGACGACGTCACACATCGACTTCCGGCGCTCCTCCATTCCCCCCCTGCCGACGAAAACTCCATCCCCTCTTGCCTCGATCGGGACGAGGAACGCCCCCATTCCGGCAGGATCGCTCGCGCAGATACGCCCCAGGGCTCGGCGAAGGATGTTTCCCTGGCGGTGGTCTGCAATCGGGACCAGGAGGAAGTAGATACCCAAACTGGTTTTCCCGCCTTTTCCCGGAATCGGCTCCTCGAAAACGTCCCATAAGAGGAGGTGCGATTTCCCCTGGTAGAAGACAGGCAGAGCCTTCCCTCGGGCGTGATTCCAGATCAGGTCGAAGGTGTAGAGGAGATCGAAGCTGAAACCCTTTTCCTGGACACCGAATAATGCCCCGACACGGGTTGACAGGCGGATCCTCGCGGATTTTCCGATGGCGTCCCGGGCCATCAGGCTGGCCGCGAGATCCTCAAAAAGGTGCAACCTTCCTCTGGAACTCTCGAGAAACGCCCCTTTCAGGGGAACAAGCCCTTTCCCCGAATTTCCCCCGGCCGATCCGTTGGGCTGAAGGAGAGACCGGGCGGCAGGTCTGACCGCAAAAGCCAGTATGGTCGGCTTATGCCTGAACTGGCTCCGGGGAAACCACTTTCTTGCCGCGGAGTCGAAGAATTCCCCTCTCAGGTAGAACGCGGATTCCGGTTGCCTGGCAAGGGATTTCCTGATCTCACGCTTGAATCCATAGTTCAGACGGTTTACCCAGCCGTCCAGGGTGGCTTCCGTCCTGAACCGCTCCGTCTTTTCACGGACTTCCCTTTCCCATTGGGCTTTGCGACGCTCCCGCTCGAGTTCGAGGTGTTTCCGGAAACGAAAATCGAAGATCCCGAAAAGAAGCACGGCAAGAGCGACGGGGACCAGAGTCAATGCCAGAATGGAGATCCTGGACTTCATGAAATGGTGGCCCCCTCGTCTTCTCCTCGGAGTTTCCCTTCCCTGGCCGGTCTTCAATGTATACCACCTTCGCGTTTCTTTTGGTCAAGGTTTTGTGACAATCCGCCGATAATTTTTCTGACAAACAGAAAACCGTCGGAGGCACCATGATTCCCCATCCCGTTACAGCCGAAGCCCAGACCCGGACAAAAGCGAGATCGGATCTTCTTCAGACGCCCTACGGACCCGTCCCCCAGATTTTCGACGAGTTCTGGACCGCCAAGCAGCGGCAGATGCACTCCCTTCACTACGCACTTTCCTACAGGGCTTCCTTCAAACCCGAGCTTCCCGATTTCTTCATCCGGAAGTTCACCAAACCCGGAGACCGCGTCGGCGACCCATTCGGGGGGCGGGGCACCACCATGCTCCAGGCACTTCTTCTCGGTCGTCAGGCGATAACGAATGATGTGAATCCGCTTTCTGAGCGGATCTCCTATCCAAAGACCCACCCGGTCACCCTTTCCGCAATCGAGCAGCGGCTGAGCGAGATTCCCTTCGACAAACCGCGGGATCTTTCGGAAGAAGAGGACCTGAGCATGTTCTATCATCCCGAAACCTACCGTGAGATCCTCAATCTTCGGGATTTCCTCAAGACGCATCGGGATGACACCGACCGCTTCATCGAGATGATCGCGATTTCCCGACTTCACGGGCATTCGCCCGGTTTCTTCTCGGCCTACTCCTTTCCCCAGATTTCGATCCCCAAGGAAAACCAGGCCAAGATCAATCGAACGAGAGGAGCCGAACCTGATTATCGTGAAATCAAGTCCCGTCTTCTGAAGAAGGCTAAATCCGCCTTGAAGGATGGAAAGGTCGACGAAATCGCTCGAATGGGAAGAACCACGCGGCTCACCGTCAGCGATTCGAGAAAGCTTCAGGGCTGGGAGGATTCTTCGGTCAACCTCGTGGTCACTTCCCCCCCCTTCCTCAACCAGGTCGATTACGTCATGGACACCTGGATGGAGATGTGGTTCTGCGACATCGACAGCGAGGGTGTGGAGAAGCGGATCGTCATGACCCCCGACCTGAACGAGTGGATGCGGTTCATATCCGACACCCTGGCGGAGCTGCATCGGGTGCTGGTTCCAGGTGGTCTGGTGGCCATGGAGGTAGGTGAGATCCGTTATCAGGGCGATCTCCTCAACCTGGATGAGGTACTCGTGAACCTGACCTGCACCCGGAAGTTCAACGAGGGCCAGTTCAGGGTCAAGGAGATCTACGTACAGAGCCAGGAGTTCACCAAACTCGCGAACTGTTTCAACGTCAGGAACAACGTCCTGGGAACCAACACCAACCGCGTTGTCGTGATGGAAAAGATGTAGGAGGTTGCGGCATGAGACTCACCCCGTTGGACATCTACCAAAGGGAATTCTCCCGGAAAAAGCTCGGGGGCCTCGACGAAGCCGAGGTTCATGAGTTCCTCAAAAAGGTCGGCAAGGAATACGAATCGGTGTATGCCGAAAACAAAACCCTCAAGGATCAGGTTGAGCGGTTGACCAACCAGATGAAGGATTACCTCGAGCTCGAAAAAACCCTGAAGCAGACGTTGATTTCCGCCCAAAAAGCCTCCGGCGATCTCAAGAACAATGCGGAAAAGGAAGCCGAGCTCATCGTCAAGGAAGCCGAGATCCAGGCGGAGCGCATCCTGGATGAAGCCCGTTCGGAAGTCGAGATCGTGGGAAAGGATCTGCGGGAGATGAAGCGCCAGAAGCGGATGCTGAAGGTCGAACTCAAGACGGTCCTGGAGTCGTACATGACCCTCCTGAACGACGAGAGTCCCACCTTCATCAAGCCCGTTACCACCCCGGTGGAAGCGGTGGCCTGAAGCACCCACCAACAATATGGTATCCTGCTTGAAACCCCACTCCGGTGGGGTTTTCTTGACGGTCCAGGCGGTCCCCAGGTCGTCCCGTACCGAACTTGTTGACATCGCCGAGGATAGATGTAGAATTAGAGTCAAGGCCCCTCCGGTCGAGGGGGAGGCAAATCTGGCGTTGGTGGCATTTTTGGCGAAATTTTTCGGAATCCCAAAAAAGAATGTTTCCCTTCATTCGGGGACGCGTGGCAAACTCAAGGTGTTTTTCCTGACGGGAATTACCATTGAGCAGGCTTCCAACGCCATTTCGGCCCACCTTCCTTCCCCTGCGAGACCCGGCAGATGAAAAATCTGCTCTGGATGCTTTGGGGGGCGATGATCTTCTCGATGTTCCTGAAATGGAAAGCCGACACCTACATGGTCGTGGCGGTCATCATCCTACCGATCCTGATCGTTCTGCTTGATCTCCAAGAGGAAGTCCTTTCCCTGAAGGAAGACGCAAAGCACCAGAGGAAATTCACCCTGGATCGGATTTCCTATCTGACCGACAAAATGAAGGACCTGTCTTCGCAGTTCGAAAAAAAGCTGGTGGTCGATTTCGCGGAATTCGCGAAGACCACCCCTCCGAGTCCTGATTTCCAGATCACAAAAGAACTTCGAAGGAAAAAGAAAAAGATGAGGAAGCCGGAAGGGCAACCCGCGGTCGACCTCACGAGACACCCGATCTCTCCGCCCCCGGAACCGTCGGGGCCGCCTGAACCGACACCTCCGGAAGCTGACGGCCCCACCGGGGAAAAAGCCTGACCGTTTTCCCCGCCCTCCCTCTTCGACCAAGCAATTTCCCCCCTGCAAACGGTTTTGGGCCGTCTCGCGAAACATTCTCCTGACGAGCCCACGAGGGGGAGGATGTGCCCGAAAAGCCACGATGGCGCAGTTTTTGAGGGGGCGATCACAATTTCTGGGAATCAGTCCCTCCTTGACACTTATCCTCTCCCTCAGTATAGTTTATTTATGGTCATCGATTCGTTGAGGAAAGACACATAATGATGAAAAGTAGAACGCTCACCCTCGGATTGATCGGAACCTTCCTCGCGGTTGTTCTCATACCTTCCATCGGGTCAGCATGGGGTTCGTTGGTTCACCGCAAGATAACATCCGATGCTTTTTTCATCATGCCTCAGGCCTTCCGGACCTATCTTCTCGGCGCTGCCGCGAAACCCGGATCCGCGGAGTTCATCACCCTGCTCGACGCATCGAACGAACCCGACCGGGTTTTGAAAGACTTCCAGAACCACGTTTTTCACATCCATGGGTACAAAATGGGGAACGGCCCATTCAGGATCGAGGAGCTTGTCAAGGAAATAACCGATCTGATAAAGAAAAAGGGGTCCAAGAAAGAGATCATCCAGAAACTCGGTTGGGTGGCCCATTACACGGCCGACCTCGTCCAGCCCCTTCACACCGGTGTTGCCACCTGGGAAGGGATCGAGGAGAAATCATATCACTCCGCCTGTGAAAAGGATGCCGACAAGCAGGTAAACGGATTCGGCGTCCAGTTCGACGGGGCTCAGCCCGTCGTCCGTATCAGTGCAAGGATGGTCTACGAGGCCCTCTGGGCGAACCAGTATTACTCCGCCATCGAGACCGCTTACACCCGCGGAGACAAGTATGACGAGGCAAGAAACATTCTTTCTGCCTGCTATTCCCGTGGGGTCAACAACGTCGTCGACATGTGGTACACGATCTGGGCAAATGCCGGCGGCAAGATCAACCCCAAAGTCGATGGGAAGCCGGTGAACTATCCGCCCGCCCAGGGCCGTGGGCAGAGAATCAAACCTCTCCCCCGCTGACCTCCTCGATCGACCGGCTCCAACCGAAAACCCCATTGAATGGTGAAATTTCCGTTTTCCCGTTTGACGAGACCGATCAAGGTTTTCGATTTGCCCAATGGTTTGAAGGTCGTCGAGCATTTTTTCCCATCACCCGCTTCCGGATTGTCGCTTCTCGTCAAATGCGGCCCGATTTTCGAGAACCCACAGAATTCGGGAATTTCCCATTTCCTGGAACATATGCTCTTCAGGGGAACTCCGAAGTATCCATCATCGGTGGAGTTGGGCCTCGCACTGGACCGGGTCGGATCGGAAGCCAACGCCGCCACATTCTCCGACATGACGGTCGTTTCCACGAAGGTTCTTCCGGAGGCGATGGAAGAAGCTCTCCGCCTTTTCAGGAGCATGGTCACCGAGCCCGTCTTCGATGGCATTGCGGCCGAGCGCCGCATCATCCTGGAGGAATGCCTGGAGGACCTGGATGAAGAAGGGCAACTGATCGCGGTGGATCAGTTGTCCTCCCAGTTGATGTTCGGAACCCATCCTTATTCCAGCCCCATCCTCGGAACCCCTGAAACGGTGAAGAGGTTCACCAGAAAGCAGCTTGAAACCCATCTTCGGAACTACTATACCCCGCAGAACACCGTTCTTTCGATCTCGGGAGGGATCGGAGAGAAGGATGCTTCGGGTCTGGTGCGCTCCGTCTTCAGTCCATGGAAAAACAACGGAATCGTCCGAGCGGCCCCGACGGTCCCCGACATCCCTGCATTCGAGGGGCCGCATCTTCTTACGGTAAGATCATCCCGAAGCCAGGTCCAGGTTCGTGTCTCGTTCCGCTGCCCGGCGTTTTCCGATTCCCGACATTATCTCGTAAAAGCCCTCGTTCGGATACTCGACTGCGCTTCGGGCTCGCCCCTCAGGCGGGTTCTTCAGGATGAGTCGGGCCTTTGCTACTCCCTGACCGTCTGCAACGATGCCTACGAAAAGGCGGGGGCTCTGCATGTCGACCTGTTTGTCCACCCTGATCTGGCATTGAGGACCCTCAACGAAACCCTTTCCGTATTCAAGCGCCTCAGGGAAAACCCCCTTTCTCCCGATTCGGTCGAACACGCTGTCTTTCAGTATCTCAAAGGGAAGAGATTCGCCGCGACCGACCTATGGGATTTCAGCGGCAGGGTGGCATTTTCGACCCTTTTCCCGACCGCAGCCCCTTTCGCGAGTGAGTTCGAGGCCATGCAGGAAACCACGCCCAAAGATCTTTTTGGGATTTGCGCGAAGATTTTCCGCCGGGAGAATCTTGGCGTAACCTTGATCGGGACCGTCTCTCCCCGTCTCGAGGCCCAGATCCGCAAGCGGCTGGAAACCTTCTGAAGAGCCCGTTTCCAGCCTTGTTCGCCGCTTGAGGCCGCTTCGCAGCCTCGATATTGAAGGTCCGGGAGCCGACGAAGCCTTTCTGCCACAGGCCGAACCGAGCTCACCGAGTCGGGAGTCTCGGTGCTCTGAGATCTATGTGAATACACATGTCAGGGGCTTTCATGCGGTTCCAGTCGCCGAATCTTCCCAGGGAATTCTGGATTTTTCTGACTCGCCCCGGACTACCAAGGCAAAAGGCCGTTCCTGACGCAATCCGCCTTCGCTATTGAAGGAAGGGCCTGGGGATCGCCGCCCCCAGGCCCGAGATTCGCTTCAAGGAAACCAACTTCCGGGATCTCAGTCCGAGGCGTCCATGAACAGGAGCTGGTAGGTGGTCGGGAAGTTGGTTGTGGTTGCCCCGAGGATCACTACCTGCTTCGAGATCGGGTCGTATCCGATCCTTTTCTCCGTGCCGTTTTCCGCTGCGACATAATACTGCAGGATCCTTTGTTCACCGGAGACGTCCGTCGAAGAATCGAAACGGCTGATGACCTTGGTCAAAGTTCCGTTTGGTGAAGCCCAGACCCGCCCCAGTTCATCCTGGACACAATGGAGATTCGTACGGGTCAACTGGGAGAATGTCCCATCCTGGCGGTATTCCCCGAACAACCAGTTGGTGGAGGTGTCGTTCGCCAGGAATCCAAAGCCTTTTTCACCGATCTGAAGGAGGTCCGTGAGCGCGGAACAGGGGGGAACGAGGTTGAAATTCCCGGTTGTAACAGAAAAATCTTCATCGGAAAAGACCAGGAAATTCAGGTTACCAGACCTCCTTACCAACATGACCCGGGTGCCGTCCTTCGAAACTTCCCACCCCTCGAAGGAATAACTCGACATAAACGAGGAAACGTCGAAGGCGGACCCAATGAGGTTCAACGAGGAGTCGAAAACCCGGACACGGAAGATGGTGGAGGTATCAGAATTGTAGACATAGATGTGCCCGTTTACCGGATTTCGCAAGATCGCGACGTCCAATAGCGGCGAATCAAGAGTAAACACCGCATCGGCAAATGAATTGAAATCCGGCCGGGCTTCCAGGTCGTTTCCATTGATCGAGTAAACCCTCCCCGCTGTATCAACTTCGAATTCGCCACCGGAGAAGGTGTTGGTGGCCACGACGAAGTCGGTATGGGCGGCTAGATCGGCGCAGAGAACATCGGAAACGGAAGGAGCTTGGATATACCATTTCCCGTTCCGGATTTTCGAACCAGCGAGAACAGATGGGGTAACGCCCGCCAGGAGAGTCGAGGAGAAAACCAGAGGCTCATCGAAGCTGGAGGCTTTCGTTCTGGCGGAAACGGTCAGTTTTCCCCCCGAAAGTCCGGCCGGTCCGAGCGGTTGGATGGTAATGGTGGCGATGACATCTTTCGCGAGACCGGTGAAGGTGAAGGAATCGCCATAAACCAGCGTGGCCGTGGCCCCAAGAGAGCACGTGATCGTTGCCATGTACCGATCCGCGAGAGGGACACTGGCCCAGTTTACGGTGAGGGTTTTCATGGTCGAGGTCGTTGACACATGAGTTGGTGTGACAAGGGGGATGGTGAAGTTGTAGGAGTCGTCGAAGCTGCCGTCGTAGTTTTGAACCTTCAAGGGGTAGTTCCCCGGAAGGAGATTCGTGATGTCAAAGGCGATGCTAGCCGCGGTCCAAAAGCCCGTTTGGCCCTTCGTCATCCGGGCCCCGTTGGCGAAACCTTCCGTGTCGGTGAAGAAGGAGGACCCCTGAACGATCAGGTAGCCGGTCGAAATGAAGGGAGCCGCCGAGACCTGGGGCTTGATAAAGGTCCAGCCGAACCCGGAGGGGGCTGGATAGACCGTTTGCCCGGATACGACCGTGAACTGGGTTGCAGTCACGAGATAGCCCGTTCCGGACGCGAACTGGAGCGTGTAGGTTCCGGGGGGAACCGACTCGAACGAGAACTGTCTCGAGCTGTTGACCTGGGTGGAAATCTTGTATGTCTGGCTCGCGTTGATCAACTCGATCGTCGGAGGTGTCGTCGGAGCGAATCCGGCGGTGAAGGAGCCCACCACCCGCCCGGACCAGTAGGTCCGCGGCGTGACCGAAAGAATACCCAGATTCGTCGCCGGACTCGCGACAAGAACGGTGGAAGGAGCCCCCAGAGGCGAATAGTCCTGCGAAATCACCGTGAACGCGTAGTTCCCGATGGGGACTCCCGTGAAGGAGAAGGCACCGCCCACCCCGCTTGTGGTCTGCCAGGGATTTTCCCCCGTCGTCGCGATCTGAACAGTGACTCCCGAGTTGTCTTCGTTCGGGAAAAGCGTCCCGACCTTGCTGATCGTCCCGGTTACCCCACCCAGAGCATGCGGCGGAGTCAACGGATCGAAAAGGAATCTTGGAAGCGGAGAGGGTAAGGTTCCCGTTATCGCGATCGACGTGGTGGGCGAACTCGAGCCGCTCACCAGCGAATACCGCTCCGATTCGAACACCAGCGAATAGCCGGGCCCCTGGCGGACACCGGAGAACCGGAAGTAACCCGTTCCGTCGGTCTGAGTCTCGGCCACGTTCGCCGATCCGGTCGCAAGCCGCACGATGATTCCCGCGTGAGTGGATTCCCCGTCAACGAAAACCGACTTGGTCGCTATTCCTGCGTATCCTCCAGTGGGAACCAGCGGATCCAGAAGGAATCGCGGTTGCGGGGACGGAAGCGTCCCTGTTACCGGGATGGAGGTCGTCGGGGAACTCACACCCGTGTTCAATCTGTAAAGAGCGGAAACGAACGACAGGGTGTAACCGGTCCACTGCGGGACCCCGCTGAACCGGAAGTTGCCCGCCGAGTCGGTCTGCGTCTCGGCAACGATCTGCGGACCGCTCGCAAGGCGAACGATTATCCCGGCATGGTTCGTCTCGCCCTCGACGAAAAC
>CAYRYU010000141.1:0-2828 GCA_964428355.1 uncultured bacterium
TGCGGCTCCACCCCCCACGCGCAGCACGCCAGCGAGGCCAGGGCAAGGGCAATCAGGAGTTTCTTCACGGCCTCACCTCCTGGTCGATGACGATCTGTGTGGTGGTGGATGCCGCATAGGAAACCTGCACGTCACTCCCCCAGGGACGCGTTATGGAGCCTCCTGCATAGACCGCGATGCTTTCACCGGGGGTCGCGGTCGCGCCGGCGTAGACGTAGACTGTCTCGGTAGCGCCCTGGTTCTGGATAATGACGTAGGCCCGTTTCGCGGCGTTGGTGACGGTCGCGGTTGTCCCGGCGTTGGCCGTCGTGATGGTCGGGGTCGCGAGGGGGGCATCCCAGAAAAGGCCGATGGTTGCGGAGCCTGCCGGGATCGGGGCCGTGAACGTCGTCACGCTGACATTTGTATTGACCGCAGTCGATGCCACCCCCGCAAGGATGGCTTGCAGGGCCGATATCAGGCCGATGGTGTCGGAGCCGAGGTTGACGATTGACCGGCGCGAACCATCGACCAAGGCCAGAGTACCGGACCCACCCGCATCGCTGAAGACGGGGGAGAAGGTGAAAGTTGCCGATCCGATTGTGACGGTCATTCCGCCTGCGACTGTGACGGGAAGCGGGTTGTTGGCCGAAACCTTCTGCCCATTGTCCCCGGTTTCGATCTGGACAGCCGGGGCCGCGCAAACGATCAGGACGAAGAACAGGGTTAGAAAGCGTTTCATTTGGCCCTCCTATTCGGTGCCACCGATTGAAAGATCGAAGGATGCAAGATCCCCGGTTGTGTTGACGTAGATGTTCCGGTTGGTTGCCGAGGCGTTCAGGCCCGCATAGGGGCAGAGCGTCACATGCGCCCCGGTCGGTCCCACGGTAATCACGCTTTGGGTCGCCATGTCGAAGGCCCACGGAGCCGAACCCGAACCTATGGTGATGGAATCGGAAGAGTCGATATTGCGGAACGCAAACCACTTGACCCGGTTGAAAACGATGGTCCCCCCGAAGCCATCCGTCAGATTTTGCAGGTCATAGACCACGGCGGCGGCGCTTGTAACTTGGCTTCTAATCGTGTAAACCGCGTTCGCCTGTGCTGAGTTGGTCGCCGTGCCGTTGTCGAACCCGAGGGAGATCCGGGTTTTCCCTTCCTCGGTCGTGATGTTGTTCCCGGAAACATGCTTGAAAGTCGTCAGGATGTTAAGCGAGAACAGCCCGGAGAGTGTATCTCCCCAGGCGCACGCTAGGGAAAGCAGGAGAAGTATGAAGAGAATTTTTTTCATGCTCATCTCCCCACGATCCCGATTACAGTCCCACCATCACCGCTCCCGAAATCGGTTGCAACGCCGACCCTTCGGGGCCGTTCCTTGTCGGTGATCGGGTCCGATGCTGGTTCCACCCGTCCCGGCTCGCTATCGCTGGTCAGTAGGATTGAGCCGGGGCTCGCGTTGGCGGTGCTTTCGAGGTTGAACACCGAAATCCCGGCAAGGACGGCATACAGGTATGTCCCGTTGGAGCCGGTCGCAACCCCCACCGAGGTAGTGCAAGATGCTGGGGCGTAAATTGCGCTCAAAAGCGGCCCTGTAGACCATGAAGCGCAAATCACGGCCCCGTCTGACGCGGTAAAGCCGTCCTCGGTAAGGAGCAGTGCGCATTGCCCGGTCCAGCCGTCGATAAACACGTTTTGGACGGTGAGAGAGTTCGTGATGCTCATGTCGGCCCCGTGCGGGTCCGAAGTCGCCTCGGTATGGGCCAGGAGCCCACCCTTTGTCGCCACGTCCCCTGCAATGCTAACGGCCATGGGCTCATATTGGGACGTGCCCCCGTTGTAGATGAGGCACTGGCCGGATGCCGGGGCGGTCGAATCGACGGCCACGGACTGGATACTCGTCGCGTCCCCCGAATCCGCCGAAATGGTCGCAGGCCCCCAGTCCGTCCCGTCGTAAACGAGAGCTTGGCCGGAGGCGGGCGGGTCAGAGGAGACCGCCACGGACTGGAGACTGGAGGCGTCACCGGAAGAAGTTGCAGGGCCACGCCAAGAACCGCTTGCCATGCGGTATAAGGTGGCGTTTGTGGAGTCGAAGAGGATAAAAAGATCCCCGGTCGCGACGGTCGAGGATGCCGGGAGAGTTGTCCCCGAACTGATGAGCGGCTGCGCCCACGAACCCACCCCCTGGAAGCTGAAAGACGCCAGGGCCGTATATCCAAAGGCGATTTCAGCCGCAAAGAACCAAAAGAGAAAAGCCCCAAAAAGTCGCCTCATATCGCCACCTCAATAGGGGACCGCGTGGTATGTTCCGGTGATCCCCGCGTTTCCCGAGTTGTGAATCGTGCACCCCGCCGTGGTCTTGGCCGATGTCCAGATTTCCCCGGCCCCACCCGCTGGGCTGGCCGTGAATTCGACCGATATATGATAATTGGCAGACGGGGCCGCAGTTGGGAAGGTAACGGCGGTTCCACTTGTCCCGCCCGTAGTGAATGTATCCACGATTGGAGGGTCTATTCTTGTTCCTGCTGCGAGCATGTTTTCCCCCTTACAGGATGATTTCCCAATAGTCGCCGATGTAGAAGGCCCCCGTAGCCCCCGGAGGAACCGGAGTTGACGCGGTAACTCTGGTCAGGTCAATGTTCCATGCCTGGACCCCGGAACCCACGGTATAGATACACAGCGTTTGTACGCCCAGAGTCGCCTTGTAGGCTTCGTGCGCTGCGGTCGTCCTCGCCACGACATCCCCAGGGTCGCCCCACCAGGAAGCCCCGTTTTCAATGCCGATTTTAAGCCGGAGCAAGGTCGAGCCTGAATACCCCCGGATGTATCGCCTGTTCTTTCCCCCGATGGTG
>CAYRYU010000141.1:2928-4649 GCA_964428355.1 uncultured bacterium
CAAGGTCGAGCCTGAATACCCCCGGATGTATCGCCTGTTCTTTCCCCCGATGGTGCCGTAAATGTCGGTCGGGATCGGCGCTTTATAGGGGCTACCAAAGTAGTTGGCGAGCCACGGGAGGCCGGTCGAGCCCCCGCTCGAATCCTTGCTCGGGTAGTCGGCCCCACCCACCCTCTGGACCATGTAGACATTGGGTATCCCGCCCGTCGAATCAATCCAGGCGAGCCAGCCGGAAACCGGCCAAAACGCCGGGTCGTAGCCGCGCTTATACCACTCCTCTTCAGAGATCAGCCCGTCGTCATCCAAATCCCACACGTCGAAAAGGGAAGGATCATAAGGCCATTCGGTCGGGTCTATGTAGTTGTCGTGGTTGACGTCGAAATACTCGAAGTCCTGCGGGTGATCCGGGTCGTTGGGGTCCCAAGGATACGGGGACGGGGTTGGCTCGGGTTCCGGCTCTGGTTCTGGCTCGGGTTGTTGCACTCCGCGCTTGTCGATCAAGATCAGGGTGGGCCGCCATCTTGGGTTGTCTCGGAGAAGGTATTCAATGGCGGCAACGGCTTTCAGGCCCCGGTCGATGTATTCCGAAAGCGGGACCGAGAACCACGAGGGCTGGAGAACGGTCGCCCACCACACCCCACGCGGGGTTTCGACCATGTTGACTTGGGCTCCGACAACCATCCCAGGATGGCAGCACGTAGCGGCAACCACTTTGCCCCGGAATAAAACCGTGCACTGGTCGAAATTGTTGTAGCCCATGTCGGTAATGGTCAGGATCTGGCCCATCGTGCATTTTTTGGTTTCCGAGTATGCTTCGAGGATCGGAGACCGAAGCCCGAAATTCCCAGGCTTCGACGGATGTGGTTTGAAGATTGTGTGCTTACTAGGCATCGAGGCACCCCAGGCGCAGGAAAACGCGCATCTTGCCCATCGTGTCCGGTGTCCCCGGAATCGTGAGCTTGATCTGAACCAGCGTTCGACCCGTCGCCCCAATCACTACCGGGAAAGCCCCTTCGCCGCTGTCGAGGTCGAGGAACGAGGCGGGGAAGCTCGTCGGGAAGGTCAGCGTCACCCACGAGGAATCGGCGGGCAGCTTCGCCTGCATCCACCCCTCGGTAATGGCTTCCTTTCCCTGACGGTTGCTCACGTCGGAGGCTTGCCGATTCCCGTAGCCAGCCACATAGAGCCGACCATTCCGGGCCTTCCCCTCGGTCTCGTTCAGTCCGATAGTGACGGTCTCGCCGCTGGTCATGGTCAGCGTTTTTATCGTCGTCCAGACGCCTTCAATCTCTTGCTGAACCGGCACGGCGGCCATTATGCCACCCCCCAAAGCTCAACGGTTGTGGTCCAGAGTTCGTCCGGGTTCATGTTGTGTTGGAGCCGCGCCACAAAATAGGTTCCGGTCTGGTAGGTGACGACATCGCCCAATTCCAAAAAGGGGTTGAATCGGACTTGCGCGAAACGCTTGTCTCGCTGAGACTCGGTTGCAACGCTGGTTGCGTAGGCCAGTAGTTCTGCATCACTGGTGCAAATGTTGTTCTGCACACCCCCGGAAAGCTCCAGAACCCCGTAAATTGCTTGGTCTGCCAGGTCGTCATACGTTCCGCTGATTTGCACAATCCCCGGCGCGTTGCCGGAGGAGACCGTGAAGGACCCATCTTCCCGAACGACAAACATATAGCCGGGCATGTTCGCCTCGGCAAACCCCGTGTAATTGCTGT
>CAYRYU010000141.1:4749-14129 GCA_964428355.1 uncultured bacterium
ACGACAAACATATAGCCGGGCATGTTCGCCTCGGCAAACCCCGTGTAATTGCTGTAAGGGACGCGGTTGTAACGCTTCGAGGTGTCGGTGATCGCGTGGAATTCAATGGCCCGCGTGAGGTCGAAAAGCGGGGTCAGGCCGGCAATACTGGTCGGGTCGAGCAAAAGAAGTTCGTTTGCCCCGGTGAAGGCCAGATATTGTAGCTTGTAGGCTGAAAGAAGCGCAACGGCGGCTTCAAGAAGGCTGCGGAATTCCCCCAGGGCGTGCTCGGGGACCGAGACCGGATCGCCTTGCTGAATGACGGCGAAATTCGTCCCCAGGGAAAGCGCGTCGCATTGGCCGGCAATCCACCCCGCAACATCACCCGTCATGTTTCCCGTTACGGTCGCCTCGTCCAGCCTCTTCCCGCCGTCAAAGGCTTCGATGATACCGACGGCTTCACCTGGATTGGGAGCCGTCCAGGAGTCGAGATTCCCCAAGAAAACCTGCTGGGATGACGAGTATGTCTTGAACTTCACACCCGCCGTGATGATGACTTCGGCGTTGGGGACGATGCTTGCCGGGATCGCGTCGGGATCAACCAGAATTTCGAGCTTTGCCTTGCCAAAATTGTCCTGCAAGCCTCGGGAAATTTCGATGGATTGGACCTTGGGAACGGCCACCCCGCCAACGGTCACATCGACGAAACATTGGAGGGGTCGCGGATCAAGCCCGCTCAGGGCATCCCGGATTTCCTCGTTGAGCACCAGGGCATCACAAACGAGGTCGGTGTATTCGACCCCGTAATATGACTGCCCGTACCGCTCAGTCCCATACCCCACGCCTCAAGCCTCCTTCTCCAACACCCGGAAGGTCAGCGTTGCCATCGGACGGCCTCCGACGTAGGAAAGGCCCACGGTCATCACGACACGGTAAAGGCCGGTCCCGGTGTCCACCATCCATTCAACCTGGGTCGAAGCGTCCATGGCTTGGAGGGTAACGGCTTGAGCGGCGGTGAGAATGATCCCGTCATAGGTCTTCTGGATCGCGGTTTCATCGTATTTTGTGACTTGCCGGAATACCCCCGCCTCGGTTGTCGATGTCGGGAGGTATGCGGCTTCGGCAATCTGGGTCGGGGCGAGCCAGAAATCGTTTCCGATCTGCTCAAGGTTCAAGTCGTAGAAGGTTTCGGCGGTCAGGTCCACATACGAGGCCGCGCTGTATATCCGCATCAGAACGCCCCCCCGATGGTGCCTTCGGTCTTCGCCACCCGATTCAGAAGGTCGATGATGGCTTTCAGAATCGGGTCACTGGAGGCGGTTCCAAAATTCACGTCAAGCTTGTTTCCGTCTTTCTTCGAGCCCTCGGATTCCCACAGAACCTTTCCATTGGTCCGCTCGTTGACACCTTTTTGCCAGAGGGTATGCCCTTCGGCATCGCCCGAAGTCCCCTTGAGCCCGGAAAGCCCAAAGGGATCGGAGGCGTTGATTTTGAAGCCTGATAGGGCGCTCATCATCTTTACCAGGTCGGAGGTGAACCCCTGAGAGAAAGACCCCCATATCTCTCTCTGCCCCCTTATTCCCGCCTCCCCCGCCTGGAATGCAGCGTAAAGCGCGGCGGTGTTGGCATTGGCTTCGTCGCGCATGGTAAGGCCCAACTTTGTTATCCCGTCAATCGCGGAAGTGGTAAAGCCCATCATCTCCATGATCGAGGTTCCCCCTGCTGACGAGGCGAAATCCGCGATGGAGGTTCCGATGAGCAATTTGATATCGTTGAGCGTGGTCAACGCGGCATTCTTGATCCTGAGCCATACCTCTTCCCCAGCGATGGCGAGATCCCCGAATTTTTCGACGAGGAAGCCAACCCCCAGGGGTATCGTTCCCCGGAGAAACCCCATCACCAAGTCGAAAGTCCCGGCTATCTCCCCGGTGACTCCAAGAATTGCCCGGACCCCGGCCATGATCGGCCCTCCGATGATCCCGCCGATATCCATAAGCCCATTCCAGATAGGGGTCACAGTCCGAAGCAGGTTGTAGCCCATCTCTGTCAGGGTTTGCGTTGCTGGTATGATTTGGTCGAGGATCAGAGCTTTCCCCTGCTCGAGGTATTGGGTAATCATCCCGCCGATGCGGAAACCCAGATTTGCCCCGGAGAATTCGGCCCACTCCGAGAAGGCATCGCGCACCTGCCGGATGTTTGAGACCAGGAAGGCAAACGGCCCACTGTCCATGATGCGTTTCTGGAAGATGATCCATGTATCCTGAATGGTCGAGATTGCCCCGAGCCACGAATCACTGGCCCGGCGCATCCCGCCCGCGTATTCTTTTTCCATGCGACGAAGGATCGCGGCTATCGCAGCGTCGGCCTTAATTCCCTGCGCTCCGATGTTTTCCATTTGTTTTGCCGTGAGGTGGAATTCCTCTTGCAGCCATTTGATAGCCGGGATATTCCGCTCCGAAAGCTGGTTCAACTCCTGTTGCACCACCTTGCCCTTGAGTTGCATCTGGCCCAGGGCAACCACGATCCCGTCGAAGTCCGCCCCCAGGGCAAAGGAAGCGTCACCGATGGTTTCCAGGATCCCCGACATGGGATCGAACCCGTAGGCCTTGAGCTTCAGCATTTTGGCTGTCACATCTTCAAGGGTCATCGGGGTCACGGCGGCAAATTTCACGGCCCAATCCAGCGCATTTTGAGCAGGCCCCGCACCGCCGAAAATGGTTCGGAACCTGATCTCGAGTTGTTCAAAGGTGGAGGCCGTGCTGGTCAGCTGTTCCCCTGCCGACCAGATAGCGTCAATCCCGCGCTTTGCAAGGCCCGTTATCTTGTTGAAAAGCTCCCAGGCAGCGTTGAGCCCGAGCACCCGGCCCATCAGGCGGTCGGCTGAGATATCCATTCCGGGGAATACGTTTTCCCCGCCTTCGGAGCCGATCTTGATGAGGAGTTCCTTGGTTACATCAGCGCTCATTCTCGCCTCCGGTCATCGCTTGCAACATTTCACCGATCATTCGGGATTGGTCGGCCAGTTCTTCGAGGGAAACCCCACGGAGGTCTTTAAGAAAACACGACTTTTGCACGCACACCCAAAGGGCCAGGTCGCGGAACTTCCCGAGGGGGCCGGGCAGGTAGAGCCAACCCGCCGCAGCCTCCCACGGGCTCAGAGCGTCAGCCCCATCTTTGCCCGAATGAGCATCAGATCGAAGTTTTTTTTCCCCAAGAGGATAGCGTTGACCAGCTTGTTCACGGCGGTCGGGCTTTTGGCTTTCATCAGACTGGGAACGTGTTCGGGCCTGAACTTGGGCCGCACCGAACCCTCCACGATGATCTTTGCCGCACGCATCGCCGGGCCTTCGTGGTTCTTGGGGCAGGACTCTTCAATCAGCGCCAGGGTGCAGGAGTCGATCTGTCGGACGAGAGCCGCATTATCCCCGGTGAGATCCCACTCGGAGACCTCAACCGGGAATTCGGGCCGGTCGTCCATGAGACAGATTTCATCGGCTGATGGCTGGGGCTGGGGTTTCTTCTCAGGTAGTTCCATGTTCTTCCCTTACGCGGCGATCCGGCAGAGTTCCCCGGAGCCTTCCATGGTGAACGGTATTTTCACGTCCCCGTGCTTGAGGTCGAGATCAAAGCCGGTCAAGGACACCTCCCCGATGTAGTAATCGCTCGAATCGTCGTTGACGTAGGCTTTGACGAAGGCCCGAGCCGTCTTGGGGGCTAGGCACTTGTCGATCAACCACTTGTCGGTGTTGAGCCACGAGGAAACCGAAGCCGACCAGGAGGCCCGCCCGGATTCCTTGCGGGACCATTGGCGGTCTGCCGGGGTCGTGTCGTAGGTTGTGATCTTGATGTTGAGCTTCGCGCCTTCGGTCTCCGCGAGGGCCTGCATGATATCCCCATCCTGGGAATACCACGAGGCATACACGGGCCGCGCAACCGCGCCGGTGTAGGATGCGGGAAGGGCAGTCCGAAGGACCACATTTCCCCGAACCCCGTCGAGGTCGTAGGCCACGTTCGCGGATTCCCCGGCGTAGATGTCGCCAGCCACGAGAGCGCCCGCGACGTTGGAATACCGGGTGATGTAGGCAAGTACCGCGTTATCGGCAGGGCAAAGGGGCATTTGCCCGGCCCCGCCGTAGGCGGTCCAGTCCAGGGCGTCTCCGTCCGTTCCCTTGGTCATGGTAAACGTGGTTCCGTCAGCGGCCACGGAGAAGCAGTAGATGGCGTATTTTCCCGAGGCGGGAAGGCTGATCGCGTTCGAGGAGTCAGCGGAAACCGTCACGGCCACGCCGTTGATGTTGACCACGCCAGCCGCAACCGCTGCATTATCGTTTCCGGCTCCGACCGAAACGACACAACCACTGACCACGCCATTTACTTTCACGGTCGGTTTGTAGGTCTGGGAGAGGTTCCACAGGTTTTTCCCTGACCCGCCGTTGTAGGCCCGGTTGGTCACGGTCTCGCCGTCGAACGTCGCGGAAGCCTGTTTCGTGAGGGCTTGGATGCCGTGGTAAACGCCCTCCGAGGTGGGGACCATCAGTTTGAGCTTTCGGCAGATTTCTACCGTCATATTGTCGCCTCCAGTTTGTAGTTCACACGGCAGGAGATTGTCGTAACCACCCGCCCGGACTCGCGGCCTATGTCGGAGTCGATTTCCTGCTCCGTCTGGGCCTCGGCGCTGTCGTAGTCTGTCAGGTCAGTGATGAGTGATTCCGCTTCCACGGCGGCGTCCAGATTGCTCTTGTTGGCGTCCCCGCCCGAGAGAGGGACCGAAAGCACGATAGCCAGTTCGACGTATCGACGTAGGCCCGCGTGCTTGGTTTGCCCGGTCCCGAGGATGACCACGCGAAACACCGGAGAGTTTGGGGCCTCGGGGCGTCCCGCATCGTTCGATCTCCGGGGGGTATGCTCGTTGTAGCCGGTGGAGCCAGCAACAAGGTTCTTGATCTCGCGGAGGACGGTTGCGGCATTCATCGCTGGAGCGTCACCCCTTTGTTGGTCTCTTCCTCTTCCTCGGAAACGCTCCCGTCCTCGTCTTCGTCGTAGTCGAGCTTCGCATCAGCAACCCAGTTTGCATACTTTGCGCTGTAATCGTTCAAGAGCAAATCCCAGCGGTCGCCGGTCTCGGCTCGGAAGTCGCGGAAGATGATGATGAGTGCCCCGACGCAGACGATGGGCTTAAACCAAGCGATGTTTGCAGCGGAGTTGCTAATGAGGTCGGGATTCCAGCCCGCCCGCTTGAGGTCCAAAAGAAGTTGATCGAAAGCCGAATTGAGGGTTGCCCGGTAGGTTTCCACCCCTTGCCAAATATCGTTTTCCAGGGAAGGGTGAAGCGCCTTGAGGTCCGTGTCCAGCGCGACATCTGCCCCGGAATTCTGGAAGGCTATCGGCGTGATCGTCATTTCTTCTTCTTTCTCGGCTTGGCGGGGTTCTTCGGGGGTTTCTTCTCCACCCTCACCGTCGGCTCAGGCTCAACAGGGGCGGCGGTCTCTAGGACCGCCTGCGCCCTTTGAACAAGGAGGATCTTCATCCGGGGGTTGGGTTGGAGGAGAAGGGGATTCACTCGCTGGTGCTGCCGTAGATCGTCATCGTGATGCCCATGTCGGTTGTGATGGCACCCGATCCGGTTTTCGTCAGTTTGAATTGAACGACATCACCAGCCGCCAGGACGGAAGCTGTGGGCGTAATGGCGATGGGTGTTACTGCTACGATGGTCGTCCCCGAGCTGGTGAAAGTTCCATAAGCGGAATCGTTGAGATAGAATTTCACTTCGAGGTAGTCCGTCGTACTGGAAGCAGCCCCAAGCCTATCCGTGAGATAGATGCTTTCGATCTTGGCGGCCTGGGGAATGCGGAAAACAGCACTGTTGGTCTCGGAAGCGGCAATGGTGGTTCCCAACGTAAAGGGGACAATCATCTTGCTCCATTCCGCTGCGAAGACGGAAGGCGTGATGACGAGGGCCAGAAGGACGAGGGCGATGATTCGTTTCATCTTCGTTTCTCCTCAGTTGGTGTCGATGGCGACAACGCCCACGAATTTGGCGTTTTCAGCGGAAAGGGACCATGAGGCCCCGGCTTCGAGATGCGCCACGGTCGGCTCTCCATTGCCGGTCGCTCCGACGTATGAGACACCCCGGACATGGGGCATGAAATGGAGATCGGTCGAGATGTAGGATTTTTTGTTCAGCTTGTCGCGGTCGAGTTCGGGGTTCAAGTCCTTCTGGATTCCGATCGCGAAGGCTCCCCTGGTCACTGCATAGGACCGATAAAGGTCGGAAGTGGTGCCGGAAATCGTGGTGCAGGTATCGGACATGCTGATGGGCTTCCCGTTGAAGGTCTGGAGGATGCCCGAGGGTCCGAACCCAAAGGGGTTGTTGGCGGGCAAATCGGTGACGAATCCTTGCGCCCGGAGGTCGGCAACAACCTTGGAGTGCATGATCCAGGCAACAATCTTGTCCATCTCATCGCCAAGCTTCTGAACCCCGAGGGCGGCAATGGTGGGTGTCATCACCGCATAGGTCGAGTGTGTCGTGGCGACATCAGCGTACTTGCTGTATCGGTTGGAGGTGTAGAGCGGTCCAGCAGCGGAGAAAAGCCCCTTGAGAACGGACAACATGCGCTTCTGCACCGCATTCTTGGCGAAATACCGCGCAACCTGAGTTGCGATTTCGGCATTGGGGTCAAGCCCGGTGACGATCTTGATAAGATCCTCGGCTCCGAATGCCTTGATGACGTGGCAGACGACGCCGATATCTTTCAGGGGGGTGATCCCGTTGACTTCGATGTCGTTCTTGTCTTTCGAGATGTCAACATCGCCGGAAAGTTCACCGAAAGAAGGAACGGGAACGGTCTCGCCGGCTCCAATGGGGAACTGATCGGCCATGCCGAACATCAGGAAGTCGATGAACTGCGCGAGCTTCGTCTGCGCCAGGGGGCGGTAGATTTCGGGTTTTAGGGCCGCGAAATCGGTAAGATTCGCAATGGTCATGGTTTTGGCTCCTTTTCTGGTTTGGCCCCTACGTCAGGGCCGCGATTCGGGTTTCTTCGGTCTGGAGCATGGTCAGGAGGGCAGCGGCACCAACACCGAGCCTGCGGGCCTCCAGGTCGAGCTTGAAAGAGTCCTGGATCAAACTGCGAACTTTCGCGAGTTCGATAGCCGCGCCTCCTCCTTGGGTTTCAATCGCAACGGTCATAGCTCAAATCCTTTCAGATTGTCGGGCGACGGCCCTTTGCGGCCTCGCACATGGCTTCATAAGCGGAAGGGTTTTTTGTTGCCCATTCGTTTCTTTCCTTGACGGGCATCTTTTCCCAATCCGCGAGAGTCGCCGGGCCTCCTGGGCTTCCGGCGTGCGACGGAATAGGGGTTTTCGGCACGGGGGGCTGCTGCGTGGTCCCGAAAAAATGGGGTTTCGCGGCCTGCATCGCGGAAATAACCTCATCGACGCCCGATACCTCGCCATCCTCGCCCACGGTGATCTTGGAAACGTCCGCGAGCTTCACGAGGTCCAGGTCGATGATCCCGGCCTTGATGGCGGCGGCCTTGAGTTCGGCGAACTTGAGCTTGTTGGTTGCCGCGTCAGCCTTGGCCTGGTTCTTTTCGCTCAGGGCTTTGAATTCGCCTTGTTCCTTGAGACGTTTCTCTTCGTCCTTGGTCTTGGCGTCTTCCTGCGCCTTGAGCTTGGCCTTGAAAGCCATGTTTTCCTTGAGCAGTTGTGCCGCTTCGTCGTCGGTGAACTTTCGCTTGTCACCGTCGCCCGGCTTCTCTCCCGGCTTGGGACCGCCCTGCGGATTCGCTCCCGCTGGGGTTCCCGGCTTTGGATCTTCCACGTTTGCCCTCCTACCTGAAAAATAGGTCTTGTCATCTCAAGAATGAAGGCAAACCTGCACCACGCCAAGGTAACGGCGGTATCACTACGGAAAAGAAAGCGGCCCGGAAGCGAAAACCCCGCGAGAAACTTCGCGGGGCGGTGGGGGTTGGAGAGACGCTACCGCTCTTCCTCGATCACAACCCACTCAAATTTCGGCGGCTCAGGACGCAGGGGAAGGGTTATCCCGTTTGGGATATCGGCGGGTTGCAACGCCTCGATTTCCACGAGCTTGCACCGGCAACGGAAACCGCCCTCACAGACGTTGGAACGCGGGAGCCCGGCCTTGATCCATTCCTCCATGGTCTTCTCCTGCCCGTGCCTGTTCCAGCACTCCAGACAGGTGTTTTTCCCCCGGACGCTGATCCAGGCGTAAACCGTGTCGAGTTCAAGCGGCTCGGGAGGGGTCAGGAAATCTCCCTCGTTGTAGGCTTGGGTGTTGACGTATTGCTCCCATTTGCGCTTTGTGGCCTCGCTTTCGGGGGTGTCGAGGGCTTTGACGTCGCCGGTGAATTTGAATTCCCGCATGGCCTTGATGCGCTCGGAGACCGTATCCCGCCCGAAGCGTTCCAGAAGTTCGCCGGTGAAGCCGGGGACGTACCCGGTTGCAAAGTTTTTCAACTCGCCGATCAGCTTCCCTCGTGCAATCTCTTGGACAAGCCTTTTCCTGATCGCATCTTCGTTCATGCCGGTCTCTTTCATGCCGAAAACCCAATCGTTGATCGCGGATGAAACGCGCTTGGCGATGCCTTGGATGACGACGAGGAGCCCGCCTGTTGCCATTACATGGCCTCCAAGGCTTCGGTAACGATCTCGTCTAGGAGCCCCATCACGCCTTCAACCGCGTCTTTCGAGATCCCGAAGAACCGGAAAAACTTCCTCCCTCGCTTGCTGTCGATGCCGTCTATCTGGAGTTCGACCGCTACCTTGTCGCGGGCTTTGTCCTCCTGAACCACTTCGCCGGTCGTCATGTTTCGGAGTCCCATTTTCAGGGGCTTGATGCTGATTTCGGCCCGGTCGCGGTTCACGTCGATCACGCGCCGGTAGGTATTGGGGTTGTGGAGGAGCCCCCGGTTGATGAGCGGATCGGCCCGGCCCTTGCGGGCTATCGTCTCGGGTTCAAGCGCGGGGAAGCTCCTGCCCGTCGCGTCGGTTCCAGAGTCGATGCCGTCCGTGATGTCGAGCACAACCAATTTCGCGGCCTCTTCGTAGAATGACCGTTTTCGCCGTCCCCAGACCCGCTCGAATGCTTTCCACTCGGGCATCTTGATAATCTGGATCATTTTTTCCATGCCTCCCGGTTTTCGACCAGCTTTTCGGGGGTCAGCCCTTCGACCATGCTGACGACATAACCCCGGATGATCCCGGAAGCCCGCGCTGGTATCTTGCCGTCCTTCACCGCGTACTTTTCAATCGCGGTGTCGATCATTTCTTCGAGGAACGCGGCAAGCGCCTTCTCGTCAGCCAGCACTTCGAGCGGCAAGGATTGGAGCATCTTGAGACAGTCGGCTTTCACGTCCTGCTCGATGTCTTGCACGCC
>CAYRYU010000141.1:14229-15621 GCA_964428355.1 uncultured bacterium
CTCCTTCGGCGTAATCAGATCCGCCAACCCAAACCGCTTCTTGTCGGCCTGGAACCGCTGGTTTTCGGCCATGTTTTCCCGGATCTTTTTCTTTGCCTGTTCGGGGTCGAGGTCGGGGTTGAGCGAAACCAGCCGATCGGCAGCAGTCTTGACGTTCATCTCGATATCCGCCTTGTCGATGCGTTGGATCTTCTCTGGGTCTTCCTCGTAGACCGGCTCGGGGAAGTCCACGGTATAGGCTTTCTCGAAGTCCTGGGGGGTCGTCCCGATGGTCTGCGTGGGGTTGTGGCGGTTCCAGATTACCCGGTCGATCTCCACGATATCCCGCACGAACCGTTCAGACAGGGGCAGGTCATCTTTGCGACGGCGCTGGAGCTTCGAGGATCGCAGCTTGAGTGCATACCCGCTGATACTCGATTTCATGGCGTCCGGGTCGATGCCGTAGCGGTCGGCGAGGTTCGCCTTGATCTCGTCAATGGACGCCTGGATTTCCGGGATGTGGCTGTTCGGGGAGACGAACTTGAATTCGCCCTGATGTTCCCCCTGGCCGGCGGCGGGAATACAGATCGGCCTTGATGGGTCCACCGTGATCGGACTCTTGCCGTCCCACCCGACCAGGACGGGCTGGGAGAAACCTTGCAGTTTGAGGTTGTGGGCCTTGCAGGTCCGTTCGACGTTCACCGCGTCTTGGGCCACCAGGAGGGTTTCGTCAAGGTCTTCAAAGAAGTTCGCGCTTGCCACGTCATCCCGGATGAAGGCGATGGGGATGATGCCGTAGGGGTTCACCATGCCGGGGTTGGTCTCGGGGTCCACTGACCGTAAAACCGGGTTGAGCTTCGACCAAATGAAGCACTGATCGGAGTCCCAGTGCACGTATTCGGTATCGGTGTCATACCCGACGTTGAGGATGGTCCGGGTGTAAACCACGGTATCGGCTCGGTTCGCGTCCCGCTCGTTCTGCTCGACAAAAAGCACGTTCGAGGGAAGCAGGGTGTGTTTCACGGTCTGAGAAACCTCATCCCACCATGAATGAATGGCGCAAAGGCGGGTGATGTTCTTGTAGACCTCGGCTTTCTTGAGGAGGAGCGGCAAGAGCGGGTCCATCGCCGAAAGCCACGCCTGGATTTTCTCATCTTCCGATGAAAGGACGGGAGGGGCGTCGAAAACCTGGGAGATCGCATCGGCAATGTATTCCACGAGGTTTTCCCCGCGATATTGCAGCTTCATCGCGGTTGGGTCCTGGAATTGATCGTCCAAAAGATCGCTCAGGCGGTCGAGGAATACGCCGTTGTAGTAGTTGATGAGGTCTGCGGCGATCTCTTGGCGGGTGATGTTGCGCTGGTAGACCAATTCCTTGTTCAACCAGGCGATGACTTCGGCGGATGTCATGGG
>CAYRYU010000142.1:0-15481 GCA_964428355.1 uncultured bacterium
CCCCTCCCCTGCGGCTCCCACAGGCGAGTGTTTCGGGAACCCGTTCCGCTCCAGGATGACGGAACGGTCCATCTTCAGGGACTTCCGGATGGCTTCCAGGAGGTTCGTGTAGACTTCCCCGGTGGGAAGATCTGTAGTGATCGTCCGGTGAAGGTCGGACAGGACCGCAAACGCTTGCCGCTTCTGGCGCAACTCACGGGTCGCCGAAGAAATGACCGCGTCCGCCTTGATCGCCTGCCCCGTCAGCTCGTCGAGTCGCTTCTGGAGGTAGGCAAGTTCGTCGCTCATGCCGAAAGAAGGCAGAGGACCCCGGTCCAGTCGAGGGCCTGAGGCTGTCCCCGAAGCGCCGCGATCTCGACTCCGGAGTAGACGCCCAACAGGGGTACCTCTGCGGGAACCGCCTTGCGGACCTCATCGGCTTCCTCGGCGTCCAGGCCGCAATAGGCCCCGGCCCTTCCGGCGCAGTCGATGTAGAACGCAAGCAGGGGCTTCCGGCCGGCGGACCTGGCCCGGTCGAAAAGCTCCCTGGTCCGGGGGGCGATGTACTGGAAGTCCACGCTCCGACGCATCAACTGGACGGACATCCCGGGGACGAGGTCGTTTTCGAACATGATCAATCCCTCGCGGGCCGGGTCCACCCCGATGCACATCCGGTTGGCATAGTCATCCTCCCGGTATTCCCCGAACTTGTCCCCCCGGTTCACCCCGATCGTGACGAAGAAGGCGTAATCCTCGGGAGTCAGCCCCGAGTCGGGCCCGAGCATCTCATGGATCACCTTCAGGGCGGGCTTCCCGTCGATCTCGAGAACCACCGGACCCTCGGTCTTCGTGATCTCGTGGTAACGCCCCGCGGGACGGCATCCGTGCATTATCGTGGTGTCCATTTTGACCTTGCCCCCCAACAGAAGCGCGATCGCGGACTGTTGGAGGATCTCCCGGCCGCAGAACTGCCATGTGGGCTGCAACTGCATGTCACCGATCATCCCCATTCCCGCGAGGCTGGGCCATTCGGTGAGGTGTTTCGAAAGCCCCTGAAGGAGCGGGGTGGCCATGTTCAGCCGGGGTTGTCCTCCTTCGTGGTACACCGTGTCGTAGAAAACCAGGACGCTGGAATCCCTGTTAGCGCCCGCGGATACCAGCTTATTGCCCAGCGCTTCCCCCAAACGCGTTTCCGCCTGCTTGAGCCCAACCTCGAAAAAGGCCTCCGCCTTGAAATCGTTTCCTGCAAGAAGGGCGACTCCGGCTTCATAACCGTCGTAGGACGCACCTTCGTGAGTGATGACTCCGACCGAATAACCGCCCACGAGAAGGCAGTCCGCTCCGATGACGCTCCTGACGCCTTCACCGAACTTCCTCGGATCGTGCTTGATGGTGCAGAAAACCAGTGCAAGTGCAGGGCAACCGAGATTTCCCTGGACCAGTGCCTTGGTTGCTGCTTCCCTGCCGGCTTCGTACGAATCCTTGCTGAGGCTCTTGCCAACCCCGGTTTTGATATCGACGCTCATATTTTCCCTCCGACGGTTTTCAACCCGACCGTTCGGTTGTTTCTCCGAACCCGGTGTTCCCCGGGAAGTTTCTAGCATGCGCCGGATTGGAGCGTCAAGGAGAGGGGATGGCTGGAAGGACGTTCCTCAAGAAACGGCCAACCGGACAACGAAACGGAAAAGAAGCAGGAGGAGGAAGGGCCCGCCCATCCCCGCGACAACGCCGGCGAAAAGGTTCTGTATGAAAAACATCCGCAGCGCTCCAAGGACGAAATCCTTGATGTCCTGAAACTGCGTGGCAAAAGCCATGAGAAGTGCGCTCCTTGCCGAGTCCCGGGCGGGTCCATTGTCATTCAGGTTGTTCCAACAGATCGCGAACAGTGAGACGGGGTCGAACCCATCGAACCGACTGGAAGTGAATCTCAGGGTGGGCTGCACCACCCAGGGGAAAAGGAGGGTTCCCGTCCCAATCCCCAGGGCGGGAAGCCGGTCCTGGATGTCCCGGCACAAATCGGCGGTTGCGCTTGCCTTCAGCTTTTTCGAAGCAAGGAGCAGTGCCTCGACTTCCTCCGGGGTTTCCTTCCCAGTCGCTTCCACCCCTGCAACCAAAAGGCAGGTATCGCAATATGCCCTCGCGAAGGTCTTTTCCAGGAAGCGCTCCTTCCCGATTTTGCCTTCCAAAACCCCCACCGGGCCGTACCAGGCACCTCCGTAACCCCATCCCAGACCCGAACCCAGGATGAATAGGCACCCCCAGAAAACGACCACGGGCTTCTTCCAGGCCCAGGGATGTTCGAACCATCCTTTCCGGTCGAGAGCGAGAAAAAGGGGGAATCCGAAGAAAGCTCCGACCCCCAGGAAAACGACGCCATAGAATGCTGAAGCCTTGATCATTTCAATCGCCATGGTCGCTCGCCCTCCCGCTCTTTGGGGAACCGAGGATCGCCTCGATATCGGTTTTCTGAAGGCGGTTCTTCCTCATCAACTCCTTCGCGACCGCCTCCAGTTTTGGGCGAAATTCCTTCAACCGGGCGAGGGTCTCTTCCATCTGTTCCGTGAGTATCTCGTTCACCCGTTCCTGAACCTCCTTGTAGAGGGGTGTTCCAATTGCTTCAGGGCGGCGAAGAAGATCTCCCATGGCGGCAAGGCCGAACTTCTTGTCCATGCCGAACCGGCAAACCATCTGCCTTGCGATATCGCTGGCGAATTCCAGATCGCCCGAAGCTCCGCTGGAAAGGCCCCCCTCAGGGCCGAACCGAACAATCTCGGCGGCCCTTCCACCAAGGGCGGTGCTGATTCCCGCGAGAAGATCGGCGCGAGTCCGGTTCTCGCGTTTCATCTCATCGGCCGAACGCCTCATCCCTCCACCACGGGAGGCCCGGGCAACGATAGATACCTCTGGAGACAACCAACCCTCCAGCCAGTACATGACGGTGTGGCCCGCCTCGTGCCAGGCGGTTCCTTCGAGCAGGTCCGGAGCCCACTCCTTGGCTTCCCCTTCCCGGATGCTGTCGAGGGCCTCGATCAGCAGTTCGTCGGAAACGGGAACCCCTTTTTTGAAGGCGACGCGTCCGGCCAATTCCAGGACCTGCTCCAAGTTCGCCACGCTCATTCCGACCGACTTCTCCGCCAGGAGGTCGATTGCGCCCGGTGTGACCATCTTTTCGCCCGCTTCCCCGAGGCGGATTTCGAGAAATCTCCTTCGGGCTGCAGTATCCGGAAGATCCACCAGTATCGACCTCGAGAAGCGTCTGACCAGCGCTGGATCGAGTGCCCGGGTGGATCCACCCTTCCCTGCCTCATCCCCGTCGACCTTGAAATTGGTTGCTGCAAGAACGAATACCGGACGATCGGGCTTGTTTCCGGAAAATCCGTCCATTTCGGTGAGCAGGGCGTTGAGCGCCATCTCCTCACCATGCCCTCCCGGACCCCCGGTCCTGGTTTTTCCCACCGCATCGATCTCGTCGATGAATACGATCGAGGGGGCGTAACGCCTGGCGCGGGCGAAAAGGGTTCGGACACTCTCCGGCCCGCTTCCCTGCCACATAGTCACGAAGCTTGACGCCACAGCTGGAATGAACGCCACATCCGATTCTCCCGCCATCGCCCTGGCCAGCATCGTCTTTCCCGTTCCCGGCGGACCATAAAGGAGAACACCTTTCGGGGGTTTCAGTCCCAGTGCCAGGAAGCGCCGGGGCGATTTCAGGTAGTCGATGAAAAACTTCAGCTCTTCCTTCGCGGAATCCGCGCCGATGACATCCTCGAATCTGGTCCCCGGGCGTTCAACCTCTTCCAGGATCTCACCTGCGTCAACGGAGGCCACCGCCCGGTTTATCCGCAGGTTTCGAAGCCTTATCCGAAGAGATCTCGACTCGGGAAAAATCTTCGGGGCGGTATCGAAGGAGAGAATCTTCCTCTCCCTGCCGAGGTTCTCGGCGGTTTTCTCGCGGGCAATGCGAAGCGCGATATCCTGCAGGTCCTTCCCCAAGGCTTCGAAAGACTCCGGGGACCCCGGTTGTCCCTGAGCCGCACCGAGCGTGACCGCTTCCCGGGCTCCTCCCGCGCGGAGACAGACGGAAAGAAGTTCCTCGCCCATTCCCTTTTTTCCGGGTTCCTGAGAGATGAGAAGCACAACCGGAAGACCCGGAAGCCGCTCATGGAGCTTTCGCAGGAGTTCCTGGCCGCGGTCGAGACTGCGGGCGGCGGGAGGAACGAAATCGAACTGGGCGACAGTCCCCAGGAGGTCCCGGGAGGTTCTTCCCGTCCAGAGATCGACAACGGCAAAGTCAGGTTGTTCCTCCGAACCGATTGCCAGCGCCGATTCAACGGTCTGGGCGAAACGCCACTCGACGCTTGTGAGGTTCTTTCCAAGGAGAGCACAGAGTCCCTCGTCAGCGACAACAAGCACCTTCGGCTTTTGCGGACTTTCCAGGATGGCCAGGGCGGCGGGGTCATTCCCGTCCGGACCAGCATCCTTTCCGGCCGGAGCAGCGTCGATCCCGAAACCGATTGAATCGATACTCTTCATCGCTTCTGCGAGCCCGTCGCCACTGAAAAGCCTGGAAACCTTGAATATCTCGGCTTTCAGGAATGACGTGGTCTGCGCCCGCAGCGTCCGGGCGTCGGTCCGTCCCCCTTCCTTCAAAACCAGGAGAAGCGGCAACAACCCGTCTATATCGACCCGTTTTCCGAGCTGCCTTGAAAGCAGGTCGGCGGTGCGGGCCAGTTCCCCGGCCGCAACCCTGGTCAGTTCGTTGATCCCGAGATGGTTGAAAAGCACCGGAAATCCGGTTGCCATGCGCGAGCAGATGGCTTCAGGGAAAAAAGGTTCGCGCGTGTTCGGGTTGACCTCGGACGCCAGGGCATCGATGATGGTCTTACGGTGGAACGCGGCATTGGAACGGTTGATCCCGCATCTGTCGGGATTCTCGTAAAGCTTCCGGCCCACGTTGGTGGTGAAAATGACCGTGGTGTCGCGGAACTCAACGGTCTTTTCGTGGAACTTGTCCTCGAGCGTCCCCGCATCGAGGACCTGGAGGAAGTAATGGATCGTATTCAGATGAGCTTTTTCGATCTCGTCGAAAAGAAGGACCGCCCCGGGGTTCTTGGCTACGAACCCCGTCAGCGAGCCGGGGTGGGCTCCCTGGAAGTTCTTCGGGATCCCGACCAGGGCTTCGTTCTGGTGATGACCAGAGAAGGCGCTCATGTCGAACCTCTTGAACGGCCTTCCGAGGGCTTTGGCTCCCGATTCCGCCAGGAAGGTCTTCCCGACCCCGGGAGGACCAGCGAAAACGAACAGGGCGCGGGGAGCACGCCGTTCGGAATCGACCGCGGCCGTGATTTCCGCGTTGAACAGCCCGTCCACAAAAGCCTGAACGGCGTGCTCCTGTCCGAATATCCTGGAAAGCAGATCGCTTTTCAACGTCCGGAGTCGCCTTGTCAGCCCTGAAAGATGATCCTCTCCGGGTGAGGATTCACCCGAAGCCGGCACTTTTTCGGACGAGCCAACTTCAGAATTGGGTTTTGCACCGTGAACCGCCGGAGGTTTCTGCGCCCCCCCCCCTTTGAGGAGAGTCTCCAAATCCGGCTGCCCCGGGAGCAAACCGGCAAGAACGGGTGACGGTGAGGAAAGGAGCGCGCGAAGGAGATGGACGGGGCGAAAAACCCGTGGCGAATCCTTCCGAGCAAGATCCATTCCCGTCTCGAAGACACGCCGGCTTTCGGAAGACCGGTGAAGCCTCTCCCCACGAAACGCCTGGTTTCCGCTCCCCATGGCCTCCTTCAAACGGTCGGGGAAGGCGGGATCGAGGAGATCATACTTCCCGAGATCCACCATCAGCTCGGCGATCTCCTCCCCCAGAAGGCCTTTCGCTTCAGGGGCGATAAGGAGCCGCTGAAGTTCCTCGGAGGGAACCTTGGCGAAAGTCAGCAGGCCAAGCATCAGATGCTCCGGGTTGATCTCAGGGAAGTTGCGCCTGATCGCCTCACGGGCGGAAATCGCCATGACTGCATTGATTGATTCGGAGATCTTCATCTCTGTCGGCTTCCTTTCTTCCTCGAGTTCTTTCGGGACGATCAGTTTCCGGGGGTGCGGGACGCGGACTCAGATGACACGTTTTTCGCGGTAGTACTAGAGCGCTCTCGAAAGAGCCAGACGGAAATCTTTCGCGGTCTGGAAGCGTTTTCCCGGGGCTGCTGCAATGGAAGTCTCGACGACCTCCGCCAAAGCGGGCGGGATCTGGGGAAACCTCTTCCTGATGGGCACATTCTCGGTCTGGATGATCGCAAGGAGGGGATCCATTCCGGGCGGGAAGTCCCTGGTGAAGGTTCCGGACAACATGTGGTACAGGGTTGCGCCCATCGAATAGACATCCGAGGGGAATCCCACATGCTTGAAATCGAGAATCTGCTCCGGAGGCATGTAAGGGATCGAACCCGCAATGTCACCCTTTTTCGTAATCGAGGCGCTGGACTTGAGATTCTTTGACAGCCCGAAATCCGCGATCTTCGGGATCCACCCGGGGCCTTTCCGGCCCAGGAGGATGTTTGGCGGTTTGAGATCGCGGTGAACCACGTTGTAGGAATGTATGTATTCGAGCCCGCAAAGGGCCTGGATCATGATCTGAACCGCCGTCGGAACGTCTATCCTTCCCTTCGATTCGAGGAGCCGCTGGACGTCGGTCCCCTCGACGAACTCCATCACGATGAAGAACACCCCGTCGGAGTAGTTCCCCTCGTAGCACATGACGATATTCTCGTGCACCATTTGCCGCGAGAGAGGGATCTCCCGGTCCCGGAAACGTTGGATCACGACATCGGATGTGTTGCAATCGGGGCGGATGACCTTGATCGCAACGGGTTTTCCGTCGGACTGGGACCGCCCGAGGTAGACCGCTCCCATTCCGCCTTCCCCAAGCTTCCTGGTCACCTCGTAGCCGGGAAAAGCCGGAATCTTCTGGGGTTTTCCCAGGAGCCCGGCTTCCTTGAGAAGCCTCATCAGGGCATCGGCCGCCGCCGCCTCCTTCTTCGGATCGCGAGCCGGTTGGGCGATGGGCCGGGCAATGGGTTTCGGGACCGCGGGTTTTCCGGGCACCGCGGGATATTCCTTTTCGCGTTCACTCTTCGGGGCTTCCGCTTTCCGGCAGGTTTCACACAAGAAGATGTTGTTTCCCTTCCCGAGCTTATCCCGCTGGTCGTGCGGAATCACCGCCCCGCACCGGCTGCACTCGACGTCTGCCGTAACCGTGATCCTCATCACGGTGTCACCTACCGTGATCGTGTCTCCGTTGCGCAGCTCGACCTCGAACTCGGAGCGGTTCCAGTCTTCCCGGACCGCCCCTTTCGGGTGATCCTGAGTGCCGGAAGGGGGCTTCGATCCGGGCTCCCGGCCACCGTACTTCCGGTCATTGACTATCGTTCCGTTGAGGCTTCCCAGGTCTCGGGCGAAAACCCTCGGGGGGTTGACTTCCAAAAGAAAATGGTGCCTGGAAATGAAATTGTCCTTGGGAAGGCAGCAAGTGGCGGTTGGAGCCCGTCCGAAGAGAAAGGTGTCGTGCTGGGAGAATTCGAACTTCTTCCCCGCCATCGGCCCACGTTCGACCGTCAAATCTACTTTCATTGCTTCTCCTTCCCGCTCCCAATGCGGTGATTCTATTTCCCGAAAAGGTTCCCCAGCATACCACGCTTTTTCTTTTCTTCGGCGATCCTGCGGGAGAGCTCCTCGAGATTGGGCTCCATCCAAACGATCCGGAACTTTTCGACCCGGTTTCGGATCCCGCCGAGGAGGTTCCCAGCCGCGGTGAGCTCCGCTTTCCCGAGAAGCTCGACAGTTCTCTCGATATCCGGAACCACCTTCAGAAGGGTCTGGACCATTTCGCCCCGTTCCATCAAGACGGGCTTCTTCAGGAGGTTCAGTATCGGTTGGGAACGTTGAAAATAGCTCTCCGCTTCAGCGGAAAACGCCTTCCAGCCGAAATCGCCAAACCTCGCCAGGGAAGCGGCCTCCCTGAGATTGTTCTCCGAAAACCCCAGAAGACGCTCCCCGTGGCCTTCCCACCACTTTTTCAAAGCGTCGAGGAGCCGGGCCTTTTCGGGGAACTGCCCCGCCTCGAGCTCATGGAAATACGCCTCCGCCTTGACGGGGTCGTTCCCCAAAAGATGGACCTGGGAAAGAAGCACCAGGACGTCACCTTTGGCAGGTTGGTCCCCGAGATCGCCCGTAAGCTTCAATGCCCTCTGCAAGCATGTCGCAGTGTATTGGAAAGCCGGGATGAGGCCCCGGGGCGGGGGAGGGTTTGGTTTCCTGGTCATCTTCATGAGCCGGTCGATTCCGTCGGATGATCCCAGGCTCTTCATCGTCCCGTCCAGGAACTTCTTGGCTTCCGGGATCACCCGTCCCAGTTCGCTCCGATCCCGCTCCATCCCCCGGTGTCGGATCACTTCGGCCTCGAGTTTCGCGAACCTCGCTGAAACCTCGGGGTTGTTCAGTGCCTTAACTCCCGTTGCAGCGGCCCCGAACAGCCTATCCAGTTCGCCTGGCGGGGGAGCCCCGCCCTTGGAGCCCGATTCGAGGAATCTTTCGAGCCTCTCGAGGCTGATCTCGCAGTTGGCGAGATTCAGCCTTGCCCTGAAATCAGCGGCTTCCTTGGCGAGTTCCGAATCACCCTTCTCTTTGGCTGCCAGGTCGAGCAAATGGACCGGATTTCCCGGACAATTCTCCCGATTCCCCGCTTCGAAAGCCCTGAAGAATTCCTGCAGCTGGTTTCTGGAAAGGTCTACCAAGGCATCCAGACAGAGTTTCCTCATCGCCCCGAACCCGGGGCCGTATAGGAAGGAACACACCTCCAGCATGTTCAAGATGATCCAGCGAAACTCGTAGTCGCCCTTTTTTTCCATCCACTCAACCAAAGCCAGAAGAACCCGTCCTTTCCGCTCGGGGGAGTTCAGACGGGTAGCCAGATCATCGGCCTTTTCGAAGGCCCGCTTTGAATCGGGGAGCAGACCGGATTCCAATCTCCTCTCTCCGATCAGGAGGTTCAAATCGTACAACTTCTCCTGGAAACCCAGCGCCTGGAGCCTGAATTCCTCTTTCAACCCCGGGGAAGAGGCAAGCTGGAGCGCAACCTCGACTGCGCGCTCCACCTCCCGCAGATCTTCCTCGGTGGGTTCGGTTCCCGGACTCGCACACCTCCCCAATATCGCGCGAGCCAGTAGGTCCAGAACCGGGGCCCCGATCCTGACCTGCATGGTCTGGAATTTCCCGTGCAGGGAGGGTTTCAGGTCTCCACATCCCTCGATCAGACGGCCCAGATAGCCAAGAACTCCGGCCCACTGATTCACCTTTCCGGCATTCTCGGCGGAAAAGGCTTTCTCCAAGGCTGAGATGAACGCATCGACCAACCGGATGCGCTTCGTCTTGAGGTCTTCGAGGGACAAGCCGCGGTCCGGAGGAATCCCGAAGGCTTCCACGATTCGTTGCGCATGGAAAAGCCCACGCTCCCTCTTCTGGATTCCCTCGAAAGTGTTGTCTTTTTCCAGCGCGGAACAGGTCTCCAGAAAACGGTCGAGATCGGATCCCAGAACGATGGGAGTCTGGGCTCCCGCTTGGCCTGCTTCACCCTTGCCGTCCGGGAACTCCCAATCCCACTCGAGCTGGTATTTGAAGAGTTTCCGGGGGTCCTCCTTACCGATGAGGAAGGAAAAATCGGGTGAAAGGAAAAGGGGGGGGGAAAGAGGAAGTTCTTTGGCCAAGGCTTTTTTCCCAACGTCCCAGATCCCCACCGGTGCGTTTCCGCTCCCGGAAATCAGGAAACGGCCGTCATGGGAGAAGGTCAGGGATCGGGGGTCCTTCTTGGGCCAGGCCATAGTTATCGGCTGCATGCCGGTGTAAAGGTCCCAAAGGTGGATCCCCTCGTTCTTCCCCTCGGCAAAATGGCGCTGGTCAGGGGAGAATGCGCACGGAAACCCGAGGTTGGCCATGCCCTCCAGCGACAGGAGTTTCCCCCCGGAAGCCAGGCTCCATTGCTCGATCACGGACCAGCTACCGAGCTTCCCCGGGACCAGGTTCTCGATCCAGAGGGTGTCCCCGGGGCCAAAAGAGAACCGCCCGATATTCCAGGGAAGCTCGAGAGTCGGTTTCATGCTCCTGGAGTCCCAGATCTGGAGGGGTGGGGGAGGGGGCTTCTTAAGGTCAATCACGCGTTGAACCGGCTTGATGAGGAAAAATCTACCGTCTTTCGAGAAGTGGACGTTGGGAAGGAAGGAATCCTGCAACTCCTGGTGTGGACCTGAAAGGAGAGTCGCAATCTCGAACCGCTGGAACCTCGATTTCCAAAAAAGGAGCAGGTAGGTCCCGCAGGGACTCGCAAAGACGTAATTGACGGTCCCCTCCTCGGGGGGGACCAACTTCGAGGAACGAAGCAGCCTTTCCGATTCCAGGTCCCAGAGGTAGATCCGGTCGAGGGTATCGATGCTCAGCAGCCTGTTGGTTCCGGGGATCACGAGATGGTACTTCCGTGTAGTCAGATGCGGCCCTATTCTTCTGGGAGGATCCACAGAGGATGTTTCCTTGACCACCAAGGTATCCCCAGTCCTTCCCACCTGTGTTTGTGAGGCTTCGATGGAAATCAGGAACCTCCCATCGTGAGAAAGAGAAATGTTCGACGCGAGGGGAAACTCCCAATCCTTCACCTGGAAAGCCCCCGTCAGGCTTTTCCTCCGGCCCCGCGCATGAACCCTTTCCATGAACTCCTGCAACTCCAGGTTTCCGCGGAACCCCGGAATCTCCCTGGCTTCCTGCCCCCTCTGGTAAGCTCCTCCAAAGTCCCCCTTGGAGAAGAGGTCCTTTGCCTTGCCAAGCAGTGCCTGGAAACGCTCCCCGAAACTGACGTCCTCCACCACCGTCGAAATCCGGCTGAAAACCGGCTCCGCGGAATCCACGAATACCGGGGCCTCCAGATCCTCGTTCCGGACAATCTTCCAGAGTCTCAGGTAGTTTTCCACACCGGGGGGGGTGTTCAGCTTGCCCTGTCTCGAATTGGCGAAAGCGAGGTACCTTCCATCACTGGAAAAAGTCGCATACAGGACTTTCGAATAAGCTCCGAAGGACTTCTCGAGGCGGTTTGTTCGCATGTCCCAGACTTTCATCGACGCATCGCCCGAGGCTGAGAGGAGGAATTCCCCTTTCGGGGTGAAGGCGAAATCCAGGATCCGCCCGCCGTGTCCAGGCATTTCATCTGTGCACGCAAGTTTCCCGGAATCCCATCTACGGATCGTTCCATCCTCACCCCCGCTGAAGAAACTCAGGCCGTCAGGGGCGAGAATGCACATGCAGGCTCCCGGAGCGGAATCGGTCGATTCCTGGATGACGGAAAACTTCTGCGTTTCCATCACCCGAATTTTTCCATCGCTGCAACACAGGAGGACCCGGTTTTCATCGAGAAACTTCATTGCCCCCACCGACCAGGGCATTCCTTCGAGAGTGTTAACGAAAGCCATTTTCGAGATGTCCCAGACTTCGATCGTGGAGTTCCCACGGGCTCCCAACAGAAGATTCACGTTGGGAGAGACAGCCATGGCCTTGATCTCCCAGGGAAACGGACCCATCGACCGGATGCCCTTCGTATAGCGATCGAGATACTTGCAGTGGAGTCTTCTGTATTCCTTGAAAGGAGGAAGATCGATGACCGCGGCGGTGAAAGTGCCTGAAAAGAATTGGTTTCGGCCAGGCACTTCCGTCCAGAAGCAGTCCATGCTTGGAACAACCCGACCCGGGTGACCGGTTTCCAGGGCGTATTCCCGTGCCTCGAACGAGTTCGCAAAAGGCCCTTCCCGGACGTACATGTACCCCAGTCGGGGGCTGATGAGGATCGGGGAATTACCCAGCGCCTGGCAGTTCAGCGCGAATACGGGTTGGAGGTCCCAGACCTCCTCGGGACGTTTCCCCGAATGCGGAATGTTCTCTGACCCGAGTCTCCTGGCATTCTCCAGGCATTTTTCCGCATCGTGCGGTAGGTTCATCTTCCGAAGGACATGTGAAAGGTTGAGTTGATATCCCGGGTGATTCGGGGACAGTTCCGCGGCTTTCGTGAACTCCCTGTGAGCGTTCTCCAGCAACCGTTGTCGCGGCACCGTCCAGTTAAGGAGGGTCGACCGTCTCAACGTGGGTGGATCCCGGAAATTCCCCTGGGTCTTGCCCCATGGCGCGAGGCTCAGGAAAGTCAGGCCGGAAAGGTTGTGGCGGACCGCGGTATCCAACTTCGAGGAAGATGGTGACTCCAGGACGTCCATCGTTTCGTCATACCGTCCGGAGCGGAAATGAAGGATCCCCCGCTGGTTCAACCCCTGCACGGGATCGACCTCCCCGAGATTCTTCTGCAAAGTGGAAACGGTGGGGCCATGAGTAACAAAATTCCTCTTCCAGTACAACTGAATCAGGTTGGCATTCGAAGCGGCATGGTACGGTTCGATCGTCAGCGCATCGAGCCACAGTTTTTCGGCCAGTCGATCGTTTCCAAGATCGAGAAAGGACAGGGCGCGGTTGTTCAGGTCGTTCGCCCGATGCAGGTTCGGATCGAAGGGAATGCTAGCGTAAGGCCCTCCCGAGACCGCCTGGAAAACCGGCAACAACCGCTCCCGGAGCTCCCCGAAGCCGGAGAACCTTGCAGCGGGGTCTTTGGAAAGGCATTTATCGAGGATGGGGTCCAGCTCCCGCGGGAGGGAACCGTCGATCGAGGAAAGCCTGGGAGGGGGCTCGTTCAGGTGCATCATCCGCAGGGCGATTTCCGGAGGCCTTGGATCCTCGGGATCGATGACGAAGGGACGACGGCCGGCAAGAATCTCGAACAGCATCACGCCGAAGGAGTAGACGTCGGCGGAACCCGTTGCACGCGATGCGGCAGACCATTGCTCGGGCGGCATGTAGGCCGGGGTTCCGCAGATCTCCAGGTCCTGGGCTTTTCCCGAATCGCTATCGGCCCCCGGCTGGATCTTTCGGGCAAGACCGAAATCCGTGATCTTGACGGTACCATCCCGGAGCATCAGGACATTCTCCGGCTTGATGTCCCTATGGATCAGGTTCCTGGAATGGGCATAGATCATCCCATCGCAAAACTGGAGAGCAACCCGCATTTTTTCGGCAGGTGAAGGCGGAGAGGGTTTCTTGAGCCAGGTGGAAAGAGAGCCTCCGTCGACGAACTCCATGAAGATGGAGGGGGTTCCCTTGAAATCCTTGATGTAGAAGCCGGTGACGAGGTTCGGGTGCTTGGCGAGCTCCATCCAGGTCTCTGCTTCCTTGAGGAACAACCCGAGGAGCTCGGGTGAGGTCCGGTCAACGCGGATGGATTTCACCGCGAGATCGATGTTCCAGCCAAGATGGAAAACGCGGCAAACCGTTCCCATTCCCCCCTGACCGATGACCTCTTCGACCCGGTAGATCCCTTCGATGATCTCCCTTTCCTGAATCGCAGGGATGACGGGGGCTTTCCCGGAAACTCCCGGACCCGCCTTTGCAAGGGTCTCCTGGGGGACATCCGGGGGAGGGGCTTTCAGGACGGTTGCATCACCCTGCCCCTTGAAAAGGGTGGCATCCAGGAAGGCCGATTTGATCAACGTGGCATTTTGTCCGTCACCGCCGGGAGGCTTGAAAAAGGTCTCTCCTGGGTTGTCTCCGTCCGACATGGTCCTTCCTGGTCCTCACTGGATTTCGGGGGAATGATACCATGGAAACGACGAAGGCCACAGGGCAATACTTGAAATTTGGGTGTGGGGGAATTACTTTTAGATCATGGAATGGGGTGAACGATGAAGATCCCTGGCACGCAACTCAATCGGTCCGATTATCCTTCCATTCCGTCCTCCCGGGAAATCCCGTCGGTCCCGGAGACGGGGAATGGCATTGCCGCTGCTTCCGCTCCCCCCCCGGGGGAAGCTCCCGACGATTCCCTCACGGGTTCCCTCGAAACCCTCAACCACAACCCTTTATCGGAAGACCACCCGGAAGACAAGGCGGGACAGGCATCCGGCACGAAAGGGGCCGGGTTGGGAGCCAGGGAAACACTTGATCCCCGAACCCTGGCGGTCCTGAACGAATTGAAAAGGGTCGATCGGGATGTGAGAGCCCATGAAGCCGCGCATGTTGCGGTCGGAGGCAAGTTCGTCACGGGCGGACCAAACTACCAGTACCAAACCGGACCGGATGGAAAGCAGTATGCCGTTGGAGGGGAAGTCCAGATCGATACCTCGGCGGTACCCGACGACCCAATGGCAACCATCGAAAAGATGAAGGTCGTCAGGCGTGCCGCGCTGGCACCCGGAGATCCCTCCGCCCAGGACAGGTCCGTAGCCGCAACCGCCACCAAGATTGAAGCCCAGGCCCGCCTCGATGCCAAGGCAGTCGAGCAATCCAGGCAGGGAAGCGTTCCGGGCCCGAAGACGGGCTCCCATTTCGACCGGCGGGCTTGAGGGGAAAAGCCGACCCCTCCCCTGCGGCCCCCGCAGGCGAGTGTTTCGGGAACCCCTCCGGAACGGACGATGGGGTTCAGTTTTCCGGTCGAGTGGGCTTGTCCCCCATCTCAAGTATTGATGGCAACAACTTCCGCCGAAGAGGGATTTCAACCCTTCCGGCTAAAGCATTCCATTCCGCTTCATTTTCCGGCCATGGTTCCCCCAGGACATTTTTTACCTCCTCCCGGGTCGTTCCAGTTTCAACACCCCCGAAAGAAGCGCTTCCGGTTGGTACATCCAGATTGCAGTACGAATCGTGATCGCAAGGCCAGGACAGACTGCAGGCCCTGTCGGGGTCCTTGCCAATCCTCTCCGAGCCCATTGGGACGATCAAACTCAGTTTGGAGAAGTATTTCCTGTTGGCCCCGATTTCCGTGGGAGTCCCGAAAACCTGGAAAATGTTCTCCTGGTATCCTCCCAGAAAAAGTGGGGCCTTTTCGTAGTCCATCTACTCGATCATTTTCGACAATTCCGCCCCATCGAACTTCCCCTTCTCGAAAAATCTCCTTTTCTCCTTCCATTCGAAATCGAAGTTCGTGACCTTATCCGACTGGTTGAAGCCAATTCCCAGGGCGGAAAAACCCTTATCCTTGCATCTCACTGAAAGCCTGTCGTAACTCCATCTCAGGACCGCCTCCAATCACGGGGATCCAAGGATCCTCCTGACCTCCTCCTTCGTCATCCCCTGCTCGATCCCAAAGATCTCTTCGCCCCCGTTTTTCGAGATGTTTCCATCGACGTCCTCGATCGGGAATTGGAAACTCTCCACGATCCGGGTAACCTTGGATGGGACCGGTTTGCCCAGGTTCGAAGGCTTCACCAATCCGTCATCAACGTCCATCATCTGCGGTTTCCCTCGGGGTTTCTCCGGCGATTCCGCGCGAATTCGGACTTTCCTGAATCCCCGATGGTTTCGAGCCCCACGAGGGGGCGAATGTGGCCGAAAAGCCAGGACGAACCGCAGGATGCGGCAGTGTCGGGCCAGGGCCACGGAT
>CAYRYU010000143.1:0-15364 GCA_964428355.1 uncultured bacterium
CATTGCCAGTAACAGTCAGATTTCCACTGTTTTGAGTAGTATTTTCCAGAACGCCGCCGGAAGTAACCGTCAAACTGGCGCAAGAAACGGTTCCAGAAACGCCAACTGTTCCGTTGATCTCTACGGAGTCGCTGGCGGTGGGGATGCGGGCGTCGAGCCAGGTGGCGGAGGCGTTCCAGTCGCCGCCGGCGGCGATGGTGCGCATCACGCCATCACCAGGATGCCTTGGGAGAACGACATCCAGCGCGTCGGTCCGGCGGAGGCCGCCTTCGGAATAGGCGCAGACTAGGCGGGCATCGGTGCCCGATGCCTGGAAGACCGAGCCGACGAGGGTGCCGGAACCAATTTCCAGGCTCCACTCGACACGGGTGACCGAGGCGATGGTCTGATCCGAATACGACGCGAGAACCGCTATTTGGGCTAGATCCAGAGTGCCGGTGGCCGAGGGCAGGATGATAGTGTGCGTTGCCAGTGCGATCCCGAGCAGGGCACGAACCGAAACCGTGGCGACGCTTATCGGCACCTGCTCCGTGGCCGAGGCCCCCAGGTTGTCCCAGGCGGCAACCTGGAAGACGAAGGACCCGACCGTTGGAGGCGTGAACAGATACGTGCAGGTAGCCGCGGTCGAGGAGGCCACTTCCCCACCGTCCCTCAGGATCTGCATTCTCGCGATGGTGCCGTCGAGGTCGCGGGCCCGGGCTTCCACGGGAATCGGAGTCCCGACGGGGAAAACCGCGCCCGGAGCTGGTTGCAGGATCGTGATCAGGGGCGGCTGGTTCGCGATGGGGCCGGAGAACTCGGGTCCGCCCAGACCGGTGGCAATCGCTATCCGGTAGGTTCGCACCATCCCCGCGACTGTGCCGGGGAACGCCACGATCAATGTGTCGTTTCCGTCGAACTGCATGCCGGTCACGCCAATCGAACCACTTGCCGGAGCAATCTCGGAGAATTTCCGCGGGGGCCAGAAGAAACCGGTACCGGCACTGGTGTCGACCGCGCCGGTGCCGTTCCAGCGTGCAAGGATCGGGGTTTTGGCGGTCCCCTGGACCCCGCCCAGGACGAAAGACGTATCGGGCAGTATGATCCCCTGGTTGAGCGGGCCCTGGTTGAGGCAGAGGCCCGTGGTCGAGGCGGTCGTCATGTCGAGGCGCGCCAGGGCCGAGCGGGCACCCAGAGCGTCAACGTAGGCTATGTAAGCGAAGCCGTCGATGCCGTTCCAGAACAGGCGCTGGATCTTCCAGGTTGCTGCATCGGTGATGCCGCTGCCTCCGAAGGCCAGGACCTGGGCGGGTGAACGGCGCCAGGACTCGGCCTGGTTGGCCACGGCCCGAAGAGTGACTCCGTCGCTGGCGATCTCGAGGTGGGGAACGGTCGGCGGCGCGGTCCGGCGGGAAAACTCACCGAGCGCCTGCGCGTTGACGGCGGAAGGATCCACGCCCGAAAGGAGTTTCCCCGCCATGTCGAAATAGGATTGGATGATCGTCCGCAAAACATTGACCATCCCCGATCGGGAGTTCGACATCAATACGGGGGACCGGAAAACCGACAGCAGCGAATTGGCCAGAACGTCGGCTGGAAGCCCGCAACCGGACGGAACCATGTCCATGGTGTTGGCGCCAAGGTTCAACTCGGTTGCGCCATGGAAGTCGGTGAAACTCCCGTAATGGCCGCCCTCGATCCTGAGAAGGCTGACCACGGGCCGGAGGGGAAGACTGGAAAAGGTCACGTCGGCGCTGCCGTCGGGATTGACCTGGACGGTACGGGTGAGGATCTGGACCGGACTGTCGTTGCCCGGGGTTCCGAGAATCAGCCGAACGGTCACGGTACAGGTGCCGCTGGCCGCGGGCGCAGCCCGCACCCCGGCCAAAGGCTGTTTCGCCTCACTGGGCAGAACCATCCGGAAGTTGAGGTTGGCCACACCCTCGGGTGTGCCCTGGGAAAGATCGGCCCCAATCGGCTTGTCCCCAGACAGGAAATCGCACCCGCTCAGGTTCGCCAGAAAAAGAAACAAAGCCGCCAGGAAAAGACAAAATGGGATCGTCCGTCTCATTCTAGGTGTTCCTCAACAAGGTTGGATTTTCCTTTTCCAACCCATTTTACCGGGCCTTTGAGAAAAATGGAACAAAAAAACCGATGAGCGTCTGCGAGTGCGGTCAGGGGTCGGGCTCCAGGCCACAGCCATCTCTGACAACGCCGACCTCTATTCGTTTCAGGCGAATCCCTGAAGCCGCATTGTAGCCGCTCTGAAGCCGCGGACTTCAGTCCGCGCGCGGGTAAAAACCCGCGGCTACACGACCCGACCCGCACGATGGGGGAAGTGGGCTATTGCATCCCGGATGGCGCATCGCAAACGACCCGTCCCCATCCTGGATCGATTCCAATATTCCAGATTCGATATTCCCATCCGCAAACGAATGAGGCGCTTCACGGTTTTTGCTCTTCCTGGAAGGCGACCGGGAATTCAAAAACAGCCGAGAAATTCCCCGCCGGGTGGGGGCACCCGGCCTACAAGGACAAACGGCAGAATTTCACGAAAGTCCGCCGGCGGTCAAACCGGGGTACTCGGGGAAAACAAAACTGCGGGCCCCTATCCCGATACAGGATTGGGACCCGCTCTTGAAAACGTTTACAGCAGGTGCTGCTTGATCTGGTTTTCCAGGTCGGCTTCGGTCGTCGCTCCAAGATGGGTGTGGACCACCTTCCCCGCCTTGAAGAAAAGGATGCTCGGAATCGACATGATGTTGAACTGACCCGCGAGTTCCTGGTTCTCGTCGACGTTCACCTTGGCGATCTTCACCTTCCCCGCATACTTGGTGGAAAGGTTGTCGACGATGGGGCCCATGACCCGGCAGGGGCCGCACCACGGAGCCCAGAAATCCACGAGCGCGGATCCCTTTGATTCGAGCACATCGGTCTTGAATGATTCCTTGTTCAATTCGGTTGTCATGTTTTCCTCCTGATGCAGGGAGGAGTCTACCTCCCGTGGATTCGCCCTAGGATACCCCGTCATCGTCCCGCTGACAAGACGAAGCCGAGGAACATTCCGTAAAGGGTGCTGAGCACCGGATTGGATGTGATGGGGCAGGCCCCGGTCGAGCATCCGATGAACCTGTAGAAAACGAAGCCCACCACTCCGCCAATAACGGGATACGCCATCTTGGAAAGTATCGCTGACATCATTCCCCCTCCCTTCATTCGCCGCGACAGCAGGATTTGAAGCCCACCTTCACCAGGACATCCTCGAGCAGGCACCACCTGCTGATCGAGGATTGGAAGAGGTTCAGCCCCACGAAAAAGGTCAAGAACAACCAATTTGGGGAATGGAAATGCGACATCACGAGGCTCAAGGAAATGAGCGACCCGGCCACGAGCCGCACTATCCGTTCGGTATTCATCCTGATTCCTCCTTTTTCACTTCTGTTTACGTTAAAGCAAAGACCGTACCAGGTGCGGAATCCTGTTCCCCAGGCCGCTTGGCCACGGGGAAGTCACCTGAATGATGCGAATTTTCTTCCTACATGCGCATTTTTTTCATATCTCCGCGGAGAATCTCAGGGTTGGAACCCCGATATTCAACAATGTTCCGCTTTCGCCCGATAAGGTGGCCGTCCTGCAAGAGATTTCGAGGAGTTGGAGTATGCAGAAGGAATTCTCTCTCGCGGATCTGGCAACACGGTTCCACGTTTCCCGTCGAAAGGTCTGGGAATGGATGCTCGCCTTCCCCCAGTTTCTAAAACCCGCGATCGGGGCCCACGGTCTTCTCGAGTTTCCGGCCATGAGCCTCAAGTTCTGGTGCGTGATCGCATCGGCAGCCCGAAACGGCTTCTCCGAATCTGAAACCCTGGAACTCCTTTCCAGGCGGGCCGAAGAGGACGAGCGAAGACCTGAGGGGAAAGAGATGGCCGGGACCGCCACAGCAAGGGAGCAAGCCGGACCCCATGGAGTGACACTTGCGACCCTCCTGAGAACCCTGGTAGGCCCGATCCAGCGACGGATGGAAGCCTTGCAGGAGGAGATCGACAACCTGAAATCCCGCCCCGCCTGATTCCCGGTTCTGTTTCGCCCCCCTTTCCGAGGCCCTCGAGCGGGATCCCCCCCGGGAGATTTTCCTCCGGGAAATGAAATGGGGGAATTGTCGGGTCCCGGGGCCCGTGCTATCATTGGATCCGACCCGCAGGAAGCCGGTGGGCAGGGACATCACAACCTTGCGGGTGGCAGGGCACCCAAATGGGCGTACCCACCGGGGCGGTTGGAGGTCGGATGGGAAATCGACGGGGGTTCACGTTGATCGAGATCCTCATCGCGATCGTTTTCCTGTCGATCGCCCTCCTCGCGATGCTCTGGATGAACCAGGCATCCAACAAGGGCGCAATGGATGCCTATTATGAGTTTTTGGGTTTTTCCCTTGCCCAGGAACCGATAGAGGTTTTCCGCGGACTGGGTTTCGATTGGGCCGAAAATTACCTGAACGACCGGATTCCCGAACTTCCCGACTATCCCCTGGACTGGAAAGAGGTCCGTGACCTGACCTTCGCCCAGGCACAGCATCCCGCCGAGGCGGTATTCTTCAAACGGCACATCGCCCTGGAACCGGTCGAAAAGGGTGGTCTCAGGGCACTCAGGATCACAGTGACGGTATCGCCCGCGGAGAAGAACCGTGTGATGGCGTGGCTGAGCCGCGACGACATCAAACTCGAATCCCTCATCGTGGAGAAGCCCAAATGAAGCGAGGACGGGGGTTCACTCTGGTGGAGATCCTGGTCGTCGCCGGGTGCATCGTCCTGCTCATGGGGCCGATCCTCAGCATCCTGCGCTCCGGAAGCCGCACCTCGCTCCAGGGGATGCTCCAGATCGACACGACCCTCGAAGCCAGGCGGATCATCAAGCAGTTCCACACCGACCTCAAGCAGGCCTGTTTCAGCAACGACCAGGACGTTCTCACGATCGGGTTTTCGAACCTCCTCAAAGAGTCCGGAAAGCTCCCGGACCTTTCCTACAGCTTTCTCTGCTTTCCCCTCCACGGACGTATGGAGGAAGCGGTCCCCGCCTCGCTTTCCGGGAAAGCAAAACGCCTTTTGAGCCGGGTAACGTACAAGCTCGAAAAGCAGGCTGACCCTGAAAAACCATTCCTCAGACTGACCCGGGAGGAAAAGTACCATCCCGAACACGCCGAGGGGGACCGGTATGCCGACGGGGTTCACAGGCGGGTTCTCAGCGAGAGGGTAAATTTTCTCCAGATCAAGCCCATCGAGATCCAGACTTTCGGCAAGAAGCAGTACTACTTCTGGATCACGCTCCAGCTCACCGACACGATAGGACGCGCGGACCGGAAAAGCATGTCGCCGGGGGTTCCGATATCCGAGCGTTCCAGCGGACTGCTGGTAGCCGACTTTTTCGACGTCGTCTACCCGGAATTTTTCAACGCCTTCTGGAACCAGGAAGGGATCAACCGCAACTGGCACACCGTGACGGTCGCGCCCTGATCGGGGCCACGGAGATACCGAGCCACAGAGGTTCTGACCTGTGAAAAAGAGAGAACCGGAAAACTTGGCCACAGAGGGCGCAGAGATAGGGGAAGAATTGGCCGCAGAGGTCACAGAGAACTCAGAGAGAAATCCATATTCGCCCGGTGAACTCTGTGCGCTCTTTGGCTCACAAGTTCTGACCGGGATTAGAAAGAACCGGGATTTGATTCGCGGAGGGCGCAGAGGACGCAGAGAGAGATAGGAAAAATCGGCTCGGTGAACTCTGTGCGCTCTGTGGCTCCGGCGGTTCTCGCGTGGAATCAGGGGTTCCGGGTGTTTTTCTCTTCGTCTCCGCCCGCTTCCGGTCCGGATTTTGGGCTTCCCTCGGAAAACCGGATGTTTTTCCAGAATGTCGTGGTCCCCGTCCGCTTCAACTCGGCAAACTGCCCCAGAGCGACCGGGCCGTTCTTTCCCGGGCCGATCTTTGTCTGGTAGATGCGCTTCACTTCCTCACGAGCGGGAGCTGAAAGCGTGCAGATGATGGGGATCGTCGGGTGACCCGCATCGAATCGGGGGGGCGTCTGAAGCCCCAGCAGTTTGGCAAGAGCGGAGGCGAAACCTTCGGGTTGGATCCCGAGCTCCCGGGCCGCCTTCTCATCGAACCGGACCAGGAGACGGCAAACCACCTTGGAAAAAGCCACGAAGTTCTTCCGGGAGATGAGGTTCTCACGATCCTTCAAGGGGAAACGCGAAAGAACCGGCCCGAAAACTTCAGACTCCTTGCACTTCTTGCCCTGCTTTTTCAAAGACCGGTGGAACTTCCGGCCAAAACTCCCGCCTCCCCCCACCACGAGTTTTCCGCGGATCGTCTTCCCGGATTCGGGATCCGGATCGTCCGGGGATTCGGAAGGAATGTCCCCGCCTGCTTCCCCCGCGGGCTTCCCCTCAGGCTCTTCATGATCTTCCCGTTTTAGCGGAACCAGGCCCGCACCCAGGGCTCCTGGAACCCGAAGATCCCGGGAATCCTTTTGGGAACTGCTCTGAGAAGCGGCTTCCTTCGCGTCACTTTCGGGCCCGGGATGGTCCGCGGATTCCGGTTTTCCCTCCAGCAGTGATTTCAGATGCTCCCGCAGCGATTTCACGCCCCAGGCGAGCGCTCCGGTGAGAAGGCCGATGAGCAGGGCAAGATACCCGCGCCGGGAGGTCGGCTCCCCCGAGCTTTGAACCGGCACCGCGGGTGAAGCGGAGGCGGCCCCGCTGGCAACCATTGTTTCCGAGCGTCCTTCCCCACCCTTTTCACTGTTTTTCCCCTTTTCCCCGATATAGGCCGCCAGGAACCCGCGAACATCGATGTTCCTGGGCTTCGAAGGGCCGTCATCCAGCCTTGTGGGACCTGTCTGGACGATGTCGAGACGGTTCCGGAGCGGGGCTTCCCGGTCGAAGAGGTTCTTTTCGGAGTCCTCGTCCCGGGCCCCTTCCAGTTCATCTCCCTCGGCTCCCCAACGCAGTTCGGGAGAATGATACGGGTCGAAGGAAAGCCGGAAAAGGCGTTTGGAAACCTGATGGAGATCCAACCCCACCTCGTCTCCGGTGCTTTTTCGGTATCTGACCTGCAATCCGGGAGCGACTTCGTCATAACGGGAAAGAAGGGTTTCGGCAAGATCGACCGAGGAGCCATTGAAGAGGATGTCCTTGTCCCCTTGGGCCACCCCCTCCACAGCCTCGACCGTCTTGTCGTAGAGCTCCGCGAAGGCCATCTTCAAGCGCGCATCCCGCGAGGGAGTGCTGTAGAACTCCCAATCCCCCGTTGCCCCATATATGTTCCTTGGGAGGGCCCCGGGGTGCGTTCTGCGGTCGATCCCGTGGGATGCCGCGATTTCGACAGCCATGCGGCGGTTTTCCAACTCCTCTCCAAGGTTTCGGAGAGCCTTTTCGAACCGGGCAACCGGATCGAAGGAGTCGCCGGTCTCGGAAAGAAGCCTCCTGACGCCTTCCTGGAAGTCCCGGGGCTTTTCCGGACGCTTGCCGAACTCGGGGGAATACTGCTCCTCCGAGAAGTCCGGAAGTTCGGCATTGGGAATCTTCCTGGGGCTTTTGGGCTTGGCGAAATCCACCTGCCGCCAGTTCTTGAAACCCCCACCGGCGTCTCTTCCGGGCGCGGAGAACTGCCGGCCGAAGGTTGAGCGGCTCAACGTGCAATCGGTATGGGCCTGCACGAGCCGGATCGCCCCGTCGGATGCGACGTTCGACACCAGGGCAACGTGACCGTTGGCGTCGTAGAAGACCGTTCCTGGGAGGATCGTGTCGGTTCCGACGCGAACCGGGTAGAGATCGGAGTTTTCGACGTCGGGGGACATTCGGAAGAAACCCGAGTTCACGTTCGTCAGAGCCTGGAAGAGGGAAGACGGGGAATCGAAATCGTCCTGGGACATCGTTCCCGAGGGCTTGTTTCCGGAGCCGTAACGGGGATCGGGACCCGAACCGGAGATTTCCGAGGTGAACGAGAAGGGAAGCCCGCGCTTGAAGGCGGTATAGGCCCGCAGCAGGTAGGGAAGGTCGGCGCAATCCGCGGAGAACCTCAGTTCCCTGTCTTCTTCGGAATGAAGCGGATTGGCGGCGGGATCACGGATGAACCCGTTGAAGTTCCGGTAACCGGACTCGCCCAGGGCCTTGACCAGCCCCTGATAGGCCTGTTCGTCCTCGGTGTTCCAGGAAGTGGAGCTGGTTTTCCATGCCGCGGGAAAAAGAACGGCCGCCTGGCCCAGGAAAATCAGGAGGAGGGGGTAAATCCACCAGACGGGTTTCCCGCCCGATCCTGGCCTGACGTTGTTGTTTCCAGTCTTCATCGGAATCAGCCCTCCGTGGCATCCATTCCTGGCGACTTGGGGGTCGAACCTCCCCTTCCGAACAAAACGTCGTAACCACCACGGGAAAGGTTACAGATTACCGGAATGGCCCTCGGACGGGCGCGACAGAAAAGAGAAAGGAAACCCCCGGGTCTCAGGCCGAACCCGGGGGCTGGTTTCGATTCTCCAGGATTTCGGATTGTACTATTTCCTCTGGTACCAGGCTTCGAGGAATTCATCCCAATGGGACTGGCGGGCGAACTCGAGAGCCTTGTAGAAGGAACGCCATTTGGCGTATTCCTCTTTGTCCGGCCAGGCGATCGATAGCCCTCCGATCTTCTGGTCGGCGAAGGAGCCGGAATACCAGGTGGTAACGCGACTGGCTTTCAGGGCTTCACCGGCTTCTCCGGCAAGGGCCCTGATCCGTTCGGGATTCGAGACGCCCCCGAATTCGGCTCCGTCACCGGCCATGGAACGAAGGAGGCGGGCGAGATCCCAGTAGCGTTTTTTCCCGCCGAAGGTGGTCAGGTTCTTGAAGGAGAGCTTCCCTTCGTTCTGAGCACGGAGAAGTTCGATCGACAGCTGGTCCATGGCACCGACGAGGGCCTTCGACTCGGCGGGTTTGAAAACCCCCATCGCCTCCCCGTCGTTGCTCATCGAAACCACGCGGTCGATGTAGTTCTTGGCGACCATCTTTCCGAACTCCTCGTCGTTGGCGGCGGGATTGGAAGCCAGATCCTTGATGATCTGGATGTAGGGCATTCCTCCGATCAGGGTGGTCGAGGGGCTGGAAACCAGTATCCGGCAGGCATCGCGGAGCTGGTAGAGCGCTTCGATGGCGCCTGGCATGCAGGAATCGAGCACCAGAACGTCGATGGGCCGCCCACCGGTCATCTTTGCGGAAACGGCTTCGAGAACCGCCTGGACCTCGAAAACGGTCAGACAGTCGTCGTCGGTGTCATCATAGGCGACGAACTTGTCGGGATCGAAATCGACCGCTCCCGGATTGGAGCTGTTGACCCCACCGGTTCCGCGCCAGGAAAAGATTCCCGAGCCATGGCCAGCGAGAAAAACCGCGTATTTCCGCGCAGGATGCTTTTCCATGGTCCATTTGATGAATTTCCAGAGGGTGTAGGGGGAGCCCATGTTGACCTCGCCGAGGGCCTGGGCGATATTCCATTTCCGGTCGCTTCCCGGCTCGAGGACGAAGCCGCCATCGGGTTTGTCTGCCTTGGACCAGACGCTGTACCCCTTGGGGGCGTCGACGAGCATGGTGACAGCGTATTTTCCGGCGATTCCGGCGGCCGGGGCCAGACCGTTGAGCGATTTCATGTGGGACTCGATCATGGCTTTGGACTCGTTGTCATCGCTGACGAAGTACAGCATCACGGTCCACTCGTTCAGGGCGGCCGCGGGAAGCGCAATTGCGGCGACAAACCAGGCCATCAGAAACCATTTGAAGAATTTCATCTTTTCACCTCGCGATTTCGATTGTACTTCGAAACAAATTCCCGTTCATTGCCCATCGGTGGTTGCCGTCGTCCCGCTCTGGGACTGCCCTTCGACGGATGTAGTCCCACCCTGCCCCTGAGAACCCGTCCCAGTGGTTTCAAACTGGCATGTGTTATCCACCTGGGTCGAGCTCCCATCGTGTTGGACCGTGGTCTGCTGGGTAACCGTATTGCCCTTTTCGCCGGTCCATTGGGTGGTGACACCGTTCCCGTCGAGGGTAGTGATTCCCGTGACGGCGTGGGTCTTCCCCGAGGGATCGGTAACGGTCTCCTGGGTGGTGACCGTGTTTCCGTCCCTAACCCTTGTGCCGGAAACGGTTGTCTGGCGGCCCTCCGGGCCCGTGATCTGCCGCTGGAACCCGGTGGTGTTTCCCTCCACCTGGCCGGTTCCGTGAACCGTGGTGACCTGTCCGTTCTTGTTGGTATGCGTGGAGTCGTGCGTCCACCCCTGATCCTGGACGGTGGTTTTCCCGGTCCAGGTTCCTGCCCCACCCTGGGAACCGGTCCAGGAGCCTTGTCCGTTGATCGTGTTGCCTTCGATGGTACGTTGCCCCTGGAAGTTCTGGGTGTTTCCGTTGATCCCGGTCCGGGTGCCGGTGAAGTTCTGCGTTCCCCCGCGGTTGAACCATGCTTCGAGATGCCCGGAAAGGCCGGGGAGTCGCTCCTCGACCCTGGCTTTCTGGTCTGCGGAGAGGCCCGACCATTTCTGTCTGAAGGCTTCGATTCGGGCGGCGGGGCCTTGAGAGCCGTCTGAAGGTGCACCGAGCCCCCCGGATTCCTTCATCGCCTTCAACTGTTCGAGAAGCCCCTGGAGTTTCGGGTTCTGGGTCTTGAGTTCCTCGAGTTTCTGCATGAACTGCTCGTGTTTTTCAGCCCATTTCGCTTTCAGGGCTTCGAGATTGGGCCGGGTTCCCTCGGTTCCAGGGGTGGCTCCCGTGCCGGAGTCACCGGCATTCCCCTGTCGATTCGCCTTCCATTGTTGAATCTTCTCTTTCAGGGACCCCTCGGCCCCCTGGGAGCCCTGGGCATTCTGCCGGTTGGCTTTCCACTCCTCTATCTTCTGTTTGAATGCGGCCTGGTGGTTTGCACGATTGGCCTTTGCAGCCTCGATTCTCGAGCGGAGATTTCCCTGCTGGGCAAAAGCCGGGGCAAGGAGCGCACCGAAGGAAAGGGCGGTAACCAGAACCCAAATCTTTCGATCCATTGTTCCCACCTCCAAAAATTCAGGGGGATCCCCATCCATTTTTCCAGATTTCCGCTCCATTTGCAAATTGAACATCAATTGTGTACGGTTTTCATTCGGGAGAGGCTTGGAAGGATATGGAGGAAAGAAGGAAACCGCGGTTTTCCCTCCGTTGGGTCGTCGGAACCATCCTGGTTCTGACGATCTGTCTTGGGAACTTCGGATTCCAGGTCCTTCGGCTCTGGAACCTGCAGAAAGACCTCGATCTGGACTTTCTTCCACCTCCACGGGCATTCTCGAGCCTTCCCTTCACCGCCGGGCTGGGTTATCCGAAAGCCATGGGATACGCACTCCCAGCCACCCTTTCCGATTACCTGATAAGGCAGGAAGCTATCGACCCGCGGTTCCTTCCATTTTCTCTCGCAAGCTTCCCGGAAACGGAAGAGTTGTGGCCACGGATCCTGGAAAGGACATCCGTGGGCTTTGCCTCCTTTCCGACCATGCTCCTCGCCTCCCAACCCTACGATTTCTGGAAACCGGAAATCCTGATTGTTGAGCTCATGGACATCAGCCAGTTCTGGTTGTCCCTCGCAGTTTCCCACGTTGGAAGGGCTTCTCCAGGGGAGGTGGCAACGGCCGTTCTGGGGGCGGCATTGATTACTGTTTTCATGGAAGCCATGGTTGCGCCCAATCTGACTCTGATGTGCCGGATGATAACCTGCAGTTGCCTGGGAAACGCTTACGAAACCCTGGTTCTCTGCGCTCCTGCCATCCGGCCGTCGGTATCTGAAGCCCGGTTCATGATCGGAAATCTCCAGAAGATCGAGGATTTCTTTGTTTCTTTTGCCACCATGGTCGAGACGGAATCGCGTTTCTACCGGAGCCTCCGCGACACGGTCCGGAAGGGGCTCCCCAGGACTGGGAAAGACGGCTACTGGAGATGGCCCGGCTGGGCTCTGTCCGAAGTCATGGATTCCGAGGAGATCGTGAGATTCGTTGAGAAGGAATTCTTCGGCTCGATTGTTCGCATATCCTCCGAACCGTGGATCGCAAGCCATCCCGTTTGGGTCAGATTATTGGACGAATCTAATGAAGCGAGAATTGCCCTGAAAGGAAGCAAGGCCGAACTGCTCATGAGGTTCATTTTCCGCCCGAAGGCAATGTTCAAAGCCTGGCTGGCCTGTTCCCAAAGCCAGGTCCACCATTCCCTCTGGAAAACCGATTTCCTGACCAGACAACATGGAAGAGTCGCCCAGTGGTCGGTCGCGGTTTTCGGATTCCGAAGAGAAAGGGGAAAGTGGCCCGGAAGTCCCCAGGAACTCGAGGAATGGCTTGGAATGTCCCTGCCCCGTGATATATTCTCTTACGGCCCTATCCTGTTCGCGCCGGGTGATCCCCCGGAAATCCGAAGCATCGGATCGGATCAGGTTCCATTCACCATTGACGATCTTCGAGCTATCCCTTCCGGAGCCGCTTCGGTCACGTCTTTTCTCGAAAGGGGAGAGTGACGATTTGAAACATTTCCCAATCACAAATCTGATGGGGGCTGGGAAACCCGCATGATTTCTACCGAGAAGAACGTTCAGGGGGATCCAATACCGGGCCCGCGCGGCCGTCGTTGGTTTCCGGTGATTCTGATCCTCCTCGTTATTCTGGGGATCGGATCCATCGGGTTCCAGGTCATCCGCTTCCTGAACCTCAGGGCGGATTTGACCCTCGACCCGGCCACCTTTTCCAGGCACTCTCCCCTTGCCGGGGTTTTTCCATCAGGCTCATCGACGGAGGTTCCCTTTACCCAAGGTCTCGGTTTTCCGGAACCCCTCTCTTCAGAGGATGAGTCCTCTCCGCCCTTGGATCTTGAACTGGAGAATGTTCTCTATTCCGACGAAGCGGAGATTCCAGGTTCGTTTTCAGAGCTTTTGCGACGGATACCGAGTTCGACCGAATTCCTGAAGGAGATCGTCTCGAGAACCGAGGTTTCCCTCGCTTCTCTTCCTCAGCCGTTGATCGGTTCGGAACCCTTACTACCCGGAAAGGCGGATCTCGAGGTCGGTGGGCTTTCCGAAACTGCTCGGTTCTGGAGCTTCCTGGCAATCGCCCACATCGGGAAGGCACAACCCATGGATCTGGTCAAGGTTCTTCTTGGGGTGGCCTTGATCCGGGCACACATTGAAGCCATGGATTGCCCCAACCCGACTCTGATGACGAGCATGGTGGGAATCATCACCAACAAAATAGCGGGCCATGGAATGGTTCTTTCCGCCCCGGGGCTCCGGCTTTCCAAGGCAGAGATTTTGTATGTGATCGAGGTTTTGGAGAAGCTCGAAAGCAGAAGGGTTCCATTCCGGCTTTTTTTGCAGACCGAGCTGGAGCTTACAAGGGCGATCAGGAAAAGCCCCGGGAGTATGAAAAGCCTCCCTTTCCCCAAAGGAATTTTTCGGTGGCCGGGACACGTGCTCCACGAGATTGCCAACTCACCGGACATGGTCAGGTTCGTCGAGGAGGACATCTACGGTTCTCTCATCCGTATGGCTTCGGAGCCATGGGTTGCCACGCATCCAGAGCTTGTCAGGAGGGGGCTGGAAGCCAAGGAGGCCAGAAGGCTCCTCAAAGGCAATCTTCCGGGGATTTTCTGGAGATTCGGTTTCCGCCCAAAGAGCTTCTACAAGACCTGGGTGGTTTCGGCAGGAGGATTGATCCCCTCTTCGATCCGCACGCAGGATGAAGCAGCGGCCCAGGTATGGGACATGGTGACGTGGGCGCTCGCACTGTCCGGTTTCCGGGCGGAAAGGAAAGCCTGGCCCCGAGCACCCAACGAGCTCGAAGAGTGGCTGGGAAGAACCCTGCCCCAAGACCGGTTCTCCTACGGTCCGGTGATCTTCTGCCCTGGGGATCCGCCCGACATCCGCAGCATCGGCCCAGATCAGGCTCCATACACAGGGGATGACCTTCTGGCAGTCGCAACAGGGGCGGCATCCCTGACTGCATACGTGGAGAGCCTGAAATGAGCCCACAGCTTGGTGAAGGTCCGGTCCGGGACATCCGGGAGGGAAATGTTTCAGAGCCCGTTTCGACAGGGGGGAACTCCCGGCGCTGGATCCTGACCGGAGTATGCCTGATCGTCATCGGAATCGCCGGTGTCTGCCTGCAGATGCTACGGTTCTGGAACCTGAGACAGGACGTGGAGCTGCTTTTCGTCTCACACCGGACGACCGTCTTTTCCATCCCGACATTTTCACGCCTCTGGTGGTCGGATCCGCGAAAGAAACGCCCTTTGGATGACCAGGCCATTCTTATCAAGTACCTTTTCCGCGCAGGCGCGGTGATTCCTGGATCTTGTGCGGGTTTCCTATCTGAGCTCCCGAATTCGGAGGAAATCTGGAAGGAGGTTCTCGATAGTTCGCGGACTTCCCTTGCCTTTTTTCCTTTATCCGGAGCCGGTTGCCCGGACCCATTGGATCCCGGAAGCCCCACTCCCGCGTATGACCTTCTCGTGGAAATCTCCAATCTCTGGTTGACCCTTGCCATTGCGAACCTTGGGAAATGCCCTTCCATCGATGTTGCCACGGTGATTCTCGGGGCAGCGATGATGGGCCTCGAGTTCGAGGCGATCGACCCCCGGGATCAGATGCACAAAAGAATGGGAACACTTTTCCAACTTCTGACGGTTTTCACGACGATGCAAAAGTGTGCTCCCGGGCTTGGGCTTTCATTGGATGAAACACGGAAGGTAATCTCGTTTCTCGAGGATATCGACGAAGCGCTGGCCCCCCTCCCGACCCTTTTCGAAGGCCAGAAAGGCCACTTTCACTACATCCTCGACCTGGCCCGAACAGGGAAAGACCTCGGCATTTCCGGATCGTCATTGCGATCCCCCGGGAAGGCTTTCTGCTCGATAGCGGAATCGCCCGCCGTCGCGAGCTTCGTGGATCAGGAGTTTTTCGGGTCACTGGTCGGCCTGGCATCCGAGTCGATGGTTGGAACCGACAAACGATGGAAACGGATCGAAGACGATTATCTGGATGCAACGATCGCTCTCGCCCAAAGTGAGAGCCGCATATGGCGGCAGTTCGCCTACGATCAACCCGCCCTTTTCAAAGCAGGATTCCTGTCCTGGGCAGGGAAGTTCCGAAAAGAAGTCCTGCTAACCGAGCCCATCACGCGCCAAACCGGACGAATGGCCCGTTGGTCACTGGCACTGTTCGGCTTTCGGGAGGCGAAAAAATCCTGGCCGAAAACCCCCGGCGAGCTTGAAGTATGGCTGGGAAGGCCCCTTCCGGGGGATTGCTTTTCCTATGGGCCCGTCCTTTTCAACCCCGGCGATCCACCGGACATCCGGAGCATCGGCCCCGACCAGAC
>CAYRYU010000144.1:0-15352 GCA_964428355.1 uncultured bacterium
GCCACCCGGCAGTATCACCAGAGGAAAGAGTTCGAAAGAGCACACCAGGAGTAAGGATCCCTCAACTCCGGTCGTTCGACGGAGGCTGCCCAGCCACGGGCGGCCTCCGTTTTTCATTGTCCTGGATTCCCCGCCGGGGGCATACTCGTGCATGCCATGAACTCTTTGAAACCATCCTTTTCAACGGCATGATCCGGGAATCTGTTTCCCGATCCATACAAACGCGAAACAACCGGATTGTCCGATTCAATACAGCCGTATCTGTGGCCCATTAGGCCCGCTCTTTGAAGGGAAAAATCAACCCGCATGGGTTTGATTCCCAGGCCTGGCATGGTATTCTAGTTCCATTTCGAAGTCCTTGCTTGGGGCGGCTGACGGAAATCGCGAGATTCGCCCCAGTCTGAAACATCGTTGACCAGGGGAAGGAAAATGTTCAGCCCACTTCGCTGTCCGGCATTCTGCCTGGCGATTCTCCTCCTTCTGCCGGGCGGGATCGGATTCTGCCAATCCGATGCCTCGTATCGGGAGGCGCTTCGCCAGTTGAGGGAAAAGCGCTATTCCCAGGGGCTCAAGGCTTATTACAAGTTCCTGCTGATTTGCGACCCTCTTTTCGGAGTACAGACACGAAGAAATGATCTCGCACCCGTCATCGATTTCCTTGACAAAAGTCTTGAGGAAAGGGTTTCGGATACCCCCCGAAACATGACGTCATCCGTGACTTTTTCGGGGGATTCACGCGGCTCGCCTGGGCCCCGTCCTGGGGATCCCTCCTGGCGACTTCTGAAAGTCATCCTGGAAAGGATCCTTCTCGAGTGGCCCGAAGCCGAATGCGGATTGGATACATTGATCAGGGCACACCCCGGAAACCCCTTTCTGGAATTCCTGCGCGGGGAGTTTTTTCTTGCCCAGGACAGAATTGAGGAGGCTGTAACGGCATTTAGGAAGCTGGAAGGAAACCCCCGGGCAACCTCCCTTATCAAGATCGCAAAAGCTCTCATGACCAGGAGAGGGATCGACTCGGATGCGGTCGCCAGAAGGGCAGGATTGATGAGGATGGCATTGAGGCACATCGATCTGCTCGAAAGGGTGGAGGGCGAAAAGATCCTACTCGTGCTCCTGAGGGAGTTCCCAAGGGACATCGATGCTTCACGAACCTTGGTGGATCTTTTGTTGGAAATGAACCGGCTCGGGGATGCGAAGAACGCATTGGACCATCTGAAGACAATCGCGGGGCCGGCCGCGGTTCCACCGTTCCAGGAAGCCCGCCTCCTTTTCCACATGGGAAAGTATGCCGAAGTGGTTGAAATCCTTTCAGCCGAAGAAGAAACCCTCGAGGAATACAGCATTTTCTTCCTCGCGGAAAGCATGTTCCAAACGGGGGATTTCGCCGGATCGCTTTTCCGCTTCGGCAAACTTCTGGAGAATGACCCCCAGAATACGGGGTTCCTTCTGCGACAAGCCGCGTGCCACGAAGCGTTGGGCCAGGTCGCCGACGCCGCCGAACTTCTTTCCAAATTTTCCGCCGCCCAGCCCGATTCGGCCATCCTATTGATCGAGCAGGCGGGTTTCCTCGAAAGGCTGGGAAGAAGGGAAGAAGCCCTGGAGAAGTTCCACGCCGCCTCGGCAATTGCCGGACCTCTCCAGGTCGAAGCGCAAGAAAGATACCAGCAGCTGTCTTCGGTAATCGAGGAGGAGAAGCGCGTTGAAGCTGAAATCGCCGCACGGAGTGAGCGACAGCCTCCGAATGAGCCGGTTCCGGAAATTTCCCCACCCCCAGACTCCCCCCAGGATCGAAAAGCTTCATTCGACCGGCTGGCGAATAGACAGGCGGAATTGGGAAAGCGATTGAAAAGACTGTATGACTGACTTGTTCCTGGGCAGTTGCATACCATGAACTCCTACTCAGACGATCCACTCGATTTCATTACCGCCTCGAGGGACCGAAGCTCCCCCACCCACCGAAATTGTTTCGGGATTTCGTTGTTCGAGGTCCTGGTGGCGTCTTTTCTGATTCTCTCGCTGCTCGGGATCGTATATCAGGTGTTCCGACACTTTTCCCTTTCCCGTACAATCCATTCCGCCCAGATTGCTTTCCACGCGCGATGTTCCACACTGGCGGCCCAGATGAAACAGGATCTGGTTTCCATCAGGTCTTTTTCCGTCTCCTCTGCAACAATTGACCTTGAAAGGTTCTCAGGAGTAATTCCCGGAGGGGGAATCAAAACCCAGAGGGTGAAATACCGTTTCGAATCCTCCCGCGTTTCCGTTGAGCGGGAAGGCGTCATCCACACTACTGATTTCGACGACCTCCTGGTTGCCGTTGGGGGAGCCCTGAAGATCGAGCTTGGAACCGACACCGTTCGGGTCGAAGGCGAGAGCCGGGAAACGAGCCCCACGACGGGGCGAATGTGCCCGATAAGCCAGGATGGCGCAGTCCTCGAGGGCACGAGCCCCACGACGGGGCGAATGTGCCCGATAAGCCAGGATGGCGCAGTCCTCGAGGGCACCTGTTTCAAGTTGATCATCACCGTTTCGGGGAAAGATCGGAAAACGCCCCATGAGATGATATTCCAGGAAACTTTTTCCGTGAATGTCCAGAAAGAAACGCCCTTCCCGATCGCGGCGAGCCAAAGCCAATAACACATGAAAGCAGATCCGGGGGAACGGACGGATGACGAACTGGTCGCTCGAGCCTGCCATGGGGAACGCTCATCGATCGAACTACTTGTCCAACGTTATGAAAAGAGGGTTTTCGGTTTCCTTTTCCGGATGACCGGACACACCTCCGATGCGGAAGATCTGACGCAGGAAGTTTTCGTCAGGGCCTTCAGATCATTTCCCAGGTATCAGGCACAAGGCCACTTCAAATCCTGGCTGTTCACGATTGCGCGAAACGTATGCAAAACCCATTTCGGAAAGAAATCCCAGGATAACCGAAATCTGGCTCCGGAGGTTCTTCCAGATGGGATTCCAGCTCCCGGAAGCAAGGCGGATTCCAGCGGGGAGGGCGATGTCCGTTCGATGGTTTCATTTCTTCCGGAGGAATTCCGAAGGGTGACGCTACTGAAATACGTTTCGGATCTGACCTGCGCCGAAATCGCCCTGGTCGAGGAGATCTCGGAAGCTTCCGTAAAACAACGACTTCACAGGGCCAGGAACATGATCCGCGAGAACCTGGATTCTGTCAAAAAGGGGAAAGAATTGTAACCGTTCGGAACCGGGGAAGGTTATACCAGCGTGAACTGTCCGATTTCAAAACCTTGCTGAGGTGACAACATGTCGAATCGATCGCTACTCATTGCAGTCATGCTGTTCGGGTTGGTTTTCTCCGTTTCTCCGGCTCCGGCCGCCACGAAGATAATGGCGTTGGGGGATTCGATCACCCTGGGAACCGGTCGGGGGCTCCCCAAGCGTGGAGGCTGGCGGATCGATTTCTGGAAACTGTGCAAAAAGGCCGGTTTCTCCATCGATATGGTAGGATCCCGTGCCGACGGCCCCGACGACCTCGGGGACAAGGATAACGAGGGGCACGCGGGCTACCGGATAAAGGACCTCGCGAAGATCGCCCCCATTCTCCTGAAAAAGAATCCCCCCGATCTGATCCTGTTGATGATCGGAACGCACGATGCCGTCCTCTGGACCGGAATCGACTCGGCACCCGCTCAACTCGAAAGTTTGATCGCCGACATCGTGAAAGCTGCCCCCCAGGCCCGCCTCGTCGTTTCCTCCATTCCTCCGATTAACTCGGTTCCGGGAACAGCCGCGGCCGCCAAGCTGAACGCAAGGATCCCAGGGATCGTGAAGGCAATCTCGGCCAGGGGAAACCAGGTCTTTTTCGCCGATACCTTCACATCGATCCAGATTGCCGATCTCGATGCCGGTGGAATGTCCCCAAAAGCTGGTGGTTATGCCAAGATGGGGAAATTCCTTTTCGAACAGGTTTCCCCGTATCTCAGGAATCGCTCCTCTTCAACTTCGGAAACATCGACCAACACAACCACCACGAGTTCAACCAGCACCTCCACCACGACTTCAACAAGCACATCCACAACTTCCTCAACAAACACATCCACGGAGACTTCTTCGGATACCTCCACAACGACTTCGACAGAGCCTACGACCGGTCCGACCAACATCGACACAACATCGGAGGGAACAAAACACGGTTCCAGGACCATCCTGGTTGCTGCATCCGACGCTCCGCAATCCGTCAAAGCTTCCGCAAAATACGTCTGCACGGGGTCAGCGGACCAGAACACCATCAACAGTGCCTTCAACGCCCTGGGGGGGGAGGGTGGGAAAGTGACGCTCTCCGCGGGAACCTTCCGATGCTCCAACTGCATCCTCCCCACCTCGAATTCCTGGCTCGAGGGCAAGGGGCCGAATGAGACCAAAATCGAGGTGGTCAACTCATCCCAGGGATACATCCCCATAACGTTGCTGAAACCCTATGTCACCCTGAAAGGTTTCAGTATGTATGCTCAGGGCTTCATAAGGATTTCCACGAGCCATGTCAGTGTCCAGAACGTCGTCGCGACAAATATGCTCGGGGGAAAGCGGTACAAGTCCTCGGGAAACGGCATGTTTTTCATCTGGGCGGACGGCGTGACGTGCGAGGATATCGAATTCCTGGGCTGCACCGCGATCGACTGCAATACCCACGGATACAACATCAACGGTAGCAAGGAACCAAAATTGACCAAGAACATCCGGTTCGTGAATTGCAAGGCTATCCGATGCGGATTTGGCGTCCCCGCAGGGTCGAGGTCTGAATGGACGACGGGATTCGATTTTCATGAGTCACAGAAACTCGATGGTCTCATCGTCCAGGGATGTATCGCCGAAGACAATTGGCAGTGTGGATTCCACCTCGAGCCCGCTGGTGAGGACAGCTACATGCGCAATCTGGTTTTCAAGGACTGCAGCAGTTCCAACAACGGGAGGAGGCACCCAAATGGAGAATCCTCATATTACGCCAGCGGTTTTCATGGTTTCAAGAACTGCACGATGACGAATTGCCATGCCCGGAACAACGCCAACTCCGGATTCTTCGGGATCTATACCACCAACTGCTCGATGACCAATTGTTCCGACGACGGGAGCAACCACGGGTTCAAATTCGCAAAGAGCAACGATGGAATCACCCTCGAGAATTGTTCAACGAAAAACAACAAGACTTGGGGGCTCTGGATAGCGGGTACAAACCGGATGAAGGTCATCAATTTCCATCAGTACAACGTCAGGGGCGCACGCGGCAGCCAATCGATCCTCGGGTGGTACAAGGATGAGGCGAAGTATCAGAAACCCGTGACGAATTCCAGTTTTGAAATCACCGCCCACGGCGGTTCGGGCGAGATCATCAACAAAGAGGGATCGGGAAACACCTATTCCCTGAAAAGGGAATAATCGCCAACTCTTCATACAGGAGCCCTTCGATCAAGGCCGGGCGTTGCATTTGCCCGGCCTTTTTACGGGAGGCTGGTGAAAACCACCTGGACCGAACCCGAGTTGTTGGAGATATGGGTCATCCCGGGAGTAGTGCAATAGACACAACTTCCGCCGGGGGCACCTCCGTCGAAAAGGTCGTTCATCACGAAGAAGATGTTGCCCGACCGGTCTGCGGTGAATGTCCCACCCGCCCCCACCAGAAATGTCGGACCGTCGCCGATCCTTGCGATCAGCGCGCCGCCAAGTGCCTCGGGTTTCGGCCAGGGGGGGTGACCGGCCTGCGGCAAATGCCCGGCCGGATTGGAGGCTGCGAAACCCTCCGGGCCGCATTCCTCGGAGGGCACGCCACCCGATTTGTCGAGAAACCATCGTCCCGTCGCCGCAAGCTGAAACCGGTGTCCCGCAGTGACGAGGAACCCTGAGTCCTGCCACTCCTGCGCGGCCTGGACGATGCAGGCCGGAAAGAGAACCTGCCGCATGGTCGGAAACCCGTCGCGGACATTCGTCCGCTTTTGCGCCACATTCCACCCAGGCAGAATATCGCTCAAGTCGGTCAGGCCTGCAGGAACGCCAGGCTGAACCGGAATTGGGATCCCCGGCAGGGGGAATGGAAAGGCCGGATTCGGAGTTCCATCAGGTTGAAGGATGTACAGCCATGTTGGATCCCTCAGACTATGCCCAACCTTTGGGGCCAGGATCAATTCGCTGGCCGTTCCCTGGTTGCCGAGGCCCATTTCGACGGAAACCGCATCCGTCATGGTCTGCGCCGCCAGTTCGCCCACCAGACCGATCCCAAGGAGGAATACTCGCAAACCGATTTTCGTTTCCCGAAAGAGCATCATCAATGTCTTTTCCATGGCTTTCCTCCAACTCAGTCCAGTTTTGCCGAGAAGATGACCGGGTTCTGTTCGAGCATCACCCTGTACCCGTTCTGGAAAGCCGTTTCGTCGGTCCAATCATGGATGGGATCATAGCAGATGGTTTTCTCCTGAGAATTCGACAGGACCGACAAGTCGATCGTGTTGACCGCCACGAGTCCGGCGATCCGGCACCCCCCGGAAACCACTAGCTTTCCCGCAGGTGCCAGAAGTGAGGCTTCCACGGGTTGATCAGTATTGACGGTAACGTCCCCGCTCAGCGCGACGAAGGTTATCTGATTCTTGGCCGCATCTGGAAAACGATCCCCTCCGGCTGGCTTCACGCCAGCACTGATCGTGATAGGCCCGTCACAAACGATTCCGCATCCACCCAGGGCAAGTTGATTCCATGAGTCCGTCCACTCGAACGGTTTTTCGACATGGTAGAAGCCGACAGTGCTTCCCCCGGCTTCCAAAGTCTTTCGAAGAAAGTCCTGCAAAGCCGGCCCTGTTTTGAAACCCCTTCCACACCTCGACAAGGCGAGATTGCGGACACACGGCAGGACCTCCTGAAGCTTCCCTGAAAATACCTTCCGAGAGGCCCGGTAAAGGGATACATCCTCATCCAGACCCAGCACGAGCTTTTCCGAGGAGTGGGGGGGAGTGAAGCCGAACGACCTTCCGAGCTTCGAAATTTTTCCGGTGACGAATCCCCCCAAGATCGTTCGCCTGTCTTCGGCGACTCCTGGTTCCTTTGGTTGGGAGAGCCAGAAAGCCAGTCCCTCGTTGAAAGCCGTTTTAATGGGAATGGACATGGCCCCACGATAGCCTCCTTCCCAGTCGTTACCGCAAGTCGCCTTGATAACCCCGGTGACTTCGGCATCGAAGCCCGGCATCCATTGAGCCTGGGGGAACGATTCCCGGGGAATGAACGGGCATACGGCTGCGATGGAATCGGGCGTCGGTGTCGCCCCGGAGGAGGTTTTCACACGCAAGCCCTGTTCGAGGATGTACCGGCGGAAGACATTCCCGAATACCAGCGTCGGGCTTTGATGCTCGTGAGTGCCCATCAGGCGCAGGACCGATGACTTGGTCGGATCACAATCCCTTACCTGGGACAGGAAGACGCTCCTGGCATTGCTTCGGGATTCTCTATAGAGGCCGGTCAGGATGCTGTAGATCTCGTGCGATTCCCAGAGCCTGAAGCGGAACGAAGGAAACCGCACGGGATCGGGATGAGGAGCTTCAAATCCGAAGGGGTTCGTATCCCGAACGATGTCACGCAGGAAGATGGAGTCCCCTGCCAGAAGAAAATGCTCGCCGTATTCTTTCGTTCCCGGGGCGAGTCCCAGTGTGATTTCGGGTCCTCCGAGAAGGATCCAGCCTTGCCCGTCCAGGAATCTCGCGGCGGCATCCGGATCAGCCGCGAGAACCGCCCGCCTTTCTGGGGAAACGTATTCCCCGCCTCGAACAACCAGCGGTCTTACCAAATTCGGATCCAGGTCGAAGGTTTCGACGAGCCTGGGCAGGCTTGTTCCTTCGAGCTTGTAGGTCACCCGATTGACCCCCTCGTCAAGGGGTTGGGGACGAATTTGGCCAGCGTAAAGGACGAATCTCCCCAGAACCGGCCAGGTCAGGTTCATGGAACGCTCATTGATGACCGCAAGAATTCGTCGGCTGACCCCGGAGAATGTGGCTGTCACATCCACGATGAAACGGCCGCTGTGTTCGTCCTCCAGTCCTGCCTGAAGGCCGGAGATGGGGAAAGAGGCCAAAAGCGGGTTCTCGAGCTTCTCGTAGGACACCAGGATATTCAATTCGAGGCTGGGGGAGTAATCCGGGATCACGGCCCGGTTGATCAGATCGAACGGCTCATTGGAAAGCTTGAATTTAAGGTTTTCCCACTTCAACCTTCCCTCGGGAGAAACGAACAAGAGCAGGAATTCGCGAAGACTTGGAGGAGCCGAAGAGCTTCTCTTCGGGAAGGTCGAGGGGGAACTGCTGTTGATGAAATCGATCGACCGACCTATCAGGAGGCACACCTGGCGTGCAGTGAACTGGGCTGCCTGCAGAGCGATTTCTCCCGAACTGAGCCGGTGGCTCTGAAATCTCTGACGGGTGGAAAACATGTGGAGATAGAAGGCTATCGTGGAAAGGACGGCCAGAACCGTTAAAACGACCACCAATGCAATTCCTTCCCGAAAACCCCGTTGGGTACGGGAAAGAACCCCCCCGTCGAATTCTTCCGCGGAGTTCATTTTTCCTCGCCTTCCTCGCTTCGGGCCGACGAATCCGTGATAACGGGAAACTCGGGGCCCCCGGGTTCCGGCATTTCACCGGAATCCGAAACGATCTTGTACAAAAATGATGCCACATCGGACATCCGGATTCTTTTTCCGTTGAATTCGAGATCATAGGCATTGTCGGCCCATTCAGCGCGGCCATGGGAAAGAACCAGGAAATGATCCCCTCCCACCGTGATCCATTCAGCTCCCGGGGGGACCTCCCAGGTGGGATCGACGGTCGCGAATGGGCCCCGGTATTCACAAGCCCAGCGGTAACTGGCCGATCGCAAGACAGTCGCATTCCGGATGAAGGTGCTGATGCTCCCTTCCGAAGCGCGAGGGCCTAGCAACCCGAGCATCCGGCCGATCGCCCCGGGTTGTTCGAAAATGATCGAACCTGCCGCTTTGTCGATCGGCCAGGGGCCAAGGTAGTGATTGTGAATCGCCCGTATTTCCGGAGATGGTCCGTCGGGAGAAGAGGGCTCCTTATCGAGGACGACCGAAGCCTTTTCCTCGAATTCGAGGCGGTCGGCTTCCGAAAGCCCGGGGGGAACGAATCCGGGAAGGGCCTTCAGCAGAAACTCCGGTCCGGTCATCTCCCGGTCACCTTCACCAACCGCTGCCCTTGCCTCCGAATCTGAAAGCGGCCCCGATGCAAGGGAGGGCTCATTCTCGAAGATCACCCCCGCTCGCCGAAGAACGTCCGCCCGAAGCGAACGCGAATACTCGAGAATCACTTTGCAGCAGCCAGCTTCATCGGTGGGATTCCCGGTTCCCACCTTGTCATCCGGGACATGGATGATCCCCACCATTTTCTTCAAGGTATGGCCGGAACTTTCGAAGGAATTGAGATCCTGAATAGTCATGACGGGCTCGTCAAAGTCGCCCTCTCCGGCCTGGACCGGAGCGAGAATGACTTTTCCGTCCTGCGATGCTCGTTCCTCGACGCTTCTCCCACCGAGATCAGCGACAAGGAGCCCCTGACCCTTCTTGAACAAAGAGCCCGTGGAAACGAGGAGACGGTATTTCCATTTTCCTGTGTCGGGTATCCTTGCGCCGTTCTTGTCACACCTTCCGGGAAGGGTGACGAACCTTCTTTCCATTCCGGGAGGATTCCCTTCCCAGGTTGCGCAAACGAGATCGTCATAGGGGAACTCATCACTCCGACCGTCGGCAAGGATCCGGATCCCTTCCATTGAGCCCCCGAAGGCAAGCGGACCCGGGGAAATCACGAAACGAGCGAACACGATCCTCGCAGAGGTTCCGCAGGTTCCCCGGGAGAATACCCCGACCGAATGAAGGACATGAAAATAGCCGTGGGGAGTGGAAACGTTCACCTTTCCGCGGCTGGTTTCATAGGTTCCGTTGGTGATCGACACCCTGGAATAGGAATCCCGACACACCACGAGCGCGGAGGATCTCGCACGATCATCGATGGGTATCTCGAACATTCCCGAAGAGGCCGATGGATCCTGGGCTCCATACCAACGGCCGTTCCGGAGCCGGTCTTCGGCTGCGACAATTCCCGCCATCGCCGCCTCGAGAGCCGCCTGGTCGTGAACGTGACGCAGTGCCCAGAAGGCCTGCTGCCGCCCTTTTCGCACGAAAGCGACGACCATGATGCCAAGCGCCAGCAGCATGGAAACGACCAGAACGATCGAAAACCCGCGACGGGATCCGCTGCCGAAGATCCCCTGAATCCTTTTCATACGGTTCATGGTTTCCGGCAGACCGCCCAAAGATCGTCGTTTTGCAACTGTAGAGTGTTCGAAAGGACAAATGTCTTCTTCGCCTTCGGTTCAAAGACCTTCACACGGAAAACGACCACCATCTCGTCGACCCGCCTGACACCGAACTCAACGACATTCTCCGCAAGAGATTCCAGGGCGCCGTTTCCTGAGCACATCTTCAAACGTCGCCCAGAATCGAGGAATACCAACCTTTTTTGGCACGCTTGATCAGTGAACATAAGCTTGTCATGCCAAGTTGCCGAATCGCTTGCCATGGGTGGAAACAGCACTCTAGTTCCGAACGTCAGCCACCTGGAGAGCTTCCATGAGGTCTGTCGTATGTCGTGAAGAGAATCAAGGCTTTGCAATCTTGCATCGATCACGGTTTCAGCTCGAAGGATGGTCAGGAGTCCCATCATGACGATCGAAAAGAGAACCAGATACATCAACGTCTCTACGACACTGAACCCTCCCGGCCCCAATCTACTGATCCGCTTTCGGATATTCATTCCTGATTCTTTCGGCCCACCAGGGTTCCCAATGAAACCGTCTCCAAGCGGACCCCCCCATGCCGCTCCGCCCATCTCATCGTGACCGTTACCCGATACAATCGGCTCGAGGGCGGGCAAGGGGAAACAACCCGCCTCAGCTCGAGGTCGAAAATGTTTTCCGCCGACTCCAGGCTTTGCCGGAGGGTTTCACTTCTTTCGATCTCCGGCTTGAGGTCCGCTTCTCCCACAACCGGGGTTTCGGATAGAAGAAGTTCCACTTTCCCGATATTGAGGAACCGCTCGCAAAGAGTCACCGCGATCGCATAATCCCGCGCTCTTTTGACGTAATTGAACCCGCTCGAGGAGAAGGCCTCCATGAAAGAAACGATTCCGAGGGAAAGAATCAGGATCCCCAACACCACTTCGGCGAGGGTGAATCCTCCCTGAGGAGACGGGTAGGGCGATCTCGCGGAATGAATCCTCATGTTCGGTCAAAAGCCCAAGACGCCTTGGAAATCCCTAAGGGTTCCCGACGCCGGGGCTGTTCCCGGGTGGGAAACCCCCTTCGGATCGGGTCCGGAATCGAAAGGCTCTCCCGGCAATGCGGTGGAGCCTTCTGAACCGCCGATTTCCCAAGAACGGGGAACAATTCCACCCGTCAGGTCGCGTGTGCCCGAGGCACTTGTTTCAACACATTCTCCTTCGGAAACCCTCCGGGAAGCTCCGGGGATAAAGACCGAACCAACCTCGACCCTTGCCAAGAGAGTGTCTCCAGAACATTCGAAAGCAACAACGCTTTCCCCGTCAATCTTGATAGTCCCCTTGCCCTCGATTTTTAGGGGAAGGCCCTTTCTAACATGTTTCACCAGGAGTGCTCCCTTTTCAACCAAAATCGAATGGGCACCCAGCCTGATCACCGAACCCGGAGCCAGCTTGATCACAGATCCACAGAGGAGTTTTATCTTCGCTGGAAACTCGTCAGAAGTCCGAATCGTCGAACCTGTTTTGACAACCGTTCCTGGTCCAGCCACAAGGTTCCCCCGACCGTCAGGTCCGGTTACTTCGGCGGTCCCACCGTCGATGACCGTGAATCCGTAAAGGAATTGGTCGGAAAATCTCGGCATCGAAGGCGATTCCCCTCCAACCGGTATCGACCCTGTCAGGATCTTCTCTCCGCGCCCCAAATCGTCCTGAGACGCCTTTCGAACCTCCCAATTTCCCGAAGCGAATTCAAGGAGCTGCCCCGGGTTCACCAGCATCGTCTTCCCGTCGCCCTTCGAGGGAAACACTTCGACGATCCCCGCGATCAGGACGAGCCGGAAGGTTTCCGTTCCAACGAACAATCCGAAATCAGTCCCACGGATTCCAATCGTGGAATATGGAGTCGAAATAATGAACCTCCCGTTCTTTTTCCGGTATGCAACCCAAGCTTCACCCTTTTTCAACCGAAGACCGTCATTCGTCAGCTGCCCTTCACACGATGGGAGGATCTTCAGATACGTTCCGTCGGGGTAGGTCAACAGACCAATTCCCTTTTCTCCACATGCAAAGTGGTCCCCGGCCTTCAACCTGACAGGAGCCGCTGGAACAGTCCCGGTGCCGGTTAACTCCACTGTCTCGAGTGAAATCCCAGGATGGGGGATTCCACAAAAAAGAAGAAACATTGCAACGATAGGGCAAGAGACTACCGAAAGACACCTTTCCCGCGCCTTTTTCGACGATTTCATCAGCTTTCTCCTGTAATCTATGCTCCATGACCAATTCCGCTCAAGACGCTAGCTTTCATGGTGCCCGGCGGAAAAGAAGAGACAACCTTTCATTCCGGCCAAGACCCCCCGAAAAGGAAAAGACCGAGCTTTTTCCCTCCTCGGAAAGCCGCGTGACGGTTCGCTCGTCGCTGAGGTTCCACGTGACGGTTCCCAGGCGGCACCGGAACCGATCGTCGATCCGGACCGTCGATATCACCAGCTTTTCGGGGAACGGAAAAGCGACCGCAACGGCCTGCTCGAGGTCCTCCCTCAAGGCACCCATCGCCCGACAATAGGTCGCCCAGCACACTGTCTGTCTGTCCTGCTGGACCCCCTGGCTGGAAAAATGCCGGAAGAGATTGGTTACGATACCGAGAATGCTGCAGGCAATCGCCGCGGCGATCACTAGCTCGATGAAGGTGAAGCCCCCCACAAACCCGTTTCTCATTCTTCCTTTCATCGCCCCGCCCCGATTTCCCTGAAACCTTTGAGACGATAGATTGTTTTTCCGGCCCCTGACTCCTGGCCCTGGACAGGTTTCAGTCTGACGGTAACTGCTATCTCGACAACCCTTCCCCAGGGGTTGGAAAACCGCTCACCCGGCAACATCGGGGCGTTGACGAGATTGACCTGGACATGGCGGTCCAGGCCGGGATAAGCGGCCGGGACTCCCATGCTCGCAAGGGCCAGTTCAGGTGGAAGCGCTTCATCGAAGAAGCCGACGGTGATCTGGGAATTCTCCTGAGGATCGATAAGGCGAACCGGAACCCTGCGCATCCCGTCGATAAGCGAAGAGGCCATGCTCGTGGCCTTCATCTCATTGATGCTTCCCATCGTGACGCGGCGGGTTTCGGAGAAGGTCATGAAAACGGGAATCATTCCGAATGCCAGGAGGCCCAACGCAATCAAAACCTCGACCAGCGTCACGCCTCCATTTCCTTTCCAGGGCAGGTTGAATCTCCTCATTTCAGGGCTCCCTGGAAAGCGAAAACCGGTTTCCCGGCCCGTGGGGGTTGATTTGTGGAAGTTGGGAAGCCCCATGGGAAACGATCTCGATCTCCGAATCCGAAACGGGGGAAACTATTCCCGCCCCTTCAACCGGAACTCCATTCATCGATTGGAAACCGGCGGCCCCCTTCGGATCCGATTGCCGGAAGCCCAAAATCCGTAGCGAGCGACTGCCGCTCATCCAGATTCCCCAACGGAGGCTTTTTTGGGACACACAGTTCTTCAATTCGATTCGGCTGGACTGCGAACCGATGATCCACCCGTTCCGGCTTCCTTCGTCGGAACAGTTTTCAAAAACGATCCGGGAACCACCTCCGACAATGAATCCCGCGTCGGAAATGGTCCGACCGCAATTTTTCGTGGAACACCCTGAAAAGCTGACGTTCCCAATCCGCCCGGGGGTCCATTCCCCGGCGATCCGGAACCCGCCTGCGGAGAAGTCTGCAGCCGAGCAATCCCGGAAGGATATCCGCCCTTCACCATCATTCCCGGCTTCCACTTCGAACCCGGACACCGCCGGCAAAGCCGAAGAGTCGCTCCCGGAGGTTGCTTCACAGGGAAGGCGTTCCACCCGCTCGATGAGGCAATCCCGGGCCGTGATACGGATTGCGGGCCCCACGACAGTCATTCCCCTGACCTGGGATTTCGGTCGCGAAACGACGATGGAAGATTCCCGGCCCTGAGGTTCGAACCTCAGGACGGTCTTCCCGGGGCCTTGGCCGCGCAAGAAAACGGATTGGGGCAGGAAAAGAACGCCCGAACAGCGAAATGTCCCCGCTTCCAGTTCGACCGTCCCACCAAGGGAACCGAGCGCGTTGAAAGCCGCCAGGAGAAGATTTTCATCGTTCCGGCCGGAACACACGAATCGTGCGCGCCCCTTTTCCCGGGCACCGGAATCGCCGGCAGCGACTAACACCCTTCCCGCAATCGTCAAATCTTCACCAGAACCCACGCCTGGACAGGAATCGGAAGCTCTCTCTGGAGTGGAAATCGTCCGGGAATACGATGCGGATGGTACCCGCCCATCAAGCGCGGGCTCAGATGTTGGCCCCGGATTCACCGCCGTTTGGGGAGAGGAAAGGTAGAGAAACAACCCCACTGCGATGAAGACAAGCCCTCCGACCACACCGGCAAGGGCCGGCCAGGTGACTGTCCTGGGCTGAACCTGGGATGCGCTGGGAACGTCCGCCTGGGGGAAAACCGGAATCGAGGAGAGGATCCTTGCGTGCAGTCCTGCCGGAAAAGGCACCTTTCCGCTCATGGAAACCCGGGTCACCAACTGTTGATGAGCCTCGAACTCCTTTTGGCAGGAATGACAGGACCGAAGATGATCGGATGCCGCCACCCTGACCGAGTCGGGGGGGAAACCGTCGATCAACTCGGGAATGAGATCCTGGAAATCCGGGCATTGCATTTCCGCGACATCCTGTCCTTGACTTTCCGTTCTGGCCCCTATCTCAGAATCCGAACTCCAATCATGATAACCTCCTGGAACGGTGAAAGGTTACAAAAAGGTGGGGGGAATTCCGGTACCCCGGAAAATTCATTATAATCAAGAGAAAACTTAAGGTGCGCATATGCGGAAAATCTTGGCATTGGGGTTGTCTTTCGTCCTGAGCGGGGCGTCTCTTTTTGCGTGGGGACCGATGACCCACATGAAGGTCAATGCAAAGGCCCTTGCCCGGGCGTCAGGGGAAATGGGGAACTCCCTCGTTATTACCAACGATACAAAGGGCTCCTTCATCGCCCTCGGAGCCTGCCCGGACATCAAACAAACGGGGGGTG
>CAYRYU010000145.1:0-3079 GCA_964428355.1 uncultured bacterium
TCCTTGCGGGCCTGGCGGGCAAACGTGACCCGTCGGAAATCAAGAAGGCCCAGAAAAGCTCGCTCAGGAGGATGCTCGCACAGGCGGGGTATCCGGGCGGGCTGACGGTCGGCGAGTTCGTCGTCATCCAGAACCTCACGCGCGTCGTTCTTCCCGCCCTGGGAGTCGCCGCCGGAGTGATCATGGGCTGGGCACCCAATCTTCTGGTCCTCGGGGGAACCGTGGGCCTCATGCTCGGGATCCTGATTCCCCGGATGTACCTGCAGCGCGCCGTCGCGGGCCGTCTCCACGGTATCCAGAGGCAGCTTCCCGACGTTCTCGATCTTCTGACGGTCTGCGTCGAGGCCGGCCTCGGGTTCGACGCCGCCTGCGACAAGGTCGTCGAGAAGATGCGCGGCCCCATCCCCGACGAGTTCAGCCTCGTGCTGCGCCAGATCCGGATGGGCCAGGCACGCCGCGACGCTTTCAAGGACATGGGCGACCGGGTGGGCCACCCCGACCTTTCGGCCTTCGTATCCGCCCTTGTGCAAGCCGACCAGCTGGGTGTTTCGATCGGCCAGGTCCTCCGCGTCCAGTCCGATCAGCTGCGCGACAAGCGGCGGCAGCGCGCGGAAGAGGAAGCGGCAAAGGCCCCGGTCAAGATGATGATCCCGCTGGTTTTCTTCATCTTCCCCAACGTCGGCATAGTCATCGGATGCCCCGCGGCATTCCAGATCGTGGACGAGATGTCGAAAGCGAACCTGGGCGGAAAATGACGATGAATGATCTCGAACGAGCGGCCCCTCCCCGGGCCGGGCAAAATGGTTTGAAATCCCCCGTTTCAGATACGGAAAGGAGACTACAGGTTATGGATCGAACGGTGAATCCCCGCTGGAGAGTATGGTTCTTCATGGTTCTCGGTTGCGTCGTCCTGGGCGGCCTTCTCGCAGGGTGCGGCAGCAACAACCCCGCAGGCCCGGCCAACGCGGTGGCCTCGACCACGGGGGCCTCGGTGACCAACGCATCCACGACGACAAACCTCACGGTTTACGGAACCGTATTGATTTCCTCAGGCCTCAGCGGAGGAACCGCTGACGGTTATGGGGAATCGCTCAAGAGTTTTGTCGTTACGATCGACGGCAAAACGCAGGCTTCCACCAACCCCGACGAAAAGGGGAATTTCCAATTCAGAAACATTCCTTCGGGGATCTACAAGTTTTCGGTAACAACTCCTTCCAGGTTTGCGGGGACGAGTTTCTTCGTCGAAATTCCCTCTACCGGAATGGGTTTCAATGTTCCCAATGTATTCATCTTGGATTCGAAGGATGTGCAATCGATCCCAACGATGGATATCAAGGGAAAGCTCATATCTCCCCTCGACGGGAAGGCACTGAGCGTCGCCCAAGTCATACTCGATGGTGACGTAGGAAGAAGCACCGTCAGCGACGGGTTCGGGTATTTCTACCTCCCTTACATCGCCAGCGGTTCGCATGTTCTCTTCATTTCAAAGCCGGGATTGGTGGCCTCGTTTAGCGTTCCGTTCAAGATTATCGGCCGGGACGGGCAAGCCAATGCCGATTCGATCTCTTTCATGGGAAAGACCGTCAATTCAGCCGCCAACAACGAAAACGACGCAGACCCTGCCTCCAGGGGCCTCGTTCGTTTGGGGGACATGGGAACCATCAGCCTCACCTACGATCTGACCAAGTCGGCTAACCTCATCGGAACCGTCTATCAGTTTGTCAAGAATTCCCGCGGGGAAATCACCGACCAGAAGACTTTCGTCCCCTTCTATACCTTCCAACTCTGGACCACTGATCCTGACAAGATCTCCCATTTCTACCAATGGGTCGTCACCGATGCCTCGGGAACCTGGAAAGTGGATAATATTCCCACCCCGAGCGGCTGGTCATGGTCGGCCATGTGCAGTGCGGCGTCAATCCAATACATTTACGATCCAACGTCGGGAGAACTCAAAGGCAGCAGGATCGTGGCTACCGCCCCCTACGATACGAACGGAGATGGGAATTTTGAGATTCCGCCCCATTTGACCACGTCAAATTATGTGCTCGAGGCGGGAAAGACGACTGTCATGGATCTTGTTGTTCCTCCCACCCTTTCCAACCTGGGCGTTCCCTCAACAGTAACCTCGTTCGCCCCAAATCCCATCGTCAGAGGCCAAGCGCTGACGATCAACGGCAGGGATTTCGGAAACGATGTCAACGTCGCCCTGGGGCAAATCTACTTCTTCTCAGCCGGCGGAGTTTCCACGGTTCTTGCTGGAAACGCGATCACCTCATGGTCCGATACCCAGATCAAGGTCGCGGTCCCCGGTACGATGCCCCTCGGAAGCGCGCAGATGGCGATCTGGGCCAACAGCCGATTCAGCGCATCCCAAACCGTCACGATCTCAAACTGAGCGGTTCGAAGAAAACTTCGGGGCACGGTCCTTCGTGCCCCGTTTTTTTTCGAAAAGGAATCCCCGGAAATCGAACGAAAAGCGCCCGGTCAGGGGACCGGGCCTGCAACGGAGATTTCAAATGGGCAGTGCGGGTGGGAGGGTCAGGGGAGCTCTTCCAGGTCGGCAAGATCCTTAAGCCGCCCAGCCGCCTTCTTGTTCGTTTTCAGATCCTCGAGGGAGATTATCCCAACGGGGCACCCGTCCAACTCCGCCACGACACGTCGGGCGAAACATCTGGAGAACTCCCCGCCGGAAATGGTTGTCATGATTTCCACCCGCAGGGGCGGATTCCCGAGACGGATCACTTTCCGTTCGTCGAGAAAAAGGCCCGGCTCGAGACCGGGAAGGTCGAAACCGAAGGTTTTCAAGGCGGTGACAATCCGGGACGCATTTTCCCGAGTTCGGGAAACCCAGAGATCCAGATCGATTGTGGCACGCGGATAGCCATGGAACCCCACGGCGTAGCCGCCGATCACGAGGTAATCAACTCCATTCTCGTTGAACAACCTCAAAAGATCTTTGAAGTCCGGGGGAAGAACCATCATATCCGAATTTCACCCTTCGCATCAGCTCGAGCGCTTCCAGACGCTGGACTGGGGGAAGAGACCACCAGAATTCCCTATCGGATGCGTTCTCCCC
>CAYRYU010000145.1:3179-4756 GCA_964428355.1 uncultured bacterium
CCCCCGATTCCCCGGCAAAGAGAATCTTTCCAGAATCTAAGGAGGTTCGGTCATGGGTGGTCTGTTGTCTCGTCTGAACGAAGAAAAGAAATCCACGGAAAAATCAGGGATCCTCGAATCGGCGCATACCCGGGAGATAACCGGGTTCGAAAGGCTGAAGGACAAGGTCCACACCAAGTTGATCGACGAGATGCCCCAGGCGATCATGGTCGAGACCAACCAGGAGAAGAAGCGGGGCATGCTCCGCGACCGCATCCACATGGTTGCCGGCGAAGAGAGCCCCAAGCTGGGCGTGACTCTCTCCCCCAGGGAAATGGAAACCCTGACCACGATCCTTCTGGATGACATGATCGGGTTCGGCCCGATCCAGCGCCTCCTCGACGAGGAGGACATCTCGGAAGTCATGGTGAACGGCCCATACCAGATCTACTTCGAAAAGAAGGGCAAGCTCATCCTCTCCGACATCAAGTTCAAGGACAACGATCACGTCATGCGGATCATCGAGCGCATCGTGGCACCCATAGGCCGCCGAATCGACGAATCCGTCCCCTACGTCGACGCCCGTCTTCCCGACGGATCGCGCGTCAACGCGATCATCCCGCCCCTCGCGCTGAACGGGCCGACCATCACCATCCGGAAATTCAAGAAGGAAGCCCTCGGAATAGCCGACCTGGTCAGATTCGGAACCCTCAGCGAGGAGATGGCCAAGTTCCTTGAAGTCTGCATCAAATGCCGGCTGAACTGCGTCGTGTCGGGTGGTACCGGTTCGGGGAAAACCACCACGCTCAACATCCTCAGCTCGTTCATTCCCGAGGACGAACGGATCATCACCTGCGAGGACGCCGCCGAACTTCAGCTTCGCCAGCCTCACGTGGTGCGCCTCGAAACCCGGCCGGCCAACATCGAAGGCAAGGGCGCGGTCCCGATGCGGGAACTGATCAAGAACACCCTCCGAATGAGGCCCGAACGCGTCATCGTCGGGGAGTGCCGCGGCGGCGAAGCCCTCGACATGCTCCAGGCCATGAACACCGGCCATGACGGATCACTGACCACGGGCCACGCCAACACCCCCCGCGACATGCTCTCACGTCTCGAGACGATGGTCCTGATGGCCGGCATGGACCTCCCCGTCCGCGCCATCCGCGAGCAGATCTCCTCCGCGGTCCACCTGATCATCCAGCAGTCCCGTCTCAAGGACGGCTCCCGCAAGATCACCTACCTGACCGAGATCCAGGGCATGGAAGGCGACAAGATCGTCATGCAGGACATCTTCCGCTTCGAGCAGAGCGGCGTTGACGAGAAGGGCAAGATCATCGGACGGTTGAAGCCCACCGGCATCCGGCCGAAGTTCGCCTCGAAGTTCGAGGAATCCGGCATCCACCTTCCCCCGAACATCTTCACCGACACCAGCAAGGGCTGGTAATCCGCACCACAACCCCGGAAAGAAACCGGCCACGGATTTTCCGGATGACACGGAACGAACCCGTCGAATCCGCCAGATTCGTGGCCGGTTTCTTTTCAGGGTACAAAGGAAATTGATCCCCAATGGCTGAGAGAAATGCCACCGAGGCACGGAG
>CAYRYU010000145.1:4856-7481 GCA_964428355.1 uncultured bacterium
TGCTGATCTCGCCCTGCACATCGATCCACATGATGTTCATGAGATACGCGATCGACGCGCTGTTCCTCGACGAGGGGAACAAGGCGGTGGGAGTCTACCATTCCCTCCCGCCCTGGATCGGCATTTCGGGCTGGCACAGGGATGCAGCGAAGGTTGTCGAGTTGCCCGCGGGCACTCTCAAAAGGCTCGGAATCGAAGCCGGATCGACCCTCTCGGTCAGGGAATGACCGCGACCATCTCGATTTCGACCAGGGAATCCTTGGGAAGCCGCGCGACCTGGACGGTCGATCGTGCAGGCGGTTCCTTCTGGAAGCTGGCGGCGTAGATCTCGTTCACCGCGCCGAAGTTTCCCATGTCCGAGAGGAAGATGACGGTTTTGACCACATGGGCGAAATCCGTTTTCGCGGCTTTCAGGACCGCTTCGAGATTGGCCATGACCTGGCGGGTCTGGCCGGCGATGTCCTTGGCTTCGATGTTTCCCGAGGCTGGAACGATAGGGATCTGCCCTGACGTGAAAACCAGGTTTCCCGCCACGACGGCCTGGGAATAGGGCCCGATAGCCGCGGGAGCTTTGTCCGTCTGGATGACCGATTTCTTCATCTTTGAAACCTCCTGGAATCGAATGGGACAACTATACCGCTAACATTTCGAGGGGGCAAATGGAAATATGGGATTGGTGAATTGATCTCCGGCGTCCTTTGGGAGTAGAATGGGGGAACGTCACCCAAGGAGTCGAACATGGCGCGTTTCCGCCTTCCCCTTCTCGTCCTTCTCGCCGGAATCCTTTTGGCGAGCGGGTTCTCGGCTTTCGCTGTCCAGGAGATCAAGGAACGTCTTCTCATCACGGCTTTTCTGCGTGAGAACCTCACGGGTCTGAAGCAGCTTTTCCGGACCTCCCACGACATGATCCAGGAGGCGAAACCCTTCGGGAACCGTCATCATCAGAATCGTTACCGGTTCTCGCCGGGTGAGAAGAACGGCAGGCTCATCCTGAGCACGGCGCGAGCCATGAGCGCCCGTTTCCGGCTTCTCCAGGGCACCCTCTGCTACGCCCCGATGCAGGGCCGGGACGAGCTTTTCAAGATCATTCTCGAAAGTCTCGACCAGATCGTGACATTCGGGAAACGCGGTCTGCGGGCTGTCAAGGACGGCAACTACGCCCTCTATATGGCATCCGCCCAAGGAATCGAAAAAGAGGCGTTTTCGATCGATCTCCGGATGAAGGACCTGGAGGTTCAGATCAACAAATCGATCGCGGCAACGGATGCCATGAAGGAAGACCTTTGATCCGAAGGAGGAAGGAATGATCCGCCGATTCGTCCTGCTCGTCGCCGCCTTGGCGATCGTTTCCGGACCGGTATCTCCGGTCCTTTCCGCACCCCAGGACAAAGAGCCGCCCAAGCCGTCCTCATCGACCAGCCAGGAGGTCGCCAAGGAGCTGATCCACGAGGGTCTCAACCACCTCCTGATGGAGCAGACCAAGAAAGCCGAGGAGAGCTTCATCAAGGCGATGAGCGTCGATCCCTATTCCGAGGAGGCTTTCAACTTCCTCGGGCTCCTCTACCTGCAGGAGGGCCTGCACCAGAAGGCCGAGGACATGCTCAAGAAGGCGGTCGCGATCGATCCGATGTATTCCGAAGCGCTCCGCAATCTCGGTAAACTGTATCTGCAGCAGGAAAAGTATCCCGAGGCCGCCACCTATCTCAGGCGCACCCTGGCAATCGACAAGAACCAGGCCTACACCTCCTATCTTCTGGGAATGGCCTACTATTTCCAGGGGAAGGTGGACGAATCCATCAGGGCGTATGAAGAGGCTTTCGCCCTCGAACCGAATCTGCCCGCGGAAGCCCATTACAACCTCGGCGTGGCTTACCACGAAACGAACCGGTATCTGGATTCGGTCCAGGAGTACGAGGCGGTTCTCAAGAAGGAACCCGACCACGTCAATGCGATGAACAACCTCGGGCTGGTCTACTCCGTCATCGGGGAGAAGGAAAAGGCGATCAACCTTTTCAACCATGTCCTGAGTCTGGACAAGGACAACGTCAAGGCTCGTATCAACCTCGGCAACGTCTATCTCGCGACCAAGGATCTCATCGAAGCGGAAAAGATCTATAGGAGCGCGATCTCGCTCGACCAGACGGACATCAGTCCGAGGCTGAACCTGGGCGTGGTCTTTTTCGAGAAGGGCGAGTTCGAAAAGGCAAAGAGCGAATGGGAAGGCCTTCTTTCCAAAGATCCCGACAACGTCCGGGTCCTTTCGGTCATGGGATCGGCCTACCTGGAGACCAAGAAGTTCGATGATGCGATCGGGGTTTTCCGGCGCATGGTGAAATTGATGCCCGAAAACGGCAGCATAGCCAATACCCTCGGGTATCTGCTCGCGGACATGAACCGTAACCTCGAGGAAGCCAAGGGCCTTATCGAGAAGGCTCTCCACCTCGATACCCAGAACCGTGCGACCTACCTCGATTCCCTTGCCTGGGTTCATTTCCGAAAGGGTAACTTCCAGGAAGCGCGCAAGGTCCAGGAGAAAGCGCTCAAGATTTTCCGGCTGGCCCACGATCCCATCTCCAGCGAGGTCCACCTTCACATGGGCCGGATCTACGAGAAGCTCTCCTGCCG
>CAYRYU010000145.1:7581-9187 GCA_964428355.1 uncultured bacterium
CAGGCAATCCGACCTTATCTTCCCGCGCTCCCGGGAGGGGTGGGCATCATCCTTTCCGCCCTCGTCCTGACGGCCCTGTCGATCTTCTTCGTCGCCTCATGGGCAAGGCTTTCCTACCACCGGAACACCTACCTTGCCATCGGAGCGGTGGGCCTGGCGCTCGTCGCGACCCAGGCGAAACCTTTCGTCCAGCGGACGCATGACCTGGACGTCGCCGCGGGGTGCGGAGGGGCCGCCCTGTTCATCACCATCGCCCAGTCCGGCCTCCACGGGATACCAAGGGAATGGGCGGTCAAGGCGCGGAACGATGTCTACGAAAAGAACTCGGACTTCCTGGAAGGGCTTTTCCCGGAAAGTCCCTCCCGGATCTGCATCCTCGGTGCCTGCCAGCTTCTGCTTGCCGCAGGCCTGGGCCTCTGGATCGGCACCGGAATCGACCAGGTCTCGCACCTGATTCCGATCGTCATCGTGGCGGGGCTTGCCGATATCTGGAGCGTGTCCGCCGGGGCGACAGCGGTGATCATCAAGTCGTCCACGATCCATTACTTCCTCTTGCGTTTTCCCCTCCTTTCGGGAGGTTCGGGTGAAATCCCTCCCCTGATAGGGTTGACGGATTTCCTGTTTTTTGGCATCTTCTTCCAGGCTGCGGTCAGGTTCGGCCTCGGAACGGTCAAGAACCTTCTCCTGCTTGGATCTTCATTTCTCATGACTGTTCTGATCGCGGTTTTGGCAGGAGTGGGGCTCCCGGTGCTTCCGTTCATGGGGGCATTCTTCGTGGCGGGCAACTTCCGAAAGCTGATATTGAAGGCCGAGGAACTGCTGCAGATCGCGGTGTTTCTCGGGGCGGTCATTCTGTCCTATCTGGTCTTCACTCGATTGTTGCGACCCTCATAGACAAGGAGATTGCGATGTTCGAATTTTTCAAGATGCACGGCCTGGGCAACCATTTCATTTTTTTCGACGAGATCGGCCAGGATTTCGGGATCCTCAAGAAGCCCAAGATCATCAGCCTCCTGTGCGACCAACGAAGGGGCCTCGGAGCGGACGGGGTCATCTTCATAATGTCCCCCCGCGACGCTAAGCATCACTGCCGGATGCAGATGTTCAACATCGACGGCACCGAAGCCGAGATGTGCGGAAACGCCATCCGGGGTGTCAGCCATCTTTTCAAGCGCCATTACCTCGGGGCTGAGCCCGTCCTTGTCGAGACCGGCGGTGGAATCCGGGAAGTCAGCTTCCAGTCGGCTCGGGATGGCCTTTGTTTCTACAAGGTGGAAATGGGACCCGCCTCGTTCGATCTGACAGCAACCGGTGAGCTGCTCCACCAGTGCGATCGGAAGCCCCTGGTCTGGAACGACGAGACCCTCGAACCCACGTACGTCAACGTCGGAAATCCCCACTGCATGCTTTTCCTGAAAACCCCTCTCTCCCAGGATGACATGATCTCGATCGGGGCGTGGCTCGAAACCCACCAGAACCATCCGCGCCGGATAAACGTCGAGTTCGCGGAGGTGATCTCCCCCCACGAGGTCAAGGTGACGGTCTGGGAACGGGGTTGCGGGTTGACCCAGGCTTGCGGAACCGGGGCCACTGCGGTCGCCGCGGC
>CAYRYU010000145.1:9287-14748 GCA_964428355.1 uncultured bacterium
GGGGTTGCGGGTTGACCCAGGCTTGCGGAACCGGGGCCACTGCGGTCGCCGCGGCAGGGATGAAGAACGGGAAGCTCGCCTCCCCGGTAACGATCCACATGCCCGGGGGCGATCTCCTCATCTCCCAGGATCAACGGGAGATCCTCTTCATGACCGGACCCCTGCAGGAGGTCGCCCAGGGATCACTGACCCCGGCTTTCCTCAACAGCCTCGCAAAACTGGGAGGGGAATAGATGAAGGGGGGCAGGCGGGCGGTGCTGACCCTGACGTGCGTCGCGTTCTTCCTGGGGTTCGCGGTAATGGGCTGCGGAAAGGAGGTCCGGCCGGCGGCGGTTGCGGGCTCCTTCTACCCCTCCGATGCCGATTCCCTGGGGAAGATGGTGGAAGGGTTCCTCGGGCAGGCCTCCCCAAGCGTGACCTGTTCAGGGGCCAGTCGTCTCGTGGGCCTCGTCTCCCCCCATGCCGGTCTGATCTATTCCGGCCCGACGGCAGGAGTGGCTTTCAAGTCCCTTTGGGGGAACGCCTTCGACCGGGTCTATTTCCTAGGAGTCGATCACAGGGTGGGTTTGCCCATCGTTTCCATCTGGAAGGATGGGGCCTTCGATACCCCTCTGGGCCCTGTTCCGGTAGACGCAACCGCATCGGCAGAACTCCTCGCGGCTTCCCCACTCTTCGAAGATCAGCCACGGATGCACCTCGAGGAGCATTCGATCGAGGTCCAGCTCCCTTTCTTCATCAAGGCGCTGGGGATGCGGCCCTCTGTCTTCGTCACGGTCGGCGGAGGCCCGGAAAACGGGGTGGTATTGGGTCGGGCTCTTCTCAAGGCCATCCGCGCCTTCCCCGGCAGGACCCTCATCGTGGCCTCATCCGACTGGTCCCATTACCACGACGCGGCGACCGCGAAAACCCTCGACGAGGAGGGCGTGAAAAAGGTTCTCGCCCTTGATGTAGACGGCCTTCAGAAAGCCTGCACCTCGGGTTCGACCGAGTTGTGCGGTTTGAACGGGGTGGTCGCGCTGATGACGGTGATGAAGGAAGCCGGGGCCAAGGGAGTCCTCCTGGAACGCACCGACAGCGCAAAGGGTTCCGGCGATTCCACCAGGGTCGTGGGTTACGCCGCGATGCTTTTCGAATCTCCGGGCCTCGGGCCCGAAAAAGCTCCGGGCCTCGGGCCCGAAAAAGCCCCCACACAGGGGACCAAGGAGGATACGTCGATGGATCACCAGAAGGAAGCGCTAGCGGCCGTCCGGAAAACACTGGAAGCCGTTCTTGCAGGCAAGGAGATCCCCGGGATCTCCTTCAAGAGCCCCAGGTTCAAGGATCCCAGCGGGGTTTTCGTCACACTGAAGAAACACGGAGAGCTGCGGGGGTGCATCGGATTCGTCGAAGCCATCCGGCCCCTTGGGGACGCGATCCAGGAAATGGCAGTTTCGGCTGCAACGCGTGACCCGCGCTTCCCTCCGGTGACCCTCGCGGAGTTGAAGGAGATCGACATCGAAGTCTCGATCCTGACGCCGATGTATCCGGTCAAGGATCTTTCGGAGATCCAGGTGGGCAGGGACGGACTGATGCTGAGGAAGTTCCCCAACTCCGGCCTTCTCCTCCCGCAGGTTGCAACCGAGTACGGCTGGGACAGGGACACATTCCTGGACCATCTCTGCCTAAAAGCCGGACTGGAACCGGGCAGCCACAAGTCCCCCGACGCGAAACTCTTCAGGTTTTCCGCCGAGGTCTTCGGGGAAAAGGAAAGATAGGAGGGAATCCGGAAGGAAAAAGGAAAACCACGAAGGAACGCAGGACGCAAAGACCGCCGTGAGCCTTGGGCTCTTTTCCGGCCGCCCTGGTGAACTCGGTGACCTTCGTGCCTCTGTGGTGAATCCGATTCTTGGACGGGGAGGGCATTTGACGGGTTTCGGGGGGTATGTTAAACTAAAAGGTACAGACCGCAAAAGCGGGGAATCGCCTTGCGGATCAGGAGGCTGATTTATGGATCGAAGGGGATTTGCCTACATCATCGCCGTCCTGATATTGGGCTTGCTGGCATTCATGGGAATGTTCCTGATGCAGAGCAGCTCCACCGAATACTCCCATGCGGCAGTCTCGGTATATGCCACGATTGCCCAACAGATCGCCGAATCGGCGGCGGATGAAGCCTTTCTCGCCCTGGATGAGCAGTTCCAGGACCGCGCCCCCGGCGGGAAGATGGAAAACCTACTGAAGATATGTGCCACATCGAAACTTCCGGCTGACGGAGGAGCCACAGGGTTGAACCCGGACATGCTCGGGATGTTCCCCGACTTCAAGGGTTATGCCAAGGAGACGCAGAAACTGATCGACTCCCGCCTGACCCGGGCGGGTTTCTCGATCGAGAAGATGATCCTGAACCTCACCAACTGCCGGCCGATCGATTACGAGATGATCAACAAGCCCGAATCCATTTACCGCCCGAAAGACCGCCCAGACAAGGCCTTCGATTTCGACGACTGGGGGGGGTGGGCAGCGGATTACCAACTGACCGCGGGGTTCGACATCTACGTGAACGTCCAGGTCGGAGGCCGGAAAGCGGGCTACATTTTCCAGATCTACCGCGACGTGAAGGTGGTCAATGTAGGCCCCATCGCCCGGAACTACTCCCTCTTCAGCATTCAGGCGATCGATGAACGGAAGATGGAAGACGACGTGGCGAACGATCTGGACGATCCCCTGGGGGGCAGGCTTGTCCTCTGGAATCACCCCTTCCAGTCGCGCGTCTACCTCCATGGGCCGTGCATGGTGGGAATCGAGAACCCCGATATGGAAAAGGATCCCGCCAACAAAGGGATATATTCTTACATCAGGAACGATGGCCGCCCGGGTTTCAACCTCGCCTTCACGTATGATGACACCTACAACGGGTTTTCCTACCTGCCCTTCCCTGCCCGCGCCCTCTGGGAGGCGAAAAAAGGTCTTTCCGCCGTCATCTTCGGTTCGGATGCGGCAAAAGAGACCGAACTCGATTTCGACGGGTTCACCGATTACGAGAAAAAGATGTTCGAAACCAACACCTATCGGCGTGGCCTGATCCCGCGAAAGGAATCCAAGTATCTCGACAACCTGAAGGATTTCGTGGGCAACCCCGGGGAAAAGCTCTACCGCGACTATGTCCGGGGAAAGTCCTACCGCCAGACCTTCCTTCCGGCTGGTCCGTTCTGCCGTTATCCCTGGAAATACGTTTCCGATACCATCCCTCCGAAGTGGAACAACATCCTCGAGAACGAGGACTTCCCCGGAACCGACAACAAGATCCGGGTGGAACACCGATGGGCCCCAAATGATAAAGATTATGACAAGAACACCCAGATCTTCGCCAAATTGAACATCATCCGTTTCGGGAACCTCTACGGCCTTGTCGGAATTCAGGAGGGCTACCCGATGGAGCAACTCGACCAGTTCGCGGTCTCCTGGGGAAACTGGCGGGACGCGGAAGGCTGGCTCGAGGGATTCAAGCAAACCTTCCTCAATGCCGTAAAAGGCGCATGGAGCACCCTTACGGGCCCGTTCAAACTCATCTACTATCCCATCCAGAACGTCTGGAACCGGATCTTCCCCCCGAAAGACCCGAAGAATCCTACCGGTTACTTCCCCAGAAACTGGGTCAACTTCTACCCAACCAACTGGAAGTACTTTGACCGTGCCGCGACACGGTATGTGGACTCGCTCGAACAACTGGCCAGCCCGCAGAACAAGAACCTCATCCTTCTCAACGGCTGTTACCGGCTTGGCCGGCTCAACACCACCGGTGATATGGTCTATTTTGGCAAGGGGATCATCTCCTGCCTCGATTACAACTCGCAGGATTCCATCAAGGGGAGCATCAGAGCGATGACCGCCGAAAGCGGAGCCCGTTCCGACAGCCACCTGACCCTGGTGTATTTCCCGGGCACCCCCTCAAAAGCCTATCCCTATCCCCCGATCAACGAGGGGCAATTGAAGATCGAAGGGACGGGGAAAGTCATTGAAGCGAGCGTCTTTTCCGCCTTCGGTATCAAGACCGATGCCACCGGGAAGCTTTCCGAAACGGATTTTGCCAGCCTGGAACTCAAACCCAGCTATACCCCCAAGGAATGGGCCGCCGCGTTGGGCGCGAACTCCGGTGAGGGGATCAAAAACATCCAGGCGAGGGTCAACTCGATCGAGGGAAACTATGTGACCATCTACATGAATAAAAGGATGCTTTCCGGAGATCTCTGGGTCTTCCACGACACCAACAATCCCCTGTTTTTCACGAGGACCGGAACCGGCGATTCGGCGGTCGACACCATCAAGCAAGTGGCAATCGATTCGGGGGAAGAAGCCACGACCAAGCAGTTTTACGTTGACAGCCATATCGTTGCGTTGAGCCCCAAGATCCGGCATTTCCATTACCGGGGTTCCCTATGAGCGGTTCCGGAATGGTGACGCGACTCCGGCGGTTTTTCGCGCCCCGGGCTGGCGCGCCCCGTGCTGGCGCTCGGGCCTTCACCACCCCCGAGCTGTTGATGACGATCGTGGTGTTCTCCTTCGGTTTGCTTCCCCTGATCATCCTTTTTCAAAGGAGTTTCCAGACGACCGCCCAGGCAAAGAACCTCATGATCGCCCAGAGTCTCGGCCGGACGATCATCGAAGAGGTCCGGGGCCTGGGCTTCAAAGGGATAGAGCGGGAAATCGACAACCCGACGCTCAATCTCTTCCATTCGGAGTTCAAGCAGGTAAAGGGAAAACTGGTCGAGAGCGACCAAAAATCCATCGAGTATCCCGAATACTACTCCCGGTTCGAAACCAAGCTCACCTACGAAGAGGTAAAGAGCGAGACGGACAAGCAGACGGTGAACAAATATCGCGTCGAACTCGAAGTAAAATGGAAGGAGCCGAACCGAACCTTCTCCTACGGGTTCGGTACGGTCGTCGTGCCATATGGGGAAAAGTAGCCTCCGAACGGGTTTGACGATCGTCGAGATGGTGATCGTCAGCCTGATCGTTGCCATGCTCATGGGTTACGTCTGGAAATTCTATTCGAGCAGCACCGAGATCAACCGTCACACCTACTCCCAAAGCCAACTCCAGACGGATACCCGCCTGTTCTTCGACCAGTTCGCCCGGGACGTGGCTTCCTCCTACCGGTTCTGCGAAATGGATTACGAGACCCACAAGATGGCATTCTACGTTTTCCAGGATGTCATGACGCCTTCGGACACCATCCTCTATAACGGGGCAACACTGAGACTCAAGGAGGACCATTCCATCGTGGTCAGCCGCGTCGAGTATTCCTGGGATTCCGAATCCAAGAAGGTCGTGAGGAAACAAGTCCCCGGAAAGCTGGCCATCACGAAAAAGCCGGCGATGACGTTCACCGAGGATTCGAGCAATGCAGCCCCCGAGGACGCCCCCAAGGAAAGGGTCTACCTCACCAACATCCAGCAGTTCGATTTCCGCGCCTACCAGG
>CAYRYU010000146.1:0-14574 GCA_964428355.1 uncultured bacterium
GGGCTGCGGAGCTTTTTCACCCGGCGCCAGGCGGTCGGGTCGAGGGTTGCCTGATATGCCGTTTTCTTTCGGAAATCCCTGGTTTCTCGGCGGTCTCCTGACGGTGGCGGTCCCGATCTATCTGCACCTGTATTATCGCAAGATTCCGGTTCCCCGCGACTTTCCCAGCCTGAGACTCATCCGGTTGTCGGTTGATGCCGTAATCCGCCGGATGAAACTCAGGAACCTGATCCTGTTGCTGATGCGCGTTTTGGTTCTTGTCTTGCTTTGCATGGCCCTCGCGAGGCCCTTCCTGGGGAGCAGCGACGGGGTCGCATCGAAGACCGGCGCGCCCGCGGCATTCGTGTTGATTCTCGACAACTCGATGTCCATGGGAGCATCCCACCAGGGGATTTCCCTTTTCAATTCGGCGAAAGCAAAAGCGATCGAGATTCTCGAACAGATGGGGCCCTATGACAAGGCCTCGATCATCCTCATGAACGATCCGGGATCCACCCTCTTCTCCCAATTCACCTGGGACAAGAACGAACTGAAAGAGGCGGTCCGGAACGTTCCCCTGAGCATGTCCGGCACCAACATCTTCAGTGCTCTCCAGCCCGCCCTCAAGCTGCTTTCCCAGGCGAAATCGTACAGGCGGCAAATCTTCATGATCACCGACCTGACGGAAACCGCATGGAAACAGTTCATCGATACCTATGACCTGAAAAGAATCGATTCTTCCATTGATCTGGTGCTGATTCCGGTGGGGGAGGGAAGCCCCCCCAACATGACCGTCTCGGATCTTTCGGTGACAGATCCCCTTATTCTCCAGGGGCGCTCGACCGTCGTCCGGGCGACGGTGGTCAACCACGGCTCCAGGCAGCAGAAGACCCGGGTTTCCCTGTTCATCGGTGACGACAAGAAGCAGGAGACGGCCATCGAGGTCGATCCGAAGGCGAAAAAGACCGTCGATTTCGTGATCAAGTTCCCCAAAGAGGGTCTGGTCAATCTCAGCGCTTCGATCCTGCCCGATTCCTTGCTTCACGACAACGTCCGGTGCCTTGCGGCCCGTGTCCTGTCGCAGCAGAAGATCCTGATCGTGAAACCGCCACCCGACCGCGAAGGGAACGTGACGAGGGAGGATCTCTACCTTCGGTTTGCCTTGAACCCGATGAACCGGACCGAGGGCTCCACCTTCCTGGTCGAGACCCGTCTGGGCGAGGAAGTCGGGAACTTCGACCTCCAGGGCTATACGGCGGTTTTCCTCGTGAACCAGCGGAGCCTTCCCGACCCGTTCGTCACCGCCCTCTCGAAATACGTGATGGCCGGAGGCAACCTCGTGGTATTCGCGGGGCCGCGTGTCGATCCGAACTGGTACAACTCGAGTCTTATCGACAAGCTGGGGGGCGCGTATCTCCTTCCCGCAAGGTTTTTCAAGCGGATCGGGAATGCCGTGAGCAAGTCGGTCTCCTATCAGATGACCGACATGGACATCGGGCATCCCTCCTTCAGGTTGTTCGAGAAGGAAGGCAACGGGGATCCCTCGCGGGCCCAGATCTACGAATTCTTCCAGGTCCAACCGAACCAGAATGCGATGATCCTGGCCAAGATGAGCCACGGCCTCCCGGGAATCCTCGAGGAGAAGAGGGGCCAGGGGCGCGTTCTGCTGGTGAATTTCACGGCCGACACCACGTGGACGAACTGGCCGTTGAAGCCTACCTTTCTTCCCTTCATTCACCAGACCATCATTGCCATGCTGGGAAGGCAGGGATTGAGCGTGGAATCCCTTACCCCGGGCTCCCCCATCTCGATGACCATCCCTTCGGAAGGCCTCGAACGGATCTCGATGACCACGCCCAACGGGTCGGTCCAGGACCTCCCTTTCAAAGCCGAAAACGGATCCTTCGTCCATTTTTCCACCGCCCAGACCGATCAGACAGGAATCTACCGGCTCAAGATCGAGACGAAGGGCGGTGTCCGATCCGACGCTTTCGCGGTCAACCCACCACCCGACGAGGGTGATCTCGACAGGATCCCGATCAAGAGCATTCCGCGTTTCATCGATCTCAAGCACAGGCCGGGAAGCGGGGAAACCCTCGGCCAGAAGGTTTCGATGGTTCGAGACGGCCGGGAACTCGGTCACGTTTTTCTCTGGCTCCTCCTGCTTCTTGCTCTCACGGAAACCTTCTACGCCAACAGGGCGGTCGAGCGGATCGGGAGGGCCCCCGCATGACCGCACTGATCAGGCTCCTGGGTTTCGACCTCGCCCCGATCCAGAACGTCGACTCGATCCGGTTCTCCCTGGGCTGGGGCTGGGCCGGTCTCGTTCTTGCCGCAATCATCGTCCTTCCTTGGTTCTGGGGTGCATACCGTTTCGAAGGGAAGCCTGGTTCCAACCTCCTCAAGGGAAGCCTGATGGGATTGCGGCTTCTCCTCGTTCTGGGAATCATCGCCCTTCTGGCGGGGTTCAAGTGTTCGGTCAGCGGATGGATCCCGCAGAAAAACAAGATCGCGGTTCTCATTGACACTTCCAGGAGCATGTCGATCAAGGAAGAAGGAGTGCTCCGGATGGATTCGGTCCGGAAGCAGCTGACCGAGGTGCAGTTCCTCACGAAGCTGGAGCGGAACCTGGGAATTCCTCCCTCGTTGTTTTCCTTCGCGGGAACCGTAGCCCCCATCGCCCGTGACGACATAGCCTCGTTCTCGCTCCAACCGGACGGAACGCAGACGAACCTCACCAAAGCCGTCCTGGACGTCGTCAACAACATGGGAGAAGGGAACCTGCTGGGGGTCGTCCTTTTCACCGACGGTTGTCACAATCACGGAGAGAGCCCGATGGAGGCTCTTACGAGGCTCAAGACCCCGCTTTTCTTCGCCGGGACCGGGCAGACCGGCCAGACGAAAGACCTTGGAATCTCGTTCGAGAGGCCCCCGTCCGTAGGTTATCTGAACGCGGTGACGCGCGTCCGGGGAGAGATAAAGCTGCACCGTGTAGCAACCGAATCGGTGAACGTGGAAGTCAGAAGGGGTGGGAAGCCCTTCCAGACGTTGCGGGTTCCGATCGTCGCGGGAGAGCAGAGGGCCTCTTTCGCCCTCAATATTCCCTGCGAAACCGAAGGCTCCTTCAATTTCACCGCCTCGGTTCCATTGCTCGACGGGGAGCTGACGCACGAGAACAACGAGACGAGCTTCCTGCTCAAGGTGGTCAAGGAGCGGCTGAAAATTCTGGGGGTGTTTGGAGACTCGTGCTGGGACGCCGCTTTTCTCAAATCCGCCTTGAAGAGCGATCCAAACGCGCATTTCAACGGATGGACCCGGTTGAACGACAACCGTTGGATGAAGACCGTGGATTTCAAGCTCGGGAAACCCGAGCCGGCCCCGAAACTTGGCGAAGACCTGGACGATTCGGATGTCCTGGTCATCGGTGGTGCCCCGGAAAGCCTTTTCCGCGATTCCGCCGAAAAGATTCTCGAGCGGGTCCGGACCGGAAAACTCGGGGTCCTTTTCCTGCCCGCTCCCTACGGATACCAATATCTGGGCTACCAGGACTCGAAGCTTTCCCCTCTTTTCCCGGTCGAACTTGCCGGCGAAAGCTGGGTCCGGACGCCGGTCAATTTCATTCTCCCCGTACAGGAAACCCCCTACGGGTTCCTGCGGCTCATGGACGATCCCGTCGAGAACATGGAGTTTTTCAGACTCCTCCCGAAAATGGAGGGCCTCTTCGTATATGACCGGGTCAAGCCTGGAACGGAGGTTCTGCTCTCTTCCAGCTATTCAGGGAAATCCGGTCCCGCCCCCGCATACGTTCAGCACCGTTTCGGACAGGGAAATTCCGCGATGTTCATGACCGGCCCACTCTGGCCGATGGGTTTCACCCTTGCCCCCACCGACCGGACGATCAAGCCCTATACAGCCTTCCTCCTCAACTCCTTGAAATGGCTCGCGAACCGAAAGGAAGACGCTCTGGTCAGCCTCGAACTTCCTTCATCGCGTGGATTCGTGGGACAACCGAGTTCCCTGCGCGTCTGGGTCTGGGATACCCGCCGCCAACCGGTCGATCCGGCGCAGGTCTCCGCGACCATTTCCGGAAAGGATGTCGAACCTTTCACGCTGACCTTCATGGGGACCTCGGAAAAGGGATGCTACGAGGGGACTTTCGTTCCCTCACGTCGCGGGGTTTTCGAGGTTGCCGTCACCGCAAAACAGCATGGAAAGCTGCTCGGGGAAACAAAGGGTCAGTTCCTCGTGGATATCCCCACCGTCGAGTTCGACGATCCCGAGGTCCGGATCGAGCTGATGACAAAGCTCGCCAGTTCCACCGGAGGCGCTTTCAGGCCGGTCGAGTCGAGCGAGGACATCCTTGGGATCATCAAGCCCACTCCCGGCCAGAAAAGGGAAACCAAGATCTTCGAATTCCGCGACAGCGCGATGGTTCTCGCCCTCCTTCTTCTGCTTCCACTAGTGGAATGGGTCCTCCGGCGAAGCAAGGGGTACAGCTGATGAATGCAAACGGACGAAGATTCTTGCGATTGTGGTTCGCGTTCGCCCTTCTGACGATGGGTTCCCTTTCCGCCTCGGGGGTCGAGAAAGCTGACCTTGGGGCAGTAACGATTCCCCGAATCCAGTATGGGGGTGGCGGAGACTGGTATACGGATCCCACCTCGATTCCCAATCTGCTCAAGGCTGCGAACGAGCGGTTTTCCCTCGTAACGAAGCCGGACAACCTCTCGATCAAGATTTCCGATCCGCAGTTGTTCACCTACCCTATGATCTATCTGACCGGGCACGGGAACGTGAAGTTCGAGGATCACGAGATCAACCGCCTCCTGACCTATCTGGAGAGCGGAGGGTTCCTCTGGGTTGACGACTGCTACGGGATCGACCGGTCTTTTCGCCGGGAAATGAAGAAACTCTTCCCCGACAAGGAACTTTCCCCGATTCCAACCGACCACCCCATTTTCAATCTCGCCTACGAGATGCCCAAGGGGCTTCCGAAGATCCACGAACACGACGGGAAGCCGCCCCAGGCCTTCGGCATCTTTTCGAAGGGAAGGATGGTCGTTTTCTACACCTTCGAAACCGACATAGGTGATGGGATCGAGGACGCCGGGGTTCACCCCGAAGATTCCGCCGAGAAAAGGGAAGAAGCGATGAAGATGGCACTGAACATCCTCTTCTTCGCCCTGAACCAGTAGTCCCGGAGTTCAAAACGGGCGAAGAAACGGTTCTGGCGACATTTCAATCGCTTCGGTCTTCCTGAACCCGATGGTTCGGTCGGAAGGATGTTTTTGGATCGGAGAGAAGAGCGGAAGGAGTTTGCGCGTGGAGGGGAATCGCAATAGAATGGGGAAAAGTGAGGAGACTTGGGGATGATGATCGAAACCCGCGGCCGGTTCGGCCTTTTTCTTTTGTTCTCTATCGCAATTCTCCTTCCCGGAATCTTCGGATGCGGTTCGAGGTCCGGATCCTCCCGAACCTCTTCAGGGAGCGGAGACCCCCTGTATCTTCTGAAAGCCCAGGAGAAGACCGCCGTGGCTCTCGAGCGGAAGGGGAAGAAGTCCTCGGTCGACCTTCCGCCCGAACAGTCGCTTTACGATGCCGATATCGTCGAGAACACCGGGAAAAAGGCCGCCACCGTGGTCGAGATCAAGAAGGGGCACAAGTTCACCCTCGCTCCGACCACGAAGGTCCAGGTCAACGAATCCAGCATCTTCCTGATCCAGGGTGGAGCACGGATCGAGTTCCGGAAAAGCCAGGGCGAATTCAAGGTTGTACTTCCCAACAAAGTCTGTCTGGGAATCCGGGGAACCGAATTGATCGTCGTTCTCACTTCCGACGGAAGATCCGTGGTCAGGATGCTGGAGGGGGAGATCGACATCACCCGCGAAGAGGAGAAGACTCCGCTGAAGGCTCCCCAGTCGGCAATAATCCCATTGGCCTCGGATCCCATCCAGATTTTTGCCCAACCCGCGAGCCTTCCCGCCGCCATTCTCGAAATCCCCGAAGCGAGCTTTCTGGGAATCGCTTCCGAGAACGAGAACATCGGGCGGTCGCGGGACAGCAACTACTGACCATGTCTTCAGCTTCCGGAACCGGATTCAACCTGAGAAGGATCCCGGGATTGCCCCGCGAGGAGTCCGAAACGTGAGGGGGGGCGGATCATGAAACAGAAATCGGGAATGGCGATTCCGATCGTCGTCGGGTTCGCCACATTCCTTGCGGTCATCGTTTTTGCGGCGATGCGCTTTTCCAGCAGCGAGATCCGTTTCACGCAACAGAGCGCGCTCCAGAAACAGGCCACCATGCTAGCATACTCCGGAGTCAACGTTGCGGAGATGGCTCTGGAAAAGGGACGTTGGTATCAGCCGCCGTTCCGCTCACCGCTCGACGTCGACCGGGACGGGAAGATCACACGCGAGGAAGCGGAAAAGACGTCGCTCATCAGCCGGCCGAATTTCGCTGAAATGGACTTCCCCGCGGACCTGGGTGAAGGGCGCATTCGCGTGTTCTTCCAGGAAGTCCCAAAGCGGGGGGTCGACCTTTCGGGGAACCTCCTGTACGCGAGGTTCAAGCTCCAGACCGCGGATCTTCTCGATCACATCAAGGTGTATTCGGTCGGGGAGTTCCGGGGGGAAAGGGTCATGATCTACGCGAAATACATCATGAGCCCATCCCCGCTCCTGAACACACCCGACATCGAACTTGCCTCCAGCACTTCCGTACCGAAATCGATCTATCGTGTCTGGGTCGAGCCTCCCCAGCTCGTCAAGGAGCAGATCGCCCAGGGATACACACCCTTCCGGAACGGAAAGGTCACCGGAGTCTTCAAGAAGGTCGGAGACAGGGTCGGGCCGAACGACACTCTCTTCCGGATAGGGGATGACGAGCCTTCACACAAGGCCGAAGGTTGGCTTGCGACGCAGGAAGCGAACCCAAAGGCCGCCGTCCACGGGAAGATCGTGTCCATGACGAACCCCTCGACAGGCGAGCCATGGAAAGAGGGCGACAAGATCGTCCTGCCCTGCGAAATGGCCGTCATCGAGGAAGATGCCAACGTGGGTTCGGACATCCCAAGCCAGACCTTGAAACGCATGGTGATGGTACTCCAGATCCCGAACGAATACTTTTCCGATTGTCCGCTGGAGATCGGCGAGCCGGAGACATACCGGGTTCTGAACCGAATCGGCTCCTACACCCGCGGGGTCGCGCAGGAATACGTCCTCAAATCCGCCGACAAGGAGGTCTTCGAAGCGCAGGTTCCGACGGTTTTCAAGACCGCGTTCCCCTCCATCGGAACCGGCGGTACCAGCGTCTCGGATGCCAGGATCATCCAGGTTCTCGACGGGATCGGGAAGCTCAACCCCGCCGATTACAACAGGGCCGGAAATGCCTTCATAATCGACATGCTCAAGAAGTGGCGGCCGCGGGGATTCGAAATGACCCCCGAGGAAGCCGCCAACATCGCGAACATGGCTTCCTTCACGCTCGGGGTGAAAGAGGCGGACCCGAGGGAAACCTGCCGCGACATCTACACCATCTGCCAGCAGTTCTCGGAATGGCTGCTCGTGAATCCCCCGCCCCCGCCCAACCGCGGAGCCTCATCCTGGAACATCTTTTCGGTCTGGGTTCCCAAGTATCCCGGTCCCGACGGGTTTCCCTCCAGATACCCGCTCCGTACGACCTGGGACTATTTCGAAAAGACGCTGGCCCGGACGATCCGGCAGCAGTTGTACCCGAACGTCCCCGCCGGATCGAACACCAGCCCCCCCTACGTCTTTTCTCCCAACATGTTCAAGAATCCCACCGACGAGTTTTTGAACTTCCGGAACTTCGACGGTTCCTACAGCCCCTATGGCGCGAAAGCCGACGGGGGGTATGAATCTTTTCTGGCCAAGACCCCTCCGGAGGAGTTCGTCCGGAAGATGGCCATCCTGAAAAATGCCGCAAAAAGGATGTCCCTGACCTTCATGCGTTGGATCCCTTGGCAAGACTGGGATTTCCAGGACATGATCGACGACTTCCTCAACGGAAACCCGCTCACCCACGAAAACGTCGTCGGATTCGACGCAGCCAACTACTGGCCCTGGTGGGGCGACCAGAGGCAGATCTGCAAGGATACCTCCAAGTTCAGCTCCGCGAAGGCAAAAGCCGTTTACGGAAGCGACACGTTCGGGGCCAAAGGCTGGCCCGATCAACTTCGTCAGCCAAGGGGCGATCCAAACGGTGCCCAGATCGACCCCAGCTCGATCCGTCCCGCCGATCTGGTCAGCGAAGTCGACGTGCCCTTCACCTACGAGCTGAAGTTCAAGAACGGAACCGGGATTCGTACGCGGCTCGACTACCTGCTCGACTATTTCCGGAAGTATTTCGACGAGCCCGAGCTCGACCCTGATGGGAAGCGAATCCGCGGGGCCAACGAGCAGACCGACACTCCGCAGGTTCCGGGTCCCCCCGACCTTTTGGGCGCCGCCTACACCGGCCTGAGCTCATGAGGAACCCAGGATGACCGTGAAAAGACCGTGGAAAAAGGGTTTCAGCCTCATCGAAGCCCTCGTTGCCGTGCTGCTTTTCAGCGTTCTGAGCCTGCCGCTCTACCGGCTGTATTTCCAGACCGGAATCGGCCAGCAGAGGATGATCAGGGATTTCCTCGCGGTCAGCAACGTTTCCGAAAAGGTTCTCAACCGCGTCGATCACCAGCTCGATCGTGTCCAGAGACCCTTTTCCCCACTGAAGAAGGAAGTCACACCCCAGATACTGATCGGCCTCGAGGAAGAGGGCGACTGGTCCTTTCTGGGCCAGGCCTTTAACGACGATTCGGGCCGACTGTCGACGAAATACATCCCAGCGATCAAATCCGAGGTCGAGTTCCGGGGATTTCTGATCGATTCCAGCGCGATTCCGGCCGACCAGCGGGGGAACAACCCGAAACTCCTCAAGGATGTCCTGGACCACGTCAACAAGAACGGACATCTCGTGACCGTCAACACGCGATGGCTCGATACCGAGCAGCTGAAGCACTCGTTCCAGATAAAATACGTCCGGGACCTTCACCAGTGAAGCACGAAAACAGCGTTTTCAGACGGTTTTCCCGATGCGGAATGACCTTCGTCGAAACCGTTGTCTACTCCGTCATCTTCATCATCATTTCCGGGTTCATGCTCCAGTTCATCTGGGGCGGGAGAAAGGCGGAAATCGGAAGGAAACGCCTGGGCATCTTCCAGGACCTCCGGATCAGCGCCCTCAAGATCAACCGGAAGCTCTCGCACGCGACCCGGATCCTCTTCCCTCCCCCCGATGGAAAGCCTTATCACCAGATAGTTTTCATCTCCGAAGTCGGAGAGTTGATGGTCGTCTACCTCAACGAGGATGGCCAGCTTTACCTGTTGAATTACGACCGGCACAAGAAATTCAAGGAGTCACCCAACCTTCTTTCGAAACGGACTCTCGAGTTCACGGCTTCCCGCTCCCCCGGGACCGAGGATTACGTCCAGTATCTTGCGCGGATGCTCGACGACCAGAACTTCGAGTTCGCCATAACCGACGGAATATCCGTCCGAAACATCATCCGCTGACGGGATCTCCGTTTCCAGCAACCCCCGGAAAGCTTTCATCGGCGGGACATGGGCCGGAGATTCCCAAAAAGCCTCGCCGGGACAAGCGTCCTCATCCGCGCGAAATCGCGGCTATCGCGCCCCTGGCACGTCGCCATCCCTGGGCGACAGCTCTTCCCCGGTCTGTGGCAAGGTGGGAGTATTCGTTCCCAATACTGGTCTGGGGCGGATGAACCGGTGGACTGCAATGGAATAGCCGTTTTCGGAGAAGGTGAATACCTCCTTCTGGTCGAAGTGTTGCGAAAGAGAAGCTATCGATGCGGCGTTTCCCCGGTTGCGGTCGAAATTCGGAAGCGCGATGAAACAAAAATCCGGGTATGCGCCAGGGTTTCCGAGAACGGCCTTAACCGTTTCCGATCTTAGGGGAATTGCGTCCGGGCCCGCATAGCGGTGTCGCTTCGAGACGGGATCGAACCATGAAAAATCCTCCCGGAACCAGGCACGAAAAGGGAACACGAACGTCCGGTCGGTTCCCAGCGCGGCGATGATGCCATCGGTCAGCGATGCGAAGTGGGTAAACTGGAAGTTGTAGGACAGCTGGTCACGACCGTGGCCGAAGTCGTCCTGCAGGAAGCCTTTGCCCAGGCGGGGGGGATGGTCGAGAGCCGCCATCTGGAGAATTTCGTGATCTCCGAAACGGAATGCCCCGATGCAGTAACGGCTCGCTGGATCGATGGTCCGGCCGCAGGAGGCGATTTCCAGGCCGATCAAGATTGCAAGGAAGACCGTGGTCAGCCATTTCCGGTTTCGCAGGAAAAAGGCGGCACCGTCGGCCGCGAGGATGAAAAAGAAGGGATAGGCCGGCAAAAGATACCGGGGGTTGTTTACGAACGGAACCCGGGTCAGAAGGGCCGTCGCACCCAGGAATACAACGAGCGTGAAACGGTAGGCGGATGGAGAAAGGAATCCGGGGCCTTCCGAAGCGGATCGGGCTTTCCAGGCTCGGAGGCGGCCGAAGAATCCCGCCAGTATCGCCAGGGATGCGAGCCAGTGGAAGTTCAGGATGAAAAGCGAGGTCAACTGCGCGTGGAGCCTCGGTTCCCACAATTCGAGCCGGAAGATCCACCGAACCTGGTCTGCCCATGAGCTTCCCATGTGGGTTTCTCCGCTATGGAAGATGACCAGTGCGAACAGAACGAGGGGAAGTCCCCGGAAAAGGACCCGGTCGAACGTGAGGCGGGGAACTTCGTTTCCCTTCCCGACTACCGAATGTGGGCTGGGAAGGCCGAAGATTGTCCAGGTCGTAACCATGAGTCCGAAAACGAGGCAACCGGTTTCCTTTGTGAAGGACATGAGGATTCCCAAGAGGAAGACGCCCACTCCGATGTCCCTCTGGAGTGCAAGCAGGAGCATACATTCGTATGGGGGAAGGGGGAAGTCGAGGCAGGGCTGGATGGTATGGGCGAGAAAGACCGGGGTGAACGCGAACGCGAAAACAAGTAGGCTCCGATCACGCGGTTCCAGCCTTTCCCCGGTGATCCCGGAAAGCCATTCCCGGAAACACCAGATGCCGCCAGCTGCAAGTACGAGGTTCAGAAAATAGACCGCGGGAGGGGAATGTGGAAACAGTTTCTGGGTGAGGCCGAAAAGAAAGGTGTGGAAATAGGCGGTGTGGCCGAAGCAGTCGAAGTTGTTCTCCAGACCCGCCTTCAGGTAACAGGTGAAAAAGGACCATCCGTCCCAGATCGGTGTGTAGCTCCAGTGTGAAACCGAGATGGCAGCCCAGATCGCCAGCAACGACCAGAAAAGCAGGTTCGCTTTCGCGTATGGACCGACCGGACCTGTTCCCTTCATCAGGGCTGCTCCCCGGTCACCGTTTTGCGGAAGGATCCCCGCGGGTCGAACAGGTTGATGCTGTTGATATGGGAATCATAGATGTGGAAGTCATGGAACCCTCTCGACAACCGATGCCATTATCCTATCATTCCCGGTGCCTGTCGACCACCCACCGGGAGCCGACCCCTGGGGTTACCCAACGGGAGCAGGTTGTGATCGGCCAGGTGAGCGCTTGGCCCTCATCTTTCGCGGGCATTCCGTTCCCTACTTTGTCGAAACAGGGGTTTCCCCTCGTTCGCATTTCCCATCATTGTGCTACCATCACTTCGGCGTTGTGCCGTTCTCCTTTGGAGAGAAATATCCTGTGAGGTGGTTTTGTGAGGATTCGATCGGTTTTTGTCATTGGGTCATTGTTGTTCGTCGTCATGATGGCAGCGGTGGGCTGCCGATTGATGGGTGGTTTCGAGGACGACCCGAGCGTAATTCCCGTCGCCGGAACCGGTGATAACATCGTTCTCCCGGGGCAAGTGGCCCTTGCAAATGATCTAGATACCGGCCTATTGGCCGGTGTCCGAGGTGCTGTTGCATCTGGATCGGCGGTCGGAGCGACGGTGCCTTGTACCGGGTTGAAGGCCCGGCTGTATCACTATTCGTCGGGCGCTTCCGCTGCGATTACCCTGCCCGTGGATGTTACGGCCAGCGGAACGTTTTCTTTCACCGTCCCCGCCGGCTCGCGGGATCTCTTCGTCAGGGTGTTCAACTCGTCGGAAACCCTGGTCCTGCTGTCGGTGGTCAGCACCCCTTCCGCGCAGACCCCGATCCAGGTTTCCGAGCGCACCACCGCCGTCGGTTTCGTTGTTCTTTCGGCTGCCGCCGACGGGAAGCTGCTCATGACCAGTGATGTCGAAACCCAGGTTTCCCAGAATGTCCTGGCGGGGGTTATCCACCTGATCGCCATGGGTCTCAAGGATCCGGAAAACGGAACCAGGTCGATCGGAGAGAATCCCCTGGTCACGACGGTGGCCGGCATGGTCACGGGAGCCACGGCCGGAACGGGCACGGGAACTTCGACCGGCTCCATCTGGCCCGCCTCCGTGCTGGCCGGCTCTTCCCTGAGTTCGCCGGTTCTCGCCGCACTCGCAGGCCAGTATGGTCAGACCTCGCGGGCATCCTTGAACGCCCTGTCCACCGCGGATCTTGCCAAGGCAGTTCAGGCGGCCTATGCGGTAGGGATCGACCTGTCCGTCATGGACGCGGCGACGATCGCTTCAGATCCGGTGATCCAGATGGCGAAGCGCCTCGGGACCCCCATCGTGTTCGAGAACACGGCAGCCCTCGCGAAGTATCTCGCCGGAACGACCGGCCTTCCTACCGGTTTTCCGACCGGTCTTCCTACCGCTGATCCTGAAGCTGCCGCGGCGGCCATGTCGGCGGTCCTTGGCCTGGGGGTTCAGTCCCAGGTTGTCGTGGCGGTTCCCTCGTTGACAGGACTCACCCAGCTATACTGCCTCGGTGTCAATCCGGATTCCCAGGTGTTGTCCGCGGGGTTCCTCCGGGGATATGATGCTTCCGGAACGCCAGTGGTCTCTACGGACACGGAAAAACTCGGTTCCTCGAAGACTCCTCCGCCGGTCACCGGTGCCGCGGAGTTGTTGATCGCGGTCAGGGAGGCGATCGCCGGGGGCATTCGGCTTCGCTCCGCTCCGAAAACCGGGATTCGCGCCGCGGTCACCCAGGCGGATACCACCAAGGAATTTGCCATCAAGTGGCCGCAGTATGTCTGGTATCCGAATGGCAAGAGTCAGGATTTCGTCATCGAACCCTCCATCCGGGTCCAGTTGTTTCAAGGAAACAAGGATACCGATAAACAGATGCGGGTGATTGTCCAGGATGGCGGTGGTGTCGGCTTCCTGAATCGTGGGGCGCTCGTCTGGAACGAGAAGACCGATCGGGGATACTTCATGGATTACCTGATGGTGAAGCTTGCCAAATCCTCGAGCTGGGTGAGCATAAAGGGTTATTCTCCAACGAAGGACTCCGAAGTGGGAGGCACTACGCCAGACGCGGTCAACGGAAATCGATTGCAGTCCAAGACGACCTTGACCGGAAACAATGGTTCCGGTTACTGGTCGAGTGAGGTGACGCGCGATTTCCAAACCGGGGAGTTCATGTGCAAAATGGGGGAACAGGGTTCTGAGGCCGTCACCTGGCGCTGGCCGATGGTCAGATGCATGCGCCCTTTTTCTGACGATATCGAGGTTATCCAACCCGATGACTATCCAAACCGGGGAAGGTATGTGGGCATGTTCTACGCAGATCCTCTCTACCGTGTCGACCGTCCTTTGAGGATGTCCCGGGGAACCGATCAAGCGTCTTTCCAACCAAAGCCCCAGATGACCTTCCGGGTTCCAACGTCGGAGACGAGAACAGCCGGGTTCACCATGACCCTTACCCAGGAAGTGTGGAACGTCTGGAAGGATTCAAAGGGGAACTTTTTGTGCAAGGCATTCTCGGCCACTCTTGACCGGAACTTTTCTGTCGATTTCAAGAATCTCCAGGCTTTCATCCCGATCTGGTCGACGAACACCGGAGGGAACCCCGGGGCCCGCAAGGTCATGCAGGATGACGGCAACCTGGTGATCGTCTCGAGCGACGGGCGCGTTCTGTGGGCTTCCGACTCGTACGGAAATCCTGGTGGCCGCCTGGTCATGCAGAGTGACGGCAACCTGGTTATCTACGCCAGGAAACCCATCTGGGCGACGAACACCTACGGCAATCCCGGCGCCCGTCGGGTCATGCAGGAAGACGGCAACCTGGTGATCTACAGCCAAGATGGGCGACCTCTGTGGGCATCCAACACCAGCGGGAATCCCGGGGCCACGCTCCGGATGCAGGATGACGGCAACCTCGTGGTTTACAGCCAAGACGGGCGACCTCTGTGGGCATCCAACACCGCCGGAAATCCCGGGGCCACTGACGTGATGCAGGATGACGGCAACTACGTCATCTCGGGGGACAAGCCCGTTTGGGCGTCCAATACCGCCGGTCATCCCGGAGCCTGGGATGTGATGCAGGAAGACGGCAACTACGTCATCTATGCCCCGAATTGACATTTTTGTTCGCCGTTGTCGGCCGCCAAGAACCTGGCCGACAACGGTTTCGGTTCCCGGGCGGGCCGTGCCGTTTTTGCCGAAGGTTCTTGCTCTCG
>CAYRYU010000147.1:0-13991 GCA_964428355.1 uncultured bacterium
ACCCCGGAATCCGCAAGGGTTTCCGGGGTTTTTCGCTTTTCCGGGAAGACCTCAAGGAGAACACGCGCCCCCCCTCGAACCGGTTTCCCACGAAAAGATCTCGGAAAGTTCCGTGATCTATTCACAAGAATTTTGGCAAACAACAAATTTTCTTGTATGATTTGCAACCAGATCAACGGGGGAGGAGGAACCTTCCCGAAAGAATGATCGCAATCCATCGCTCCCCTCAGCCATGAATTCGTTTCCCTGAGTGATCGTGCTAACGATGGCATCATCCTTGCTTTTTTGAGCCGACCGCTCCCGAGAAAATACCATGGATGAAATGCTCGGAAGGGCAATGAGAGATGCATAGTTTTCGCAACAATCCGACTGAAGGGGAGACAAACCCATGAACACTCGCCCCTGGCTCAGACTTTTTGCCACAATCGCCCTTGCCGGAACCATCCTGGTTGGTTGCGAGACAAATCCCGCCGGACCTCCCGAGGAGACCGCACCATCTCCAGGGCTCCAGGAACCCTTCGCCATGGTCTCGTTCCAGATCGTTCTTCCCGCCTCCCCAGGTTCGAGCCGGGCCCAGGTGTTCCCAAATGTTTCCCCAGCCAAGGCAACCATTCGTTTGAACCTGATCGATCGTAGCCAGGCGTCCCCGACCATTACCGTCTCAAAAACCGTAGAGGTCTCCTCCCAAGGCACTGCCCATGCTGTATTTGGAGGACTCATTCCCCTCCCGCTATTGGCAACAGTCCAGATCGATGGGGGCAGAATCGGCAGCTGGACTGATTTCCTCGGGGCTGCCGATCTCGTTCCTGGCTCCAATACGGTTACCCTTGCCCCCCGAGGATCAGGTCTCCCGGTCGATTTGATCGCACGCCTTGTGGAATTCGCCATGGGTTCCCCCGAAAGGGTTCATTCAGCTCCGGCCGATATTGTGGGTTTCGCGACGCTGGTTGTCGGGAAACTCCCAAACGGGACTTCCGACCCATTTTCCTTTGCCCAGGAAAGATTTCTCTCTTCATCACCCATCGAGGGAATAGCTATCCAGAGCCCGTCTGCCGGCACCAAAGTCGCAGCGGGGAGCCCCCTTCAGATCGTTGCCAGCCTCTCCGTTACGGGTCGAAGCATCTCTGAAATCTCTTTTACCGCAAATGGGACATTCCTGGGAATTGCAACTTCGCCCGACTTTTCCTTGACCACCCCTTTGCCCCAAACCGGGCAGATCGAAATCATCGCACTCGGAACGGATTCCCGTGGATTGTCGTTTCGATCACCTTCGGTGACCATCCAGGTCCTGGATGGCCCCCCACGTATTTCCCCACAGGTTGAACTTCGTTCCCCCCTGTTCAATGGAACGATCATTCGGAACGAAAGGCTTGATCTCATCGCCTCCGCCAGTGATCAGGATGGAACGGTTGCCAGGGTCGAATTCTTCCTGGATGGATCCCCGCTTGGAATCGCCACCCAGCAACCATTTTCAATTCCCTGGCTCCCGACTCAGGAAGGCTTTTTCCACATCCAGGTCCAGGCCACCGACGATCAGGGAAACACCTCCTCAATGTTCCAATCTCCGATCACCGTTGTTTCTCCCCCCAACAAGCCGCCCCTTGTCGTCCTGACCGGGCCCATCCAGGGTTTCACCCAGTCCATGGGAAAACCCCTTTCAATTGTCGCCTCGCCCTCGGATCCAGATGGGTTCATCAGCAAGGTGGAGTATTATTGCAATGGGCTCCTCATCGGAGTTGCAACCCAATCCCCCTGGGCGATTTCCTGGGTTCCCACCGCCTCAGGGCAGGTTCAAATCGTTGCACGTTCTATCGATGACGATGGTGCATCCACCGATTCCAGCAAGGTCATTGGAACCCTCATCGAGCTTCCAAACCAAGCACCACAGATCTCACTTTCCTCGCCCACCCAACTCAACATTCCGGTCACTGGAGAGCCGGTTTCAATAACTGCGCTCGCCACCGACTCCGATGGAAGCATCACCCGGGTCGACATCCTCCTGAACGGAGTTACCCTCAAAACCCTCACTTCCCCTCCTTTCAAAACAGCCTGGACGCCTACGGTTCCCGGTGTCTACTCAATTTCCGCGATCGCAATCGACAACAAAGGAAGTCAGGCAACGACCCCGTCGGTTTCGATCACGGTCAGACGCGGACTGTTCATATCCTCGCCTGGATTCCGATCGATCGTCTTCGTGGGAACCTGGTGGGGACCTGGGGTCAGTATTTCCGGCACGTTCGATTTCATCGCCTCCCTCACCCTTTCGGTTGAGGGGGCAGGAATGCCCTCCGCAAGAATCAGTCGGGCAAGAAAAGCCGAAAGGTCAAGGCCATCCCGCAACAAGGACCTTCCCCTCGACCTTCGCATCGCGGAGATGAACCAGCGTCCCGTCCCACCTTCCCCTCGCCCCAGGGCATCGGTCAGAGCAGGCTTCGGAGATCTGCCGATTCTGGCAACCGAAACCTTCTACGTTAACATCGATGATTTCGGATACATGCCTGCTGAATTCTTCAAACTCGCCCAAAACGACCAGTGCATCGTTTTCGGAATGAAAGACTACGGCACAGGGATTCCCTGCATCACCACCGATTCGGCTGGATTCATCGCCAGGGCATTCGGAGAGGCCAATCCCTTCCATCCCCAACAACAGTCCATCATCGCCTGCGACAGGGAAAACTTCGGTACCGAATGGCATCTGGACGGGGGAAGAGATGGGGAAGCCCGCATCATCATCCTCGTCTTCGATGAGAGACTTGCGCCTTCCGGCCTGATGGGCTACTACCGCCCCACTGACGCGAACTATCCCAGAGGTACAAGCACCAGCAACGGGGGGGAAATCCTGTATCTCAGCAACGGGACGATAACCGCCGACGGTTTCGATGCCTGCGCGACTCTTGCCCACGAGTTCCAACACATGATAACGGACAACCAGAGCCGGATCCGCGAAGGGACCTTCGCGGGGTCCTCCCCACTGCTTTTCTTCACCGAAGGCTGTTCGATGATGGCGGAGGACATCAATGGTTTCGGTTGGTCGGCCTCAGACGGACCTGCCCAGATGTTCATCGACCAGATCTGGGAAGGGTTGAAGAAGCTTTGGATTGGACCGCTCGCGGCTTTTGACGGGTATTCCTGCGATTATGGGAGGGGCTATCTCTTCGTCAAGTATCTCCAACAGCGGATTGGCCAGGCTGGGTTGAGGAGCGTCATCAGCGCCGGAGGAACGAAGACCGCAATCGAGAGTTCCATGCCGGGCGGGGTCGGTCCATTCCTCACTGACTGGTCCACCGCGATGCTCCTTTCGGGAAAAAGCGGCACCATCCCCGAGAACCTCGTCTTTACCGGATTGGATTTCTACCGGACGGTCCCCACGCGGGATGGAGACCCAGTCCAGCTTTCGGGGCCGCTGGTTTCCAACCACACGATTGCCGAGATCTCCGGATCAAGAATGTCCACCAGCTCGGGAGAACCTGATTACCTCGAGGTCGAAACCCAAACGGTTCCGGCCTGGACAGGACGCTTTTTCATCGACCTCCCCGTCTCGGGGGTAACCCTGCGGGGAGTGGTATTCGACGGGAATCAGGTGGAAAGCATCGTCACCCCGGAGTGGCTCACACGGTGAACCTCAACCGTCGATCCCATAACGCTTGAGCCAGTTGGAGTAGGTCTGGTAGTTGGGCAACCCCAGCAAGACCGCGCCCTTGGTCTTGTTCCCGTGCGTTTCCTCTTGCGCCAGCCTGAGGTAGTGCCTTGAAACCTCCCCCAGAAGATCGGGAAGGCTGAACCCCTTCCCGATGTGCCGGTTCAGGATGGGGTCCTGGTCGGGAAGAACCGGCCCGGAAGAGAACAAAACCCCGCGAATGTCTTCCGCCCTGATCGTTTCTTTGGGAGTCCAGATGGCGGCCCGCGTAAGCGTGTTCAACAACTCCCGGACATTTCCCGGCCAGGAGTGTTGAAAGATCGCGTTGCGGGCTCCCGCGGCAATCTTCTTGGTCTTCCATCCCGGCAAGCGGGCGCAGTCTTCATTGATGCGCTGCAGGCAATGGTCTATGAGAGGGTTGATGTCCTCCTTCCTCTCCCGAAGGGGGGGAAGCAAGAGGATTCCAACCGCCAGCCGGTGGAAGAGATCACTCCGGAAACGTCCCGCCGTAACTTCATTCAAAAGACTGCGATTGGTGGCCGCGATGATACGGAAGTCCACTGTCCGACCCTCGGTACTTCCGATCCGGAAAACGGCTTTTTCCTGCAAAACCCGGAGGAGCTTGACCTGAGCTGCCAGCGGAAGTTCTCCGATCTCGTCCAGAAAGAGGGTTCCCCCGTGGGCGTCGAGAAGATATCCGTTCCGGGCCTTGACCGCACCAGTGAAAGAACCTTTCTCGTGCCCGAAGAACTCGGCTTCCACGAGCTCCTGCGGAATTGCGCCGCAGTTGACGCTCACGAATGGCCCTTCCTTCCTGATGCTCGAGCCGTGGATTGCGCGGGCGAAAAGCTCCTTTCCCGTTCCCGATTCGCCTTCGATGAGAACCGGAAAATCGAGAATGGCTATCCGGCGGGCTTTGGTGATCAACTGGCGAAGCTTGTCCCCGCGATGGATGATCGCTTCGAACTCAGGGCCCGCAGGGGGTAACCCCTGAGACAGAGAGAGAATATCCTCTTCGGTCTTTTTCGAAATGTACGGCAGGTAATTGACGGATATCTCGAATGGGCAAGCCATGTCGTTGACTCCGAAGTTCGGGGACGACTCGATGAGGGTTCCCGGGAACGATGAGTTGGCCAGGATCATCCAGATGATGGCCATCTGCGGAGTTCCAGGGCTCAGGTGATAGGTCAGTTGGTATTTCTTCCCTTCGAACTCCTTTCGGATGCGGTTGAGCAGACCCACTGCGGCTTCGTAGATTTCCCCGAGCATGGTCGGCTTGGAAAGCGGAGCATGCTGCACGGTAATTGTGGCAGAACATTTCTTTCGCAACCACCGGGCATACTCTTCCGCCTCTCTCTCGGGGTAATTGTTCAGCAGAAAGGCATGGGAAAAAGGCCGCGTGGTGAGGGCCATCCCCGAGGGGCCGAGCTTGTCTTTCCCCATCTCTTCCCGGGCTCCCCGGAGATCCGCCGCACCGATCCAGGCAAGCATGATGTTCGCTTTCATAAAGAAATAGTACAATAAAATTTGCATTTTCCAAAGTTTCTTGCTGGAAAAAAGATTCACATTTTTGAATCTGATGTCAGAGACTCTTTTGCGCGACCTACTTGGTTGGCATGTGTTTTGCAAATAATCATGTGCAGATTGAGAGGGGAAGTACCGTGAAACCGATTGTCAGCAAGACAGACCATGGTTTCCAATTGTTGCTCGAGGGAAAACCGGTTCGAACACCACTAGGAACAACATTCTCGAGCTGGTTCGAGACGATCATTGATGAAGCCGGGAGCGATATCCTGCGATTCGGACTGGACCCCATGTTCTCGCTCTCCATGTTCTCGCTTCAAGCTTCTTACCTCGACTATGGGCTTGCATCGACGATCGGGCAGATCATCGAGGATCTTGTTTACTGCCTCGAAAGTGACCTCTTCTTCGATCCGCCTGCCCCTTCATTCGCAGCAACCCGGCCCAGGGTCGGTCCCGAAACCACCACTCCGGAGGCTTTCCGGTCCGGCCTTGCCTCCCTCCAGAGGCGTCAGCTGATCTCCGTTGTGATGGCCAGCGACCACCTTGGCAGTGCTGTCCTTGGATGGAAAGTCGTTTCGGGCCAGGCCAACCCGATCCCCTTGATACCGACATTCTGCTTCGCCCAGAAGAAGCCACCGATAAGACTTCCAAATCTTCCTGTGGAAAGAGGCCAATCCCAACCCTCCGCTATCCCCGTCCGCTCGGGGAACCGATGCGAATCTCCCTGCGCCCCGCCCCACTGCCACCGCCCGGCGGTGGAGCTCACCCGTTGCGAAACCTGGATCGCTCTCGACAAGCTCCTTCGGTTCTCCAAATTCCCCGAGGAAGGTGAATCCAGTTGACCGACCCCGGCCATGCAAAAAATTACGTTATGAACCGCTATGGAGGAAAACCTTGAACATCTCGTTGAAATCAGGAATAGTCCTTGGAATCTCACTCTTCGTGATCACCCTGGTCGGCTGCGGTGGAGGGGGTGGTGGCGGAAACGCTGTCCAGTCGGTTTCCGGCCCGATCGCTCCCACCACAAACCAGGAGTTCCAGGTTACGGGCCTCGATTACATTAGGGCCTCCAGCCTCCCTCAGACTGTAGTTGCAATGGGGATCGTTGCCGGCGCTATGGTCCGACAGGCCCCAACGACCACCGCCGGTATCAAGGCCGCCCTCCGGAAGAGTTCCGGACGTTTTCCCGCCGGTTCCGTCCGGGTCACTCGTGATGGGCAGGGAGTATACGTGCTCGAGGCGACGAATTACCAAGGGGAGACTGATTACGACCCGACCGATGGCCAGGGTCGACAAACCATCCGAATACATTATCTGGGGGCCGATGCTACGAGCCAAATTGCTCCCGATGCCCAAACCCGGAGGGTCGAACTCACCTACACCGGTTCGACCGATTACGGGCTCGTTAAGTATCAGTCGACCTCCGGAACCTATCAGCTGACACTCCCCACCGGAACGACAAATTGGCTTACCGCGAGTGGATATGTCATGTCGGGAACCGAGGAAGGGACGTTCACCGCTCTGAGCCGGTCCTTCCATTACCTCAGCAGGGCCGACATCACCATCAGCAGCCAGGACGGCGCCATTCTTGCCGGGGAGGTCAACGACACCCTTACCGAGGGAGGAACCGTCTACTCCGCCAGACACGTGATCCAGGGCTCTTCTTGTAATTCAACGTATCAAGCCGACGGCCGGCAGGCGGTCGAAACAAACTCCGCTGCTCTCCTTCCCGATCGCAAGATTACTTTCTCGTGGTCTTCCGCGCAATCCCTGACGGGCCAAAGCGGTTATCTCACCTACCCCTTTTCCGGGCGGGCGATCACCTATCTCAAGACCCAGAACGACCGCATCAACGAGTTCTTTCCTTTTGGCCCGCTGAATGGTGATTATGGCCAGAGCGTCTACGCAAAGGTTTTTCAGCACGCATGCACATCAGATACCTTTGTAAAAGAGCTCGCTGAGTTCATCACCGCCCAGGGGTCCAAAATCAGCGATCCCATCATCTATTCCGCCGATCTGGTTACCAGCGGGGTCAAATACGTCGAGGATTCTTCGACCTACTTCGCGAATGAATACGTTGCACTTCCGGCTGTCGGCCTTTATTTCGGACAGGGCGACTGCGAGGATCGGGCGATTCTGCTGGGTGCTCTCCTGCATCGCCTCCAGCTGGACGTCGTCCTCGTGCTTCTCAACAACACACAGGGCAACTCCGGCCACGCGTGTGTCGGAGTTGTAATTCCCCCTGAGGTCGAAGCCACCCTCCCCGCTGGAAGGGTCTACTGGAACTTCCAGGGAAAGCACTATTACTACCTGGAAGCCACCGGCCCCAACTACCTGGGTGTTCCGAACGGGGTCCTTGACAACCAGAGCCTTGCTGCAATCATCCCCCCCGACCCGAACCAGGGGACCCTGACAGCCGCAGTCCGTGCACTCCTGTGCGTCAAGCGTTGACACCTGAGAGGAGAAGGTCATGCCACGCCTACCGACCGACTTTTTCGGCAAGGTGGTCCGTCCAAATTGGTCTTCGCTGGGGATGAAACGTCTCAGCTCCGAGACCGACGAGCCCATGGTTCTCGTTTCCAGATTCGATCCCGAAAGCCTGGACGAGGCAGGGAAGTTCCACACTCATTCCGCCGTGGGATACGAGCTCTACGTCATCTGCACCCCGAACGGGGTCATCCAGGCGATCAACCACCGGATCGAACAATGCTGTATGGCACACCGTTCCTTCGCCCCGTCCTCCGCCCCCACCCACATCTTTCCCGCCGGGGCGCTTTTCGACATCGAATGGCAGGATATCGCCCCGGTCGCCCGCCGGCGGATGCTGAAGCTTCTCACCCAGCTCACGAATTCCCCGCGCTGAAAGCGCTGATTGAGGGGATCCAGCTGCTGACAATGTCAGACCGGGATTTCAACCAGTTGTACGGCGACTGAGAGGAACCTTCTCTCAACGTTGTTCTCGGAAAACATCCACCTTGGTTTCGAGACAGGGCCTGAGGTTGAGATCCGACGAACCTACGCAATACCAGTTCTCGGGCTTCTGGTAGAAGTCGAGGCCACGGCCGATCTTCACCACCCAACCGTTGTCGAAACGGATTTCCCGGTCATGGATGGCTTCGTCGAACTCCCACGTGAAGTCGATTCCGTATGGGGCGAGACTTTCCCGTAACTGACAGAATTTCTCGGTGGCTTCCGCCTGCTGAGCCTGATCGTCGAACCCGGTCAGCAGATGGAGATGCCGGAGGGTGCCAGAGCGGACGAGCAGTTCCGCGAAGCGCGACAGGTTCTGGATCTGGTGGTGGGATCGAATGTAGGGGTCCTCGATCTTTACGACCTTTGCTCCAGCAAGATAGGGGCCGAAGATCGTTTCATACGTGAATCCGGTGCTTCCGTAGCGGATCGTGAAATGGTCTTCCTCCGGAGCTTTGATCCCTTCAGCACTCGCGGGAAGGGAATTCGTAGCGGGGAGAGGAACCGGAGTGATGCCCTCCAGAACTTCCCCATCCCGGCTTTTGGGGCACGTTCGCCCCGTCGGGGAGGTCGAGTCCTCCTTTGGGGACTTTCCGGTCGGAGCTGAAAAATCGGGAGTTCCCGCAAGGCGTTGGCGAACCGGACGCTGAGTGGCAGGTGAAGTCCGCGATTCAGGGCAGAAAACGGTTATCTCGGCTCCCTTGTGGTTGAAATACGAGAGGTTGATGTTGGCATACTCCTCGTCGTGTTTTCGCTTGTTGAGCTGTTCTTTGACCCGCCGGCGGCCCTCGACGGCATACTCCATGTACTGGTCGAGTTCCTCCGGGGTCGGCTCCCCAACCGGGTGAAGTAATTTGAGCAGCGCCGCCACGGTTCGCTTGACCGCCATCTCGTCACGCCCCTCGATCGCCTTTCCAAAGCGGCAGTGATTGTTGACGAAATCGTAGCGGGACTGCTTCGAAAGAAGATGGAATGCCTCAGCCAGGTAATCGGTGATGAATCCATAGTTTCCTGTCAGGAACTCGCTGCTGTTCTTCGGCATCTCCCACCCCGGGAGAAAGTTGAAGAACCTGTCCAGAACTGCCAGATCGAAATCCTTCGGGAGGGGAATGAACAGGTCGAATTGGGCTGAATTCACGATCTGGTCGATAGCGAAATCGATGTTCCCGACGAAAGCAAGGCTGGCATTGGCAACCACCTCGACTCCCCGGGAAAACCTTCCACTGGCCATGTAGCTCTTGAGAATGTCCACGGTTTCCCGATCCTTGATGCGAACCCGTCCTACCTCGTCGAATGCGACGGTGTCCCAGTAGCTGACCAGGCCAGGGTGCCGGCGATTGTTGTTGTAGAAGAGCGTCGCGGTGCTCACCTGGCTTACAAGGGTCGAATAAGGGGAAAACTCGCTGAAGGTGAAGGATTTCCCCGTTCCCCGCGGTCCCAGCTCGATGAAGTTGTAGTTCGCCTCTACAAGACAGAACAACCGGGCCAGGAAATGCATCTTGAGCCTGAAATCCATTTTCCCGGGTTCGAGGCCGATGGTCCGGATCAGGGCATTCAACCACTCATCACGGGTGAACTTCTCTCTTCCCCGGTAGAATTCCTCAGGGTCGAAACGCGAAAGCTGGATTGGTTTGAGGGCTTCGATGAAAAATGCGTAGTCGTCATCCTCGATATCGTTGTGGGCGACGGTCGCTTCAGCCCAGATTCCCCCCTCCAGGAGCCGGTCGTTGTCCCGGTAGAACTTTTCGGGGATTGCGATCCGGCGGGAACCGAAGTTTTCCATTTCAGCCCAGTGCTTCTTTTCCCTTTCGTTGAAGGATACATGCACCTTGTCGATGAACTTGTGGCTCCCCTTTTGCTGGACTGTGGATTGAGCCTTGTTGGATTCGTCCGCACGGACGTAATTCTGCTGAAGGGTTTCCAGGACAGCCTGAATGCCATTTTCGATCTCGTCGTGATCGTCGCTGGCGCAATACTTGGCAAGAAGGAACTCCAGAACGAAGGACGGGATATTGGTGCCTTTCTTGATGCGGTGCAGGAGGTCCTTGCGTACCACACGTCCGGGGAAGACCTCGTTCAGTTTCTTGTCCAGTTCTTCCATTGTTTTCACTCCGCGTAATCGGTTTCGAGGGTCAGTTTGTCGTGGATGACCCCGGTTGTGGGATCCGTGGCCCGGATCTCGAATGCTCCCCCGAACTCCTCCGCCATACGAAACGGAATCTTGAGGGATTCTCCGAATCTGATGGCGACAAGGCCTGTTGATGGATCGATATGGCTGCAGGTTATCACATCACCCACCTGGATTTTCCCGCTCCATGCTGAAAGCTGGAACTGGAAGACCGAGCTGTCGAAAAGATCTCCTTGCATGAGCGCGATTTCGATCATCGGACGACGTGTCGTGATCTTTTTCGTCAGCCCTCCCCGGTAGCCCAGTTTCAGATGTATTTTTACCGCGGCGGTTTCCCGATGCCCTGCAGGGCCCAGGTCGATGGACAACACGGGAAGCACGCATTCCTGCATAGAGAGGCCCGCATGAAAGTATCCCACTCCCTTGGTGAAAGTCGCCAGGGATGCCGGAACCGCGAAGCATTCGAAATCACCTGTTATCCCGATGTCGCAGGCAGGAAACACAAGCGTCCCTGCGGCGGGAGATCCCTTGCCCAGGAGGCAGCGGTCCTTGACAGCTTTCCAGTCACCGGGAGGCTTGGGGGCTACATCCCCGGTTTCGTGGGGCTCGGTCAGGAAAAAACCATGGTCAGAGGCTATCACCGCCTTCTGAAAGCCCTTGCCCGCCGTCCGCTTGATACCCGCCAGAAGTTTGCGAAGGAGTTGGGGCATCATCCGCCACCCTTCTCCTGGCGTGTTCTCGCAGAGTTGATCGATTTCACCCGATTTGATGACCAGAAGCCGGGTGGTTTCCGGCACCTTGAGCTTCGACCAGGGTTTTGTCAAAAGGGAATCGAGATCGATCATGTGGCACATATCTCCGAGGGAAGTCTGCGCCCACTTCATGCGTTCATCCGGAGTCTTGATGAGGGTTCCCTTGATTGCCGGAATCGCCTCCTCGTTGTGCCAGGTGACCCGGAAATCGGTATCCGCCTCGGGAAGGAGGGCCGCCATTCCCACCGTGGTGATTGTTGGAAGCTGCGCGCAGACAGCGTTGGTCGTAACCTTGAAATTGTTGGCGAGGTGCTTTTCCAGGGCGACCGCCAGTTCGAAGCGAAGGGCATCCACCATGAACAGGACGACCTTTCGCCGTTCCTCGAGCCACGGGGCGACGTATTTCCTGAAGACGTCGATATGGCGGGTCACCCCCGATACCGGCCAGCCCTCTTTTTGGACGGTAACAAGGAGTTTTTTCTGCAAGGCTTCCGCGAGGCTCAGGTAGCGTTCCCGCCCGACCTCGACCAGCTTTTCCATCCCGGGGAGATTTCCGAATGCGTCTCCGACCGCCTGTTCGAATTCCCTGTGGCATGTATCGAGAGTCCTGAAATCGTCGACGTAGAATTCCCAAAGGGCGGGAAGGGATGGTTTCACCGACTTCAGACGAGGCTCGAGGTCCTCTGCTTTGCGCAGAAGGGCGAGAACCCGCCGGGCGATGCTCCACAATTGTTGTCTTTCCGTGAGCTTCACCCAGATCGACCGTTCGCGACCCTGGCAGATCGCGTCGGCTTCCGAATACTTTCCGGCGGATGCCAGCGTGATGAACATTTGCAGGAAGGTCCGCTCCTCGAAGGGAAACGTGTCTCGTGCACCAAGGTCCTGGATCTCGGGGAAATGGGCTTCGAGATTGAGTGCCAAAGCCGTTTCCTCCGCCATGGCCATATACCGTTCCTGGTGGGCTTCCGTCCCCCGAAGAGTGTCGCAGATCTTGTAAACAAGATCCCGGGAGGCCGGGGGGACTCGTGGAACACCAATCAGGGCTTCGGGAAGAGTGCCGGGCAGGTCGAAGACGAACTCACTGAAGAGCAGAAGTCTGGCGAGCTCGTCCTGTATTGCTTGAAGGTTTCCCGCTCCCTTGGCGGGGGAGAACTGGAATGTTGCCCGGAGGAGTTCGTTCAACTCTGCGAGCCATTCCCCGTCTCTTTCGAGGACGTTCTTCTGGGCTGGGGTGGGGGAAAGAACTGAAGTGAGAATCTCGGTCATCGATTCGACATTCAGAATACTCTGGAGCTTCGGCCAGGCGGACCCCTCTCCCATCAAGTGGTTGATCACGTCGAAATCTGGAACCCCCTGTGAAAACAACCGGTTTATCTGCTCGGTCTTTCCTGGATTGGCTTGTTGGCACAATTCCTGCCAGGATTCCCCGTCCCCCAAGGGGAACTCCCCGCCGCCAAGGGCGAAAACCTGGAAAGGATCGCCTCGGCGTTCTTCATTGCTCATGGGTTTGCGAACAGGGAGATAGACGATGAGCCCCCGATGAGCTTCTGGATGGCGCCCAAGCTCCAGCCAGGCTTCCATCGCCTCTTCCCGTCCCTTGATGGTCGAACCGGAGGCGTCGACGATTCTGCACCCGGCTTCCGAAAGACCGTTTACTACGCTCCCGAACCTTTTTTCCGGGTCGTATACGACCAGCGCCTGGTGCCGTTCCAGCCTCTCGAGAAAATGCGCGGCAAGGAATTCTTCGATGTTCTTCATTCCTCCCCCTACTGTTTCAAAGGTATCCGATGACCAAATCTAATTTCTCTCCATCGCCGCCAGGTCAGCAAATGGCGGCAAGCCGGTGCAGGGAGACGACGCAGCCCTCTTTCCGGCGCATGGCGATGTCGGGAGTCCGCACGACCTGTACGAGCGGGACCTGGAGTTTGTGATGATAGTACAACCCCGACGTCGTGAATGCAGTATCCGTTCCTTTCGCCTCGAAAAGCAGACAGGGTTTTCCGTCATGGGTCAGCAGAAAATCGACCTCCCTACGATCCTGATCGCGAAGGTAGTGCAGGGCATAATCACCTCCTCCGCTTTCGGTGATGAAGTGGGTCCAGCGCTGCAGCAGCAGTGCGACCATATTTTCAAAACGCCCACCCGGATCGCCCACGGCGGGATGATGGAAAAAGTAGGACTTCCCTTCTTTTTTGACCGCGCGCGCAATCTTTTTGGAATACGGAGGAATGGAAAAGATGAGAAACACCTGCTGCAAGGTCCGAACGAAGTTCGCCGCCGTTGCGTGGGCGACTTCGAGATCCTCGCGGAGCGAGTTCAGCGAAAGCGGCGAGCCGATGCGCGCGGGCAGGAGTTCCATCAGGTCCCGCACCTTGTCGATTGCTTCGATCCTGGTGAGGTCGCGGACGTCTTCTTCGGCGAGACGGATCTTGTATTGTGACCACCACCGTTTGGCCGCGCCTTCCCGGCCGCTCAGGAACGGTTCGGGAAATCCCCCGAGGGTTTCCCAGGCCATGATGGTTTCTTCCCGGACGGGCCGGGCGGCAAGAATGCCGGCAGGAGACAGAGTCGGGGAAGGCGGGCTCTTTTCAATTTCCGAGGGAACCAGCGGCATCAGGAAAAACGGGTCATACCGGCCGGCCAGAGAATCGCCGCCGCGCTGGAAAAGGTCGAGTCGGCCGCTTCCGGTGACCAGGAAGTGGAACTGCTCCCCGAAAGAATCGTAGGCTCCCTTGAGGTAGTTCTTCCAGCCGGTCATTCTGTGGATCTCGTCGAAGACCAGGGGAACGCGCTCTCCGGGGCGCTGGAGTGCTTCGAAAAAATAGGGATTCGCGCGCCGTGCTGCCCTGGCCCTTGCGTTGTCCCAGTTGACGTAATGGTCCCCGACATTGCCCTCGGGAAGAGTCTCTTCAAGGTATCGCCTGGCAAGGGTGGTCTTCCCGCACTGCCGCGGCCCGATGAGGAACACCATGTGTTTCGG
>CAYRYU010000148.1:0-13793 GCA_964428355.1 uncultured bacterium
GCTGTTGCCTCGCGGAGTGTTCCGTGATAGGATAGGCATTTCCGTGAATCACCCTCCGCCCGGGTGGCGGAGACAGGATAATGCTTTTCCCCCGGTTCCCATATTTAGCCGGGCGGGGGTTGACCGCAGGAGGTTCCCATGACTCAAAAAGGTTTGACGGTGGCGATCGACATCGGGTCGGTCAGCCTGAATACGGTGGTTCTCACACCGGGGGGCGCTCTTCTCGAAGAGCTCCCGTACCTTCGGCATTTCGGGCGTACCCTCGATTGTTGCGCAAAGGTTATGGAAGCGATCGAAGCCGCCCACGGGCGTGAGAATATCGCACGGGTCGTTTTCACGGGAGCCCACGGCAAACCGATTGCCCAGGAGACGGGGACGATCTTCGAGATCGAAACCACTGCCCAGACCCGGGGGCTTTTTTCCCTGCTGCCGGAAGCGCGCACGGTAATCTCGATCGGAGGCCACGATTCGGCCCTCCTGATCCTTGCACCCGGACAGGATGGCTTCATTCTGGAGGATTTCAAGCTCAACGAAGCCTGTGCCGCGGGAACCGGAAGCTTCATCGACCAGCAGGCGGAGCGCATCTATTCCGACCTTCCCCAGTTCTCATCGATCAACGATCCCCAGAACCGGATCGAGGCAATTCTCGACCATTTTGTCGCGGAGGGTCGAAAGTCGGAGAAGGCCGCCCACGTTGCCTGCCGGTGCACCGTTTTCACGAAATCGGACATGATCCACCTCCAGAACAAGGGAATTGCCATCAGGCACATCATTGCAGGCCTTCATGAAGGTGTGGCGAAAAACTTCAAGTCCACGCTTATCACCAATCGTCCGTTGGAACGTCCGGTCGCGTTCATCGGTGGCTACGCATCGAACTCTCTCGCTCGCGAGGGATTCGAAAAGATTCTCGGGATGCCGGTCACCGTCCCGCAGCATCATACCTCGGTCGGGGCCATTGGAGTGGGGCTCAACGCCATCGCAAGGCGGGCGGGAAAACCCGTCAGGGCCTCGGACATCGCCCGCTTGAAAGGAAGTTCCGCCTTCGCCGCGGTCACGACCGAGCCCCTCTGCATCAGGAAGGCTCCTTTCGCGGAAACCGGTGCTGCGGTCGGGCTTCCGGGGAAGAAAGGCACTCTCGATGCTTTCATGGGTTGGGATATCGGCTCCACCACGACGAAGCTGGTCATCACATCCCCGAAGGGCGAGGTCTACTACAAACGTTACATCCCTACCGAGGGACAACCTGTCGTGGCGATCAAGAAGTGCCTCAAACATCTCATGATAACGATCGATTACGAGCGTCTCAACATCCTCGGAGTGGGTACTACCGGCTCCGGACGCGAAGTGGCGAACCTCTTCGTGGGTGCGGACGATGTGGTAAACGAGGTTACCGCGCACGCCCGGGGCACCACCTTCTTCCGGACCGATGTCGACACGATCTTCGAGCTTGGTGGTCAGGACGCGAAGTACACCTCGCTTTCGGGCGGGTTCGTCGTGGACTTCCGCATGAACAAGGTCTGCGCAGCCGGAACGGGGAGTTTCCTCGAGGAGACCGCCAACAAGCTCGGTATCAATATTTCGAAAGAGTACGAGTCTCTTGCGCTGGCGGCGAAGGCCCCACTGAAGCTTACGGAGCGATGCACCGTTTTCATGGAGTCCGATCTCATGAGTTTCCTCCAAATGGGAGCAGCACGAGAGGACCTCCTGGCAGGACTTTCCCGAGCCGTCGTGCACAACTACCTCAACCGGGTCGTGCAGGATGGCAAGATCGGTGACGTGATCAGTTTCCAGGGAGGGCCTTCCCTCAACAAGTCTGTGGTTGCCGCCTTTGAAGCCGTCGTAGGAAAAGCGATCGTCACGCTACCGCACAGGGAGGTCATGGGCGCAATTGGTTCCGCCCTTCACGCATGCGACGAGAGGGAGAAAGCGCTTTCCCGGGGTGAGCAACCCGCATCGCGTTTCCGTGGATGGGCCGTCGTCGATGCCCCATTTTCACACAAGGAAGAGGTCTGCCACCGCAACCAGAATTGCCATAACCAGTGCAAGCTGCAGATCTACCGGATCGGAAGCGAGGAAGCCGTTTACGGCGGTGAATGCGGCCTGTTCGAGTCCCGTGCCCAGGCGAAGACCCGGACACCCGATCTCGCCCGGGTCAGGATGCGCCTTTTCTTCAAGTCGATGCAGGGGAAGTTCCGCGTTCAAGGAGATGATCCCGCCGCGGAGTATGCCGCCCCACCTTCCGACAAGCTCGCTCCGGCGCGGCCAACCGTGGGAATCCCAAGGTCCCTGACCTTTTTCCAGCTCGGAGTTTTCTGGGTTCACCTGTTGGATTCCCTCGGTTACGATGTTCTGATAAGCCCCGAAACCGACAACTCGATCGTCGATTCCGGAATAGAGGCGATGACCTGCGAGGCATGTTTCCCTGTGAAGATCTCCCACGGACACGCCTCATACCTGAAATCCAGGGTGGATTACCTGTTCCTGCCAATGATGATCGAGATGACCCCCCCGCCCGGCAAGAAGGGTTACTACTGTCCATACCTCGAAGCCAACACCTACATGCTCAAAGCCGCCCTTGCGCTTGATCCGAAAAAGGCGATCATGCCCGCTATCTATATGAAGGAAGGCCGTGAAGGCATCGGAACGGCTTTCGCGGCCGAATTCTCGCGTCTTGGCCTTCCCTTCGACCGGTTCAGGTTCAACCAGGCTTATGACAAGGCATGGGCCGCCCTGACGGCATTCGATGACGAGATCAAGAAAGTCGGCCGAACGGTAGCCGCGAACCTGGGGGACAAGCGGGCCATTGTTGTCGTTGGACGCCCCTACAGCGCATACGACTCCCGCACGAACCTCAACCTCTTTGCAACTTTCAGCCGTTTGGGCCTCATGGCCATTCCCCAGGAATTCCTGGACCTCGACAGCCACACGATCGATGAGGACTACCCGAACATGTACTGGGGTTTCGGGGACAAGATTCTCAAGGCCGCTCGCCTGATCAGCACGGATCCCAGGTTTTTCGGGCTCTACCTCACCAGCTTCTCATGCGGCCCCGACTCGTTCATCCTGCACTTCTTCAACCATGAAATGGGGCGGACCGGTCGCCCCTACCTCGAACTCGAGCTCGACGAGCATTCCGCTGGGGCCGGGGTGGAAACCCGCCTTCTCGCTTTCGTGGATGTCATCCAGAACCAACGCCGGGTCCAGGTTTTGGCGAAGGATGTTAACATCATCCCGAAGAAGACAACCGCCCCTCTTTCCGAGCGAACCATCTATCTTCCCAAGATGTCCGTGGGCTCCCATGCTTTGGCGGCCGCTTTTCAGGGAGTTGGACGCAAAGCCGAGGTGATGGAGACATACACCAAGGAGGGGATCGAGTTCGGAAAGAGGCATACCTCGGGGAAGGAATGCTACCCCTGCACCGTCACGACCGGGGACATGTTCCATCTCCTCGAAGGACTGAAAAATCGCCAGATCGACGTGGAGAACGAGATCGCCTTCTTCATGCCCGAAACCGAGGGGCCATGCCGCTTCGGCCAGTATAACAAGCTGCACCGACTGCTCCTTGACCGGTTCGGCCTCCACCAGGTTCCTATTTTGTCTCCCAGTTCGGAAGATAGTTATCGTTGCGCGGGTTTCTTTACCGAGGAACAGGCGGCCCATTTCCGCCAGATCGGATGGCAGGCCGTGGTGTTCGCGGATCTCGTAGAGAAGGCCCTCTGGCGGACCCGTCCCTATGAACAGGTTCCGGGAACCGCCGATCGGGTCTTCGCCCAGGCAATGGATTGGGGAATCGAGGCACTCAGGCGGGGCGGCGGAATGCGAATGCTGAAAGCCGCCCGCAGGGCTGCCGAGGCCTTCGACGCAATCCGGCTGAAACCGGAGAAGCGCCCCCTTATTGGAATCGTCGGGGAGATCTATGTCCGGACTCACCAGGAGAGCAACCAGCAGTTAGTGCGCACCCTTGAGAGAATGGGATGCGAAACCTACACCAGCTCCATCTCCGAGTGGATTGAATATACGACCAACACCGGCCTGGAGGATTCCATCCTCGCCTGGAACAAGAACAAATCGATCGCGACCGCCGCTGAAGTGGCAAATTACTGGGCTACGGGCAAATATCAGCGCTTGATCGCGGGTGTCCTGGGATGGTCCTTCCGGCGACTTCTTAAGGATCGCTTCGACCATCCCACAACCCATCTCTTGCATCTGGTCGAGGGAATCTTCTCCAACCACGTGAATGGCGAAGCTATTCTCTCGATCGGAGGAGCCCTTGCATTCAACCAAGACGGGTTCGACGGAGTGGTGAACGCCATGCCCTTCACATGCATGCCCAGCACCATCGCGAGCTCTATCCTCAAAGTCGAAATGCGCCGCAAGGTCCCCTTCGTCGACATGATCTACGACGGAACCATCCTGCCCAACCGCGAAACCAACCTCGAAACCTTCGTCTTCCAAGCCACCCAACACCACAAAAAGGGGACATGAGAATCTTTTCCAAAAAGGGGACATGAGATTCTTTTCCCCAACCCCTCATTTCGGGTGATTCCTAAGTAAAGAAACCCGAAAGGAGGGAAAATGGCCAGAATTCCACGAATCGTTCTTCCTGGGCTTCCCCATCATGTCACCCAGCGAGGGAACAGGCGCCAAAACACCTTTTTCCAGAATTCCGATTATGAGAGGTATCTGGAAATTTTGAAAGCGAAAAGCTTCGAAAAGGACTTGAAGGTAATCGGTTACTGTCTAATGCCGAATCACGTCCATCTGATCGTGGTGCCGTCATCAGACAAGTGCTTGGCACAGGTGATGGGGGAAGTCCACCGCGAATACACATGGGAAATCAACCGTCGAATGGGCTGGCGGGGGTTCCTCTGGCAGGGTCGATTCTTCTCCTGCGCCATGGATCCCGTCTATTTTTTTCGGGGAATGAGCTATGTGGAACTCAACCCGGTTCGTGGCGGGATCGTGCGGAATCCCGAAGACTACCCCTGGAGCAGTGCCAGAACCCACCTGCTGGGGGGCTCCGACCCTTTTCTCAATCTCAAGGAGGAATTCCTCCCCCCGACGGAATGGAGGGTGTTTTTGGAAAACGAGTTGAAAACCGAACCTGACGAGATGGTTCTTGAAAAGAGTTTTCGTTCTAGCCGGCCCCTCGGAAACAGGGAGTTCCTCGTTGAGACCGAACTGATAATCGGGCGAAACTTCATTCCCAAAAAACGGGGGCGAAAACCCGGATTCTCCCCGAAAAAATCGGAAAAGATTCCCATGTCCCCGAAATCGGAGAAGATTCCCATGTCCCCGATTTAGATGTGTTTTTCGAAGAGGATTTTCTTCACCATTCCGCCTTGGACATCACTGATTGGGAAAACGACGACGAAGGCGGTCTTGTCGCTTTTTTCGATCAGCCTTCTCATGCTGCTGATTTCCAGGCGGGTCAGGACACAAAAGAGGATTTCCTGGTCCCGTTCGGAATATCCACCCCGGCTTTTGATGATTGTTGCGCCACGTCCCAGTTCGTTAACGAGCGAGAATCTGATCTGATGGGATTGGTTCGAGATGACGAAAACCCCGTTGTATGATTCGATTCCATGCATCATGAAGTCCACGGTCTTCGAGGCGGAAAAATAGGTTAGGATGGAATAAAGGACCTGTTCGGGAGGAAGCACGAGGAGCGCGGAGGAAAAGATCAGGACGTTGAAGATGAGAATCGAATCGCCAACGGTCGCGGGGAACCTTCGGCTGATGATCAGCGCCAGTATTTCGGTTCCGTCCAGCACCCCTCCACCCCGGATCGAAAGGGCAATGCCTGCGCCCAGGAAGAAGCCTCCGAAGACCGAATCCAGCATTCGATCTTGCGTGAAGTTCGGGATCTCGACGAACGGAAGCAGGACCGAGAGAAGAAGGATGCAAAACGAAGCCTTGAAAGCGAACTCCCTGTTGAAGAACCGGTAGGATGAATAGATGAAGGGGATGTTGATCAAAACGAGGAAGAAAGCCAGATCGAGTTTGAAAACGCGGGAGCAGAGCATTGAGATCCCTGTTACACCACCGTCGATCAACCCATTGGGGATCAGGAATCCCTTCAACCCGATCAACGCCAGAATCGGGCCCAAGATAACGAGGGCGACTTCGTAGAAAAACGAAGGCGTCATCCATCGCAGGGCATGGGCATCGCGTTCCACGGAGATGGAAGGTATCCGATACTGACATTCGGAACAGTGGAACTTCAGGTCCCCCGGCGGCCGTTGTTGCTTTCCGCAGCTTGGACAGGTTATGAATTCATCATGTTCCGACTTCTTCATTCCGATCAGGGATGCGAAAATCAGAAGTGGGTTCATCGATTCCTCACTGGCGCTTTCGGGTTTCGGTTATGTTGGAGCCGGGTTCAATTCTAGTACCTACCCTGGGCAAAATCAACCCGGCGGATCGTTTTCCAAACGGATTGGTCACCGAAAACCACAGGAAAATGAACTGATCCATGGATTCCCGCCGGACAGCCTCCCAGAAACCGTCCAGATTCCTTAAGGGCCCCTCCCTTCGAGCCGCGAACCGGTTCGATTAGGGATTGCACAGAAGCGAGGCCCATGGGAGAATCAGAGAAACATGGAGCCCAAGATGATCAAGACCGAACGTCTTCTTCTCCGGAGGTGGCGAAAAGCCGACATCGGACCCTTTGCCACTCTTAACGCAGATTCGAGGGTTATGAGGTTCCTTCCCGCCCCACTTTCCCGCGAGGAAAGCGATGCCTTGGTGGAGCGGATCGAAAGACATTTCGAGGAAAACGGGTTCGGACTCTGGGCGCTGGAAACCTTGGAAAGTGGATCCTTCATCGGCTTTGTCGGGCTCTCCAAGCCGCGTTTCCAAGCCTTTTTCACCCCATGCGTCGAAATCGGCTGGCGGATCGCCTTCGATTCATGGAATCGCGGATACGCGACGGAAGGTGCTCTGGCAGCTCTTGATTTCGGTTTCCGGGTTGCCCGCCTTCCCGAAATCGTCTCATTCACCTCTTCTGCAAACGTTGCATCCCGCCGAGTAATGGAAAAGATTGGAATGTCGAGAGATCCAGGAGAGGATTTCGACCACCCTTCCATTCCTCTTGGAAGCCCCCTTCGAAGACACGTCTTGTATCGGAAGTCTTCCGATGTTGGCCCGGGCAGGCGATTCCCATGATCCTCCACCATTCATCCCCTTTTGTTGGAACGATGGTGTGTTGGGTCGAATAAGGATAGAATAGGCCGGAACATGCGAGTTGGAACGCCCGAAAAAATTGATTCATCGAATCATGGAAGGCAGTTGAAGCCGGTTAAGCCTGGGAAGCGAGTAAGGGGACGCCAGGGGTTCGTCCTTTTCATCCTGTTCTGTATCCTGGGCCTTCTACTTCTTGTCATATTTTCGCTTTCGACCACCTCGCTCCAGCTCAGGTCGACCACAGTCACCCTTCTCGACGAGCAATGCGCCTATCAGGCTGCTCTTTCCTCCTTCCGGCTTTTTGGTATCCTGCTCGAAGATGCCCTGAAACGACGCGCGGGCTGCCCGGTTCTCTTTCCTCCGTCGGGCAACTCCTCCCCTCTGGATCCCACCGGCGGGGTTCTCGAGAACCTGGTGCTAAAGGCTGATGACATAGAGGAGATGAAGACATCCAACTCCCTCGAGTTCCTCTCGAAGAAGTTCGATATCCGGAATCTCGATTTGGAATCGAGGTTTTCGCTGGACCCCGTTTCCGGAGGACAAGCGGATTCCTGGGCCGCCAGAACCGGAAATCTCAAGACAACTGTTTCGCTCGAGTACAAGAAGGTGCGATTTTCCTTCGGGTTTTCAAGGGATTTCAAGGTTTCCCAGATTCTCCCCAGGGTGACCTCCAAGTTCACCCTTTTCGTCAGGCAGTGCATCAGCCGGGAAGCCTTCAACACAGTTGAGAAGGGGTTCCAGGATCCGGGGGCAAACCAGAAGCTGCTAACCCTGTTCAACCATCCCCCACCAAACCAGTTCGGGGCCACAAAGCGTGATCTGTTCCAGACTTCGGGTTGGGTTTTTCTCGGGGGGGAAACCAACCTGAACATTGACGGAACGCACCCGGGGTTCAAACAGTCCGAATTCTTCATGTTCTGGCCCGACCATCTCCTTACTCCTGGGATGACGAGGCTTCCCGCAGCGGTAACCCAACCGTTGCCCTCGAAAAGGTCCTCCGATCCAGGCCCCTTCAAGGTCAAGGTCCGCTTCACCCCTTCCGGGTGCATGACCGACTGGGTCACCAATGCGATGTTCCAGCCGCTTGTCGGACCCCAGCTCGGGTCGTACCTAAAAAAGATCAGTTTCCTAAGGTTGTTCGGGAACAAGGAGTTCATGTCTCCAACCAAGATTTTCGGGAAGGTGTTCGCCCGTTGGGCCCTTTATTCCGCCCTCATCTACGATGCGAACGACGACGGAATCGCCGACCTGAACGCTCCTGGGGAAAGCTGGGTCCTTCCCTTGCCACGGATCCCCTCATTCGATCAGTACCGGCCACTTCTCGGGCGCCCCCTTCCTGTGACCGCCTGGGGCGCAGGGATGCTCGACGGCAACATGGGGAACCCCGATTTCCCCTACAATCTCGATTCGGTTTCACCCACTTGGGAGGATTACGTCCCACTGATGACAAAGCTGAGTTCCGACTTCGTTCCATCATCTTTCGCCTTTAACAGCCTCTACGACCTCATGTTCGATCTCGGTCCCCAGAGAAAATTCCCCCCGGAGTTGAAGAATTTCCTGCCCGATGCGGACTATCCAAACGATGGAAAGGACTTCCAGCTTCCAAGTGAGCCTGGCGGAACCAACATCCGGTTCAAGACCGACTTGACGGTTTTCGATCCCCTCCAGGATCTGGAGAAGGACGATTTCGCGGGTTGTGCCTACCGGTTCAGCCGCCAGGAAGAGTTTCTAGGGTCGACCGGTCCTGTCAAACGCAGGTTGGTGGGGGGACGGACTGAGTATTACATCGATGAACCATTTACCGGACTCATCGAGGGTGACCTGACGCTTCCCAACCCTTTCTTCATCGAAGCCCCGGCGGTGCTGTTGGTGAAGGGAAAGATCCGGACGGGGTCCATCCGCAAATCTCCGTCTGATACCCAGGGGGCGGGAATGCTCGTTCTGGTCTCTCTCGAAAACGACCTGCAGATTGCGGGTGACCAGTTGGAATCGGTCATCCTGATGGCCCCCCGAGGAACCCTCGTCCCGGAAACCGATTTCGCATTGCGTGGCTCCCTTTCGGTCGGTTATCTAGACGGAGCCCGGTTCAGGAACTTCGGGGGAACCGTCACTTTCGAACCCCAGTTCGACCAGACCGTTCCAGCCTCCTGGAATCGAGGTTTTGTAATGATTCTTGGCCCGGGAATTCCGTCTCCCGTGAGAGGGAAGGACTTTCTATGAGGAACCAGGAGTTTCCCCGCCCTCGATGTTCCGGGCAAAACGTTCCGAAAGGGGTTTCGCTTCTCGAAGCCCTCGTCGCACTTGTGCTGGTCGGATTCCTGGTATTCAACATCTGGTCGGCCTATATCCAATCGAAAGGAATTCTCAAAGTAAGCATTAGGGAAATGGAAGCCATGACCTATGGGGTGAGTTTCCTTTCCCAGGCGCGGAAGTTCCGACCTTCTCTCCTGGTGGATGCGGGATGGTCGCCTCTCACACCTCAATCCATCGACGCAAGCGGGACGGCGGTTTTCCGGGTAGGGCCCGGGTGCAGTTTCACGATTCAGGAACTGAAAAAGGACAACTTCACTCTCGACTACGAGATCGAGAAGGTTAACGTGAGCCTTCCAACACCGGTCAAGCTCTTCTCCCTCAAGGTCAGCTGGCAGGAGGGCGGGGAAAGGAGGCGGGAGGCGGTGTTCTCCTCCCTGTGCACCGAATGACGAGCCGACCCCGGTCAGCGGTCACATTTGTCGAGATGATCATTGCGACTGTGGTCGTAAGTTTCATCCTGATGGGTGGATACTCGTTCCTTTCCACTGCAACCCGTGGAAGCCAGCAGGGGCAGGAGGTCACCTCGCATATCAGGGCCACCGCTCTCCTGTTTCGTTCGCTCCAGTTCGACGTCCAGGGGCTTCTCCCCTGGGTCGTGAAAACCACGAAAGGGATTGCGGGAATGTCGATCAATGGGTCGCCCACCCCGGACAAAGCCACTGAGATCCTCTTCTGCACCCTTCGCGAAGGGAAGTTCACCCGCGTCAGATATAGATTCGACAAGGTGAGGCACGAAGTCGTCCGGACCCAGGAAGACACAGCGGGAAAAATCCTCAACGCCCAGTCCTACGGAACCGGCTTCATCGAGGACTTCCTGGTTTCCTATGACCTGCCCAACGTCGACCTGATGAATGTTAGGATCGTTCTTGGAATTCCCGACAACGATGGCCGGAAAATCCGCGAATCGAGGTTCTCCTGGTTCCTTTCGCGGGGGGTCCCGAATGCTTCCGAAGCCGTCAACTGGATTTTCCGTTTCGAGCCATAGGAAAAAATGAGGAAGAATTTTCAACCATTTTTTCCTCTCGCGTTTATTATTTGTTGACTTTCGAAATCGTGATGCCTGATTCCATAGATCCCCAAATCCTCGAGGAAATCATTTCCGGGAAAAAGGACCGGTTCTCCGAACTCGTGGAACAACTCGGACCGCTGGCGTATCACTTCTTTTTCCAGAGGTGCGGGAAGAACCCCGAGCTTGCCCGGGACCTGACACAGGAGGCTTTCCTGAGAACCTTCGAGAACCTTTCCTCGTTCCGGCCCGAGGGCTCGTTCAAGCCCTGGTTCATGGCCATCTGCCGAAATCTCCTGCTCAACAACCAACGCCGTCGGAACCTGGAGAAATCGAACCTGGGAAATCATGTCCTGGTCCAGAGTATGCCCGATTTCGAAAACGATTCGGTCAAGAAGCACCTCCTGCGAAAGGTCATGGATGTCCTTCCCCAGATCCAAAGGGATGTCGTGGAAATGAAGTTCTTCTTCGGTATGACCTGCGAGGAGATCGCAAAAGCTCTCGAGATCCCCACCGGAACGGTAAAAAGCCATCTATCCCAGTCCCGGATGCGCTTAATGGAACTTCTGGAGGAATCCGAAACGTGACTGTCCGATGCGATCACGGAAAAGCGATGCTCGAGAGGCTCCTGGCTCAGGAAACTCCCGGTTCCCCCACCAGGGAAGACATGAACCATGCACAGGGTTGCGAAGAATGCAAAAAGGCGATTTCCAGGTTGGGACATATCGACCGGCCCTTCAATGACTATTTCAGTTTGATCAGGAGGGCGGCCCCTTCAGTGCGTTGGCGGGAAAGGTCGTTGCCTGCTTCTGAGAACCATTCCCCGGTTTCCATGCCGGCCTGGGGCGGTTTCTGGACCGCCGCCATCGGGGTAGCGGTTTTGGTCGTCGCAATTGGTCTGGGAGTGGCTTTTCGGGCTTCCCATGTTTCCCCTCCCGCGCAAGCCCGTTCTGAAGAATTCCAGGCTTCCTGGTCTCCGGAAGGTTGGAGCCGTCTCGACCTTGGACAAGATTCCAAAACCATGGGACAATGGATCGAATGCCCCGCCGCCCGTTCGTTTCGAAACGAGTCGGGCGTCCGGGTGAGCGTGGAGAGCGGAAGAATTCGGCTGGCTTCCAAAGCCGTCGAGGTGGGGGAGGGAAGGTTGGGCGTGGAAGTCCCCCCCGGCAAAGGGATAGCCTTTCACGTTACCACACCGGTTGCGGTGCTGGGGGTCCACGGGACTCGTTTCGAGGTCGTGGTGAAAACGGATGGAAGCACCCGGGTCCGCGTGAGCGAAGGATCGGTGGAAGTGGCATCGACCAGCGGGGAAAAGGGTTTCCTCGAAGGGGGGCAGGCGGTTTTGATTGACAAGGAGGGGAGATTGGCCCCGGAAGAATCCCACACTGAGCCCACGAATCCCGCTGGACCTGGGGCGGGAGAACCCGGAAAACCTGTCGGGCCGGATGCGGCCTTTCATTGATGGAGGTTCGGGTGATATCAGGAAAATCAGGAAAACCAGATCTCAGGGAAGGATTCGTATGAAAAGACTGATCTGCCTTGGAATTCTGCTGGTCGGCTTCTGGTTCTGCATGGAAGCAAGAGTGATTGCAATCGCGGATCCCAATGATCCAAGCTCCGATCTTGCCGAGGATATGAGTGATTCTCCCACGGACGCGGGAGGCTCAACGGAAGCAAAGGATTCCCCCACGGAAAAGGACGACCCCTCCGATAAAACGGTGGTATCTGGAGGCGGAGGAACGAACTCCACAAAAGAAGCAGCGGATATTGAGGAGCGCCGAAGGATCAGAAGGATCCAGCGGCAAGCGGTTATCAACAAGGGCATGAGTTCTTCCCCACCCGGTGTTCCCCCTTTTGGGACGGCTTCCAACGGCCTTCCTCTCTGGCCCATCGATGACCCCGGAGTCCCGCCTGCAGCGCCGACAAGCCCGACGAGGCTCCAGGTTTCGGCGATTGTCGGGTCGGTGATTTCCCCTGCCGGAAGACCTTCTTCCGCCCAGGAGACGGTACTCAATATGAACATTGTCGCGCCCCAGGCGAATACTGAAGTAACCCAGATCAAGGGAATCCTTGCCGACCAGCTGACCGTGCCGGAGACCCAGACTGGCGAGACGGGGCAGATCCTCCGACAGGACAGCATGCTTTCGCCTGGAATGATCGAATCCTTCCAGGACAAATTCGCCCTCGACTCCCAGAGACACGCCAAGTTCGTGTTTGAAGGGATGTTCGGGAAAGCGCTGTTGATTTCGACCAAATGGTTGAATCTAGCCCGTATGTATCCTCTTCAGATCAACCAGATGACCTGTAATTGCCATATTCAGAAAGGTTTCCCGGATTTCCAGTCCTACATCAGCAAGGTGGTTGACGACGACCGAAAAGCCGTTGAAAATGCCGCTCCCTGAGCGGCTTATCTTGGAGAATTCCAAAAGGAGGAATTTCATGAAGAAACTGGTGTTCCTGGTGATTCTGTTGACGGGGTTCTGGGCTTGTTCAGGCGATAGGGCATTCGCGATAGCTGATCCGGATGATCCCAGCAGCGACCTTGCTGAGGATATTTCCGACAAGGAAGATCCGCCGGCAGAGCCTCCCGCTGATACTGGGGACGACGATGACGATGATTTCGACAAGGCCAAGGACCTCGGGAATGGTGGGTTCGAGACCAAGGATAACACCTATACCTACGACAAAGACGGAAACGTCATCAAGGAAAACAAGGAAACCGGGGAGAAGACCAACCTCGGGAAACCTGGCGACAAGGAAAAACCCGACAAGGAGAGGCCCGATAAGCCAGGGAAAAAGGGCGGCAAGAAGAAGGGGAAAAATCGTCCTCCCAAGATCCCCCAGGATGGACGGGGGGGGCAGCAGACGCCTCCTGCCTCTGGGACCGCCCCTGTGGCTGACAAAGAAGAATTGACCGCCGAACTCCAGGACCTTCGGAGCGCTCTGGGCGAACTGAACCTGCTTCTCGAAAAGCTCCAGACGCCTGCCGTTGGAACAGGATCCGCCGAGATCAACCGGACCGCCGTAAAAGCGGTTCAGACAAGCATGTCAATCATTCTCAAACGCATGGATGCCATCCTGAAGAAGCTTGGCGCGGGAACCGACGATGGTTTGCCGATTCCGGCAACGAATGCCTCCGGTACGGTCATCGAGGGTGGCAGCACCTGCCCGGTTTCCGGCCAGGTTCCCACCTCAGAGTCGATGTTCGGTCAGTGACCTTGAATGGAATGGTTCCGAGGGAGGGGGCAATCCGCCCCCTTCCCTTGGCCCACGCTATTTCAAGCCCCTA